>NZ_AKJM01000018.1 GCF_000282335.1 Pseudomonas sp. GM48
TGGCCTGGAAATACTCGCTGGTCGAGTTGCTGGCAGCCTATCCGTTTCTCATCGTCGGTGGATTCGGAATGATGGTACTGCTCACTGCCTGGGCAAAAAGCAAAGACACCGAAGGGCGTATGGAGCATGGCTCCTGGGCCGCAAGAAACACCGTCCTGGCTGCAGCGTGAGGCCAAGTTGAACAAGGACGTTCAGCTGTAGCCAATAACCCCCACTGCTAGCCGTTCACAAAATCTCACTTGAGGATATCCAAATGAAATCCATGAAAGTTCTCTTCGTAGTCGCCACTCTGACCGCTTCTTCTCTGGCGATGGCCACCGGTGGCGGTGATCGGACCTTCGCACGCATGGAGTCGGCCCGGAAAGTCTCGATGGAAACCTATCAGGTTGCACAGAAACAGAAAGCTGAAGCCGCTGTAGCTGTAAGCAAAGCCAAGGCGACCGATCACATCAACGGCTGATCGCTGTAGCGCACGCCCAAGCAGGCAGAAATGTGCGCTCTCAAGCCTCAAATGCAGCACCCAAGGTGCTGCTAGTGCCGGTTTAACTGAACACTCGGCACCCTGTATTTCGAAGCCCGACAATACCCACATGTTCCGGATGTCCGCATCCAGCAGGCGGGCATCGTCGGGCTTCGTTGTGAATGCTGCCGGTGTCAGCAAGGATCTCAGCACTCAGCCCCCCCTATGCCTCAGGCACTGGAGTCAGGCGGATACCGAGGTCGGACAGCTCCGATAGATCAAGCAGTGACGCTGGAGGCGTGTGACCTGCCCATGGGTCACCTGATGCTTGAAATAGTTTCAGGTTGCGGCTATCAGTGAGGCCTCAGTCCTTCGAGCGCAACAGCATGCCAACGACCGAAGAATCGATAATTGCCGCAGCAAGACTGCGCGCAGCATACCGGGGAGAAAACGAGGCATTGGCGGCAGCTTCAGCACTCGAAGTCCTGGCAGCGCTGAAAAAATCTTTATCGGGGGACAAGTACCAGGAAGCCCTCGAAAAACTGTATCTCGAGTACTCAACCTCTTGATCTCCCTGTACTGCACATCCCCCCTTTCTGACCAGCAACCCGTCAGTCAGCTTCTGCTCACTCGGGCGGAACAACGCGAGCGGATAGTTCGGCACTGAAGTTGTTCCCGTTCAAGGACAGCCTTCATAACATGAGTATCCGGGACAACGACGGCACGCCGGAATCGACATTGCGAGTTCTTTTCCATGAACATCAAGAGATGTCTTTCCCGGCAACCCGTAAAGAACTACAAAAAGGGCCCACCTTTCGGTGAGCCCTTCCAGTCCGCCTGGCAAAGCGAGTTTTGTTTGTTGGATTCGGAAAAAGTTACTTCGCGACATATCTGGCGCCGTGCGGATCGTTGAGTTTTGCCTGCAATATCCCCCACTCGCGCTGAATGATCGAGTAAGGAATAAAAATGCTGATCCTCTCAGCCCCCTTTACGCCGGCCTGAGTGCTCACATCGTTCAGAGTGGTTGAGTAGAAACCGATATTGATGCCGACAATACAGCCGTCACTGGTGAGGACCGGCCCACCCGACATGCCCTTGATCAATGGAGCATCATGGATGGCATAGAGATCACCGCTGTGTTCATCGGCATTGATGAAAGGCGTTTGATACACCGTGCCTTTCCCGCTAGCGGTCATGAGGTAAGGACTCGCCCCAACGGCCGTTATGCTCTCGCCCACACGCGGTGCGCGCCATGATGGGTAGCGGCCGCTGGCCTTGTGCTGGATGAAGACGAGATCGCAGCCTGTGCTGCAGCTGTACTTCACGTTAGGGATGAACGGAGTGTGGCGGGTGGTTACTGCATAGTCATCGTTCCATTGTACGGCCGAGGCCATGTATAGGTACGGTGCAGGAAAGCCCGAGTAGACTGAAAAGTATGAATCATTGGCAGGTCCCGAAAAGTCGGGTTTTACGATGCCGTTGCATCCTGCAGTTACAGCTCCAATTAAAAAGTAGGCCATGATCTTGATCATGATATATCACCGACTTAATTGGGAGAATGTGACTGTTTTTTGTTGTCAGTATTTTGTCATTTGTCGGGCTGCACTACTCCTCGCCGCTTGTTCTAGTTGGGGTTTTCTTACTTATGGCTGAGATTGTAATGGCGCGTATGAATAAATCGCGCTAAGGCCAATTACCTTTCGCGCAACTTCAAAAGTTCAAATATTTGGCGCCTGAAAAACGTTATTGCAGCAAGCGGATTCAAACGTAGACTTGGTGACGCCTGAAAACTTCTCGACTTACCGGCACCTGCCTGCAAGTTGCAACTGAATCATACTTATTAAGTTCCTGCGGATCGAGGAATTGGCATTCTCACCACAGAGATATCTTGTCTGGCACCGTCGGTGTCACTCATAAGAGTACGCTGGCTTGAACACCATGCCGGACAGCTTGCTGACACACATCTAAAAGCTTGTTCCCATCTGCCAGAATTGCGCCACTCGCCAGCATTCCAACCAGTGCAACTGCTGCCACCATGCTTGCCTTCATGATGATTCTGCTGAGCACGTTAATAGCCGTTGGTGCTCACTGCCTGGCCGTAGGCCTTCGATGTGCAATTTGTTTGCTTGAGCATTACATAAGGTTGCGCGCCGGGTGCCAGTATTGCTGGCTCTGCGAATTCAGCATCCGCACCAGGCACCGACGCTTTTCCTTTCCGGCCTGTGCTTGCAAAAGTGATTTATCGCACTACTGCGCCCCAACCCTTTCCAGACTTTGAGCCTGAATCGGCATTCACATTGCCCAGCGTGAACGAACCCGATACTTTGTGAACGTTCTGCAGTAAATCCAGGACAACAAAAAAGGGCCCACCTTTCGGTGAGCCCTTCTAGACCGCCCAGCAGAGCGGATTTTGTTTGGTAGGCGCGATTGGACTCGAACCAACGACCCCCACCATGTCAAGGTGGTGCTCTAACCAACTGAGCTACGTGCCTGCTGTGAGGCGGCATTCTACGGAATTCCGGAGGGGTGTCAACACCTTTTTTCGAGCTAACCCTATGAATATGCAAAATATTTAATTTTGCGGGTACAAAGAAGATTTTCCGGGTGGCTGGCGGCCGTTTTTCAACTCGGGTAGGATCAACGCACTCGTAAAATATATTAAACAGAGGCTGCAGGATGGCTAACACCCCCTACCCAGAATCCTATTACGCCGCATCGGCCAATGCGGTTCCGCCGCGCCCGACGTTGCAGGATGACGTCGAGACCGATGTCTGTGTGATTGGCGCCGGTTATACGGGGCTGTCCTCTGCCCTGTTCCTGCTGGAGAACGGCTTCAAGGTCACGGTGCTCGAAGCCGCCAAGGTGGGTTTCGGGGCGTCCGGGCGTAATGGCGGGCAGATCGTTAACAGCTATAGCCGCGATATCGATGTCATCGAGCGCACGGTCGGCCCCAAACAGGCTCAACTGCTGGGGCAGATGGCGTTCGAAGGTGGGCGAATCATTCGGGAGCGGGTCGCCAGGTACAACATTCAGTGTGATCTGAAGGACGGTGGCGTGTTCGCCGCGATGACCGCCAAGCAGATGGGGCATCTCGAGTCCCAGAAGCGCCTGTGGGAGCGTTTCGGGCACACCCAGCTCGAGCTGATGGATCAACGTCGCATCCGCGAAGTGGTGGCGTGTGATCAGTATGTCGGCGGCATGCTCGACATGAGTGGCGGTCACATCCATCCGCTTAACCTGGCGCTGGGTGAAGCGGCAGCGGTCGAGTCCCTGGGCGGGACAATTTATGAGCAGTCGCCGGCCATACGCATCGTACGCGGCGCCAACCCGGTTGTGCACACGCCACAGGGCAAGGTCAGGGCCAGGTTCATCATCGTCGCCGGCAACGCGTACCTCGGCAATCTGGTGCCGGAACTGGCCGCCAAATCGATGCCTTGCGGCACTCAAGTGATTACCACGGAGCCACTGGGCGAAGAACTGGCGAAGACCCTGCTGCCTCAGGATTACTGTGTCGAAGACTGCAATTACTTGCTCGACTACTACCGCCTCAGCGGCGACAAGCGCCTGATTTTCGGTGGCGGTGTGGTGTACGGCGCGCGGGATCCGGCGAACATCGAAGCGATCATTCGGCCGAAAATGCTCAAGGCATTTCCGCAGCTCAAGGACGTGAAGATCGATTACGCGTGGACGGGCAACTTCCTGCTGACCCTGTCGCGCCTGCCTCAGGTCGGTCGCCTGGGCGACAATATTTACTATTCCCAAGGCTGCAGCGGCCACGGCGTGACCTACACACACCTGGCGGGCAAGGTGCTGGCCGAAGCGCTGCGCGGCCAGGCCGAGCGTTTTGACGCGTTTGCCGACCTGCCCCACTACCCGTTCCCTGGTGGACAAATGCTGCGCACACCGTTTGCGGCATTGGGTGCGTGGTATTACGGATTGCGGGACAAGTTCGGCTACTAAGCGGCACTGCAATTCACTGTGGGAGCGAGCCTGCTCGCGATGGACTCAAGAGCGCTGCGTTTAGTCAGTAAACACGCGGCATCGTTAACGACCATCGCGAGCAAGCTCGCTCCTACAGTGGGTCACGCACATGGCGGCGCATTTTTTTGTTCAGCGAAGGTTACAAACGGTCCCGTGCGATTCCGCTGCGGATTCGCAAGATGTCAGCCAACACCGCCAGAGCGATTTCTGCCGGGGTCTTGCTGCCCAGGTTCAACCCGATTGGCGCATGGATCCGACCCAACTCGACATCACCCAGACCGCCGATGCGGCGCAGGCGCTCGAAGCGTTTGTGCGAGGTCTGCATGGAGCCCATCACACCGATATAGAACGCCTCGGTGCGCACCGCCTCCATCATCGCCAGGTCATCAATGCGCGGATCGTGAGTCAATGCCACCACTGCCGTATCGCTGTGGCAACCGCCGTCGGCAATGAACACCGAAGGCAGTTGGCGGCGAATCTCTACGTTTTCCAGCACGACGCCTTCCAGCACGTCGTCCCGCGGGTCACACAGAATCACCTCGAAACCCAAGCCCACGGCAAACTCTGCACAAGCCTGAGCGACACTGGAATACCCCGCCAGCAGCAAACGCTGGGCCGCGCCGACGCGCACACGCACCCGGTCGATTTCACGCTCGATACGCACACCCTGCTCACGATCATCGAACAGACTGCGCGCACCGCTGAGCAGATCAACTTCGCGGATCAGTCGACGCCGGCCCAACAGCGCCGACTCCAGCTCCCGCAGATGCGCTTGCGCCTCGCAATCGGCTTCAAGCTTCTCGACCAGCACATCCAGCACCCCGCCACACGGCAGGCTGACGCGGGAGCGTGGATCGTCGCCTTCGCCGTAACGAACAACGCTGACCGGCTCCAGAAACGCACCGTCGGCGACTCGCTCGAGAAAGTCTTCCTCGACACAGCCACCAGACAACGAGCCAATCCATTGCCCGTCAGTGTTCACCGCCAATAGCGACCCCGGTGCGCGCGGTGCCGAGCCGTAAGTGGCCAGCACCGTACACAGCCAGATGCGCTGACCGGCCGTCGACCACTCCAGCGCCCGACGTATCACCTGCAGATCGAGATGCTGCATATCAGTGCGCCTTGTGCTCGAGCGGCGGCGCATCGGCCCGCAACTTCTGCACATCGTTTACGGCCAAATCATTCGGCTGACCGCCCCAGCCCTGACGCAGGTAGTTCAGCAGATCCGTGAGTTGCCCGTCGCTCAACTTCTGAGCGAACCCCGGCATCGGCTGCATGTGCTCGAACCCGGAGAACTTCTGCTCGCCGATACCGTCGTCGATCACCCGCACCAGGTTGCGCGGATCTTCCAGGCGCAACGTGGTGTTGCCACGCATGGCCACGGCGATGTGCGGCCTGCCCTCGCCACCCGGCGCATGGCAACCGGCGCAGACATTCAAATATTCCTGACGGCCACGCTGGGCACTTGGGCTGAGTTTGTCCAACGGCACTTCTGTGAGGACTTTCGCCGCCGGCGGCTGATCGCCGAGCAGGAAGGTCGCCATCGCCGCCAGATCCGGATCACTGAGGCCCTGGGTGCTGTTATGGAACACCGGGAACATCTCGTTGAACATCGTGCCCTGGGCGCTCATGCCGTGCTTGAGGAACGAGCTCAGGTCCTGATGGTTCCAGCCACGGGCCGCCAGGTCAGTGGCCAGCAGGCTTGGCGCCAGATAACCATTGAGAATGCCGCCGGTCATGCGCTTGTCCTGCTGCATCGCACCAGGCAAGCCCCGCGGCGTATGGCATTCGCCACAATGACCAAGCACATCGACCACATATTGGCCGCGCTTCCAGGCTTCGCTTTTGCCTTCAGCCGGTTCCAGCTTCACGTCCTTGCCGTACATCATGTTCCAGCCCATCAGGCCCAGGCGCACGTTGAACGGGAAGCTCAGGCTGGTGACCGGTGCTGCACGCTCGATCGGCTCGACAGTTTTCAGGTAGGCATGAATCGCGTCGGAATCGGCGCGCGGCATCAGGTGATAGGAGGTGTAGGGCATCGCCGGATACAGGTTCGCGCCATCGCGGCGCTTGCCTTCGGTCAGCGCGGCAAAGAACTCGTCATCGTTGTACAGGCCGATGCCGTGCTCTTTGCTCGGGGTGATGTTGGTGCCGTAGATTGTGCCGAACGGCGAAACGATCGGCAGACCGCCCGCATACGGCGCGCCACCCGGTGCGGTGTGACACGCCATGCAATCGGCGGCGCGAGCGAGGTATTCGCCCTGCCTGACCTGCGCGTCATCGGCGTGAGCCAGCAACACAGGCGCAGCCAGACCAACCGCCAATGCCAGACGGCTAAGTAGAAGCTTCATGCTTAACCCTCCTTGACCAGGCCGAGATCGGTCAGCACGTTGCGGGTGGCGCTGTAGTAACGCACGTACCCGGTGCAACGGCAGATGTGATGGCCGAGGCTGTCCTCGATGACTTTTTCCAGCTGGCTTTTGACGATCGGCTGACGCTGCAGCTTTTCCACCAGCACGGTCGCGGCATTGACGAAGCCCGGTGCGCAGTAGCTGCACTGGAAGGCGAATTCATCGACGAAGCGCTGCTGGATCGGATTCAGCTCGGTGACCTTGCCCTGCTCGTCGCGTGTCGCATGGCCTTCGATGGTCCGTACTTTCTTGCCTTCGAAATAGTGCGCGCCGGTGATGCAGGTGCGCACTTCTTCACTGGTGCCGTCGGGGTTGTCGACGATCACCACGCAGGCGTGGCAGATGCCCTGGCCGCAGCCCAGGCGCGAACCGGTGAGGTTCTTGTATTCGTGCAGGTAGTCGATCATTGGCAGGTCATCAGGGATGTCCACCGGGCCGACGGATTGACCGTTGAGGGTCAGTTGAAGCGGACGGTTAGCCATTGAGGGCCTCCTTGATGCGTGCAGAAGTGATAGGCAGGTCGCGGACACGTTTACCGATGGCATGGGCCACGGCGTTGCCGATGGCGCCAACCACCGGAATCATCACCACTTCGGCGATGCCCTTGGACGGGTCGCTTGGCGAGAGTGGCGGCAGGATGTCCGCCGTCTGTTTCCACACCGCAACATGCCGCGCCATCGGCAGGCGGTAACGGTTGAAGTTCCAGTCACCCTCCCCCGGCCCGCCTTCGTACAGCGGCATTTCTTCCATCAGCGCATGGCCGATGCCCATGGCGATACCGCCTTCGAGCTGGCCCTTGACCAGTTCTTCCACCAGCACCCGACCGCACTCGACCCACGAGTGATGGTTGAGCACCGAGACTTCCGCCGAACCTTTGTTGACCTTCACTTCCACCAGCGTCGCCACCGGGCTGTAGTAAGTCACCGCCGCGTTGTTCAGCTGGGTTGCCGGGTAGGCGATGTTCTGCCGGTCCAGCAGATGGAAACCGGCGCTGTTCATCTGCGCCTTCTTCGCTTTCGGTGCACCGTCGCCGTACTTGACCGCCAGACCATCGAGCGGCAAACGCTCACGTACGCCGTCGATGCTGAACTCGGCCTCGGCCCAGCTCCAGCGGTTGAAACCGTGCACCGTGGCGCCGCTCACCAGGCCGCGCTCGTGAACACGCTTGGCCAGCATGGCGAACGGCAGGGGTTCCATGCCGTTGGCGGTGAGCTTGCCGTCGACCCAATGGGCGTCTTCGCGGCGCACCACGTAAGGGTTGGCCTGGCCGCCGTAAGGGCCTTGGCGCCAGATCTCCAGCGCCGCCGGCCACAGGCCGTGGTTGAACAACACACGCGCCGCTTCACGGGTGGCGTGGCTGAAGTAGTACGCGGAGTTGGTTGCCGACGAAGCCGAAGCGACTTTGCCGACCCAGCGTGGATTGCGCAGGAAATTGTCCTGCTCGGCCTGACTCATGATGTACGGGTTGCCGCCACTGATCAGCTGTAACTCTTTCCATTCGGTTTCGCCGGTCTTCACTTCGTGGGCCGGAATACCGAGGAAATCAGCCACGACCATGGCCTGCGAGGTGGACATGCCGGTACCGATTTCGATACCGATGTGGCGCAGGCTGATGCGACCTTCGGCAGTGAATTCAATGCTGGCCATCGGTGCTTCGGAACCGGTGCCGAAGTCTTTCTGGCAGATGGCGAAACCAATGCCGTACCAGTTATCCGGATCGGCGGCTTCGCGCTGTTTCTTGATCGCGTCGCGGTTTTTCCAGGTGTCGTGAACGGCTGCCTTGTCGAGAATCTCGTGCAGGCGCAGAGCACCGGCCGGGATCGCGCCCTGGGTGTTTTTCATGCCCGAGCGCAGTGCGTTTTTACGGCGCAACTCAATGGCATCGACGCCGAGGCGATCAGCGATTTCATCGACCATCATTTCGGTCGAGGCCATGCTCTGCAGGGTGCCGTAGCCACGCATCGACCCGGCCTCCACTGCGCGGGAGTGATAGGCCGTGACCTGCAAATCGTTCTGCGGCATGTAGTAGATCGATTGCGCTGCCGTGGCGCCCACCGCAGCCACCGACGGGCTGTAGTTGATTCGCCCGCCACCGTCGACGCTCATTTCAGCGCGGAAGATCTTGAAGCTGTGGTCGTTCTTGTCCACCGCCAACTGGTAGCGAATGTCGAACGGGTGACGCTTGATGCCGCTCTGGAACTGCTCGTAGCGGTCGTTGGCCAGGCGCACCGGCACACCCGCGCCGTACAACGCCGCCAACGCTGCGTAGTAGACGAAAATGTTGTGGTCTTTGGAGCCGTAACCGACGGTATAACCCGGGTGCATGTTCAGATTGGCCAGGCCGAAACGCGACGGCGCAATCATCTTCGCGGTTTCGGTCGCGGCTTCCAGCGGACACTGGGTGGCGACGACGAAATGCAAGGTCTTGGTGGCCGGGTCGTACCAGCCGTTGCCGTTGTCCGGCTCCAGGGCGGCCGGCTCGATCGACGGGGTCTTGTAGCGCTCGTCGAACACCAGCCAGTTGTCCGGCGGTGTATCGATCTGCTGCTTCATGCGCTCGGCGTAGAACAACCCGCGCTCGGTGAGGTTGCCGTGCAGGTTCGGCTGGGAGTTCCACACCGGACGACGGTTTTTCAGCATCGGGAACAGGATCGAGTCCTTGAGGCTGGCGAACTCGTCTTCGTCCGCCGAGGTCGCGCCGCCGACACGTACGTAGCGGAAGCTGCCGTAGGGATCACCTTCGTAGAACGGCACCTGGGCACCGTAACGAATCGCCTTGTCATTGAATTTGAGTTGGTTCTTGGCCTGTCGGAAGCGCTCGAAGTCGTTCCAGATCAGGATCGCCACCGGATGCCCGATGAACATCGGCACCTTGCCAGCCGGCAACAACGGATCGGGAGCGTGCTCCTCAGGGAATACGATACCGTCCTTGACCAGGTTTTCGGCGGTGACGATGCGGTCCGGCTGCAACTCGGCGCCCAGCCACGACAGGTCGATACCTGCGAAGATGTGGTCGGCCTTGATGGTCTTGAGCAGCATGGCGTGGCCTTGCTGCTGCGGCCAGCCCGGCATGTCCTTGGCGCGGATGTCGCGGGCAAAGACCTTGCTGCCACAGACCTTGGACAAGGCATCGTTACGGGCGCGCGCCTTGCCATTGTTGCCGAGCCACTGCTCGGACGGCACAGTCACGCTGTTTTCCATCAAGGCGGCCAGCGCCTGGCTGCTCAATGGCGTGAGCGTCACGCTCACGCCCGCTACCAGCCCGCCCTGAAGGAACGAGCGCCGGGATATATCACGGTTGGACATGGATCATCCTCTGGGCGGTTATGGAGCCCGCCCTTCTGGTTATGTTCTGGAAAATCTCGAGTCTTGCAGAGGCCCCTTTCGACGATGCAAAGGGCTGTTGTTGACAGTGCAAAGCTGACCGAAAGGTTAAGTTTATAGGCTTACGGCCTGACGGAAAACTAAAAACTGACCAGCAAATCAAAAAAACGCGACTATTCGACGCAGCACGTTAAGAGTAGCCGTGAATTTTGGTAGCGTGAGGCTGGAGGGGTGCTGCTGGACGACGGCGTCGTCAGCGTCCGATAGGCCATTCCGGCAACGAGGCATGCAGAAAGGTCCACCGGGAACAAGGCGAGAGGGGAAAACCTGAATTCCAGAAACAAAAAACCCCGGTCTTTCGACCAGGGTTTTTGCTATCGACTCGAAGTAAACCAGCGGTTTTCTTCGTAGCTCCAAGGCGTTCAGTTGGCCTCGGGGCAGATATGGCGCAGCGGACGGGACT
>NZ_AKJM01000019.1 GCF_000282335.1 Pseudomonas sp. GM48
GCGAAGGCGTCCTGACTGGCACCGCAATTAAAGAACCTGCCACCCCCCACCCAACGCCTTGTACAACGCAATGCTCGCCTGCATCCGTGACAAGCGCAGTTGCACGTTCAAATCCTGTGCTGCATACAGCGTGCGCTGTGTTTCCAGCACCGTCAGCAAATCCTCGGCCCCGGCCCGATAGCGGCTTTGCGCGATGTTGAACGCGGTTTGTGCCTGGCTCAATTCTTCGCTCTGCCATTGGCGCTGTTCATCCAGTCCGCGAATGCTGTTGAGGGCTTTTTCGACGTCGGCGAAGCCATTGATGATTGCGCCGCGATAGATCTCCAGCAGTTCTTCCTGGCGCGCCGTGGCCTTGTCGCGCTGGGCGCCGAGGCGACCGTTGTTGAATACCGGCGCGAGCAGTCCGGCGGTGAGGTTGTAGAAGGGGCTGCGCAGAATGTCGTCGGCCCGGTCGGCGCCGGAGCCGAATTCGGCGGTGAGGGTCACGGTCGGCAGCATCGCGGCGCGGGCGACGCTGACGTCGGCCTGGGCGGCGGCCAGTTGCGCCTCGGCCCGGGCAATGTCCGGGCGGCGACTGAGCAACAGGCTGGGCACCCCGGCGTCAATCGCCGGCCAGGTCAGTTGATCGAAACGTTCCTGGCCCAACGCCAGAGCCTGAACCGGGCGGCCGAGCAGGGCGGCGAGGCTGATCCGCGCATCCTCGGCCTGTTGCTGCACCAGCGGCAACTGGCGTTGCTGCGCCGCCACCAGGCTTTTTTGCTGCGCCAGTTCCAGGGCCGTGGCCGAACCCGAATCGAAGCGGATCTGCACCAGATTCAACACGCTTTGCGCATTGGCCAGGTTCAACCCGGCGATGCGGCTCTGCTCCTGCAACGACAAGGCTTGCACGTAGCCATTGGCGACACCGCTGAGCAGCGTCAGCTCCACGGTGGCCTGATCGAACTCGCTGGCTTTCAGACTTGATTGCGCGCTGTCGCGGCTGGCCCGTTGACCACCCCAGAAGTCGATTTCGTAGCTGGCAGTCAGGTTCGCAGTGAAGTAGTCGACGGCGTCGTTATCGCTGTCGGCGTCGAGCTGACTGTAGCCGCTGCCACGCAGCAGCTTCTGGCGATTGGCATTGGCCTCGGCCTTGACCTCCGGCAGTTGCGAGCCGCCGGCGATGACCGTGTCGGCCCGGGCCTGGCGCACCCGGGCGATGGCGGCGGCCAAATCGTAACTGCCGAGCCGCGCCTGTTCGATCAGGCGACCCAGTTGCGGGCTGCCGAAGCGGTTCCACCATTGTTGGTTGTCGTGGGCTGCACCGACGGTGTGCGGCGATTGCCAGGTGGCCGCAGGCTCAATGCCGCTGTCGGGGCGCTGGGCCGGGCTGCCGCAGGCGCTGAGCAACAGGCACAGGGTTAACACACTGAGTGGCGGCTTCATCAATCGATCATTCACTGGTAAGGGCCGTGACCGGGTCGAGTCGGGCAGCTTTGCGGGCCGGCATGTAGCCGAAAACAACACCGGTGACCAAGGCGCAACCGAAGGCGCCCAGCACCGCTATCAAGGAGAATGCGACAGCGACTTCGCTAAAAATCAGCACGCCACCGACGATCAGTGCCAGGGCAATCCCGGTGAGGCCGCCCACCACCGAAAGCATCACCGCTTCAGTGAGGAACTGGCGCAGGATGTCGCGCTGGCGGGCACCGGTGGCCATGCGAATACCGATCTCGCGGGTACGTTCGCGCACGGTCATGAGCATGATGTTCATCACGCCGATCCCGCCCACCAGCAGCGAAATCGCGGCAATCGAGCCGAGCATCAGCGACAGGGTGTTTTGCGTGCGCGCCTCGGCCTGGATCATCGCCGCGTTGTTGGTCAGTTCGAAATCGTGCTTGCCGTCGTGCAGGCGCAGCATCAATTGTTCGATGGCCTTTTCGGTCTCCTTGACCTTGCGCGCGTCGGCGGCTGCGATGGCGATGTACTCGGGATTGTGCGTGCCGAACAGGCGCACGCTCGCGGCGGAGTAGGGGATGGCGATGCGGTCGTCGCTGTCGGAGTCGCCGGAGCTGGCGCCTTTTTCCGCGAGCACGCCGACCACCTGGAAGGGTACGTTTTCGATCAGGATGTACTGACCGATCGGGTTGGCCACGTCCTTGAGCAACTTGGTCCGCACCTTGTGCCCGATCACCGCGACCGCCGCGGCGTTCTGTTCATCGGCGTGGGTGAAGTAGCTGCCTTCGACCACCGGCCAGTTGAAGATCGCCGGGAAATTGGTGTCGTTGCCACCGACGTAGCTCATGTGATCAAGGTTGCCGAAGCGCACCCCGGCCTCCTGGCCGTTGACCGGCATGATCCGCATGACCTGGGGCAAGCTGGCAATCGCCGCGACTTCATCCAGCGTGACAATACCCATTGGCGTGCGCGGATTGGGCGCCGAGCCGCTGAGGTAAATGATGTTGGAACCGAACGCGCCCATCTGCGCCATCACCTGGCGCTTGCTGCCTTCGCCCACGGCCAGCATCACCACCACCGAGGCGACGCCGATGATGATCCCGAGCAGGGTCAACGCGGTGCGAAACTTGTTGATCCACATCACTCGCCACGCCGCTTGCACGGCATCCACCAATTCACCTTTCCAGGCGCCAGTCGCTTCAGCGCCTTCGCTCAGGCGCTTGCGCAGGTCTACCGCTTGCAGGGCGCCGGGGTTGGCCGAAATTTGCGCGACGGGGTTGTCCCTGACACTGTCGCTGATGATCAGGCCGTCGCGGATCTCGATGATGCGTTTGGCCCTGGCGGCCACTTCGCGGTCGTGAGTGATGAGGATCACCACGTGGCCCTGGCTCGCCAGTTCGTCGAGCAGGGCCATGACCTCGGCGCCACTGTGGCTGTCGAGGGCGCCGGTGGGTTCGTCGGCAAGGATGATGTGGCCGCCATTCATCAAGGCGCGGGCAATCGACACCCGTTGCTGTTGCCCGCCCGAGAGTTGATGCGGACGGTTGCCGGTGCGCGAAGCCAGGCCGAGGCGGTCGAGCAGGGCGGCGGCGCGGGCGTGGCGTTCGGCGGCCGGGGTACCTGCGTAGATCGCCGGCATTTCGACGTTTTCCTGGGCCGAGCCGGACGGAATCAGGTGATAACCCTGGAACACAAAACCAAAGGCTTCGCGACGCAGCCAGGCCAACTCGTCACTGTCGAGGGCCGCGACGTTTTCCCCGGCGAAGCGGTATTCACCCGAGGTCGGGCGGTCGAGGCAGCCGAGGATGTTCATCAGCGTCGACTTGCCGGAGCCGGAGGCGCCGACAATCGCCACGAACTCGCCGGCATGGATCGACAGGTCGATGCCGCGCAACACGTGAACTTCAGGCGCGTCGCCACCGCCGTAGGCTTTGCGGATGTCCGAAAGGTCGATCAGGGGCGTGTGCATTCAGCCGCCACTCCCGTCGGCCGGACCGATCAACAGATGATCGCCTTCCTGCAGGCCGTCGAGGATCTGTACGCGCAGGCGATCACTGATGCCGGTACGGACATTGCGTTGCTGGATGTCGCCGTTTTTGGCGACGACTTGGGCAGTTTGGCGATCAGCCTCGGCGCCGCTTTGCAGGGCGGCGATGGGCGCGGTCAGGACGTTCTTCGCCTGATCGGCGACGAAAAACACTTGGGTGGTCATTTCTGCCATCAGCGCGTTATCGGCGTTGTCGACGTCCAGCAACACGGTGTACAGCACCACGCGGGCACTCCCGCTTTTGCTGCTGCTGGCGGGGCTGCCGCTGCCCTGGCTGGTCTGGTCCAGCGGCTTGGGCGGCACGGGGAGGATTTGCCGCACGGTGCTGGTCCAGCGCCGGGTGCCGCCGCTCAAGGTGGTGAACCAGGCGTGCATGCCGGGTTTGACGTGGCCGATGTCGGCCTCCGAGACCTCTGCCCACACGGTCATCGGCGACAGCCTGGCGATGCGCAAAATCAGCGGTGTCTGCTGTTGGGCGTTGAGGGTCTGGCCCTCGCGGGCATCCAGCGCCACCACTGTGCCAGCCATTGGTGCATAAATCCGCGTGTAGCCCAACTCGGCCTGGTCGCTGCGCAGGCTGGCCTGGGCCTGGCGGATCTGCGCCTGGAACATGTCGACCCGTGCCTGGGTGGCGCGCAGTTCCGCTTGGGCGGTCTGCACATCTTCTTCACGGGTGGCGCCGGCGGCGGCGAGGTTCTGTTGGCGCTGGTATTTCTGCCGGGCCAGCTGGTATTGCGCCCGTTGCTCCTGCAGCTGCGCCTTGAGGTTTTCGATGGAGAAGCGCCCGGCATCGAGTTTGGCCTGTTGCGTGGACGGGTCGATTTCCACCAGCAACTGACCTTCCTTGACCACATCCCCGACTTCCACGTGGATCTTGTGGATCTGCCCGGACGCCTGGGCGCCGACGTCGACATAGCGCCGCGGTTGCAGGGTGCCCAATGCGGTGACGCTGCTTTCAATGTCGGCGCGGCTGACCTGGACGGTGGCGAACTGGTCGCGGCCCGGCGGGATGAACTGCCAGGCGGCGACGGCAACCACGGGGATCAGACAAAGTGCTGCAAACAGGGCGCGTCGGGTCTGTCGGGGACGTTTCATGCAGGGTTCCGGCCTGGGGAAATCGGCCCGTCGTTCAGCGGCGAGTCGATGGCTGAACACTGCCGGCAGGGCCGGGCAGGGACGGGGAGATGTCCTGTAAACGATGAACCGGGCGCGGAATTTAGGCGCTGACACAATCTAATGTGGGAGCGGGCTTGCTCGCGAAGAGGCCGGCACATTCATCATTTATGTTGCCTGATGCACCGCCTTCGCGAGCAAGCCCGCTCCCACATAGACCAGCACTATTTATCGGGCAAGGCGACGCAGTACTTTAAATCTATATGAGAATTACTATAAATTACGCGACTCGAACTGCCACTATCGTGCCACTGCGTGATTCAGCGGTCGCCGAAACGGCTCAAGGATAGAAACCGCGCCCCTGTGCGGACGGGAGTCATGTTGGAAAACTACTATCGTGAGCTGGTGTGTTTCCTGAACGCCAGGCTGGGCAACCGCCAGGCGGCCGAAGATGTGGTTCATGACGCTTATCTGCGCGTGCTGGAACGCACCAGCGAAGCGCCGATCGAGCAGCCCCGCGCATTCCTGTATCGCACCGCATTGAATCTGGTCATCGATGACCACCGGCGCAACGCCTTGCGTCGCGCCGAACCGCTGGAGGTGCTCGACAGCGAAGAACGCTACTTCACGCCCTCGCCGCACAAGGTGCTCGATCACGGCCAGCGCCTGGACATGCTCCAGCGTGCTTTGTCGGAGCTGCCACGGCTGTGCCGCGAGAGCTTCCTGTTGCGCAAGATCGAGGGCTTGTCCCATCCGCAAATCGCCGAGCAACTGGGTATTTCCCGTGCACTGGTCGAAAAGCACATCGTCAATGCCATGAAGCATTGCCGTGTGCGGATGCGTCAGTGGGATGGCCACTGATCCCCCGGACTCATCAAACCTCGTTAAATTTTGTTTCATTGTCCTCGTTCCTACTCAACAGACGACCTGTTGTGCGGCCCTTGGCCGGTCAGGTTACTTAGGTTCAATGCCCTGTTTTTGAGGGGAACATCCAGAGGACACTGGAAATGACACAGGCAATTGCATCGCCCCTCGTTCACGACCTGATCGGCGTCGGTTTCGGCCCGTCGAACCTGGCACTGGCCATCGCGCTGCAAGAACGCGGGGCGAGCCAGGGCGAACTGGATGTGCTGTTTCTAGACAAACAGGCCGACTACCGCTGGCACGGCAACACCCTGGTGACCCAGAGCGAGTTGCAGATTTCCTTCCTCAAGGACCTGGTGACCCTGCGCAATCCGACCAGCCCTTACTCGTTCGTCAATTACCTCAAGGCCCACGGGCGCCTGGTGGACTTCATCAACCTGGGCACCTTCTATCCGTGTCGCATGGAGTACAACGACTACCTGCGCTGGGTCGCCGGGCAGTTCACCGGGCAAAGCCGCTACGGCGAAGAGGTGCTGACCATCGAGCCGGTGCTGCACAACCATCAGGTCGAGGCGCTGCGGGTGATTTCCCGCGATGCGAGCGGGCATCAACAGGTGCGCACCACCCGTTCGGTGGTGGTCAGCGCCGGTGGCACGCCGCGCATTCCCGAAGTGTTCAAGGCACTCAAGGATGACGGCCGGGTGTTCCACCATTCCCAGTACCTGGCGCAGATGGCCAAACAGCCGTGCGTGGACAACCGACCGATGCGCATTGCGATCATCGGTGGCGGGCAGAGCGCGGCGGAAGCCTTCATCGATTTGAACGACAGCTTCCCGTCGGTGCAGGTCGACATGATCCTGCGCGGCTCGGCACTGAAGCCAGCCGACGACAGCCCCTTCGTCAATGAAGTGTTCTCGCCGGAGTTCACCGACCTGGTGTTCCAGCAGCCCGACAGCGAGCGCGAGCGACTGGTGAACGAGTACCACAACACCAACTACTCGGTGGTGGACATCGATCTGATCGAGCGCATCTACGGCATCTTCTACCGGCAGAAAGTCTCGGGCATCGCTCGCCATGCGTTCCACACCCTGACCACCCTCTCAAAAGCCACAGCCAACGAACGTGGTATCGAACTGGTGTTGCGCAACAACGCCACCGGTGAAGTCTCGGTTCGTCACTACGACGCCGTGGTCCTGGCCACCGGTTACGAGCGGCAGATGCACCGCAAACTGCTGGCGCCGCTGGAGGAGTACCTGGGTGACTTCGAGGTCGATCGCCACTACAAACTGATCACCGATGAACGCTGCAAGGCCGGTCTCTACATGCAGGGCTTCTGTCAGGCCAGCCATGGGCTGAGCGACACCTTGCTGTCGATCCTGCCGATTCGTGCCGATGAAATTGCCGGCTCTTTGTATGAGCATGGCAAGCATCGCGGGCATGGCCGGTCGGTGGTGGATCTGTTGTTGGCGACTGCCAGCTGAGATTTGTGGCGTCTGTAAGGCCCTCTTCGCGAGCAAGC
>NZ_AKJM01000020.1 GCF_000282335.1 Pseudomonas sp. GM48
CAGCAGGCGCAGCCGCCGCTCAAGCGCCTGCCGCGGGTAGCGAGCCGGCAGATCCGGCGAAGGAAAAGCTCTATTACGATGCTGCCTTCGACCTGATCAAGGCCAAGGACTTCGACAAGGCCAGCCAGGCTTTCTCGGCTTTCCTGCGCAAGTACCCGAACAGCCAGTACGCGGGCAACGCCCAATACTGGCTGGGCGAAGTGAACCTGGCCAAAGGCGATCTGCAAGGTGCAGGTCAGGCGTTTGCCAAGGTTTCGCAGCTGTATCCGAAGCACGCCAAGGTGCCTGATTCGCTCTACAAGCTCGCTGATGTAGAGCGTCGTCTCGGTCATACCGACCGGGTCAAAGGCATTCTGCAGCAGGTCGTGTCCCAGTATCCGGGCACTTCCGCTGCTCAGCTGGCGCAGCGTGATCTGCAGAAAATGTAAGACGGCTTGAGCCGTTTCAAAGAAACCCGCGCTTGCCGCGGGTTTTTTCGTTAGAATTCACCCCCTTTTTCTGAAACACGCTTTTTGGGATCTGCGCATTGCCGGGGTTCCTTGAAGTGCCTGACGGAGGCGGACAGCCTGTTTAGCTGTTACGCCCGTGGCGACTATGCAAGACACATTGAGAATCACCGAAGTTTTCTACTCGTTGCAGGGTGAAACTCGGACTGCCGGCCTGCCCACGGTTTTTGTGCGCCTGACCGGTTGCCCGTTGCGTTGCCAATACTGCGACAGCGCCTACGCGTTCACCGGCGGAACCATTCGCACCCTCGACGACATCCTCGAGCAGGTCGCCGGTTTCCGTCCGCGTTACGTCTGTGTCACGGGCGGCGAGCCCCTGGCGCAACCCAACGCCATTCCCTTGCTCAAGCGCTTGTGTGATGCCGGTTACGAAGTGTCACTGGAAACCAGTGGCTCTATTGATATCTCGGCGGTAGATTCCCGGGTCAGTCGCGTTGTCGACCTAAAAACCCCGGGTTCGAAGGAAGCACACCGCAATCGCTACGAAAACATTGAGCTGCTCACGCCCAACGACCAGGTGAAGTTTGTCATTTGCTCACGGGAGGACTATGACTGGTCCGTGTCCAAACTGATCCAGTACGGTCTGGACCAGCGTGCCGGTGAAGTCCTGTTCTCGCCAAGTCACCATGATCTCAATGCCCGGGACCTGGCGGACTGGATAGTGGCGGACAACCTGCCTGTGCGTTTGCAATTGCAGCTGCATAAATATCTTTGGAATGACGAGCCGGGGCGCTGAAATGACTGAACAACTCAATACTGCTGAAAAACGTGCGGTCATCCTGCTGTCCGGTGGTCTGGATTCGGCGACGGTCGTGGCGATGGCTCGCGCCGAAGGTTACAGCTGCTACACCATGAGCTTTGACTACGGTCAGCGTTCTCACGCCGAACTGCATGCCGCCGAACGAGTCGCCCGGGACCTGGGTGTGGTCGAACACAAGGTGATTGGCCTCAACCTGAACGGCATGGGTGGCTCGGCGCTGACCGACAGCAGCATCGATATTCCGGAAGAGTTGGGTGAAGGCATTCCGGTGACTTACGTGCCTGCGCGCAACACGGTGTTCCTGTCCCTCGCACTGGGCTGGGCTGAAGTGCTCGGCGCACGAGACATCTTCATCGGCGTCAATGCAGTGGATTACTCCGGTTACCCGGACTGCCGTCCCGAGTTCATTGAGTCGTTCGAGCGCATGGCCAATCTGGCCACCAAGGCCGGCGTGGAAGGCAATGGTTTCCGCATCCAGGCACCGCTGCAAAACCTCAGCAAAGCGCAGATCGTCCAGGCGGGCGTGAAGCTTGGCGTGGATTATGGCCTGACCGTTTCCTGTTACCAGGCCGACGATAACGGTCGTGCATGCGGCAAGTGCGACAGCTGCCGACTGCGGGCAGAAGGCTTTGCGGCGGCCGGAATCAGCGATCCAACACCTTATTTTTGATTTTTTTCAAAATAGGTGTTGAATAGTCCTTAAAAATCAGTATTATACGCGCCACCACACAGCGGGTCGTTAGCTCAGTTGGTAGAGCAGTTGGCTTTTAACCAATTGGTCGTAGGTTCGAATCCCACACGACCCACCATTTTTGTAGCAGTTTAGAAAATCCGGAAGGCCCACGAAAGTGAGGATTTCCGGGTTTTTTTTTGCCCGCGATTCAGGTCCGCCTTGCTCCAGACTGCTGTGCATTACGCAGGTCAGAATCACCTTTTGCATCCGTCGGATATTCTGTAGCCTTGCGCAGCTTCAACGCTGTCCGTGCCTGATGAATACTCACTTTCCCGGCGGTACCCTGAAAGGTACGGAGCCGGGTGTATACTCGACTTTCGCGCGAAAGCGCCTGCAGGTCTTGCGAACATGACGCAAATTTCCGAACGCCTTCTGGTTCAAGCCCACCTCGACGCCAAACAGCCCAAGCCGCTGACCGCCGATGAAGAGGCTTATTACCGTGCTGCCATCGCTGCCGAGCTCAAGGCTCAGGACGCGGTGCTGGTGGCCCACTTCTATTGTGATCCTGTCATTCAGGCGCTCGCCGAAGAGACGGGCGGCTGTGTCTCCGATTCGCTGGAGATGGCCCGTTTCGGCAATGCCCATCCGGCCAAGACCGTGGTCGTCGCCGGCGTGAAGTTCATGGGTGAGACCGCCAAGATTCTCAACCCGGAAAAACGCGTGCTGATGCCGACGCTCGAAGCGACCTGTTCGCTCGACCTCGGTTGCCCGGTGGACGAGTTTTCCGCGTTCTGCGACCAACACCCGGAGCGCACGGTGGTGGTGTATGCCAACACTTCCGCTGCGGTAAAAGCCCGAGCGGATTGGGTGGTGACTTCAAGCTGTGCGCTGGAAATCGTCGAAAGCCTGATGGACAACGGCGAGACCATCATCTGGGGCCCGGACAAGCACCTGGGCACCTACATTCAGCGCCAGACTGGTGCCGACATGCTGTTGTGGGACGGTGCCTGCATCGTTCACGAAGAGTTCAAGTCCAAACAGCTTGAAGACATGAAGGCGCTGTACCCGGATGCGGCGATTCTGGTGCACCCGGAGTCGCCGACCTCGGTGATTGAATTGGCCGATGCCGTTGGTTCCACCAGTCAGTTGATCGCGGCGGCACAGAACCTGCCAAACAAAACGCTGATCGTGGCGACAGATCGTGGCATCTTCTACAAGATGCAGCAGCTGTGCCCGGACAAGGTCTTTATCGAAGCCCCGACGGCGGGTAACGGCGCGGCGTGCCGTAGTTGTGCGCATTGCCCGTGGATGGCCATGAACACGCTTGAGCGGACGCTGAAAGCGTTGAAGGAAGGGGCAAACGAGATCTTTGTCGACCCGGCGCTGATTCCGCAGGCGATCCGGCCGCTCAAGCGCATGCTTGACTTTACTCAGGCGGCGAGAATGAAATTGGCCGGGAACGCCTGAGGTTTATCAGGCCGGTCGCAAAAAATGTGGGAGCGGGCTTGCTCGCGAAGGCGTAGTGTCAGGCAACATTGATATCGGCTGACACACCGCTTTCGCGAGCAAGCCCGCTCCCACAGTGTTTTTTGCCGACCCCGATTATTTGGTTTTCTTCGGAATCCGCACAAGCCGGGTGTTGGAATACATGTCGTGCCAACTGCGTTTCTGCTTGTCGAACAACGACCAGAGGAAGCCCAGGCCAACACACAGCAGCGAAGCGATCGATACCACAAAACGCAGCAGCGCCTGCCACAGGCTGATGGATGAGCCGTCGGCGTTCTGTACCCGGATGCACCAGACTTGCATGCCCAGGGTCTGACCAGACCATGTCCAGAACTTGGCAAAAAAGCCGAACAGTACGAACAACAGCACGGTGGAGAGCAGGGGATCACCGTCCAGCGCGCCGGCTTCGGTCAGGGTGCGCATCCTTTCTTCGCCGATGATCGCCATCTGGATCATCTTGTAGATGCCGCTGGTGACGATCAGCAGGGCGGTGCACAGCAGGAAGTCATAGAACATGGCTGCCAGACGACGACCCAGGCCAGCGGCAGGAAAGTCGCCCTGGGGAGTAAGCAGGTGTTTCGACATGGCAGGCTCTCGGCGAAAAAAGAAGCCATTTTACGGATTTACGCGCACAAAAAAGCCCCTGATGTCAGCATCAGGGGCTTTTTCGTAACAGAAGATTAGGCTTCTGCTTGTACTTCGTCAGCCTGCATGCCTTTCTGGCCCTGCACGGCGATGAAAGTCACTTTCTGGCCTTCTTTCAGGCTCTTGAAGCCGTTGCCCTGGATGGCGCGGAAATGCACGAACAGATCCGGACCGCTTTCAGGAGTGATAAAACCAAAACCTTTCTCGTCGTTAAACCACTTGACGGTACCGCTCTGACGTTGGGACATTTCTTATTTCCTTTGACGCAAAAATTAATGACAGTCTCCTTCTCGTGAAAGAGTACTGGGGCTGGTTGCAGGAGAGTAAGAAGACGTCGAACGGGATGTAGCTAACTTGTAGGCTACTGCCCAGGTCACGATTCCAAGCGACCCATGCAAACACAGTGAACAAACTCTACGCCAACTACGGGAGAAAAAACAAGCCCTGTGAAGGCCCCGTATTTCCTCAGGTTGATGGCAAAGTAAGGCCACTCGTGGTGCCTTATACGTTAACGTTGTTCAATTGTTTTCGAACGTTATAAGCAAAGTTCATAATCGAAGCTTAGAGTCAAACAATGCACTACTTTATGGCGGTTGCGTTACACATTAGTGCACTGTTAACGCAACCGCGTTACTTATAGAAACATTCAATCAGCCGCGATAGTAGCGTTGTGGAACAAATGGCATTTTGCTTACAAGCAAAGGCACCCTTTTCCCACGAACAATCGCCCAAACGGGTGTGTCCAGTGCGATGTAAGCGCTGTCGACATAACCCATGGCCAGCGGCCCGCCCAGGGTCGGGCCGAAACCGCCGCTGCAGACGCTACCGATGATGTCGCCGGCTTCGTTGACGATCTCGGCACCTTCGCGCACGGGGGTACGTTCCTGCGGCAGCAGGCCTACGCGTTTACGCTTGACGCCTGCCTGTTGCTGAGCGAATACGGTTTCGGCGCCGGGGAAGCCGCCAGCCCGTGCGCCATCGGTGCGACGTGGCTTGGAGATCGCCCACAGCAGGCTCGCTTCGATCGGGGTGGTGTCGGTGTTCATGTCGTGGCCGTACAGGCACAGACCCGCTTCCAGGCGCAGCGAATCGCGCGCGCCAAGGCCAATGGCCTCGACTTCCTGTTCGGCGAGCAGGGCGCGAGCCAGGGCTTCGGCGCTGTCGGCCGGCACGGAGATTTCGAAGCCGTCTTCACCGGTGTAGCCCGAGCGGCTGACAAAGCAGTCCACGCCCAGCAGTTTCACTCGAGCGAACTGCATGAAGGTCATCTTCGCCACTTCAGGTGCCAGACGTGCCAGCACAGTGACCGCCGCCGGACCTTGCAGGGCGAGCAGGGCGCGCTCTTCGAACAATGGCTCGATGGTGCACTGATTGCCGATGTGCTTTTGCAGGTGTGCCAGGTCCTGATCCTTGCAGGCGGCGTTGACCACCAGGAACAGTTCGTCATTGCCCAGGTTGGCCACCATCAAATCATCGAGGATGCCGCCCGTCGCATTGGTGAACATCGCGTAGCGCTGCATGCCCACCGGCAGGTCGATGATGTCCACCGGCACCAGGGTTTCCAGGGCCTCGGCCGCGTTGGCACCGGTCAGGCGGATCTGGCCCATGTGCGAGACATCGAACAGCCCGGCCTGGTCGCGGGTGTGCTGGTGTTCCTTCATCACGCCCAGCGGGTATTGCACTGGCATGTCGTAGCCGGCGAACGGCACCATGCGCGCGCCGAGTTCGATGTGCAGTGCGTGCAACGGGGTTTTCAACAGTTGTTCGGTGGACATATTCAGCTCCTGAAGAAGGGTGCAGATGAGCGCTCATCAGCACTCGATAATGTTGACCG
The DNA here is from genome assembly GCF_000282335.1 of Pseudomonas sp. GM48. Classification (GTDB taxonomy): domain Bacteria; phylum Pseudomonadota; class Gammaproteobacteria; order Pseudomonadales; family Pseudomonadaceae; genus Aquipseudomonas. Next base: position 5,925 of record NZ_AKJM01000020.1, read on the forward strand.
CCAAACCGCCACGGGCGGTTTCCTTGTATTTGCTTTTCATGTCGGCGCCGGTTTGGCGCATGGTGCGGATAACCTTGTCGAGGGAGACGAAGTGTTGCCCGTCGCCGCGCAGGGCCATGCGCACGGCATTGATGGCCTTGACCGAACCCATGGCGTTGCGCTCGATGCAAGGCACTTGCACCAGCCCGCCAATCGGGTCGCAGGTCAGCCCGAGGTTGTGTTCCATGCCGATTTCCGCGGCGTTTTCCACTTGTTGTACGGTGCCGCCCAGTACTTCGCACAAGGCACCGGCGGCCATCGAGCAGGCGACGCCGACTTCGCCCTGACAACCGACTTCGGCGCCGGAGATCGAGGCGTTTTCCTTGTACAGAATGCCGATGGCCGCCGCAGTGAGCAGAAAACGCACCACGCCGTCATCATTCGCGCCGGGAATAAACCGCATGTAGTAATGCAGCACCGCCGGAATGATCCCGGCCGCACCATTGGTGGGCGCCGTGACCACGCGCCCGCCGTTGGCGTTTTCTTCGTTGACGGCCAGGGCGTACAGGTTGACCCAGTCCAGCACCGACAGCGGATCGCGCAATGACGATTCCGGGTTCTTGCACAATTGCCGATGCAGCGCCGCGGCCCGGCGCTTGACCTTCAGCCCGCCGGGCAGGATGCCTTCATTGCGGCATCCGGCGGCGACGCAGTCCTGCATTACTTGCCAGATTTTCAGCAGGCCGGCGCGGGTTTCCGCTTCCGGACGCCAGGCGCTTTCGTTGGTCAGCATCACCTGGCTGATCGACAGGCCGTATTTGGCGCAATGAGCGAGCAGGTCCTTGGCACTTTTGAAGGGGAAGGTCAGGGGCGTGGCGTCTTCGACGATGCGGTCGGCGCCTGCGGCGTCCTCATCGACCACAAAACCGCCGCCGACCGAGTAGTACTCGCGACTGCGGATCTGCAGGCCCGCCGCGTCGAAGGCGCGAAAAATCATGCCATTGGGGTGATAGGCCAACGGTTTGCGAATCATCGCCAGGTGTTCTTTCTCGTTGAACGCAATGCTGTGTTCGCCGAGCAGGTTCAAGCGACCGTTGCCACGTATTTCCTGCAGGCGCGCAGCGACGGTTTCGGTGTCTACGGTGTCCGGGTGTTCGCCTTCCAGGCCGAGCAGCACAGCCTTGTCACTGCCGTGGCCCTTGCCGGTAGCGCCGAGCGAGCCGTACAGCTCGACTTTGACGCAGGTGGTGGCCGTCAGCAGCCCTTCACGGCGCAGGCCTTCGACGAAACGTGCAGCGGCGCGCATCGGACCGACGGTGTGGGAGCTGGAGGGGCCGATGCCAATCTTGAACAGGTCGAACACGCTTAACGACATGGTGGTTCTCCGGTTTCTTGTTATAGGAACAGGCTGAAACAGGGGGGGGCTTGGCGCAGATCCCTGTGGGAGCGGGCTTGCTCGCGAAGGCGGCGTAACAGGCAGCACATTTGGCGGCTGACACACCGCCTTCGCGAGCAAGCCCGCTCCCACAAGGGGAATGCGGTGTTCTTGAGAGGGGCGAGTAAACCCGCCCCCATATTGGTTTAAGCGTAGCTTTCGATCGACGGGCAGGCGCAGACCAGGTTGCGATCGCCAAACACGTTGTCGACGCGACCGACCGGCGGCCAGTATTTACCTTCGATCAGCGACGCAACCGGGTAAACCGCCTGCTCACGGCTGTACGGGTGCGACCACTCGCCTACCAGTTCCTTGGCGGTGTGCGGAGCGTTTTTCAGCGGGTTGTCGTCCTTGTCCAGGGTGCCGTTTTCCACCGCGCGGATTTCTTCGCGGATGCGGATCATGGCGTCGCAGAAGCGGTCCAGTTCTTCCTTGGATTCGCTTTCGGTCGGCTCGATCATCAGCGTGCCGGCTACCGGGAACGACATGGTAGGCGCGTGGAAACCGAAGTCGATCAGGCGCTTGGCCACGTCATCGACGCTGATGCCGCTGCTGTCTTTCAGCGGACGCAGGTCGAGGATGCATTCGTGCGCCACCAGGCCGTTGCTGCCGGTGTACAGCACTGGATAGTGCTCTTCGAGGCGACGGGAGATGTAGTTGGCATTGAGGATCGCCAGCTGCGAAGCACGCTTGAGACCCGCGCCACCCATCATACGAATGTACATCCAGGTGATTGGCAAGATGCTCGCGCTGCCGAACGGTGCCGCGCAAACGGCGCCTTCCTTGCGCTCCATTTGGCCGTGGCCTGGAAGGAATGGCGCCAGGTGCGATTTCACACCGATCGGGCCGACACCCGGGCCGCCACCGCCGTGGGGGATGCAGAAGGTCTTGTGCAGGTTCAGGTGCGAAACATCGCCGCCGAACTTGCCCGGCGCGCAGAGGCCGACCATGGCGTTCATGTTGGCGCCGTCGATGTACACCTGGCCGCCGTTGTCATGAACGATGCCACAGATTTCGCGGATGCCTTCTTCAAACACGCCGTGGGTCGACGGGTAGGTGATCATCAGCGCGGCGAGGTGTTCGCGGTGCTCGATCGCCTTGGCGCGCAGGTCTTCGATGTCGACGTTGCCACGGGCATCGCATGCGGTCACAACCACACGCATACCGGCCATCTGAGCGGTGGCCGGGTTGGTGCCGTGGGCCGACGACGGGATCAGGCAGATGTCGCGACGGTCTTCGCCACGGCTCTGGTGGTAGGCACGAATCGCCAGCAGACCTGCGTATTCACCCTGGGAACCGGCGTTCGGTTGCAGCGAAACCGAATCGTAGCCGGTCGCAGCGCACAGCATGGCTTCCAGTTCGTCGGTCAATTGCTGATAACCGGCGCTTTGCTCGGCCGGGGCGAACGGGTGCAGGGCACCGAATTCGGCCCAGGTTACCGGGATCATTTCGCTGGCGGCGTTGAGTTTCATGGTGCACGAACCCAGCGGGATCATGGTGCGGTCCAGCGCCAGGTCCTTGTCCGCCAGTTTGCGCAGGTAACGCATCAGCTCGGTTTCCGAGTGATAACGGTTGAACACCGGGTGGCTGAGGATTGGCGACTGACGTACCAGCGCGGCCGGGATGGCGCTCTGCACCGAGGCGGCGAGGGCGGCGAAGTCTGGCAGGGCCTTGCCGTCGGACAGCAGGCTCCACAGGGTTTCAACGTCGGCCTGAGTGGTGGTTTCGTCCAGGGACAGGCCCAGGCGTTCGCCATCGACCACGCGCAGGTTGATGCGCTGGGCGTGTGCCTTGTCGTGCAGGGCAGCGGTTTGAGCGCCGGTCTTCACGGTCAGGGTGTCGAAGAAACTCGTTTGCTCGACGTTCAGACCCAATGCGCCCAAGCCTTTGGCCAGGATTGCGGTCAGGTGATGCACACGATTGGCGATCTGTGTCAGGCCTTTTGGACCGTGGTACACGGCGTACATGCTGGCGATGTTGGCCAGCAGCACTTGCGCGGTGCAGATGTTCGACGTGGCTTTCTCGCGACGGATGTGTTGCTCGCGGGTTTGCATGGCCAAACGCAGGGCCGGGTTGCCGAAACGGTCTACGGAAACACCGACCAGACGGCCCGGCATGTCACGCTTGAACGCATCCTTGGTGGAGAAATACGCCGCGTGCGGACCACCGAAGCCCAGCGGCACGCCGAAGCGCTGTGCGCTACCGATGGCCACGTCGGCACCGAACTCGCCCGGTGCGCTCAGCACGGTCAGGGCCAGCAGGTCGGCAGCCACGGCGACGAGGGCGTTGGCGGCGTGGAAACGTTCGGTCAGCTCGCGGTAGTCGAACACGTCACCGTTGCTCGCCGGGTATTGCAGCAGGGCGCCGAAGAACGGCGTCACGTCGCTCAGTTCACGCTCGTCGCCAACCACCACGTCGATGCCCAGAGGCTCGGCACGGGTGCGCAGTACGTCGAGGGTCTGCGGGTGGCAATGCACGGAGGCGAAGAATTGGTGGCTGCCTTTGTTCTTGCTCAGGCGTTTGCAGAAGGTCATGGCTTCGGCAGCGGCGGTGGCTTCGTCGAGCAGCGAGGCGTTGGCGATCGGCAGGCCGGTGAGGTCGCTGATCAGGGTCTGGAAGTTCAGCAGCGCTTCGAGACGGCCCTGGGAGATTTCTGGCTGGTACGGGGTGTAGGCGGTGTACCAGGCCGGGTTTTCCAGCAGGTTGCGCAAGATCGGCGACGGCGTGTGGGTACCGTAGTAACCCTGGCCGATGTAGGTCTTGAACAGCTGGTTTTTAGTTGCGATGGACTTGATCAAGGCCAGGGCATCGGCTTCGCTCAGGCCGTCTTCCAGGCCGAGAACGCTGGTGCCCTTGATGCTGTCGGGAATCACGCTGGCGCTCAGGGCTTCCAGGGAGTCGAAACCGAGGCTGTTGAGCATGGCTTGCTCGTCGCCGGCACGCGGGCCGATGTGACGGGCGATGAATTCGTTGGCAGTGGTCAGATTCACTTCGGTCATGTCAGTGCTCCTCAGGCTTCGGCTTGGGCTTTGATCAGGCGGTCGTAGGCGTCCTGATCCAGCAGTTGGCCGACAGCGGTGGCGTCGCTTGGTTTGAAACGGAAGAACCAGCCTTCGCCCAGCGGATCTTCGTTGACCAGTTCAGGGCTGCTGTCCAGCGCCGGGTTCACTTCCAGCACTTCGCCGTCCAGCGGCATGTACACGCCGCTTGCAGCCTTTACCGATTCCACGGTGGCGGCTTCGGCGCCTTTGTCGTAGGACTGCAGCTCAGGCAGTTGAACGAACACCACGTCGCCCAGGGCGTTCTGTGCGAAAGCGGTGATGCCAACCGTGACGCTGCCGTCAGCTTCGGTGCGCAGCCATTCGTGATCTTCAGTAAAACGCAACTCGCTCATGGAAACTCCTAAGGGGCCAGACTCGTCTGGTGGACGCGATTGAATGCTTGGGCGATGCCCTGGTTATGGAGATCTACATAGCAAGAACACGGCCAATGTTGTTTTTGTTGTTATTGATCAATGATTTAGGTGGTTTCGACAAAGGCTGGAATTCACTCGCTGTAGCGAAATCGATACGGTATAGGTCGAGGATAAAAGCCGAGGTGGATCAAAGCCTTGCACAGCCGTGACCGGAGAGGGGTGTAGCGATATCGTTCCGCTGTAGCGCTTTCAGTACAGGTGGAGGTCGTTTTTGGCGTGATTTTCCGGGTGACGGAGAACCTGTGGGAGCGGGCTTGCTCGCGAAAGCGTAGTGTCAGGCGACGATGTATTGACTGATGTACCGTCTTCGCGAGCAAGCCCGCTCCCACATTGACCGAGTGTGGTTCAGGCTTTGCTTGGAATGCCGTACTTGCGCAACCGATGGGCAATCGCGGTGTGGGAGGTTTGCAGGCGGGTCGCGAGTTGCCGGGTCGACGGGTAGCTGGTGTAGAGTTTTTCCAGCAGGGTTTTCTCGAACTCGTCCATGGCCTGTTCCAGGCTGTCGACGTCATGGTCGCTCTGGCGCGCCACCGAAGTGCCGGCAATGTCGAGGTCGCCAATGTCCACCAGGCTGCTTTCGCAAATCGCCGCGGCACGGAAGATCACGTTCTGTAATTGCCGCACGTTACCCGGCCAGCGGTTGCCCAGCAGCGCCGGGTAAGTGCCCGGCGCCAGGCGACAGATCGGTCGCTGGATCTGCGCACAGGCCTGCTGCATGAAGTAGCGGGCCAGCAGCAGAATGTCCTGGCCGCGCTCGCGCAACGGCGGCACTTCAACATTCAGGACGTTGAGGCGATAGAACAGGTCTTCGCGGAACAGGCCTTCGCTGACCATTTTTTCCAGGTCGCGGTGGGTCGCGCTGAGGATCCGTACGTTGACCTTGACCTCACGGTCACCGCCGACCCGGCGAAAACTGCCGTCGTTGAGGAAACGCAGCAATTTGGCCTGCAGGTACGGCGACATCTCGCCGATTTCATCGAGAAACACCGTGCCCTGGTTGGCCAGTTCCATCAACCCCGGTTTGCCGCCCCGTTGTGCACCGGTGAAGGCGCCGGGGGCGTAGCCGAACAGTTCGCTTTCGGCGAGGTTCTCCGGTAATGCCGCGCAGTTCAACGCCAGGAACGGTGAACTGTGCCGGGCGCTGATGGCGTGGCAGGCACGGGCCACCAGTTCCTTGCCGGTGCCGGTTTCACCCTGGATCAACAGCGGCGCATCGAGGGCCGCCACCCGCTGGGCGCGCGCCTTGAGGGTGCGGATCACCGGGGACTCGCCGAGCAGAGCATCGAAACCTTCGGCGTGATCATGATGCAGCGCGGAGAGGCGTTCGCCGATGCGGTTCGGTTGATACAGGGTCAGCAGGGCGCCGGCGTCGGTGATCGGTGTGGCGTCGAGCAACAAGGTCTGGCCGTTGACGGTGATTTCCCGCAGCGGCAGGCGAAAGCCGTGTTCGAGCAAGGCGTCGAGCAAGGCCGGGTCGGCAAACAGGTCGGCCACGCTTTCACCGGCCGGTTCACGGCCGTACAGGGCGATCAATGCCGGGTTGGCCAGCAGCACCTTGCCGTCGCTGTCCAGTGCCAGCACCGGGTCGGTCATGGCGGCAAGCAACGCGTCGAGCTGCAAGTGCCGACGCTGACCGGGCAGGATGTCGACCACTGTCACCGCTTGCACGCCACGCACACTGAACAGGGCATCGCGCAGTTCCTCGAGGACTTGCGGGCTCAGGGTCGGGGCGTCGATATAAACATTGGGCGGGACCATTTCCACCGCATCCAGGTTCAGATTGCGCCCGCCGAGCAGGGCCAGGACTTCCTGGGTGATACCGACGCGGTCGATGAAGCTGACGTGGATACGCATGGGGCGGTTTCGGGTTCTGCAGTGCGGAGGGTGGCAAGTATGCCTTGGGGCGGGCTAATGGTGAAATCCTGCGCGGACTTCAATAGAGCGAGGATCCCCCCTGTGGGAGCGGGCTTGCTCGCGAATGCGGTGTATCAGGCACCATCGTTGGCGACTGATACACCGCATTCGCGAGCAAGCCCGCTCCCACAGTAGATTGTGGTTGATCACAGATTGTGTGTTCGGGTTATTCGAAGTGCTCGGGGTTTACCGGGTCGCCGGATTTCATATCCAACTGCTTCCGGATGTCTTCGAACATCAAATCGTAATGCTTGTGAACCGAGCCGATCTGGCTGTGTGTCTTTGGGATTCCATACTTCTCTGCGATTTTCGTCACGTTGTTGGCAAAGTTGTAGGCCTCCTCCTTTGGCAGGAAGAAGATCTCTTTCATCTCCTTTCCCTGCATGCTGCCATGTATGGTGAACTCGATCCCTTTGCCTTTCTTGGGATCCTGCGCGACCTTATAGTCGAGGTGCACGTTGTAGCTGACATCATCCTTGGTCAGCGCGTGACGCTCGATGTGCAAGTGGCCTGGCTCAAACATTGCCATGGACGTTTCTCCTTATAAGTAAGTAATGCCCGGCGCCGCCGTACTGATGCGCGTACCTGCCTTGCCCTGGACGATCGCTTCGATGTCCGCGAGCGAGCCGATCACCGCCACTTTTCCAGTATGGCGTGCGAATTCGCAGGCTGCCTGCACCTTCGGTCCCATGGAGCCCGCGGCGAAACCGAGTTTTTCCATTTCGTCGGGGTGGGCCTGGGCGATGGCTTTCTGCGTGGGTTTGCCAAAGTCGATGAAGGCGGCGTTGACGTCGGTGGCGATCACCAGCAGATCGGCTTCAAGCTGTTCGGCCAGCAGCGCCGAGCACAGGTCTTTGTCGATGACCGCTTCGACGCCCTCGAGTTTGCCGGGCGAGGTATACATGGTTGGAATGCCGCCGCCACCGGCGCAGATCACGATGCTGCTTTTTTCCAGCAGCCATTTGATCGGACGGATTTCGAAGATGCGTTTCGGTTTCGGGCTGGCGACCACCCGACGGTATTTGTCGCCGTCCGGGGCGATGGCCCAGCCTTTCTCGGCGGCGAGTTTTTCCGCATCGGCCTTGCTGTAGACCGGGCCGATGGGTTTGGTCGGGTTTTTGAAGGCCGGGTCATTGGCGTCGACTTCGACCTGGGTGAGCAGGGTCGCGAAGGGCACTTCGAAGTCCAGCAGGTTACCCAGTTCCTGTTCGATGATGTAGCCGATCATGCCTTCGGTTTCGGCACCGAGCACGTCCAGCGGGTAAGGGGTGACGGAGGTGTAGGCGGCCGCTTGCAATGACAGCAGGCCGACCTGAGGGCCATTGCCGTGGGCAATGACCAGTTGGTTGCCGGAGTGGATCTTGGCGATCTGTTCGGTGGCGATCCGGATGTTGGCGCGCTGGTTGTCAGCGGTCATGGGTTCGCCCCGGCGGAGCAGGGCATTACCGCCCAGAGCAACGACGATACGCATGGTGCAGTCCTTCTAAACAAAGAGGTTGCAAGCAACACGGCCTTTCTGTGGAACCCGGACCAGTGTGGGAGC
>NZ_AKJM01000021.1 GCF_000282335.1 Pseudomonas sp. GM48
CCGGCAGCCCCAGCCGGTGATTTTCCAGGCTGGCACTTCCGAGGCCGGGCGCAATTTCGCCGCGGAAAATGCCGATGCGATATTCGTCAGTCCCGAGGGTTTCGCGGATGCACTCGCCTACGCTCAGGATCTGAAAGAACGCGCCAGTGACTTCGGTCGCGATCCGCAGAAACTGTCGATCCTGCCAGGCATCCGCCCGATCGTTGGTCGCGATGAAGCCGAAGTGGAAAGCCGCTATCAACAAGCCGTGGACCTGGTGACGATCGAAGACGCAATCGTCGCCCTCGGCCGGCCCTTCAATGACCATGACTTCAGCCAATACCCACTGGATGCACCGTTCCCTGAGTTGGGCGATTTGGGGTCTAACAGCCAAAAAGGCGGATCCGACCGGATCAAGCAGCTTGCTCGGGATGAAGGCCTGACCTTGCGTGAAGTCGCCCTGCGCTTCTCAAGGCCTCGTCGCGATTTTGTGGGTACGCCTGAGCAGGTCGCCGACGCGCTTCAGAAATGGTTCGAGGAAGGGGCGGCAGACGGTTTCATCATCAACTCGTTGTTACCGGATGGCCTGCAATATTTCACCGAGCTGGTGGTACCGGTTCTGCAACAGCGTGGCCTGTTCCGCGACGAATACGGCGGCAGCACCCTGCGCGACAACTTCGGCTTGCAAGTGCCGGCCAACCGTCACGCGCACAACGCCCTCAAGGCTCGGGAAGAAAGCGAGGCACTGGCATGAGTGAATCCCTCAACCCGTTGCCGGGGCAAACCCCCGTGCAGCTCTTCATCTGACAAGAGCCTGACCATGACGAAAAAGATCACACAGGGACAGTTCAATCGTCGCGGCTTTCTTACGGCAAGCTCGATTGCCCTCGGCGCGTTGGGGCTGTCCTCACTGGGACTGGCCTCTCGAGCGTTCGCCCAAACGACCAGCCTCTCGGACTTGACCCTGGGCGTCGCCACCTATCGCGGCCAGGATTCGTACTTCACCGATGACGCCGGCACCTCCACGCGCCCGTATAAAGTCGATTACGCGGAATTTTCCGGTGGCAACCTGATCGTCGAGGCACTGGCGTCGGGCAGCCTGGACATTGGTTCAATGAGTGAGATCCCGCCGATCTTCTCGATCCAAAGTCACCGTCAACCGAGACTGATCGCAGTGCTGCAAGGCGACGTGAACAACCAGGTGTTCCTGATCCCCAAGGACTCGAACATCGAGTCGGTCGGACAGTTGCGCGGCAAGCGGGTCGGCTATGTGCGCTCCACCACCTCGCACTACTTCCTGATCAAGGCACTGAAAGAACAAGGCCTGACCATGAAGGATGTCACCGCGGTGGCACTCACGCCCCAGGACGGTTTCAGCGCGTTCCAGAGCGGGCAGCTCGATGCCTGGGTGATTTACGGCGTATTCATCCAGTTGGCGAAGTTCCGCAGTGGAGCCCGCGTACTGAAAACCGCGCTGGGGTATTTGTCCGGCAACTACCTGATCGCCGCGCGTCCCGCCGCGCTGGAAGACCCGCTGCGCAAGCAGGCCATTCAGGACTATCTGCAACGACAAGCGCGCACACTGGAGTGGATCAACAACAACCCCGAACCCTGGGCCGCCAAATCAGCGCAACTGTTGGGTGTCGATAAAACCGTGTTCCTCGACATGTACAACAACCGCAGCCAGGCCTCGAGAATCATCGAAGTGAACGATCAGGCCATCGCCTCGCAGCAAGAAGTGGCAGACCTGTTCTTCGACGCGGGAGTGTTGAGCGAACGGCTCGATGTCAGCCCACTTTGGGACCGTCAGTTCAAGCTGCTTCCGCTATGAACCGGCTCCCCCCCTTTTTGATCGAGTGAAATCACCATGAGTCTTTCTTCCCAACATCCGCCCGTGCTGCGCTCGGTCGAAGTAGACAATTTCGAGGCCTTGCTTGAAGGCATCAGCGAACAACTGAGTGCCACTGCCCATGTTTATGACGAGAGCGGCGCCTTCCCCCATGACAACTTCAAGCTGTTGCATGAGCACGACCTGGTTGCGTTGACCGTGCCCAAAGCCCTGGGCGGTGGCGGCGCGAACCTGGCACAGGCGCGCAAAGCCATCAGTGCAATCGCCAAAGGCGAGCCTTCGACGGCGTTGATCCTGGTGATGCAGTACCTGCAGCACTCGCGCCTGCAAGACAATCGGAACTGGCCCGAAGCGTTGCGCTTGCAAGTGGCCCGGGACGCCGTCCAGCAGGGCGCACTGATCAACGCTTTGCGGGTCGAACCCGACCTTGGCACCCCCGCGCGCGGCGGTCTGCCGGTGACCGTCGCAAGACGCACTTCGGCTGGCTGGCGGATCAGTGGGCGAAAAATCTACTCCACCGGCAGCCATGGTCTGACCTGGTTCAGCGTCTGGGCGCGCAGCAGCGATGAGGACCCGCAGGTCGGTGCCTGGCTGGTGCACAAGGACACCCCGGGCATCAGCATCATCGAGGACTGGGATCATCTGGGCATGCGCGCCACTTGCAGCCATGAGGTGGTGTTCGACAACGTGCTGGTGCCGCTGGATCACGCGGTCAGCGTCAGCCGCTGGAGCGCGCCACAACCCGAACTCGATGGCGATGGTTTTCTGTGGATGTCGGTGTTGCTGTCATCGGTCTACGACGGCGTTGCCCAGGCCGCCCGCGACTGGTTGGTGCAATGGTTGGAAACCCGAGCGCCGTCCAACCTCGGCGCAGCGTTATCGACCCTGCCGCGCTTTCAGGAAACCGTCGGCCACATCGACACATTGCTGTTCGCCAACCGCAGTTTGCTCGATGCCGCCGCCGAGGGCCACACGCCGGCCAGCAACGCGGCTCAGCTGAAATACCTGGTGACCGGCAATGCGATTCGTGCCGTCGAGTTGGCCATCGAGGCGTCCGGTAATCCGGGCCTGTCACGTAATCATCCGCTGCAACGGCATTACCGCGACGTGCTGTGCAGCCGCGTCCACACCCCGCAAAACGACGCCATCCTGCAAGGCGTCGGCAAAACCGTATTCGCCCGGCGCCAGCCCCCATCCCAGTCCAAGGAACACCCATGAGCCAGCTTGTCATCGCCAGCCAACTGGATGAAGACTTCAATGAAGTGATCCGCCATCGTCTCAGTCAAACCCATCCCGAGGCCCGCGTCATCGGCGTGCCGGCCGGAGTGCCCAGCGACCTGCCGGCGGAAGTCGGCATCCTGCTGGCGCGGCCAATCAATGTGCGAGGCTATCAGGCCCCGGACACACCGCCACCCGGCTGGCCCTATGGACTGCAATGGATTCAAGTGGTGTCCTCGGGCATCGATTTCTACCCGCAATGGCTGTTCAACGGCCCGCCGGTGAGCACCTCACGGGGCAGCGCCGCCGAAAACATCGCCGAATTCGCCCTGGCTACGATCTTCGCCGCAGCCAAGCACCTGCCGGACATTTGGGTGCATGACTCGCAATGGAGTTTCACGGCACTGACGCCGCTCAAGGGCAGCACTCTGGGAATCCTTGGTTTTGGCGCCATTGGTCGCAGCCTGGCGACCAAGGCCCGCGCCCTGGGCATCAATGTGCTTGCGCTGCGGCAGAGTCAGACGCCGTTCGAGGTTGAAGACGTCGAAGCGGCGCGGGATATCCATGAGCTGCTTGCGCGTTCCGATCATCTGGTGCTGGCTGCACCGTTAACCGACGCCACTCGGCATATCGTCGACAGCGCCGTACTCGCCAGCGCCAAGCCTGGCTTGCACCTGATCAACATCGCCCGGGGTGGCCTGCTCGACCATCAAGCGTTGCTGGACGCGCTGGACACCGGACGCATCGGTCTGGCATCGCTGGACGTCACCGAGCCCGAACCCTTGCCGGACGGTCACCCGCTCTACGCCCATCCACTAGTGCGCCTCTCGCCCCACACCTCGGCGATTTCCAGCAACAGTCGCCATGAAATCGCCGACAGTTTCCTGGCAAACCTCGAACGTTTCCTCAGTGGTCTGCCACTGGAGAACCAAGCCAACGTTCAACGCGGGTATTAATAGCAGCGCCTTTCAGTTAAACCCAATCATTGTGGGAGCGGGCCTGCTCGCGAAGAGGGTGTGTCAGTCGACATTTATGTTGCCTGGTACACCGCTTTCGCGAGCAAGCCCGCTCCCACATTGGATTGTGAATGGCTACCGGATACAACATCAGCATTACGCATTTACATAAAATATATAATGTTTGCTTTTTATAATTAACTTATAACCAATCGGACTTTTACAGCGGCTACTTATATAAATATTGTTACAACCATCACCGACCCCTGACCAGGTGGAGGCCCACGGAACTACCGCTTTTCCGGCCGACACCACTCCACGGTCAACCGCTGCACCCAAACCGGAACCCGGCTCAAGCCACGCCGCCATGGTCTTCAGACAACGGCCCCGGCGACGCTTTGCCGAAAAACCGAAAACGCCAACCAGGAGCACTTTTATGGCATTCACTCGCAGGGAACTGATTTCCCGCATTGCCGCCGTCGGTGGCTATTCCGCTGCTGTCAGCGCCCTCGGTGCGCTGGGGCTGACGCCTCAGGCCGTGGCATCGACTTTCAATTCGCTACAATTGGGCAGCAGTGGCAAAGGCAAGCATGTGGTGGTGGTCGGTGCCGGTATTTCCGGTCTGGTCAGCGCCTATGAACTGCGCAAGGCTGGATTTACCGTGACCATTCTCGAAGCCCGCGAACGGGTGGGCGGACGCAACTGGACGTTGCGTCGGGGCAGCAAAATCAATTTCGACGATGGTGTCAGCCAGACCGTCGACTTCGATGACGGGCAGTTTTTCAATGCCGGTCCCGCACGCATCCCCAGCCACCACCAGACCATCCTCGGTTACTGCCGCGAGTTGGGCGTGGAGCTCCAAGTGCTGGTCAACAGCAGCCGTAACGCACTGGCCTTGCCGGACCCGAAACAACCGGCGTTCCAGTTGCGCCAGGCAGTCAACGATACCCGTGGTCAATTGTCCGAACTGCTGGCGCGGACCGTCAGCCGCAAAGCTTTGGACCAGGACTTGACCGCCGACGACCGTCAGGCGCTGCTGAATTTCCTCAAGGTCTATGGCGACCTCAACGCCGACTTCCAATACAAAGGCTCGGTGCGCTCGGGGTATACACGAGTGCCCGGTGCTGGTGATCAGACCGGCATCACCCGCGCACCGCTGGAACTGCAAACCCTGCTCAACCCGAAACTTTGGGGGGCGCTGGTGTTCGATGAAATTCCGGAGTTCTCCTCGACCATGTTCCAGCCGGTCGGCGGCATGGACCGGATTCCCTATGCGTTCTTTGAGAAACTCAAGGACGCGGTGCGCTTCAATGCCGAGGTCAGCGACATCCAGACCTCCGAGCAAGACAGCCGCATCACCTACCGCGATCGCAAGACCGGCGCCACTCAGACCCTGACCGCCGATTACGCCATCGTTACAGTACCCCTGCCGTTGCTGGCCAAGCTGCCGAGCAACTTCAGCAAGCCGTTCAAGCAAGCGATCCTAAGCGCGCAAAGCGATCAGGCGAACAAGATCGCCTGGCAGTCGCCACGGTTCTGGGAAACCAACTTCAACATCTACGGCGGACTCTCTTACCTCGACCATGAAGTCAAAGGTCTGTGGTACCCCAGCGATCGCCTCAACAGCGCCCAGGGCATTCTGGTCGCCGCCTACAACACCAGCGAATCAGCCCAGGCCTTCAGTAAGAAATCACTCGCCGAACAGTTCGCCTCGTCCCGGCAAGCCGTGGAACTGCTGCACCCCGGGCACAGCGCCAAGCTGCAAAAACCGGTGGCCATCAACTGGACCAAGGTGCCGTTCAGCAAAGGCCCGTGGATCGTCAACGACGAGGTGGGCGAAAGCGCCTACCAGATTCTCAATGAACCGCAGGGTCGCACGTATCTGGCCAGCGATGCCCTGGCCCATGGCGGCGTCGGTATCTGGCAGAACAGCGCCGCCGACTCGGCGCGGCGCATCGTTTCGTTGATCGGCCGGCATGCCGAACGCAACCAACCGGGCGTTGCCGCCTGACTCACTCAATAAAAGGACTGAACGATGAAAACCATCACTTTGCTGACAGGACTGCTCATGACCGCAACCGCACTCGGCAGCCACGCCGACGAGATCAAACGCGTCGCCCTGCCCAACTCGAATTTTCCGATCTCGCTGGCGGTGTCGGTGCCGGCACAAACCGAGCTGCTGTTCGTCAGTGGTCTACTGGCCGATCTGCACGACCCGAAAGCGCCGAAGGATTCCTTCGCCGCCTACGGCGACACCGCGACCCAGACCACCTCGATCATCAACAAACTCAAGGGCGTATTGGAGGGCCAGGGTCTGGGGCTCGGCGATGTGATTCAGTTGAGGGTATTCCTGGTGGGTGATCCAGCCAAGGGCGGCAAGCTGGATTTTACCGGACTGCAAGAAGGCTATACGCCGTTCTTCGGCAGCGCCGCGCAGCCGAACAAACCGGCACGCACCGCCATTCAGGTGGTGGCCCTGCCGCTGCCCGGCGGCCTGGTCGAAATCGAAGCCGTCGCCGCTCGCAAGAAGTGACACGGAATTCACCCACCATTCAGGAGTTTCACCTTCATGGTCAACTGCCCGGCGTGCCGAACGGTGTCTTCCTATCGTCCTTTGTTAGTACCGTAGTCTATTGCCTGCGGCCTCGCCTCGTTCAGCCTCGAGGCCGCTGAAACCTGCTAACCAACCCTCAATACGGTGGTGGTCACAAGCAACTGTGGCGCGGAGCAACGCTCCGTGACCAGCAGCCCGACACCTATCGGACGTGATGACCGACGAACAACTGCGCTTGTTCGGTAAACCGATCAGGCTGGAGGCGCTTAGTAAATTTACTTCCACCTTCAACCTGTCTGATCGCGCGGGCAGCCTACATCATCACCTCGTTACTGCACGTCCACGACCAGCTTGCCAACAGCAGTGCCGTCTTCTTGGGCATGATGCGCGTCATTGGCATCGGAGAAGATGAAGTGACGAGGGTCTAGCAAAGGCTTTAACTTGCCGGCCTCGACCAACTCCGTCGCACGACCGAGTATTTCGCCGTGGTGTGCTCGGCCCAGGCCGCTGAGCATCGGGCGCAGTACGAAGACGCCGGACAGTGTCGCGCACCGCAGTGAACCGGGTGCCAGGTTATGCGTACCAAACGCCGCACAACTGACGACATGGCCATAGGGACGAACAGCGAGCATTGAGTCGTCTAGTGACTGGCCACCGACGGTGTCATAGACGATGTCAAAACCCTGACCATCGGTATGTAGGCTCACATAGTCCTGTACAACGCTGGTGCGGTAGTCGATGAAGGTAGCGCCGAGCGATTCCACGATGGCTTGCTTGCCAGCCGAAGCGGTGGCAAAGACTTCAGCTCCATGGGAGCGAGCGATCTGCACCGCCATGTGCCCCACACCACCAGCGCCACCTTGAACCAGAATGCGTTGATCCTTCTGCACTCTGGCGGCATCAACCAGCCCTTCCCAAGCGGTCAGGAATACCAGGGGCATGGCGGCAGCCTCGCGCATGCCGAGATTCCTAGGCTTGAGCGCCAGCAAATTCGCATCGACTGCCACATACTCGGCGAGCGAACCCGGCAGGCCCCGCACGCCGCCGGTGAGTCCATAAACTTCATCGCCCTCATTGAAAGCGGTCACGTCTTCACCCACAGTCTCGACCACACCGGCGAGGTCTGTCCCCAGAATGGCAGGCAGTTCGGGCATCGCATAGGGAGCGGCGCCAGTGCGAATCTTGTAGTCAATCGGATTGACACCGCTGGCTAGCACGCGCACCAGTACTTGTCCTCTACCTGCAACAGGCCGTTCAACCTGCCTCTCGATGAACTCCGCGCCGTAGTGCTCCAGCACCAAAGCTCGCATTGTGTGTCGGGTACGCATTCGTTTCTCCAAATCAAAATTTGTAGAGGGTTAAGAGCGGTCGTGATTGCCCTTGAGGCTATGCTCGATCCCCAGTCGTGATGTGTCGCACCGGGCGGACACTGAAAAAGCGCAGCTACCTTTGCAACGAGCTTTGGAAGCAGCTCGCACGGTATCCCCACTCAGGAATGGTCCACCGTTCGGCTTGATGGTGTTATGGCGGCTACTGATTCTTTGATCTGTAACGCGGTGGCAGCACTGGGATCATGTGTTTTCCTCCGGCTGATGCTTGCTCAGGTATTTGGACCTCAATCAGTTCAATCAATAGATCACCAAGGTAATGATGCAACCAGACCTGCACGACTGATGACACTAGAAAACCCGAGCGAAAAATCAACTCGGGCCATCGCGGTTCGAATGCAGAGCACGCCTCATTGCGCAAAATGCGCATTAGAAACTTGAAATGAGGATCTGGTGCTAGCAGTGGTTACAGCAATATGGGCGTAGGTCCCTTCATCACGCTAATGAGATTTAGAGAGCGGCTTTCAAAATCTGTCGACTTACATCCAGCGTCACGTCCTGATGCTCACCGAGCTGAGTCATTCCATGGGCGCTCAGCTTCTCAATGACCGCCTCTATGGCCTCCTCTCCCAAACCGTAGTCGACGAGGCGGGTGGGAATTTCCAAGTTCAGAAAGAATGCACGCGTACGCTGAATAACCTTGTCGATACGCTCGCTTTCATTTCCCATGGTGATACCCCATACACGATCCGCATACTGCAGCAGCTTCTCTTTTTTGGCTTCACGTCGGACTTGCAGGTTTGCAGGCAAAAGCACTGCCAGGGTCCGGGCGTGATCAATCCCATACAGTGCTGTCAGCTCGTGTCCAATCATGTGAGTGGACCAATCCTGCGGCACTCCCACACCAATCAGTCCATTCAACGCCAGCGTCGCAATCCACATGAGATTTGCTCGGACATCATAGTCATCAAGCTCGAGATCTTTCTTCGCGCCAATCTCGATAAGTTCCTGAAGAAGACCTTCGGAGAAACGATCCTGAGCGGCCCCTGCTGCAGGATAGGTCAGGTATTGCTCCACAACGTGAGTGAACGCATCAGCAATACCATTCGCGACTTGGCGAGGGGGTAAACTGAGGGTCGTTGTGGGGTCGAGCACAGAGAACCTAGGGAAGGTGAGCTCACTGCGAAAATCCAATTTTGACTGAGTTTCCTTACGAGTGATGACAGCACCACTGTTCATTTCTGAACCCGTTGCAGGCAGTGTCAGCACACTTCCGAACGGCAAGGCCGTGGTGATCTGCGCACCGTGAGTCTCCAGGATTTGCCAGGGATCACCTTTGTAATTCACCGCTGCGGCAACAAACTTTGTGCCATCGATGACCGAGCCCCCTCCCACCGCCAGCAGGAAGTCTCTCCGACTGTCACGCACTTGTGTAACAGCCTCCATCAACGTCTCAAACGTAGGATTCGCTTCGATCCCACGAAACTCTTGTACATCGCGCGAACCGAGAGCCGCTCGCACCTTTTTCAACGTACCATTTTTCTCCGCACTTGCGCCCCCCAGCAGTACAAGCACACGTGCGTCTTTGGGTACCAGCGAATCAAGTTGCTCGATGGCATTGCGACCAAAAGCGATTCGAGTGGGGTTGTAAAAGTTAAAATCCATCATACAGAACCTATTTGACCGGTCGTCTAGTAAAATTCAAAAAAAGAACGTTTATTGCATCAAGCGAGATGCCGACATCGGCTGAGTTGCCAATACTTGCACCCGCTATCCATCGGTCAGTTCCCGAACTGGTGGTAAACCTTGGCGATCACTTTCCAAACACCACCGACTTTGAGCAGCGTGACATAGTCGTTGTAGTCGGCGCCGATCGAGTCGTTCTCTAGATCGACCCGTACCACTGCTGTAGTTGGGGTGATCGCCAGCACGTCAATTTGAGCAACAACGTCGGGAGCCTTGCCATTTTGACGCAGGAAATCATAGAAGGTCTGGACGCCGCCGCCTGACACCTCGCCGTCCGCTACACCGAAATAGACCGCCTGTTCATGAAAGGCTTCGGCACATGTTTCAGCGCTGCCAATTCGGATGCCATCGACATACTTCTGCACGGTAGCCACCACATCTTGGTAGTCATAGGTAGGGACGGTTTTGAGATTCTTAGTCATATGTTTTCATCCAGATGAGAGAGGCCCCGAGGCATCCCGGTTCAACAAAGACCTGCGTCCGTTGAAGCAGGGTTGGGTATGCACAGCTTTCAATGGTCACAAAGCCTAGCTGGCTGACATCATCGTGACCTGTTGCAGTTCGACGCGACGGGGCATATCCGACGTGAAAGCGACGATCTCGGCCGCATTCCGCAGTTGCAAGAACTCGTTGGTGTCGCCCGCGCTCTTGAATCATTCCTGGGTTCGATGACCCGTGACATTACCGGTTACGCGCGTCTCAGCTGACGTCGGCCGCCCCCTGCTCCGTAAGCAGTGTCGTAACCGACCCCCGATGATGTCCTCGACCATTACTTGCAGACGATCAGTACGCCGTGCCAGCAGCGCTGGCCGTTCCGCTGAACCAACAGGTGGGCAAACGCCTCACCGAGCCCACCTGTTGGCTCGAAAAGTCAATATATGTAGCGATCACTAACTATTTCATTTATTGTATAGTAACCACTACACATAGTGTCAAGAGACTTTAAAGCTAGAGCGTAATGAGACCATGCCAAACACCGGATCATCCCCCTCCCTTCCACGTAGCAAAGGACGCCCGCGTGGTTTTGACCGCACCGAAGCGTTGACCCGCGCGCTGGATGTATTCTGGCGCCGGGGGTACGAGCCGGCGTCGGTAGCAGAACTGTGCTCGGCGATGGGTATCAATCCCCCCAGTCTGTACGCCGCGTTTGGCAACAAGGCCAAACTGTTTCTGGAAGCGGTGGACTTCTACGAGCACACCTACTGGGAAGCCACTTGGGCGCGCCTGGGAACGGAGCCCGATGTACACCAGGCAGTCAAGCGGTTCTTCAAGGAAGCTGCCGGCATCCTGCTATCGCCCGATGCACCTTGCGGCTGCCTGGTGGTACTGGCCGCGATCAATATTTCTCCAGAGTCCACCGAAGTCTCTGAAGCCATCTTGAAGCTTCGTCAACTGGGCAAAAAACTCTTCAGCCAGAGACTCAAGCAAGGCGTTAAGGATGGCCAGCTTCCGGAGAAGACCGACGTCAAGTCCCTGGCCGCAACACTCAATACCCTGCTCGAAGGTATGTCCATCCAGGCGCGGGACGGATTGACCCAAGCGGAGATGGTACGGATCGCAGCGAACGCGGCCAGGCTGCTGCCGGTGTGCCCGACAGTTACACCTGCGCCCTAACCGGCAATGCTGGCTTCGGAATGACCACCACGTCCGCCTTTTCGGACTGAAACCAAAGTAGCCATGCCCACGCCCCCCCCAATTTCTATGCATTCAACTCCGAGTGCAGAACAGATACGCAGGTACTTCACAGTTGTTGAGTCCTGCTTAGATGAGATGAGATATGAACCAGAACACGGACACCCTACTAAGCCCGCTAACTATGAAAGGCCGGAACCTTCGCAACCGCCTGGTCGTGGCCCCCATGACACGCATCAGCGCGACAGAGGATGGCGCAGCCACCGATATCATGGCGCGCTACTATGAGCGCTTCGCACGTGGCGGCTTTGGCCTGGTCATCACCGAAGGCATTTATACCGACCAGACATACTCTCAAGGCTACCCCTATCAGCCCGGTATGAGTGACGAGGCTCAGGCAAAATCCTGGCGGTCAGTGGTCGAGCGCCTACATGCCCATGGCAGCAAAACCATTGCGCAAATCATGCACTCAGGCGCGCTAAGCCAGGGCAATCGCTTCCGCGAAGGCACGGCTGCCCCCTCTGCGGTTCAGCCGATCGGAGAGCAACTGGGCATCTACTATGGCCAGGGCCCTTACCCACTTCCCCGTGCATTGACCGACGAACAGATTGTCGATGTGATTGCGGGCTTCGCCCAAGCAGCAAAGCGTGCCGTGGCCACTGCGGGCTTTGATGGCATCGAGCTTCATGCCGCCAATGGTTATCTACTCGATCAATTTCTGTCCGCTCCAAGCAATCTACGTGACGATCGCTGGGGCGGAGACGTTCGCCAGCGCATGACGCTGATACGGGAGGCGATTCATGCCGTACGGGATGCGATAGGTAAAGACAGCTTGCTGGGCGTACGCGTTTCACAGGGCAAGGTCAATGATCACAGTGCCCGCTGGCCAGGTGGCCTGGCTGACGCTGAAGGAGTATTCGGCACGCTGGCCGACAGTGGCGTGGACTTCATCCACACCACTGACTACAAGGCCTGGCAGCCTGCATTCTCCGAAGCTACAGAGAGTCTTGCCTCTGCGGCGCGCCGGTTTGCGCCGGGCGT
Organism: Pseudomonas sp. GM48; assembly: GCF_000282335.1. Classification (GTDB taxonomy): domain Bacteria; phylum Pseudomonadota; class Gammaproteobacteria; order Pseudomonadales; family Pseudomonadaceae; genus Aquipseudomonas. The sequence continues at coordinate 12,304 of NZ_AKJM01000021.1, forward strand.
AGCCATCATTGCCAATGGAGACCTACACCAGTTCGACAGAGCTCGACAGCTTCTCGCAGACTCGGCTGACCTCGTTGCCATTGGCAAGGCAGCGCTAGCCAATCCTGACCTACCACAGAGACTGGCTAACGGTCAGCCACTCAACGAGTTTTCATCCGAGATGCTCACGCCGATTGCCAACATCAAAGAAGCGGAAGTGTTGGGGAATTAGCAGAGTTCGGGCCAGATATACGAAGAGTTGGGCGAGGCGCCATGCCTCAGCCCAACACCGGTTGCCAATGAATGCCTTTAGCTAGGTGACAAAAATCCAAGGTGTCGTCGAGCCCGGACAAACGGGAGGCTAGGCACTCACATCAAACTGATGACGCGGAAGCTTCGTTTTCGGTTTCTCGCTGTAACACCGTGGCTGATCCTGACCTAAATGGACGCTGCGGCGTGCAGCAACATGCGAACCATTGGCCTGATTCTTTCGGATGGCAACAGCACTTGATGGTGTGCATCTAAACGCCCATGCCCCCCCCTACCAAGCCGCAATGACATTGCGGCCAGACCTGGCAGGGAACTCACGGTTTTGTTTGGATACGCATCAAACAACTGCCCATTTACTTATTGCTGGCCAATCCTGTTTAGGGCACGCAGCACCAGATCATGGTGCTTTTTTACCCCCCGCTCAGCTTCATCGTCTTTCGGGCAACGCCAATGAACAGTGCAAACTGCCAAGGTGGTTTCGCTTGATGAAATGGAAAACAGCTCAATGTTCGCACGGTACACACCTGGAGCTGTATCGTAGCGGAGCACAAAGCCTAGCGAGTGATCAAGATCTGAGAATGCGATCAGTTGTTCTTGCAATGGCTCGCCTTCCAATGAGATCCGTGAGACGTCTCCGACCCGACGCTGTCGCGCCCCTGTTGCAGAAGCACCGCTGTCGCTTGTCAGCCAGTCACTACTTGATGCAAGGGTGCGAACACTTGCCCACGCCTTTTCCAGCGGTAATTTGAGCTCGACTATGGAATACACGTTGGCTGGCGCATGCCCCTGCCAGCGGACTGTGTTTTCCGGCGTTCGGGCTCCGGCGAGCTGAGCGTCAAGTGATGCGAGCCCGGATGCAAAAACCTGTTCAGAAAGAATAGGACCGAAACGCCCTGCATCTTCGGGCGCCTCATCGAAAGTCGAACGCCAAATCGCCAGCGTGTGATCGACCTCTGTGAGCGCCTTGAGCTCCAGTGTCCCCACATAGTTGAAAACGGGCAGCGGCGGTGTCTCGAAGTTGTAAGAAACACGGTACTGATTGTCGTCTAGAACGAGCAGGCGCTCGCGCCCAACGGCGCCACTGTCTAGTGTCACCGACCGGATGCATCCGACGAGATCGGGCGGTAAGCCATCCTCAATATGACTTTCAACAATCGCGGGGTTCCAACGCGGCAGCCCATTGAAATCGCGCACGACTTCCCAAACCGCTTCAATCGGAGCCCGGATGATTCTGCTTGCAAACGCTTTTGCCATTTTCTCTTACCTTAGCTAACAATCTCACGAAACCTCAGCACTCGAAAGGAGCTGAGCTATGGTGGCCTGACTTTTGAAGATCGAGAGGATTTAGCGATTCAATCCATCAGCGTCATAGTGATGGAAGACCTTGGTGAGGATCTTCCAGCTGCCGTTGTCCTTGACGAGCAGGAACATGTCGCTGTATCGGGCACCATTCCAGTTATCCGACTCGATACGCGCAAAGGCCACCTGGTTCTGCACTTCGATGTTGGTGATATGCGCGTTCAGATCCGGCGCCGCCGGGTGACTGTCGATGTACTCAAACAAACCCTTGATTGGACCACCCTCAACAGACTCTCCGGGTCCGCCATACATGACGGCGCTGGCATGAAATGCAGGTTTCATGACCGAACTTTTACCCTGACGCCCCCCTTCGATGTAGAGCCCAATTGCCTTTTCGATGGCCTCATACTCGTTGATGTCCACTGCAACACTCGCAGTCTGCATGCCCGAAAGTGAGGGTGAGGCATTGGCCGGCGCAGCGCTGGCGGCAGACGCCAGGGAAGCCAATAAGACAGAGCCCAAGAGGGTGCTATGGAATTTCATGACAATCTCCTAAATGAGAGGGCAGGATTAGTAAAAGAACACGAAAGCAATTCGTAATCGCCTGATGAAACAGTAAAAATTCGCCAAGATAGCTGTAGCTCTTAGCTACGCGGTGATGAGCAACTGAATCTCACCTAGAGACGAATCGATCCCCCACAACGAGCGCCTATCACAGATACGTAGCGCAAGCCTACCCACTGATATATTTGTGTAGTGATCGATAAACAAAAATATATTGTAGTGATCGATACAGTTTGTCAACTGCGTTTACTGAGGCGGATTTACATAAAATTCTGATGGGCCCTTGGGCTGCTTTCGAGAGGTGCTGACAAACAGAGCAGGCAGACGATTACGCGCGAATTGCGTGTTTTCAATCCCCGCTGTGGTAACGCGCTGGGGGGTCGGCGAACAAATCCAAAGAGGTGGTCATTTCTGTTTGGCCGACCTGGAGAAAGTGGCCGTCCCGGCGACTATGGAATCGCCAGGAGTGACACGGGCAGCCGCCCTTGCGGCAGACCTGCTGCTGGTGACAAAAGCCTCGTCAGAATCAAGCGAGCCCCAATGCTGACACTACATTCGCAGAGAGGGAGAGAGAATTCACGCCTTCAGTCATCCATTTTCACAACAACACGACCTTTGACCTTGCCTTGCACAAAATCGTCGAAGGCCGTCGGCAGCGAATCGAAGTTGATGACCCGTGTAATATCCATCAAATGCGTGGGACGCAGATCAGTGGCCAGCCGATCCCAAAGGTGCTGTCTGATGGGAGTGGTGGCGTATCCAGAATCTATTCCTAGCAGACTGACTCCGCGCAGAATGAACGGGAAAACGGTTGTTTCGAGTTGTGCACTGGCGGCGTTTCCGACACTCGCCACCGTCCCCGCCTGCTTCATTGTGGCTAACAACCAATGCAGTATCGGCCCTCCTACATTGTCGATTGCCCCGGCCCATAAGCCACTTTCCAAGGGGCGTACCTGGGCATGATCAATCGTCGTGGTCAGTTTGACTTCCGCGGCGCCCAGCTTCTTCAAATAGTCCTTTTCTATGGCCTTGCGCGTTAGGGCAACCACCTCATAACCAAGCCCAGAAAGCATGTCGATCGCCAAGCTGCCGACGCCGCCCGTTGCTCCCGTGACCGCTACCGGCCCCTTTCCCGGCGCAAGGCCATTGCTCTCCATTCGCATGATGGCCAGCGCCGCAGTGTAGCCTGCACAGCCGAGTGCCATGCTTTCGAGCAACGACAGGCCGGCAGGCAGTCTCACCAGCCAATCGGCTGGAATGCGCGCCCACTGCGCGTAGCCACCATGGTGCGAAACGCCAATGTCGAAACTGTTGGCGAGAACGGCGTCTCCAGGCTTGAAGCGCTCATCCGTGCTTTCGACAACCTCCCCAGCAAGGTCGATACCCGCGACACAAGGGAAGCGCCGAATGATTTTGCCGGCCCCCGTTGCAGCAAGCGCGTCCTTGTAGTTGATACTGGAGTAGCGGACACGAATGGTGACCTCGCCCTCATCAAGCTGGGCAGGAGAAAGCTCGGTAAAACTACCCACCGTTTGACCATTGGACGATTTATCGATGACATACGCGGAGAATGAATTAGGGATCATTGCGGCTCCTTTCTCAAATCACCAGAGGAGCGAAAAGGATAGACGTTAGACCCTCTCCCGTGCGAAGCCATCGAAGAGAACGTTTCACGAAAAAGCACCAGTGATCTTTCAGGCCGCCTAGTCCCGCCCTACACCGACTCCTAGAGGTTCTTGTATGGCGTCGTAGTTGCCGGCATCAAACAGCCCCTCCTAATTCGGGTGACAGGTTTCACTCGCAACCCATTCGCTCGCGCTTCCACTCTCGGATTCCGGGGCACGCTAACAAATAAAACTTATGTCAAGATCCAAAATTTATAGCTTTTTAAATAGTTTCACCGTCTCTAAGCTGGTCACTATTCACTCAGTTCCTTGGCCGAGGCGAATGACATTTCCCAATACAGAGTACGCGATATGAAACGCATCAACGTGGCCATAACCGGATTCGGCTCGATCGGAAAACGCGTTGCAACGTTGTTGATGGCGCGCCATCAGGATTATCGCCAGCGTTTTTCTCTCGACATCCGTATCACCGGTGTTTGCGGCGCCTCAGCAGGCCTGATCGATGCGAATGGGATCTCCCGAGAGAGGCTGGAGGACCGCCATAGCTTCGTGCCTTCAGTGACCGGCCCAACATTCATCGACTGCGTACCGGCCGATGTACTCATCGAAGCCGGCCCCAGCGATTTCCGAACGGGAGGTCCGGCGCTTGCCTACATACGGACAGCGCTAAGACGCCGCATGCATGTGATCGCCATTTCCAAGGGAGCCCTGGCTCTCGACGTCGAGGGGCTGCTGAATGAGTCGCATCGACAAGGTGTATCGCTGCGGTTCAGTGGAGCGACAGCCGCGGCGCTGCCGACGATTGATCTGCTGCAATACAACCTTGCCGGATGTCGGGTAACACAGGTCGAAGCAATTTTGACCGGCACGACGAACCTGATCCTCTCCGAAATGATGGACCAGGGCTGTACTTTCGAAGAAGCTCTCCAGAACGCACAGCGGCTGGGCATTGCGGAGCCGGATCCGTCGTACGATGTGGAAGGCTGGGACACCGCCTGCAAGTTAACGATCATTGCCAACGCGATATTCAAGGCGGGGTTCAACGTGCAATCGCTGCCACGCACTGGCATTAGACACATTAGCCCCAACGATGTGCAAATCTGGAAAGCGCAAGGTCTGATGCCACGTCTGGTTGGCTTTATCAACCATTCAGGCGACGCTACCGACGGTGGCGTCGAGCTACGGCTGTTTCCACAGGATCACCCATTCACGTACGCCCATGGAAAAATGAAGGCCATTCGGGTTGTAACGGACGAGATGGGGGAGCTCTGCGTGATGGGCGGGGCTTCGGACCCATTGGCGACTGCAGCGGCGGCACTCAAGGATTTCGAGCACACGCTTGCCTCCATGCCGTGAGCCCTCTCCTAAGCACTTCCTGCATTACTCTCCAGAAGGTTGCCAACACATCTGGTTAAAGACGACCTGCTCAACGCACCCTTGATGTAACCCGCATCGGTCGACTCCCATCGACCAGCCCGTTGCGGGCTCATCCCGACACGTTGATTACCCTCCATGTAGCGGGCTTGTCTTCCCTCACTGCGCCCAAGGAAAACATGAACCTTACCGCGGAAGGCCAGACTCTGGCAGCATGGTCACGGCTGTTGCGGCGATACCCTCAAGGTCTTGTCGCGACAAGCCATCTTGGGCCTGAAGAGACATACCTTCGAGGAGTGTGTTCAAGGCGATTGCCAATGTCCTCGCATCGGTAGTTGACGGGAGCTGGCCATCTCGAATACCCCGCGCGAGTCTCTGTTGAATATAATCTCGACCCTCTTGGCGCAGAGCCTTGAGCGCATTGGTGACCTCGAACGCGCTCTCTGACACATTTACTGCAGCTAACACCACCATACAACCGCATGGTGCTTGCGGCTCGGTGAGAATTGCCGCTGCGCTATGGAAAAACTCGGTTATGGCACGGCGCAGGTCTGGCTCGCTGTCCATTCGTTCCCAAGTGGCGTCCCAGAAGCTGGCTTCGTAGTAGTTGACCGCTTCGAGGAAAAGTTGAGTCTTGTTACCGAAGGCGGCATAGAGGCTCGGCGGATTGATGCCCATGGCAACGCAAAGTTCTGCCACAGAGGCTGGTTCAAAGCCACGCTTCCAAAAAACTCCAAGCGCCTGGAGGAGTGCCTGTTCACGATCAAAGGCACGCGGACGGCCTTTGCTGCGGCGAGCAGGCAGGCTGGAGTTGGGATCAGTCATGTACAGGATGCCTCAATAATGTAGAGCTGACAGGCAGAGAACGCCGCGTCGCTTGGTCAATTGAGGCGAATGATACACAAAGGACTTCGATTGGGTGCCACCCTACCCGCTCAATACTCCGTGTCAGGCTGCACTACCTACTGGACGGTCCTCAGGTTCAAGGAACTACTCCAATTTTTGGCCCAGGCCAGGCCTTCCTTGCCTGATGAGTTTTCTCGTAGGTCTCTTTCGCTCAAGTTGATCTTACTTGAGACACCAGGTAATGAACTGAAGATGAGTAAGTCTACCGGCCCACCATGGACACAGGGGGGCCGGTAGACTTGGTGAATCAGGTTCGGAAGCGTCGCACCAGGCTGTCCAATTCGCCGGACAATCCGGCCAGACTTTGGGAGTCCAGCCGTGCTGAGTCCGCCAACTCAGCCACCCGTTGCGCATCACCATGGATCTGACTGATGTGTCGGTTGATCTCTTCAGCAACCTGATGTTGCTGTTCGGCGGCGGTGGCGATTTGAGTGTTCATATCGCGGATTACATCTACTGACTCGCGGATCTGCCCAAAACTGGTACGCGCCAGGCCGATGCGGCTGACCGACTGCTGCGACACTTCCAGGCTGGCATGCATCTGCTGGGTGACTGCACTGGTTCGCTTAGCCAGATTGCCCAACAGGCCGTCGATCTCGGCGGTAGAGTCGGCGGTGCGTTTGGCCAGGGCCCGCACTTCGTCGGCGACCACGGCAAAACCGCGTCCCTGTTCGCCGGCACGAGCGGCTTCGATGGCGGCGTTCAGCGCCAGCAAGTTGGTCTGTTCGGCGATGGAGCGGATCGTACCGAGGATCGATTGGATATCATTGCTGTCGCGTTCCAGCTGCTGCATCGACTGGGCGGACTGCTCGATTTCCTGGCTCAGTTGGTCGACGCTGCTGACCGCCGCGTCGATCTGCTGTTGACCCTCGCGGGCCTGACGCTGGCCGCTGTCGGCCGACTCGGCGGCCTGGCTGCAGGAGCGCGCCACTTCGTTGGCGGTGGCAACCATTTCGTGGAACGCCGTCGAGACCATGTCCACTGCTTCGCGCTGACGCCCGGCGGCCTCGGCCATGTCGCTGGATACTTGGGTCGAACTTCGGGAGGTGGCGAGGATTTTGTTGGCAGCCTGACCAATGCTCTGGATCAAGTTGCGGATGGCGGCCAGGAACTGGTTGAACCAGCTAGCCAGTTGCGCCGTTTCGTCGCTGCCGCGCACCGGCAGGCTCTGCGTCAAATCACCCTCCCCCTGGGCGATGCCTTCCAGGCCGCTGGCAACGCTACGGATCGGTCGCACAATCAGGCTTGCGAAGCTGGTACCGACCAGGGCAAAGACCAGAGCCAGTAAGCCGGCGAGGATGGCAATCAACCAGGCCAGCTGGGTTGCTGAAGCCATGACCTCTTCTTGCTTGATCAGACCAATAAAGCTCCACCCGAGTTGCTCGGACGGCCAGATGTTGGCCATGTAACGCTCGCCATTGAGTTCAATCTCAACCTGCCCCTTGCCGGTCTTGGCTAGCTGTTCGTAGCCCTCGCCGATTTCCCCCAGGTTCTTGAAGTTATGTTCAGGTTGCTTGGGGTCGACTAATACCTTGCCACTGCGCTCGACCAGCATCAGGTAGCCGCTTTCGCCGAGTTTGATCTGCTTGACCATTTCGGTGAGCTGCCTAAGTGATACATCGATACTGATCACGCCACTGTTGTTGCCCAGCTGGGTTTCAATGCTGCGGACCATACTGACGTATACCGCGTCTTTAGGGGCGAAGTAGTACGCGTCAGTGCGCTGGGTTTTGCCCGGGTTGGCTTGAGCGACGCTGTACCAGGGGCGTAGGCGCGGGTCGTAATTGGCACGTTGCGGATTGTCCGGCCAGGAAACAAACCCACCGGCACTGGTGCCGAAGATCACATTGGAATAGGCCGGGTGGTTGCTGGCCAAGCGCGAAAAGAAGGCAAATATTTGCTTGTCCATCTCGCCCTGTGGAATGTCTGCCGCGTTCGCGCTTGTATAGCTTTTGAGGCTGCCATCGGTATTTTTCAACAAGGGCTGGGAAGCAAGATAATCGACGTTCCGACTGATCCCTTCAAAGTACAGCTGCATGGCATTGTCAACCTGACGAACCTCTCGGCTGCTCCCCTCCATAAAGCTGCTGCGAGCTTCGCTACGCAGATTCATGACGACGAGCGTGGCGACCAGGGTGATTGGAAGGCAAGCGATGACCGCAAACGCCCAACTTAATTTCTGTTTGATGCTCATCTGCACTTTTCCAGAATCAATTGAGTTGGTCGCAAGCCTTGCGGATGCGCGTGCAGGCCTGCTCCAGCAACGCGGTGGAGGTGGCGAAGGAAATGCGAAAATAGCCTTCCAGACCAAACGCACTACCCGGTACCGCTGCTACCCCGGCGGCCTCCAGCAGGTAGCGGCTGACGTCGACATCGTTGCTGAGTTCACCTCCTGCGGGCGTCTTGCTCCCAATCAGGTCGGCACAGGATGGAAACAGATAGAAAGCTCCCTCGGGACGACGGCAAGCCAACCCCGGGGTGTCGTTGAAGGCGTCGAGACACAGGTCTCTGCGCTGGCGGAACACCTCGTTACGTGCTTCGAGAAAGTCAATCGGTCCATCCAGAGCTGCCACCGCCGCAGCCTGAGAGATCGCGCAGGGATTACTCGTGGTCTGAGACTGAATAGTTGCCATGGCGGCTATTAGCTCTTTCGGTCCCCCGGCATAACCGATGCGCCAGCCAGTCATCGAGTAGGCTTTGGACACGCCATTCACCGTCAGTGTGCGATCGCGCAGCGCAGGCACCTGCGACGCCATGGTGGAGAATTCCCACCCGTCGTAACTCAGGTGCTCGTACATGTCGTCCGTGAGCACATAGACCTGCGGGTGTCCGAGAAGCACAGCGCCCAATCCTTTCAGCTCTGTCGCGCTATAGCCGGCCCCGGTCGGATTACTCGGTGAATTCAGGATGACCCACTTGGTGCGCGCAGTGATAGCCCCCTGGAGTTGTGCTGGCGTGATCTTGAAGTGCTGATCTGCCGGACAACTGACTTCCACCGGGGTACCGCCCGCCAGACGCACCATGTCCGGATAGGACACCCAATAAGGTGCTGGGATGATGACTTCATCCCCCGGATTGAGGGTAGCCAACAGCGCGTTGATCAGCACTTGCTTACCGCCAGTCCCAACGCTGATTTGAGAGCTGTCGTAGACGATGCCGTTTTCTCGCTGGAACTTGCGCACGATGGCAGCTTTGAGCTCCGGCGTGCCATCTACATCCGTGTAACGGGTTTGACCTGCATCAATCGCAGCTTTGGCAGCAGCGCTGATGTGCTCAGGGGTTGGGAAGTCGGGCTCACCCGCCGACAAGCTGATGACGTCGATACCCTTGCGGCGCATTTCTGCCGCCAGGCGAGTGATCGCCAGAGTCGGTGATGGTTTTACCGCATGCAGCAGATGCCCCAGCAATTGCATAGACCTACCCTTTGATTGTTGTTCTCTGATGATTCAATCGTAGCGGGTAGATATCAACAATAAAAACAATATGTTTTTTTTCATAAACACAACATTTATCTATCAGTAATCGCCTACCTGGAATACTTTTTGTTGCCCATAAGCTCTGAACGCGCGGCTATTCATCTATCTGCAATCAAACCTCTTGACAATATCTGTAGTGATCAATATAAAATGAGCCTCATGTGTAGTGATCACTAAGTATTTACGGTGAATTGGGTCCACTTTGCGCGACAGGAGCACTCCAAATTGCAGCAATGCAACATTGAATTCGTAAAACACTGCCTTGGTTTGGCTCCGTGATCGAAGCGATTATGCAAAGTGCATCTGGCTGGGTTGAGGTCGTTCGCGCTTTTCACGGAACAGGTGCCGCACTTTACGCAGTGGTCTTTGTGCTGGTGACGGTGGCATTCGTACCAGCCTCCCCTCTGACGGCTATTGCCGGATTCCTCTACGGGCCGGTTTGGGGAACGCTGCTCCTTTCACCTGTTGGCCTGGTGTCGGCCGTACTCGCATTCGGGATTGGGAGAACATTTCTGCGCCCATGGGTACACAAACGCCTCGCGAGCCGCCCCCGGGAGGCAGCCATCGATATGGCCGTCGCTCGTGGTGGTTTTCGGATCGTTTTACTCCTGCGATTGGCCTCCATCGTACCTTTTGCCCCGCTGAGCTATGCGTTGGGAGCCAGCCGTGTGTCTTTCCGAGATTTTGTGTTGGCGTCCTGGCTTGGGCTGCTGCCGGGTACGTTCCTGTACGTCTACGTGGGTTCGTTAGCTTCCAGTGTCAGCGTGATCCTCAATGGCCAGGCCCCTGCAGGCCACGCGGCGGGATTGCTGAGCTGGATGGGATTGGCAGTAGCCCCCCTGGCATTACTGACCATCACTTACTACGCCCGCAAAGAAATCAATCAATCTATCGAGCGAGAGCTTAAGCATGAGCAAACTATTTGAACCATTGACCTTGCGAGGGGTAACTCTGCCCAACCGATTTGTACTGAGTCCCATGTGCCAGTACACCGCGAAGGACGGTTTCGTAAACGACTTTCACTTCGCCCACTACGGACGATTCGCCTTGGGCGGCTTCGGCCTGGTGATGGTGGAAGCCACAGGCGTATCGCCCGAGGCTCGTATCACCCACGGCGATTTGGGCATTTGGGATGACGCTCACATTGAAGGTATGGCCCGCGTTGCTGCGTTTACCAAAGCGCATGGTGCCGTACCTGGCATTCAAATCGGCCATGCCGGCCCGAAGGCCAGCATCCAGCGCGCCTTCGAGGGAGACGGACCGTTGGACGAGCGCGACTTCGCGCGCGGCGAACACCCGTGGCAGGTGGTATCCCCTAGTTCGAGACCTGTTGCAGACGGCTGGCTAGCGCCGATTGCACTCGATGCGCAAGGCATTGCCAAGGTCAGAACCGACTTTGCTGCGGCGGCTCGACGTGCGCTGAAGGCAGGTTTTGAAGTGCTGGAACTGCACTGCGCCCATGGTTTTTTACTCAATGCATTCATGTCGTCGCTGACCAACGACCGCACCGATGAATACGGTGGCAGCTTCGAAAACCGTATCCGCTTGCCGCTGGAGATCGCTCGCGAGTTACGCGAGATCTGGCCGCAGGACAAGCCGCTGTTTGTGCGCATCTCTGCGGTGGATGGCAGCCGTGATGGCTGGACAATCGAGAACAGCGTGGCGTTCGCAAACGAACTCGCTCGTATCGGTGTCGACATCGTCGACTGCTCATCCGGCGGGATCGGCAGCTACGAGTATCCGAACGGATACAGCTACCAGGTGCCGTTTGCCGAGCAAATTCGTCGCCAATCCAACCTGGGCACGATGGCTGTCGGCCTGATCGTCGACCCTTATCAAGCCGAAGCCATCGCGGCATCCGGTCAAGCCGACCTGATCGCGCTGGGCCGCGAGGCACTGCGTAATCCGCACTTCCCTCTTCATGCGCAACAGGTACTGGAGGCTGCTGACCCGCAACGCCCCTACGCCGACTGGAACATTCAGGCCGGTTGGTGGCTGAACGGCCGTGAAAGCAGGCTTCGTCGGCTAGGCCCTTGGGCTGCGGCCGAAAAAAACGCCATGGAAATGAGCGGCGCTTGAAAAAGGTTCCGGCGCGGAGCCGGGACCCTATTGATTTCCCCAATTTCAATCAGGAGTAACGTAATGAGCAAGCCAACCTATGTGCAGGAATACAACGCCATCGTCGAAGTGCTGAACAAGTACAACGAAGGTGGCAAACAGGCCAAGAGCAGCATCATGAAACCGGCTTTCAGCGAGCAGGCAACCATCTTCGGTGTGGATGCCGATAACAAGCTCAGTGGCGGACCGATCCAGGGCCTGTTCGACGTCATCGACAGTGCATTTCGCCCATCGCCAGAGGCCCAGGGTGTGATCGTCAACATCGATATCGTTGGCACTGCCGCCAGTGCGCGGATTGATACCAACGACATCTCCGGCTTCTGCTTCACCGACTTCTTCAACCTGTTGAAAGTGGAAGGCAAGTGGACCGTGGTAAGCAAGATCTATCACACCCATGTAGCCCCCTAAACACCGACCATACCAATCACGAGGTGCCGTAGGCACCTCGTGATTTCAAAAGGGAAAAACTCATGAGCAAGAACATCAAAGCGGTACCAACCCAAGAGTACAACGCTGTTATTGCCGTCGCTCAGCAGTACGCTGATAGCTTGCAAATTGGTAGCGTTGCGGGCCTAACCGAAGCCTTCCATAAAGATGCTGTGATGTATGGCTTCACCAACGGTGAGTTGCTGGGCGGTTCGATCAACAATCTGTTCGAGTTCGTTCGCCAGAATGGCAAGGCGCCGGACATCACCACCCGACTGGACGTGCTGGCCATCACCCCAACCACCGCCGTGGTGCGTGTGGACATGGAAAAAGACGCCATTGGCGCCGATTACAATGACTACCTGACGCTGATCAAGATCGATGGCAGCTGGAAGGTCATAGCCAAGGTCTACCACCAGTTCGAAGGCTGAGTCATCTGCATCAACCCGCTGCCTGCGGGTCGGTGCGTAAATCCCAAGCGAATTTGAAAGAGTAACGCACGATGCCAAATTCATCCTTGACCCAACGCCTCGACACAGTGATCCAGCATGCGATTGATCAACGCAGTATCGTCGGTGCTGTGGTGCTCGTCAGCCAGAACGGTCAGCTGATCTATCACAACGCTTCAGGCCAGGCCGATCGTGAAGCCGGCACGCCTATGCAAGAAGATACAATCTTCCGGTTCGCATCGGTCACCAAACCCATTGTTTCAGCCACGGTGATGCGTTTGGTAGAGGAAGGACACCTTGAGCTTGATGCACCAATCAGCCGCTATCTCCCGAACTTTCGCCCTCGCCTGGCTGACGGAAGTGAACCCGACATCACCATTCATCATCTCCTTACCCATACCGCTGGCCTGAACTACCGGTTCTTCATGAACGAGAACAGCGACTATCACCGCCTCAATGTATCCGACGGGATGGATCAACCTGGACTAAGCATTGAAGAAAACTTGAGGCGTATAGCTGACGCACCACTGTTGTTCTCACCCGGTGCACAGTGGAACTATTCGCTTGCCACCGATGTGCTTGGCGCTGTAATCGAGCGAGTTGAGGGGCGCCGCTTGGGCGAGGTAGTGCGTGAGTATGTAACCGGCCCCCTGAAGATGGAGGATACCGGATTCCATGTCAGCGATCTGACTCGACTGGCCAAGCCCTATGCAGATGGAACGCCTGCACCGGTGGTGATGAGCGAGGGCATGCAAGTGCCTCTTGATTTACCCGGGGTCGAAGGCGCAGTGCGCTTCTCCCCCAGCCGTATTCTGAACCCGGCGTCCTACCACTCTGGTGGTGCGGGCATGGCCGGCACCGCGGGTGATGTACTTCGCTTTCTTGAAGCAATTCGTACAGACGGCGCAGGACTGCTCACCCCCCAAACAATACAGAAGATGATGCAGGATCACGTCGGCTCCGAGGTACAAACGCAGGGGCCTGGCTGGGGATTCGGTTACGGTTGGGCAGTTCTGTCCGATGCCAGTCAGTCGGACACTCCCCATAACCAGGGCACACTCCAATGGGGTGGTGTCTACGGCCACTACTGGTTCGTGGATCCAGTGAGCAAACTGACCGTGGTTTCACTGACCAATACATCCTTTGAAGGCATGTCCGGCGCTTTCCCTTTTGCAGTCCGCGATGCCGTCTATGGCCACTCCGTGGACAAGCCGGCCTGAATCATCACGCTTGTCAGGAGAGATCATGAAAAAAGTCTTTATCGTCGGCGGTGCGGGCAAAGTCGGTCGTCGCCTTGCACAGCAACTTGTCACGAATGGTCACGAACCTCGCTCGCTTTACCGCCACGCCGAACAAGCTGACGAGTTGAAGGCGCTGGGCGCAACGCCCGTTGCCGGTAGTTTGCTTGATCTCGACGTCCCCGGGCTGGCCGGGCTGATGGCCGACAGCGATGTCGTTGTATTTTCGGCTGGTGCTGGCGGTAAGGGTGGACCGGAAATGACCAACGCCATCGATGGCCAAGGACTGGAGAAAGCCGTTGCTGCATCGCAACTTGCAGGCATCAGTCGCTTTCTCCTGGTGTCGGCCTTTCCGGAAGCCTCTCGAGGTGCAGATATTTCTGAGACCTTCGAAAACTATATGGCTGTGAAAAAGCGCGCAGATGTTCATCTCGCCGAAACCGATCTGGACTGGGTAATCCTGCGTCCAGGAACCCTGCTGGACTCCCCCGGCACCGGCAAGGTGCGTACAGGCCTCGCCATCCCTTATGGAGATGTGCCGCGCGATGATGTGGCAACTACCTTAATGCAGATCATTGAGCGACCGGCGATCAGCCGCGTCATCATCGAACTGACCCAGGGCGACACCCCGATTGACGAATCCATCCAGCAATTCGTACGCAACTGATCACAGGAAAACATCATGGCGCACACAGTGAAGTTGCTCCTGGTCGGCGCGACAGGGTTAGTCGGACGCCATGTCATGGCGCTGGCGCTGTCTGACCCACGCGTCAGCCTGGTGATTGCACCGACACGCCGCCCATTACCTGAACACCCAAAACTTTTGGCCCCTCTCGTAGATTTTGAGCGACTTGCCGAGGATGCCGCGTGGTTGAAGGCAGATGCCGTGGTTTGCACGCTAGGTACGACCCTGAAAACAGCAGGCTCAAAGGAGGCGTTCAATCGGGTGGACCATGATTACCCGCTGGACGTTGCACGACTGGCACGAGCGCACGGCACGCAGACTTACGTGCTCAACTCGGCTATCGGTGCAGATATCAACTCGTACTTTTTCTATAACCGGGTCAAAGGCCAATTAGAGCAAGATTTGGGTGATGTGGGCTTCAACTCACTCACACATATACGACCGGGTGTCATTGGTGGTCAGCGAGAGGAAGTTCGCCTCGGCGAACGCATTCTGGTGCTCCTACTGAAAATGGCCGCACCTTTATTGCCCAAGCGCTGGCGTCTCAATCCGCCAGCGAATATTGCCCAGGCGTTGCTGGAAGCGGCTATCAACCCAGTACCAGGTGTTCATGTGGTGACGTCCGATCGCCTGGGATAGGACAGCCAGTAACGATGTTACCGAACTTTAAATTGAAACATAACGATAGACTGAGGTTTTTAAATCATGGCAAAAGTTGAGTACTCCGCCCTCATTGACGGCGAAGCTGGTCGTGTTTGGGGCGTGTTGAAGCATTTCGGTCAAATCAGCAAGTGGCACCCCGCCATTCCAGAAAGCATTATTGAAGATGGTCAACCGGATGGCCTGGTGGGCTGTATTCGCCGACTGACTCTGCAGGACGGCGCGATTATTCGCGAGAAGTTATTGGCGATGGACGAAACCAACCTGCAGTTCTCCTACCGCTTCGAAGAGGCGCCGCTTCCAGTGGACAACTATGTGGCAACCGTGAGGCTGATTCCACTGACCGGGCAAAACAAGACCGTGATTCTGTGGTCGGCAAGTTTCGATACTCGCGAACCTGATCCACTAGGCGAACAAACTGCAGGTATTCAATCGCTCATCGTAGGCGGCCACGAAAGTCTTCAGCGCTACCTGAGCGACAGCAAGACTGCGTAAGCCCGTCATGCCCCGGCCAGCCTGGAGCTGCCGGGGTAATTATCCAAAGGACTCACCATGGATCAATACATCGCCCCAGTCGAACTGGAGAAAGCATCCCGACTCATCAACCACGGTCCGACGATTCTGGTGTCCGCTCGCCATGGTGGCGTACAGAACGTCATGGCTGCCGCATGGGCGTGTGCTCTGGATTTTTCGCCACCCAAGCTCACCGTGGTATTGGACAAAATCGCCAAGACGCGAGAGCTCGTTGAACAGAGCGGAACATTTGTTATCCAGGTGCCTACGGTGGCGCAACTGAACCTGACTCGACAGCTAGGGACTCACAGCCTCTTCCACAAGCCGGACAAGCTGATGGATTCGGGTGTAGAGCTGTTTGAAATCGACGGTTACGATCTGCCGTTCGTGGCAGGTTGCTCAGCCTGGCTGGCGTGCAAACTGCTACCGGAACCACATAACCAGCAGACCTACGACCTGTTCATTGGCGAGGTTGTTGGCGCTTGGGCCGACACGCGCATCTTCAGGGACGGACACTGGCAGTTCGAGAACGCCGACCCCGCCTGGCGCAGCCTGCACTACATCGCGGGTGGCCAGTTCTACGCCACCGGCGACGCCATGCAAGCGAATGGCGAGGAGGCAACGTAGGGGGCAGTCCAAAAGAGTTGGCTGTCGTCAGCGCCATGATCGACGCCCCCTATTGGGTCAGCTCCGACTCCTCTGGCGCATCCCCCTCCCTTACTTAAGTCCTGTAAGAGCACTCGAGTCAGTGCAGCTTCAGACGAGGCTCGGTGCCACGAGCGATTCGGTTTCCGAGCATCATCATCAAAGTCGGAAAGATCCCGTAAAGGGCGATTTGATGCATGCGATACAGTGAGGCGTAAAACATCCGCGCCAACCAGCCCTCTAGCGTGACGGTACCGGTTAGATTACCCATCAGGTTTCCGACTGCCGAGAAGCGCGAAAGCGAAACCAGCGAGCCGAAATCGCGATACACGAAGGTCGGAAGTTTGTTGCCAGCCAGTCGAGCGGCGAGTGATTTAACCAACATCGAAGCTTGCTGATGGGCGGCCTGGGCCCGCGGAGGAACGTTGCTGTCACTGTCCGGCTGCGGGCAAGCAGCGCAGTCGCCAAAGGCGAAGATATCGTCGTCCTCGGTCGTTTGCAGGGTCCGGCGCACAACCAACTGATTGATACGGTTAGTTTCCAGCCCTCCCATGTCTTTGAGGAATGAAGGCGCCCGAATACCTGCAGCCCAGACCTTCAAACCTGCCTCGATTACGTCCCCATTGCTGGTTTTGAGTGTATCGGCAGTGACTTCGCTGACAACGGAGTTGGTCATGACCCGTACACCGAGTTTTTCCAAGGTTCTATGTACCGGTACGCTGATACGCTCTGGCAGCGCAGGCAATACCCGCGAGCCGGCTTCGATCAACGTGATATGCATGTCCTGCGGTTGAATGCGGTCCAGCCCGTAGGCTGCCAGTTCGTGCGCGGCATGGTGCAACTCGGCAGCCAACTCGACGCCTGTGGCACCGGCACCGACGATGGCCACGCTAATACTCTCGTTAGTTACATCGCTTGCATGTGCGCGCAGGTAGTGGTTGAGCAACTGCTGGTGGAAGCGTTCGGCCTGCTCGCGCGTGTCCAGAAAGAGGCAGTGCTGCGCCGCGCCCAAGGTCCCGAAATCATTTGTGTTGCTACCCACGGCGATGACCAGGGTGTCATAGGGCAAAGTACGCGCGGGCAACCTTTCACGGCCGCTCTCGTCCAGGAACGCAGCGAGCTGGATCCGCTTAGTGCCGCGGTCGAGCCCGCTCATGCGCCCGAGTTGGAAGTTGAAGTGATTCCATTTGGCCTGGGCCACGTAGTTCAGCTCGTCCACTGATGAGTTCAGAGAACCGGTGGCTACTTCATGCAGCAGCGGCTTCCAGACATGAGTCAAGTTGGCATCAACCAGCGTGATGCTAGCGCGGCCACGCTTACCCAGAGTCTTACCCAGGCGAGTAGCGAGTTCCAGACCGCCAGCACCACCGCCGACAATTACGATACGGTGAGTCATTTATAGGTCTCGTGGTATTGCAGTGCGTAGAGAATGAAAAACCCAATGACGCTCGATCCCCCCTTGCAAGTTGGCGTCGAGTGTCATTGGGCTTAGCGGCTGATTACCAATCCTGACGGGTTGGCGAAATAATCAGGTCATTGACGGTGACGTTGGCCGGTTGATTGAGGGCATAGGCCACCGCTCGACCAATGTCTTCCGGAGCAATGGCGATTTTGTTCAGTTCCTGGGCCGCCTTGCGTCCTTCCGGATCGGTGACCTTGTCGGCCCAACCGGTGTTGATCACGCCCGGGCTGATGGTGTTGACCCGAATACCGTGCTGTACACCTAGCTCTTTACGCATGGACTCGGTCATGGCCTGGACAAAGAACTTGGTCGAACTGTACACGCCGGCGGAAGGACCGACCTGGTGGCCGGCGACCGAATCCATATTGAGGATTTGCCCCGACTTCTGTTTCAACATGAACGGCAGGACCCCTGCAATACCGTTCAGGTAGCCTTTAATGTTGACGTTGATCATCTTTTCCCAATCGTCGACCGCCAGGTCTTCCCATTTGGAGAAGAGCATCAGTCCGGCGTTGTTGATCAGGATGTCCACCGAACCGAAGGCGTCTTGAGCGAACTGAGCCAAAGCCTTCATATCGTCAAGCTGGGTCACGTCACTGACACGGCCCACGGCTTCACCGCCAGCGTTTTTCAACTCGCTTACGATCGCGTCCAGACCCTTTTGATCCAATGCCGCGGCCACCACCCGGACACCGAGTGCTGACAGTGCTCGAGCCGATGCGGCACCGAGACCTGACGATGCGCCAGTGATGATCGCCGTTTTGTTTTGCAGATAATTCATGGGACTCCCTCTCGATAGTGACTGCCCGCAAGCCAGCCGGGCAGTTGGATGGTTTTCGCTCTAGCTCGCGACTGATCAGTAGTTAGCCACTGGCCAGTCGGTGTAACCCTTGGCGCCACCGCCGTAGTAAGACTCACGCGGTGCGATGGTCAGCTCGGCACCACGACGCAGCCGTTCGACCAGATCAGGGTTGGAAATGAACAGGCGGCCGAAGGCCACCGCGTCGATCTTGCCTTGTGCGCGACGCTCGATCGCCATCTCCAGGTCGTAGTTGTTGTTGCCAATGAACGGGCCATTGAACTGCGCGCTCAAGGCGTCCATGTCCACGTCGGCCGGTACCTCGCGCGAGGTGGCGGTGGCCCCTT
>NZ_AKJM01000022.1 GCF_000282335.1 Pseudomonas sp. GM48
GCTCGCGAAGGGGCCATCAGCCTCAAAACAATGCCATTTGACACAGGCCGACCATCCGACAAAGCTGTATCAAGCTTCAACGCACGCCTGACGGCAATCGCACCTTGACCATGGAAGTCGTGATGCCGAAACATAAAAATAAAGCTGCATCCCCAAACCCTGATTCGCCACCGCCCCTGATCAAGCGTTATCTGTTCCCTGTCACCATCGGCATCTTGCTCCTGGCCGTGGCGGGCATCGGCTGGTTTTTGCTAAGCAGCACCCCGACGCCACTCAAGCTTGCTCCCGTCAGCACACCCGCCGTGCAACCGGCCGCTATCGCGCCGGCGAAAATGGTCGATGAACAACAATGCCAGGGCTGCCACGGCGAACAGGTCAAGGACTGGCAAGGCTCCCATCACCAATTGGCGATGCAGCAAGCCAACGCCGACACCCTGCTCGGCGACTTCAATAACGTCACCTTCAAGGCCGAAAAGGAGGCCACGGTGTTCTCGCGCAAAGGCGATGAATTCTGGGTCAATACGCCGGGTATCGATGGCAAGAATGCCGATTTTAAGGTCGCTTACACCTTTGGCATTGCCCCGTTGCAGCAATACTTGATCGAGGTCGGCGATGGTCGGCTACAGGCCCTCGGCGTGGCCTGGGATACCGAGAAGCAGCGCTGGTTTCACCTTTATCCGGGCCAGGGGGTGACCTTCAAGAACCCGCTGCACTGGAGCAAACCCGGCCAGAACGCCAACTTCATGTGCGTCGAATGCCATACCACCGGCTACAAGCGCAATTTCGATGCGGCAAAAAACACCTTCGACAGCCACTGGAACAGCCTTGGTGTCGGCTGTCAGGCCTGCCATGGCCCCGCGTCCAGTCACCTGGAATGGACCGCGAAGAAAACCGACCTGATCCACGCCGGATTTGCCGTCGACCTCAAGGACAAGAATGCAACTGTCGAAATTGAAACCTGCGCCCGCTGCCACTCGCGCCGCGCACCACTGGGCGACGGTAACACGGTTGGCAAGCGCCTGATGGATGACTATCTACCGAGTGTCCTGACCCGCGAACTGTATGCGCTGGACGGCAAGATCAAGGACGAAGTGTTCGAACACGGCTCCTTTGCCCAGAGCAAAATGTTCGACAAGGGCGTGCGTTGCAGCAACTGCCACAACCCCCACAGCACCCAGCTGAAAGCGCCAGGTAACGGTGTGTGCCTGCAATGCCACAACACCGCCGGCAAAACCACCGTGGAAGGCGTCGACGGCAAAGGCCTGCAAGCGAAAAACTACGATTCCATCGAACACACTCGCCACACCATGGGCCAACCGGGTTCGCAGTGCGTGGATTGCCACATGCCCGGCAAGTTCTACATGGGCAACGACTTCCGGCATGACCACAGCTTCAGCATTCCCAATCCCGAGCGAGCGAAAAAACTCGGCACGCCGGACGCTTGCCTGACCTGCCACCAGGGTAAGGACAGCGACAAAATCACCGAACAATTCAAGCTGTGGAATACCGCCAGTACCCCGCAAGCCCCGCGCTACGACGAAAACCTGTGGCTGATTCGCAACGGCCAGCCCGGCGCGGCGCAAGCCTTGTACGAACAGTTGCAACGCAGCAATCTGCCAGCGATTCAACGGGCGACCCTGCTGGCCGAATTGCCGATGTACCCCAGCGAACAGGCGTTGAAACTGGCGACCAAAGACCTGGGCAATCCGGCCCCGCAAGTGCGTGAAAGCGCCATCCGGGCGATCAGTGCTTTCCTGCCGCCAGCAGAGCGTGCACAGCTATTGACGCCGTTGCTCAGTGACCCGGTGAAAGCCGTGCGCATTGCCGCAGCCCGGGACTTGCTCAGCGTGGCGCGCAACGGTCTGGGCGGCGCCCAGGACAGCTGGAATGCCGCCATTGCCGAGTACGAAACGGTGCAGAAAAGCCTGGCCGAACGCGCCGAAGCCAATCTCAACCTGGCGATGCTGTATCAGGCCAGTGGTCGTGGTGGTGATGTCGAAGGCCTGCTGCGAATTGCGCTCCAACGCGATCCGGACTTCTACCCGGCACTGGTAACACTGGTGCAATGGCTGGAAGCCAACAGCCGCACTCAGGAAGCCCAGGCGCTAATGGTGCAAAGCCTCAAGGAACACCCGGACGCCGCCCTGCTGCAACATACTCAGGGCCTGTCGCTGGTACGCGCGGGCAAAGCCGACCAGGCCATGCCGTTCCTGCGCAAAGCCGCGCAACTGGAGCCGCAGAGCCCGCAGTACGGCTACGTGCTGGCGGTGGCCCTGCATGACAGTGGCAAAGTGGCTGCCGCGTGCGAGGAGCTGGAAAGGTTGTTGAAAGTTCAGCCGGCCAACCGCAATGCGCGGCTGTCGCTGATCCAGTACTACCTCGACAACGGACAGGAACCGAAGGCGCAGGTGCTGCTGCAAGGCTGGAAGAAAATCAACATGGGGGATCCCGCGTTGAAATAACTCCCGCCCGTAGCAGCTGCCGAGCAGCGCGAGGCGGCGTTCGGCGGCGAAGCCGTCGTGAAATCAAACGACGCGGTGTTCAGGAATACCGCGTTCGCAGAATTTACGACTGCTGCGCAGCCGAACGCCGCCTCGCGCTGCTCGGCAGCTGCTACAACGTACAACGGGCGAAAACTTCAACGACGTCTGAACAACGGCCTCGGCTCGATCACCGAACGCCCGTAAAGCACGCTCATCCCCGCCAGGCCTTTCAACGCATCCTCGGCGGATTTGTCTTCGCGCACGGCGAAGCTGTCGAAACCGCATTGGCGCATGTGGCTCAGTTGATCGCGCAGAACGTCGCCGATCGCGCGCAACTCGCCGGCCCAACCCAATCGGGTGCGCAGCAGATAAGCCTGGCTGTAGCCGCGACCATCACGAAAGCTCGGGAAGTCCAGGGCGATCAGCGGCAGTTGGGCAAACCATGGCTTGAGACTTTCCACTTCATCGTCCGGCCCCAGCCACACACCCTGTTGCCGAGGGTTTTCCAGCCATCGGGCGAGCGGCAGGATCACGGCACCGTCTGGCACTGGTTGCTCCGGGTCGCGCACCAGTGTCCACGGATCATCCGCAACAATCCGCGCCACGCCCTCTTCCAGCCGCAACAGATTGTTCATGCCGACACCCCCAGCACTTTCGGATAGACCGCTTCCTTGAACGGCTCCAGACCGATGCGCTGCACGGTGTCGACAAACAGCTCCTCACTCTCGCGATAACGCACGAAAGTCTCGATGATCTGCTCGATCACCTGCGGCACTTCGGCGGCGCTGAACGACGGCCCGATGACCTTGCCCAGCGCGCTGTGCTTGCCTTGGGCACCGCCGAGGGTGATCTGGTACCACTCGCTGCCGTTCTTATCGACGCCGAGGATGCCGATGTTTCCGATGTGGTGGTGACCGCAGGCGTTCATGCAGCCGGAGATGTTGAGGCTGATGTCGCCCAGGTCGTGCAGGTAATCGAGGTCGTCGAAACGCGCCTGAATGCCCTGGGCGATGGGGATCGACTTGGCGTTGGCCAGCGCGCAGAAATCACCGCCGGGGCAAGCGATGATGTCGGTGAGCAAACCGGCGTTGGCGCTGCCCAGATTGTGTTCGCAGGCCAGGCACCACAGCGCGAACAGCTCGGCTTTTGGCACGTCCGGCAGGACGATGTTCTGTTCATGGGCAATGCGGATCTCGCCGAAACCGAAGCGCTCGGCCCAGTCGGCCACCGCTTCCATTTGTTTGTCCGTGACGTCGCCCGGTGGCGAAGCGCTGCCCGGTTTGGTCGACAACACCACGCTGGCGTAGCCCGGCACTTTATGCGGCTGAACATTGCGCAGCACCCAGCGCGCGAACGCCGGGTTGTCGGCCAGATGCGTGCCGTAATCGAGGCTGGTGTCCGCCAGCTCGCGATAAGGCGGCGCGACGAAGGCGCCGGCCACGCGTTCGAACTCATCAAAGGTCAGTTGCGCCGGGCCGTCCTTGAGGTGCTGCCACTCCTCCTCCACTTCCCGGGCGAAGGCTTCGATGCCCAGGGCCTTGACCAGGATCTTGATCCGCGCCTTGTATTTGTTGTCCCGCCGGCCATGGCGGTTGTACACCCGCAACACCGCCTCGACGTAGGACAGCAGGTGCTGCCACGGCAAGCCTTCGCGGATCTGCAAACCGAGGATAGGCGTGCGCCCCAGACCGCCGCCAACGATCACCCGCAACAGCATTTGCCCGTCGTTGCCGGGGTAAAGATAGAGGCCGATGTCATGCATCATGATCGCCGCCCGGTCCTGTTCGGCCGAGCAGATGGCGATCTTGAACTTGCGTGGCAGGAACAGGAATTCCGGGTTGATGGTCGACCACTGCCGCAGGATTTCCGCCAGCGGTCGCGGGTCGATCATTTCGTCTGCCGCAACCCCGGCGAAGGCTTCGGTGGTGATGTTGCGCACGCAGTTGCCGGAGGTCTGGATCGCATGCATTTCCACCTGGGCCAGGCGTTCGAGGATGTCCGGCACCTGGGCCAGTTCGATCCAGTTGAACTGCATGTTCTGCCGGGTGGTGAAGTGACCGTATCCGCGATCGTAATCCCGGGCGATGCTCGCCAGCGTGCGCATTTGCCGGGCACTCAGCGTGCCGTAGGGAATGGCGACGCGCAGCATGTAGGCGTGTTTTTGCATGTACAGGCCGTTCTGCAGGCGCAACGGCAGGAACTCTTCTTCGCTCAGTTCGCCGGCCATGAAACGCTCAACCTGATCGCGGAACTGCGCAACCCGTTCGAACACCAGTGCCCGGTCATAATCATCGTACTGATACATGTAAATACCTCATCAGGATTGACCGCGCATCCCCGTAACTTCGCCTCGCCCGTAGCAGCTGCCGAGCAACGCGAGGCTGCGTTCGGCGGCGCAGCCGTCGTGAAATCAAACGACGCGGTATTCAGGAATGCCGCGTTCGCAGGGTTTACGACGGCTGCGCCGCCGAACGCAGCCTCGCGTTGCTCGGCAGCTGCTACAGCCGGTGGGGTTTGGCGGTTCTTGTGTGGCATGACTATGGACCTGCGGCGCAGATCATTACAGATTCACCTGAATGCATAAAAACCGTATCAGATTGCAGCAGATGGCCGCAGGATGGTCTCAAATCTGATCCGCATAAATGAAAGTTTCCTGAGCCTGTTTTGTTTCCATCGGGATTTCTACAGTGCACGGCATTGCAACCGTGGAAGCATTGAGCATGAGCACAACAACTATCGGACAGGCCTATAACTACAAGGTCGTGCGCCAATTCGTCGTGGCGACCGTGATCTGGGGCGTCGTCGGGATGGCGATGGGCGTGTGGATCGCCTCGCAACTGGTGTGGCCGCAGATGAACCTCGATCTGCCGTGGACCACTTTCGGTCGTTTGCGCCCGTTGCACACCAGCCTGGTGATTTTCGGATTCGCCGGCAGCGCGCAATTCGCCGCCAGTTATTACGCGGTGCAGCGCACCTGTCAGGTGCGACTGTTCTCGGACAAGCTCGCCGCCTTCACCTTCTGGGGCTGGCAGTCGGTCATTGTGGTGATGCTGATCACCCTGCCGCTGGGCTATACCACCACCAAGGAATACGCCGAGATCGAGTTCTCCGGCGCGGTGTGGATGACCGTGGTCTGGGTCGCTTATGCCATCGTGTTCTTCACCACCGTGGTGCAGCGCAAGACCAAACACATCTACGTCGGCAACTGGTTCTTCGGTGCGTTCATCGTGGTCATTGCGATGCTGCACGTGGTCAACCACCTGTCGATTCCGGTGGGCTGGTTCAAGTCCTACCCGGTGTACTCCGGGGCCACCGACGCGATGGTGCAATGGTGGTACGGCCACAACGCCGTGGGCTTTTTCCTGACCACCGGTTTCCTCGGCATGATGTATTACTTCGTGCCGAAACAGGCTTGTCGGCCGGTGTATTCCTATCGCTTGTCGATCGTGCATTTCTGGGCGCTGATCACCCTGTACATCTGGGCCGGTCCGCACCACTTGCACTACACCGCGCTGCCGGACTGGGCGCAGTCCCTGGGCATGGCCATGTCGCTGATCCTGGTGGCGCCGAGTTGGGGCGGCATGATCAACGGCATGATGACCCTGTCGGGCGCCTGGCATAAGTTGCGCACCGACCCGATCCTGCGTTTTCTGGTGCTGTCCCTGGCGTTCTACGGCATGTCGACCTTCGAAGGGCCGATGATGGCGATCAAGACGGTCAACGCCCTCTCCCACTACACCGACTGGACCATCGGCCATGTACACGCCGGCGCCCTCGGCTGGGTGGCGATGATCACCTTCGGCGCGACATACCACATGGTGCCGAAAATCTTCGGCCGTGAGCAGATGCACAGCACGCCGCTGATCAACCTGCACTTCTGGCTCGCCACCATCGGCACTGTGCTATACATCGCCTCGATGTGGGTCAACGGCATCACCCAGGGCTTGATGTGGCGTGCAATCAACGACGACGGCACCTTGACCTACTCGTTCGTCGAAGCCCTGCAGGCCAGCCATCCGGGATTTGTGGTGCGTTTCGCCGGCGGCGTGCTCTTCCTCACGGGCATGTTGCTGATGGCCTACAACGTGTGGCGCACAGTGCGGGTATCGGACGTGGCGATGGTGGAACGTGAGGCGCAGATAGCCTGATGACTGAAGTCGTGCTGAACCTGCTGGGTATGGCGTTTCTGTGGTTCGCCATCGAATACTGCCTGCGCCACCAGACTACCAAGAGCCTCGACGACGCCAGCCTGATCCCGTTTGCCGATGACCCGGAGGTGGCTCGGCGGGTGGAGGCGGCTACCGGGAAGACTATCAATGCAGTGGCGCCCGAAGAGGTGAAGCCAGGCTGGGGAAACACTGATTTCTGATGCAACACCGATCACTGTGGGAGCGGGCTTG
>NZ_AKJM01000023.1 GCF_000282335.1 Pseudomonas sp. GM48
ACTACCACCCGGACCTCGGGCGCTACCTGTCACCGGACCCGGTCAAGCTCGCCGGTGGGTTGAACCCGTATCGGTACACCCGGAATCCGACCGGGTGGGTGGATCCGTTGGGGTTGAGCGGGAATTGTCCGGGGGCGAATAGGCCGGGGTGTTTGAAGCCGGATGAGTTGGGTGGGGCTAAAGTTGACGAAGGGGAGCCGGCGCTGCCGAAGATGTCGGCGGAGCAGCGGCGAGCGAGAGTTGATGAGTTGGCAGAAGCGAACGCTAAGCGACGGGTTATTGAATTTGAGGATAAGTACCAGATGCATACTGTTGCGAAGCACAGCTCAGAAATATCTGATCAAGCGCTTAGGCAGAGAGCGATTAACGGTGCAGATCCCCATACAGGTGTTGCCCCGAGAGGGGGGAGAGGTAATCTAAGCTCTCAGTTCAAAAACTGGCGTATGCATTTAAATGCGCTGAATAAAGCGATGACAAGAGAATCTCTGGGGTTAAGCCCTCACACTGGGAAAGATCATAACAATGACCCAATTGTGAGGATGGAGCTTCCAGGTGCAGGCCGTGGTTATAGGCCAAACAGGAATAATGCAAACAGTCCTAAGTTGAATGAGAATTTGAATTGGTTTGAGGTGAAATTCGACAAGAACGATATAACACGGCCCTATACAGGTTTTCCTACGGAGAAAAAATGATGTTGCGTGATCCGTTTGTAGATGAAAAATTCGAGCCGGATTTGATGTGGTTCATTGGAGTATTCAATGTTTACGATCGTGAAGAAACCCTCGGTGTGGAACTTGAGGTATATAACCCGAACAACAAGTCAGATAGGGCAGAGTTGATCAAAAAATACAGCCTGAATTTAGGCTGTTTGTCCTACCGGCATAAGTTTCTGCTTGTGGAGTCTTTGGCAGAAAAACTGGGTGACGAAAGCTATGATTTTCAGACTTTATTCGAAGTTGACGAGAGTGAAGCCGGGAGCTGGCCTCGTGGCGAGTGGTATGAGTTAGATGATCCTCGTGAATTTCTTCAAGATGTCTATTCATTGGCTCAAGAGGTTTGGAGAGATGACCTTCTCAAAGCCAGCCTTGAGGACCGCACCACTTGGTGAAGTTTTTGAGCGGCAGAATTTTTTGTGTCTTACTAATCTGGAGTCGTAAACGGCGAAATTTCCGGGCAAGGTCTTCGGAAGTTTCCTTCAAAACGTAGCGGTTTCCATGAACTGGTGCGTTCTGAACTCCATGGATAGTCTTTGGCTGTCACTGCAAATGCAGTGGCAGGGTGTAGGAACCCTTGGAGGTCAATCGCGCATCAGCAATGTCGTTTGTTTGCGGCACTTAATTTGTGTTCGCAAGATCGTTCGCGGCGGCTGTGCGCGGGACACGTTTCGACGTGGCTGAGTTGATGGCCTCTCAGTTTCCTACTCCCGCGTACGGCTGCCACCCAAGCCTCTAGGAAAGGTCGTTGGCAGCTTAACTTACTAGTCAAAGGCCAAAAAAATGACAAAACTTCACCCCGACCCACCCTACGAAAAACCCATCCCTCACCCCGAGAACCGCTTCATGGCGCTCACCAGTAACTGCAACGACATGCCCACTTTGTTCGTCGATACCCACGCCCCTCTGGATGTATTAACCGACGCCGCCGGCTACCGGATTCGCGCGGTTACTCAAGTGCTGGAGAACCTGTCCATGCGCGGCTCGGTGGAGTGTGATTCGTTCATTCTCAGTGACTTTGCCTTGCTCTGTGCGATTCCGTTGCGCGATGGCTGTGATGTGCTGGATGTGGTTGGGCGGCGGTTGCGAGCACGGCCATCGCAGTACTAGAGGGCTTTTGTGGCGAGGGAGCTTGCTCCCGTTCGGCTGCGAAGCAGTCGTAAGCTGGGCTATGTGGTGTGCCAGGCAAAACCGGGGCTCAGGTTTTGGGGCTGCTTCGCAGCCCAGCGGGAGCAAGCTCCCTCGCCACAGGGGTTGGGTTGTGCCCACTCGGCCGCCAACCCCTGACTTGCCGGCCGGTAAAAGGTAAACTTCCCGGCCTTCGCAGGAGCAGCCATGAATTATCGTCACGCCTTCCATGCCGGCAATCACGCCGATGTGTTCAAACACCTGACCTTGACCCGCCTCATCGCCCTGATGTCGCGCAAGGAGCAGCCGTTTGCCTATCTCGACACCCACGCCGGCATTGGTCTGTACGACCTACAGGGCGACCAGGCCAGCCGTACCGGCGAGTACCTGGAAGGCATTGCGCGTTTGTGGGATCAGCCGGATCTGCCGATCCTGACCGCTGATTACATGCAGGTGCTGCACGAGATGAACCCCGATGGCCAGTTGCGCTATTACCCGGGTTCGCCGGAGTTGGCGCGGCGTCTGACCCGTCCACAGGATCGCGTGTTGCTCAACGAGAAGCACCCGGAAGACGGCGTGCTGCTCAAGGACAACATGGCCGGTGATCGCCGGGTCAAGGTGCATCTGGGTGAGGGCTGGCATGTGTCGCGGGCTCTGTTGCCGGTGCCGGAGAAGCGTGCGGTGATGCTGATTGATCCGCCGTTCGAAAAGCTCGATGAGATGCAACGCTGTGCCGCGTCGCTGAAAGAGGCGATTGGCCGGATGCGCCAGACCGTGGCGGCGATCTGGTACCCGGTGAAGGATCAGCGCGCGCTGCGTCGTTTCTATCAGGACCTGGCTGGCACGGGTGCGCCGAAGTTGTTGCGGGTGGAGTTGCTGGTGCATCCGCTGGATACGCCGAACAGCCTGAACGGTTCCGGGCTGGCGATTGCCAATCCGCCGTGGGGGCTGGAGGAAGAGTTGCGTGAGTTGTTGCCGTGGTTGTCCCAGAAGCTGGGGCAGACCCAGGGTGGGTGGCAGATGGATTGGTTGATTGCCGAGAGTTGATCTGTAGGAGCGAGCTCGCTCGCGAAGTTCGTGAACGTTAACGCGTAAAACCAGATGCCCAGCGGCGCCCTTTGGTTTTTCGCGAGCGAGCTCGCTCCTACAGTAGTTAGATCGGGCAGGTCACGCCAGTCCCGCCAATCCCGCAGTAGCCTTCTGGATTCTTGGCCAGGTACTGCTGGTGATAAGCCTCGGCATAGTAGTAAGTCGGGGCTTCGTCGATTTCGGTGCTGATTTCACCCAGGCCAGCCTTGGACAGTTCAGCCTGGAACGCTGCCTTGCTCTTCAGCGCTGCGTCCAGTTGTTCCGGCTTGGTGGCGTAGATCACCGAGCGGTACTGGGTGCCAATGTCGTTGCCCTGGCGCATGCCCTGAGTCGGGTTGTGCAGTTCCCAGAACATTTTCAACAGCTCTTCGTAGCTGACTTTCTCCGGTTCATACACCACCAAAACCACTTCGGCGTGGCCGGTCAGGCCCGAGCAGACTTCTTCGTAGGTCGGGTTTGGCGTGTAGCCGCCGGCGTAACCCACAGATGTGCTGTACACACCTTCGCGCTGCCAGAAGCGGCGTTCTGCGCCCCAGAAGCAACCCAGGCCGAAGATGGCGAATTCGACATTGCCAGGGAACGGGCCGAGCAGAGGGTTGTGGTTGACGAAGTGTTCGTCCGGAACCTTGATCGGGGTTTCGCGGCCAGGCAGAGCTTGATCTTTAGTAGGAAGCACGTTTTTGTTCACCAGAATTTCCGAGCGCAGAACCATGATCAGTCCTCTCAGTCAGGTTGGGTTGTAAATAAACAGGCTGTCAGTGTGCCCAATGCCGGCCAGATACGCACTACCTTGTGGGAGCGGGCTTGCTCGCGAAGGCGTTGAATCAGTCAGTAACCACGGCTCTGACACACCGCCTTCGCGAGCAAGCCCGCTCCCACAGGTTTTGTGTCATCCACAGATTCTGAGTTTGTCAGGCGATTGGGCCACGCGGGTAGCGTTTGAGCTTTTCGATCAGCTCGTTGCCCGGGATCGGACGGTCGAACAGGTAGCCCTGGCCGACGTCGCAGCGGTGACGGCGCAGGAACGACAACTGCTCGGCAGTTTCGATGCCTTCAGCCACGACCTTGAGTTTCAGGTTGTGGGCCATGGCGATCACTGCGGAGGTGATTTCCATGTCGTCCTGGTTGTCCGGGATTTCGTGGATGAAGCTTCGATCGATCTTGATGATGTCGATGGGGAATTTTTTCAAGTAACTGAGCGACGAGTAACCGGTGCCGAAGTCGTCCATGGCCAGGGTCAGGCCTAGGCGCTTGAGCTGGTCGAGTTGCAAGTGGGTGTCTTCGGTGGCTTCCAGCAGCAGGCCCTCCGTTAACTCAAGTTCCAGCAATTGAGCTGGCAGGGCTTCTTCCTTGAGGATGTTGGCAATGGAGGCCACCAGGTCCGGATCGGAGAATTGCTTGGGCGACAGGTTGATCGCCACTTGCAGGTTGCCCAGGCCGGCGGCGGTCAGCTCTTTGCTCATGCGGCAGGCCTGGCGGGCAATCCATTTGCCGATCGGAATGATCAGCCCGGTTTCTTCGGCGACGCTGATGAACTGGTCCGGGCGGATCATGCCCTTTTCCGGATGGTCCCAGCGCAGCAGTGCTTCCATGCCCAACAGGCGCCCGCTACGCAGGCACAGCTTGGGCTGGTAGAACACGTCGAGTTCGTTCTGGGTCAGGGCGCGACGCAGGTTGTTTTCGACGAACAGCTTGTAGCTGGCCTCGGCGTTCAGCGCCTCAGTGAACACCTGCACCTGATGTTTGCCGTTGGCCTTGGCCTTGTGCAGCGCCAGCCCGGCGTTGCGCATCAGGGTTTGCGGGTCGCGCCCGTGCAGCGGCGCGCAAGCCAGGCCCACGGAGCCGGTGACGCTGATCAACTGGTTGTCGACGAACATCGGCTTGTCGAGGGTCGCCAGCAATTGGTTGGCCACTTGTTGGCCCACCGAGAGGTCGCTGTTGTCCAGTAACACGGCGAATTCGTTACTGGCGAATCGCGCCAGGCTGCCGCTCGGGATCAGGCTGTTGCGCAGGCGCCGGGCCAGGCTGATCAGCAGCTTGTCGCCGGTCTGGTGGCCAAGGCTGTCGTTGATCCGCTTGAAGTTGTCGATGTCCACCAGCAACAGGCTGATCGGCGCGTCGCTGTCCCGGGCGAAGCGTTCATCGAGGTTGCGGATGAACGCCGGGCGGTTGCCGAGATTGGTCAGGTTGTCCGTGTAGGCCAGTCGCTCGATGCGTTGCTGGGCCAGCTTGGTTTGGGTGATGTCTTCGTAAATGCCGATGTAGTGGGTCAGCTCGCGGTTGTCGCCGTAAACCTTGGAGATCGACAACTGGCCCCAGTAGGGTTCGAGGTTTTTCCGGCGGCTCTTGAATTCGCCCTGCCAACTGTTGCTTTTGGCCAGCGCCGAAGGCGCGTCGAACAGCAGTTCGCTGAGGTTCTCCAGGGCCGGCAGTTCCGACAGGCGCTGACCGTGCACTTCTTCGGTGGAATATTGGGTGATCGCGGTAAAGCTCGGGTTGACGTATTCCACCACGCCGTCGCAGTTGACCAGCAAAAAGGCGTTGGCACTTTGTTCGACCGCGCGCTGGAACAGGTGCAGGGCGCTGGTGGCGGCACGCCGGTTGTGGTTGCTGATGACCTGGGCAAACTGGTCCGCGAGTTCTCCGGCGAAGGCGATTTCATCTGACTGCCAGGCACGGGTCGCACCGGTTTGCTCCAGGCACAGCACGCCGACCACCTGGCCATCGACGCGGATGCTGGCATCGAGCATCGCGTTGACGTCGCGCGGGCGCAGGCTTTCAGCCATCTCACGGGTACGTGGGTCGCGCATGGCGTTATGGGCGTCAATGGCTCGGCCAGTGTGCAAGGCGTCGAGGTAATCGGGGAACACACTGACGTCGATCGGCTGCGGCAGCAGGTATTCCTGCTTAGTGCGGTGATAGGCCGAGATCGGCACCAGCATCGAGCCTTCGAGGTGCCACAGGCTGGCGCAGTCGATTTCGTAAATGTCGCAGGCGCTGCGGGTGATCAGTTCGGCGGCTTCGCGCAAGGAGTTGTTGCTGCTGTAGCGTTGACGGGTGAGCAGCAGGATCAGGTCCTGCTGGGCACGCACCCGGTCCAGATGCAGCAGTTGCTCCTGCTGGGCGCGCTGATTGAGTTCCAGGGCGATTTGCAGGCGCGAGTTCTGGGTTTCCAGATCCAGGGCCGGTTGCAGCGGGTCGTCCTCGAACAGGCCGTCAATGACCAACAGGTAGCCGCGTAACAGGTGTCGATTGTGTTGTTTGTAGGCTTCGCCCAGTTCCAGCAAGCTCAGGGAGCCCGAGGCGGTGTGCAGGGTGTAGCGGATCAGGTAGTGCGTGCTTTCAGTCAGCTGTTGCTGGACCGCATCGTGCAGTTGATAGCGCGCTTCCGGTTCCATCAGGCTGGCGTAGGGCGAGCCTACCAACGCACACAGCTCAACGGCTGGCAGGCCGAACTGGCGTTCGCAATTGGGGTCGAGAAACAGCAGTGCCCAGCTGGGTTCATTAAGCCGTTCGAAACGCAGCATGCCGAGCCGCGAGGGCACAGGCAACTGCGTCACTACCTCGGCCACCATACGGCTGGCGGCATCGGGTTGGCTTTTCATGGAGGGAAACTCGCTTCGAATTTGCTGAACGCGCCGGGCTCTCGCCCTCTTTACTGTTGCCTGCGGCAAGGTTGCATCATTGCGACACCGACTGACAAGAGAGATGAAGGCCAAGTGCTATAAGAATATGTCGGCAGCCGAAGGGATTTCTTCAGTCGGAGGCTAAAAGTAATGCTATTCGCCGAAAAGATCGCAGTTCTGCAAGTATTGCCAGCGGCTGCGACCTGTCTCCGGGTCAGCGCAAACGGATGCCGATGGACTGCAACAGCTGGCCCTCCCGATCGTGATAATTCACCTGAATCTGCCCGGCTTCGACGACCAGGTGGGCAAAGTTATCCTGGCTGATCACCTTGCTGGTCAGCTCATGACGATAGTCGCCGGCAGCGGTTCGGGCCAGGGGTTGATCGAGGATAAACGTGGATGATCTGGCATAAGGCAGCAGTTTGCTGTTGCACAGCGGTGACGACACGATGGTGTGAACCTCGAAGTCCGGATCCTCGCTATGGCCCAGGCGGCTGGTCAGGGAGCCGTGGACGTCGCCGGACACGAAAATGACATTCTTCAACCGGTGTGTACGAATAATTTCCAGCAGGCGCAGGCGTTGCTCCGCAAAGGCTTTCCAGGCGTCATTGTCGTTGCTTTTTCGGTCGGGGTAGAACATCACGCTGGTGACCACGAACTTGACCCGGGCCGGGCTGTTGATCAGCCATTCGCACAAGGCCTGTTCCTGCGTTTCATCCAGGATGCGTCGATTGTCGGCGGACAAATTGCGGCGGGTCCGGCTATCGGTGACAAACCATTCGATATCGCCTTCGGTAAATTGATACCAATACTTATCCAGGCGATTGTTTATTTGCCCACTGGCAGAAAGTTCGTGAGCCGGGCCGTGACTGGCCTGATATATCTCGTAGGCATTTATTGCGTTCGCATATAAGGAATCGTCGGATTTGTTCCTGTTGGCTGGCCAGTTGTCCTCTATCTCGTGATCATCAAGGATCATGTAAGTTGGCAGTCCGGACATTAACTCGGCGATATTGGGTTGGGAAAAGGCTACGCGATACTTGTGCAGGATTTCATTGCGTTCGCGATCCGGTGCGAAGACATTCAAGTCATCGACGTAAACCTGGTCACCTGTCATCAACAGGGCGCTGACGGGCGGGTTGGATTGCGCCACCCGATGCGAAATCGAAGCGAAGATTCTGTCGCCCCAGTGAGGGGTGGACGCCATGCCGGCGGTCATGCGCAGGTATCGACAAGAGCCGACAATATAGGCTCGTGGCAGGCCGGCCTGGCTGGACGGGGTGTGCAGGCGGTAAATCTGTCGCGGCCATTGCAGCGGCAGTTCCTGTACGGTCTCGACGGTGTGCGCCGGGCTCATCGGGCTGAACCAGCCCGCTTGATATTCATAGTCGGTATCGGCGACCAGGCCGATTAGCGCAATGACAGCGGACATGTCATGTGCAGGCTCGAGTTTGACAAAAACGCCTTCGGACCAGTGTTTGTCATTGCGTCGTCGATAACGAATGCCGGCAAACGCCAACGCATTCTTTTGTAATTCGCCGCGCAAGAAAATACGCGCATGGTTAGTTGTGGTGTGGCCAATAATCGGGCCGACAGTTGGTTTTAACATGTTCGAGTCCATTCGGCGGTTATCGAATAAATGAGTGGGTTGTATCGGTTGTAATAAATAACCGTATAACCAAGCTTAATTATTGGGCCCGAAAAAAAGACAGGTTGAAATGGATACGAGTTGTGGGCGATATCAGCCACAAATGTAGGAAGGCTTCTTTCGAAGGTAAAAACTTCAGGCAAAAAAAGCCCCGCCAAATTGGCGGGGTTGAGGTACGAGCGTGGCGCTCGGAAACGTGGAACGCGGCAGGCCCTCCGGTGAAGGAGGGCCCGTCGGTGTTACAGGAGCATGGTGCGGATGTCGCCCAGCAGGTCGCTCAGACGCTTGGTGAAGCGTGCAGCAGCGGCGCCGTTGATCACGCGGTGATCGTAGGACAGCGACAGTGGCAGCATCAGTTTCGGCTGGAAGGCTTTGCCGTCCCAGACTGGCTGGATGGTTGCCTTGGAAACACCGAGGATCGCCACTTCCGGCGCGTTGACGATCGGCGTGAAGCCGGTGCCGCCAATGTGGCCGAGGCTGGAAATGGTGAAGCAGGCGCCCTGCATCTCGTCTGACGAGAGCTTCTTGGTCCGGGCTTTTTCAGCCAGGGAAGCCGCTTCGGCAGCCAGTTGCAGCAGGCTCTTCTGGTCGACGTTCTTGATGACCGGTACCAGCAGGCCTTCCGGGGTGTCGACGGCGAAGCCGATGTTCACGTATTTCTTGCGGATGATCGCTTTGCCGCTTGGCGCCAGCGAGCTGTTGAAGTCCGGCAGTTCCTTGAGCAGGTGCGCGCAGGACTTGAGCAGCAACGGCAGGACGGTCAGCTTGACGCCGGCCTTCTCTGCAACGGCTTTCTGGGCAACGCGGAACGCTTCGAGTTCGGTGATATCCGCCGAGTCGAATTGCGTCACGTGTGGCACGTTCAGCCAGCTGCGGTGCAGGTTGGCGGCGCCGACCTGCATCAGGCGGGTCATCGGCACTTCTTCGATTTCACCGAAGCGGCTGAAGTCCACGACCGGAATCGGCGGAATGCCCGCGCCACCGGTTGCGCCAGCAGCAGCGGCCGGTGCTTCCTTGGCCTTCTGCATCATGGCTTTGACGTAAACCTGCACGTCTTCTTTCAGGATGCGACCGTGCGGACCGCTGGCACCCACGGCGCTGAGTTCGACGCCGAATTCGCGGGCCAGTTGACGCACGGCAGGGCCGGCGTGAACCTTGGCGCCAGGCTTGGCTGGCGCGGTGGCCGGGGCAGCAGGTGCGGCGGCAGCAGGGGCAGCAGCAGCTGGAGCCGAAGCAGGAGCGCTCGGAGCGGCAGCGGCAGGTGCCGGAGCAGCGGCCGGGGCAGCGCCTTTGACTTTCAGCTTGAGGATCAGGTCGCCGGTACCGACTTCGTCATCGAGCTTGATGGAAACGCTTTCCACCACGCCAGCGGCTGGCGATGGAATTTCCATGCTGGCCTTGTCGGATTCCAGGGTGATCAGCGACTGGTCGGCCACAACGGTGTCGCCGGCCTTGACCAGGACTTCGATGATCTTGGCCTTGCCCGCCGAACCGATGTCCGGAACGTGGATATCCTGAACGCTGTCGGCCACTGGAGCAGCCGGGGCTGCCGCAGGTGCAGGTGCAGCAGCAGGTGCCGGAGCGGCTGCCTGGGCCGGAGCAGCAGCCGGTGCCGCAGCACCCGCCACTTCCAGATCCAGGATCAGGTCGCCGGTGCCGACTTCGTCGTTGAGCTTGACGCTGATGGCCTTGACCACGCCAGCGGCTGGCGAAGGGATTTCCATGCTCGCCTTGTCGGATTCCAGGGTGATCAGCGATTGATCAGCCGCGACGGTGTCGCCGACCTTGACCTGGATCTCGATGATCTGGGCCTTGCCCGACGAACCGATGTCCGGCACGTGCACTTTCTGAACGCTGGCGGCAGCCGGCGCAGCAGCAGGAGCGGCGGCAGGAGCAGCAGCCGGTTTGGCTTCAGCCTTGGCGGCTGGCGCAGCGGCAGCCGCAGGGGCTGGCGCAGCAGCACCTTCGACTTCCAGCTCCAGCAGTTCGTCGCCTTCTTTCAGGCGATCGCCCAGCTTCACTTTCAGGCTCTTGATGATACCGGCCTTCGGCGCAGGCACTTCCATGCTCGCCTTGTCCGATTCCAGCGTCAGGATGCTCTGGTCGGCTTCGATACGGTCGCCGACCTTCACAAACAGTTCAATTACTTCACCTTCACCGCTGCCGATGTCAGGTACGCGAATGAGTTCGCTCACAGAATCTCTCCTCAGCAGTCCAGTGGGTTGCGTTTTTCCGGGTTGATACCGAACTTGGCGATGGCTTCGGCCACCACTTTAGGTTCGATGTCACCACGGTCAGCCAGTGCTTCCAGGGCTGCCAACACCACGAAATGACGGTCGACTTCGAAGAAATGACGCAGTTTCTTGCGGCTGTCGCTGCGGCCGAAACCGTCGGTGCCCAGGACTTTGAACTCCTTGGACGGTACCCACTGACGGATCTGCTCGGCGAACAGTTTCATGTAGTCGGTCGAGGCGATGACCGGACCTTTACGGCCGTTCAGGCACTCTTCGACGTAGCTCAGCTTGGGCTTCTGGCCCGGGTGCAGACGGTTGGTGCGCTCAACGGCCAGGCCGTCGCGACGCAGTTCGTTGAAGCTGGTAACGCTCCACACGTCGGCGCCGACGTTGAACTCTTCACGCAGGATCTTCGCCGCTTCACGGACTTCACGCAGGATGGTGCCGGAGCCCATCAGCTGAACGTGGTGCGCCGCTTCGCGGGTGTCTTCTTCGAGCAGGTACATGCCTTTCTTGATGCCTTCTTCGGCACCGGCCGGCATGGCTGGCTGCTGGTAGGACTCGTTCATTACGGTGATGTAGTAGAAGACGTCCTGTTGCTCTTCGGTCATCTTCTTCATGCCGTCCTGAATGATCACCGCCAGCTCGTAGCCGTAGGTTGGATCGTAGGTGCGGCAGTTCGGGATGGTCGCGGCCAGCAGGTGGCTGTGACCGTCTTCGTGTTGCAGGCCTTCACCGTTCAGGGTGGTACGGCCGGCGGTGCCGCCGATCAGGAAGCCACGGGTGCGGCTGTCGCCAGCAGCCCAGGCCAGGTCGCCGATACGCTGGAAGCCGAACATCGAGTAGAAGATGTAGAACGGCAGCATCGGCTGGTTGTGGCTGGAGTACGAAGTACCGGCAGCGATGAAGGAGCTCATGGCGCCTGCTTCGTTGATGCCTTCTTCGAGGATCTGGCCTTTCTGGTCTTCCTTGTAGAACATCACCTGGTCTTTATCGACTGGCTCGTAGAGCTGGCCGACGGAGGAGTAGATGCCCAACTGACGGAACATGCCTTCCATACCGAAGGTACGGGCTTCGTCCGGGATGATCGGCACGATGCGCGGGCCGATTTCCTTGTCCTTGACCAGTTGCGCGAGGATCCGCACGAAAGCCATGGTGGTGGAGATTTCGCGGTCGCCCGAACCGTCCAGGATCGCCTTGAGGGTATCGAGTGGCGGAGTCGGGATGTTGAAGCTCTTGGCGCGACGCTGTGGCACGAAACCGCCCAGCGCGGTACGGCGCTCGCTCAGGTAACGGGCTTCGGCGCTGCCTTCTTCCGGTTTGAAGAATGGCAGGTTTTCCAGCTCGTCGTCCTTGACCGGGATGTCGAAACGATCGCGGAACAACTTCAGGCTGTCGACGTCGACTTTCTTGGTGTTGTGCGCAGTGTTTTTCGCTTCGCCGGCACCGGTGCCATAACCCTTGATGGTCTTGGCCAGGATGACGGTCGGTTGTTCTTTGTGGTTGACCGCTTCGTGGTACGCCGCGTAGACCTTGTACGGGTCGTGGCCGCCACGGTTGAGTTTCCAGATCTCGTCGTCGGACAGGTCTTCAACCATCGCCTTGAGTTCCGGCGTATTGAAGAAGTGTTCACGCACGAACGCGCCGTCTTTGGCCTTGTAGTTCTGGTACTCGCCGTCGATGACTTCGTCCATGCGGCGTTGCAGGATGCCGTCGACATCCTTGGCCAGCAGTGGGTCCCAGAAACGGCCCCAGATGACTTTGGTCACGTTCCACTGAGCACCGCGGAACACGCCTTCGAGTTCCTGGATGATCTTGCCGTTGCCGCGAACCGGGCCGTCGAGGCGCTGCAGGTTGCAGTTGATGACGAAGATCAGGTTGTCCAGCTTCTCGCGGCCGGCCAGGGAGATCGCGCCCAGGGATTCCGGCTCGTCGCACTCGCCGTCGCCCAGGAAGCACCAGACTTTCTGTTTGCCTGGCTGGATGAAACCGCGGTGTTCCAGGTATTTCATGAAGCGAGCCTGGTAGATCGCCTGGATCGGACCCAGACCCATGGATACGGTCGGGAACTGCCAGAAGTCAGGCATCAGCCAAGGGTGCGGGTAGGACGACAGGCCCTGACCGTCGACTTCCTGGCGGAAGTTGTTCATCTGGTCTTCGGTGATGCGGCCTTCCATGAATGCACGGGCGTAAACGCCTGGCGAGGTGTGGCCCTGGAAGTAGATCAGGTCGCCGCCGTGTTCGTTGCTCGGGGCCTGGAAGAAGTAGTTGAAGCCGATGTCATACAGGGTCGCACTGGAAGCGAAGCTGGAGATGTGACCGCCGAGGTCAGAATCTTTCAGATTGGTACGCATTACCATGGCCATCGCGTTCCAACGTACCAGCGAGCGAATGCGGCGTTCCATGAACAGGTCGCCAGGCATGCGTGCTTCGTGGGTAACGGGGATCGTGTTGCGGTAAGGCGTGGTGATGGCGTAAGGCAACTGCGAACCGCTGCGGGTCGCGAGTTCACCCATACGGGTCATCAGATAGTGAGCACGGTCTTCGCCTTCTTTGTCGAGAACCGATTCCAGGGCGTCCAGCCATTCCTGGGTTTCGACGGGATCGAGGTCTTGCATGGCTTGCTCCAGGGCGGAAAGGCTACCAGAATCGGTTGCCTGAGTTAGCGACTGGCCTTGTGGGCAGACGTTATGAATTCTTGGATTGCCGACAGGTTGTTCCGGCGGCGTGTAGTTTTACTACAAATCTTCCGGCATTTCAGCCCGTCTAATGTATATACGAGTAGTAAAACTACAGATGAGCGGCTTGTGCCCCCCGGCTGCGTTGTGAGAATAATCGTTAAGGTTGGTCTTTTTCCAACTACTAAAGGTAAAAGCTTGATGCTGGCTGCCAAAATAAAAGAAATTTCAGCTATTTCTAACTTTTGTTCGACAGTCCCTCAGGTAGTGGGTTTTCGAAATCCACTACATGCAGCCCGTTGTACGCCGATCAAGGATAGACCATGAGCCTCCCTTCGCTTGCCGAACTGCCCGCCATTCTCCTGCCGTTTGTCACCCGCGCCGAGCAGTCGTTCCGGGCTGCCGTCGCCGCCCTGGACGACGACCACGGGTTATCTGCCTGGACGCCTGAACGCTGGGCGCAATTTGCCCGCGTCACCGCCGCCAGCGATTTCGTGATTGAACAGTGTGTTCGTGACCCTTTGATGTTGCTGGAGCTGGTGCAGTCCGGAGAACTGGACCGCAGCTTCGCTCCCGGTGAGTTGTGCGCGCAGATCGCGACTGCCGTGAATGCAGCCGAGACCGACGATCAACTTGGCCGTGCCTTGCGTCGCCAGCGTGCACGCCATCAGGTGCGGATCATCTGGCGCGACCTGACCCGCCAGGCCGATTTGATCCAGACCTGCCGCGACCTCTCGGACATGGCCGATGCCAGTATCGATCAGGCCTATCAATGGTTGTACGTGCGCCATTGCCAGCAGTTCGGCGTGCCGACCGGGCGCCGCAGTGGCGAGCCACAGCAGATGGTCATCCTCGGCATGGGCAAGCTCGGTGCGGTGGAGCTGAACCTGTCGTCGGACATCGACCTGATTTTCGCCTACCCCGAGGGCGGCGAAACTGTCGGCGTCAAACGCCCGTTGGATAACCAGGAATTCTTCATTCGTCTCGGCCAGCGGCTGATCAAGGCCCTGGACCCGATGACCGTCGACGGCTTTGTGTTCCGCGTCGACATGCGCTTGCGTCCCTACGGTTCGGCGGGCGCGCTGGTGCTGAGCTTCAATGCGCTGGAGCAGTATTACCAGGATCAGGGTCGCGACTGGGAACGCTACGCGATGATCAAGTCGCGGGTGGTGGCCGGCGACCAGGTGGCCGGTGCGCAACTGCAGGACATGCTACGACCATTCGTTTACCGGCGTTACCTGGACTTCTCGGCCATCGAAGCGCTGCGCACCATGAAGCAGTTGATCCAGCAGGAAGTGCGGCGCAAGGGCATGGCCGACAATATCAAGCTCGGTTCCGGCGGTATTCGAGAAGTCGAGTTCATTGCCCAGGCGTTCCAGCTGATCCACGGCGGCCGCGATTTGAGCTTGCAGCAGCGTCCTCTATTAAAGGTGCTGAGCACGCTGGAAGGTCAGGGTTACCTGCCGCCGGCGGTGATCAGCGAGCTGCGTGAAGGCTACGAATTCCTGCGTTACACCGAACACGCGATTCAGGCGATTGCCGACCGCCAGACGCAAATGTTGCCCAATGGCGAACAGGATCAGGCGCGTATTGCCTTTATGCTGGGGTTCGCCAACTGGACCGCCTTCCACGAACAATTGATGTATTGGCGCGGCCGCGTGGCCTGGCACTTCGGGCAGGTGATCGCCGATCCCGACGAAGAGCAGGGCGCCGAAAGCGAAGTGGTGGTCGGCGGCGAGTGGTTGCCGCTGTGGGAAGAGGCTCAGGACGATGAGGCCGCTTGTCGCCAATTGGAAGAGGGTGGTTTCAAGGATGCCCCCAAAGCCCTGAAAGCCCTGGCCAGCCTGCGCAGCAGTCCGCAATTGCGGGCGATGCAACGACTGGGGCGTGAACGCCTCGATGCCTTTATTCCGCGTTTGCTGGCACAGGCCGTGGAACATGACAATCCGGACCTGGTGCTGGAACGGGTGTTGCCGCTGGTTGAGGCCGTGGCCCGTCGTTCCGCGTACCTGGTGCTGCTGACCGAGAACCCCGGTGCATTGCGGCGTTTGTTGACGCTGTGCGCGGCGAGCCCGTGGATCGCCGAGCAAATCACCCGTTTCCCGCTGCTGCTCGACGAATTGCTCAATGAAGGCCGCTTGTTCAAGCCACCACTTGCGCCGGAGTTGGCCGCTGAACTGCGCGAGCGCCTGACGCGGATTCCCGAGGATGACCTCGAACAGCAAATGGAAGCCCTGCGCCACTTCAAGCTGGCGCACCGCCTGCGGGTGGCCGCATCGGAAATCGCCGGCAGCCTGCCGCTGATGAAAGTCAGCGACTACCTGACCTGGCTCGCCGAAGCGATCCTGGAGCAAGTGCTGGCATTGGCCTGGCGCCAGACCGTGGCCAAGTACGGCACGCCGCTGCGCACGGATGGCACCTTGTGCGATCCCGGCTTCATTATTGTCGGTTATGGGAAAGTCGGTGGCCTGGAACTCGGGCATGGTTCGGACCTGGACCTGGTGTTCATCCACGACGGCGATCCGCAGGCTGAAACCGATGGACCGAAACCCATCGATGGCGCGCAGTTTTTCACCCGGCTGGGGCAACGGATCATTCACTTGCTGACGGCGCAGACCAACTCCGGTCAGTTGTACGAAGTGGACATGCGTCTGCGCCCGTCCGGTGCGTCGGGGTTGCTGGTGAGTTCCCTGGGGGCGTTTGCCCGTTATCAGGAGAACGAAGCCTGGACCTGGGAACATCAGGCGTTGGTGCGGGCGCGAGTGCTGGTGGGCAGTCAGGATGTCGGCCAGGCATTCGAGAAAGTCCGCGCCACGATATTGGGCAAGACGCGTGATTTGCCAACCTTGCGCCAGGAAGTCAGCGAGATGCGCGCGAAGATGCGCGATAACCTCGGCAGCAAGAGCACCGCGGCCGGCACCGGGGCAAATGCCTTCGAAGCCACGGCGCCGTTCGATATCAAGCAGGACGCCGGAGGTATCGTCGATATTGAATTTATGGTGCAATACGCGGCCCTGGCGTGGTCCGAAACACACCCGCCATTGCTGCGCTGGACGGATAACATCCGCATTCTGGAAGAGCTGGAGCATGAAGGGCTGATGCCCGTCGAAGATGCCAGCCTGTTGCGTGAAGCGTATAAAGCGTACCGTTCCGCCGCCCACCGGCAGGCCTTGCAGAAGGACCCCGGGGTGATTCCGGGCGACCAGTTCGCGGACGAACGGCGGCA
>NZ_AKJM01000024.1 GCF_000282335.1 Pseudomonas sp. GM48
CGCCAGCCGCTACACTTATTCTGTGTATCCGAGCACTGGACGACCTTGCTTGAGGAGTCAACTCCATGATTGACCGCGAAAGTATCTGCGATTGCCCGAAATGTTCCTGCAAACTCGGTGAACATCCGATTGCCCGTCACGGCAAGCACTATTGCTGTGAAGCCTGCGCCAAGCATCACGAGCATGGCGAAGAATGTGCTTCTCAAGGCTGCAAGTGTGCCCACTGAAAACCACGGGACATGCCAAAGTGGAGCCTAGTCCGGCTCCACTTCCAGCCTGAGGCTGTCATCCTCCAGGCGTTCGCTGTGGCGGACGCTGCCCTGCAAGCGCCGCCCTTCGATCCGCAGCACCAGGGTCTTCGCCTGCTCCAGGTCTTCCGGCAGTGGCGCGCAGACGCGTATTGCAAAGCAATATGCGTCATTTTCGACTTGCTCCAGGCCGATCCGGCACTCGGCGCTCCTGGTGATGCGGCCAACCGGCGTGTCCAGGTCGTAGTCCAGTTGCGCAGGGCTGCTGACGGGTGTCGCGACCATTTCCCTTCCCCCATGTTGACAGCGGCAGGCGTCAGTTCGCCGGACGCCACTTGACGTTTTCCACGCCGAATTTTTCAGCCATCGGCTTGCTGGTCTTTTGTACCTTCTCGCGTCCAAAACGGGGGATTCGCCCCACCCCCGCATCACAGCTCGCCCAATGCCAGGCTTCTGCGTTGTCCATTTTGTCCAGACGGATAATGAATGATTTCGGAGCGCCATGGAGGGTGTACTCGATGACGAATAACTTTGCACTGTTCATAAATCCCCGGTTCCTCCCTGTTGTACATAAACGGATCGCGTGCCATCAGGAAAATTCACTCGAATTGTAGGACGGCGGCGGTTGCTGGCGACAAGTTCAGCGCCTCGTTACCATGCAGGCTTCCGAAACCCCAATGAACATTGATCATGGCCCTTGCCGCACCGCCTGACCTGA
Source organism: Pseudomonas sp. GM48 (assembly GCF_000282335.1). Lineage (GTDB taxonomy): Bacteria > Pseudomonadota > Gammaproteobacteria > Pseudomonadales > Pseudomonadaceae > Aquipseudomonas. The sequence goes on from NZ_AKJM01000024.1 coordinate 967, forward strand.
GCGACACCGATGTGCCTGTGCAACCGCTGGCTCGCACCTATCCGCGCGGGTTGTACATCGAGCCCCACGAGCACGTCTGGGGCCAGTTGCTGTATGCAATGAGCGGGGTGATGTGGGTCGAGACGCCGCACGAGGCGCTGGTGGTGCCGCCGCAGCGGGCGGTGTGGCTGCCGCCCGGCGTGCCCCACGGGATTCGCGTGGTGTCCGACCTGCAAATGCGCAATATCTACTTGCGCCCGTCCCTGGCGGCGACCCTGGATGACAGCGTGCAAGTCATCGAGGTCGGTGGATTGCTGCGCGAACTGATCGTCGGTCTGGTGGAGCAGGGCAACGACGGGCCGCCCGAGTATTACGACGCGTTGGTGGGCCTGGCGCTGCTGGAGCTCAAGCGGGCGAGGCGCTCGCTGCTGAAAATCCCGCTGCCGGATGATTCCGACCGACGGCTGATGAACCTGTGTCAGGCAGTCATGTCGGCGCCATCGCTGAATATCCCGTTCGAGCAACACGCGGAAAACGCCGGTGCCAGCGTGCGGACCCTGGCGCGTTTGTTCAAGGACAGCCTGGGCATGGGCTTCGCCGAGTGGCGGCGACAGGTGCAATTGGCAACGGCGGTGGCCGGGTTGATCCAGGGCGTACCGGTGAGCGCGATTGCCCGGGAGCTGGGCTATTCTCCGAGCAGCTTCAGTGACATGTTTCGTCGTGAACTGGGGGTTGCTCCTTCGCAGTTTCCTTCGGCGCAACGCCAGGACTGAATTCGCCGACGCCATGCTTTGGCCGAAATTCAGAAGCACTTGGCCGATGCCCGCAGGCGTCGCCCTCTAGACTCGGCGCATACCTCAATTGCCCCTGGAGTCTGCCATGAACTACCTCATGTCACTGGCCATCGGTCTGGGCGTCGGATTGCTCTACGGCGCCCTGGATTTTCGTTCCCCCGCACCCCCGGCCATCGCGCTGGTCGGCCTGCTGGGCATGCTCGCCGGCGAAAAGCTCTGGCCGATGGGCCGCGAGCTGGTGGCTGGCTGGATCTCCTGAACCCTATTTGACTCGATGGATACGCCCATGAAAGCTCTGCAATTCGATAAAACCGGTGATCTCTCGGCCCTGCGCTACGTTGAGGTGCCTACTCCCGTGCCCGGCGTCGATGAAGTGCTGGTCGAGATCAAGGCTGCCGGTCTCAACCCTAGCGATGTGAAGAACGTGCTGGGGCGTTTTCCCTACACCACTTTGCCGCGGATTCCCGGTCGTGACTTTGCCGGTGTTGTCGTGGCCGGCCCGCAGGCGCTGATCGGTCAGGAAGTCTGGGGCACGGGCAAGGAACTGGGCTTTTTCGCCGACGGTTCCCACGCGCAGTTCGTCAAGCTGCCGGCCAACGGCGTGGCGCTCAAACCCACGCACCTGAGCTTCGCCCAGGCCGCCAGCCTCGGCGTGCCGTACACCACGGCGTGGGATTCGCTGGAGCGCAGCCTGGTTACGGCTGAAACCCGACTGCTGGTCATCGGTGGCGGGGCGGTCGCCAGTGCCGCGCTGGCCCTGGCCAAGGTGCGCGGTGCCCGGGTGCTGGCGGCCGCGCGGCGTCCGGAGCAGGTCAAGGACTTGCAGGACCAGGGCTATCAGACCCTGCAACTGAATAAACCCGAAGACCTCGGGGCTCAGGTCAACGCCGTCTATGCCGGCGGTGCCGACGTGATTTTCGACACCACCGGTTTCTGGCTACCGGCTTCGGTGCCAGCCCTGGCCGCGTTCGGCCGCATTGCGATCATTGCAGCGCCCGCCGATGGTCACGTGCAGTTGCCGGCCCTGGCGTTGTATCGCAAGGGTGGCTCAGTGGTGGGGATCAACTCGTTGCTGTACGGGGTACAGGCCTGTGCGGCGATGCTCGACCAGTTTGGCCAGTTCTTCGATCAAGACTTGTTGCCATTGCCCCAGGGGCTGTTCGAGTCGCCATTGTCCGAAGGCCTGGAGCGTTATGCCGAAGTGAGTCAGGGCAGCGGTGACAAGGTCATTCTGCTGCCATAACCCACCCCCTGTGGGAGCGGGCTTGCTCGCGAAGAGGGTGTATCAGTCACTATGAATGTTGCCTGACACGCCGCCTTCGCGAGCAAGCCCGCTCCCACAATGTCCATGGTCGCGCAACGCCTTGCGCAGGCCTCGCTCTGCTAGAATCGGCCCCATTGACCCAATGAGGTGCCCCTATGAGCGAACCGATTCGCCTGACCCAATACAGCCACGGCGCTGGATGCGGTTGCAAGATTTCTCCCCAGGTGCTGGAAGTGATCCTGGCCGGCAGCGGGGCGCAGAACCTCGACCCGAAGCTTTGGGTCGGCAATGCTTCGCGTGACGACGCGGCGGTGTATGCCATCGATGAAGAACGCGGCGTGGTCTCGACCACGGATTTTTTCATGCCGATCGTCGACGATCCGTTCGATTTCGGCCGAATTGCCGCCACCAATGCGATCAGCGACATCTATGCGATGGGTGGCGATCCCTTGATGGCGATTGCGATTCTGGGCTGGCCGGTGAACGTGCTGGCGCCGGAAGTTGCCCGGGAAGTGATACGCGGCGGGCGTTCGGTGTGTGACGCGGCGGGCATCCCGCTGGCAGGCGGGCACTCCATCGACGCGCCAGAACCGATCTTTGGCCTGGCCGTCACCGGTCTGGTAGAAAAGCGCCACATGAAGCGCAACGACACCGCCACCGCCGGTTGCCTGCTCTATCTCACCAAGCCCCTGGGCATCGGCATCCTTACGACGGCCGAGAAAAAGGGCAAGTTGCGTCATGCCGACATCGGCCTGGCCAGGGACTGGATGTGCACCCTGAACAAACCCGGCAGCCGTTTCGGCAAGCTCGACGGCGTAACCGCGATGACCGATGTCACCGGTTTCGGCCTGCTCGGGCACCTGGTGGAAATGGCGGACGGCAGCCAGCTCACCGCGCGCATTGAATATGACCGAGTACCGCGCCTGCCGGGCGTCGAGTATTACCTCGAACAGGGTTGCGTACCGGGCGGGACACTGCGCAACTACGACAGCTACGCCAGCAAGCTCGGACGCCTTCAGGAACTGCACAAACGCGTGCTCTGCGACCCGCAGACCAGCGGCGGTCTGTTGATTGCCGTGACACCTGAAGGCAACGAACAATTCCTTTCGGTGGCCGCCGAACTGGGCCTGAGCCTGGAACCGATCGGTGAACTGGTCGAGCGACAGAGCAACGCGGTCGAGGTGTTTTGATGTCTGTTGATTACACCGATTACCGCGACATCTTCCTCAACGACCGGCCAATGATGGATACCCGCGCGCCGGTCGAATTCAACAAGGGCTCGTTTCCCGGTGTGGTCAACCTGCCGTTGATGAATGACCTTGAACGTCAGCGGGTCGGTACCTGCTACAAGCAGCACGGCCAGCAAGCGGCAATCGTGCTGGGGCATCAACTGGTGTCGGGCGCGGTCAAGGCCGAGCGCATCCAGGCCTGGGCCGATTTTGCCCGGGCACATCCGGAGGGCTATCTGTATTGCTTTCGCGGCGGCCTGCGTTCGCAGATTGTCCAGCAATGGCTCAAGGACGAGGCGGGTATCGACTATCCACGGGTGGGCGGTGGCTACAAGGCCATGCGCACCTTCCTGCTGGACACCCTCGATCAAGCCGTGACCCAGTGTGATTTCGTCCTGTTGGGCGGCATGACCGGCACCGGTAAAACCGAGGTGCTCACGCAACTCGACAACGGCGTGGACCTTGAAGGTCATGCCAACCATCGCGGCTCCAGCTTCGGCAAACGCACCACGGGCCAGCCTTCCAATATCGACTTCGAAAACCGCTTGGCGGTGGACGTATTGAAAAAGCGCGCCCGGGGCATCGAGCAGTTCGTACTGGAAGACGAGAGCCGTGCGGTGGGCAGTTGTGCGTTGCCGTTGCCCCTGTACCAGGGCATGCAGCAGTTCCCGATGGTCTGGCTGGAAGACAGCCAGGAAGGTCGGGTCGAGCGGATCCTGCGCGATTACGTGGTGGATTTATGCGCCGAATTCATCGACGTGCATGGCGAGGAGGGCTTTGCGTTGTTTTCCGAACGGTTGCTGGCGAGCCTGAACAATGTGCAGAAGCGCCTGGGTGGCGAACGTCATCAACGCATGTTGATTTTGATGGAAGAGGCGTTGGCGGAGCAGGCCCGCAGTGGCGCGGTGGATCTGCATAGGGGCTGGATCGAAGGGTTGCTGCGCGAGTATTACGATCCGATGTACGCGTTTCAGCGGGAGAAGAAAGACGCACGGATCGAGTTTGCCGGGGAGCGCGGGGCGGTTCTTGAGTATTTGCGCGAGCGGGTGAATCAGAAGGGTTGAGGGTGCTTTTGCCGGCCCCTTCGCGAGCAAGCCCGCTCCCACATTTAATCAGCGGCGGTCACAAAATTTGTGTTTGCTGGAGATCGAATGTGGGAGCGGGCTTGCTCGCGAAGGGGCCCGATCAAACAATGCAAATACCTCAGGTCGGGCAAGTCTGCGAGCCATTATCCAGGCCTTGCTTGTACACATGGCTTTGCACACTGGCCTTGCCGTTCTGCCAGGTCAGGGTGAGCACATACAGCGAGTCATAATCGCTGGACTCCCAGTCATCCGTGATGGTCATTTTCTTGCCGGTGGCGTCGCCGGCAACCGTGTTGATCAGCTCTGGCAGGTAGCCGTGGGACCAGGCCGTGTAAATGACCGAGTTGTGGTATTTGTCGCGTAGCAGCTCTTCGGCCAGGTCACTGGTGTCATTGGCGGAAAAACTGATGTTCACCGGCAGGCCCAGCTTGATGGCGCTGGGGCTGATGGTCATCAGGGGGCGAATGTAGCTGTAGGAATTGTCGAACTCGCCTTCCTCGACGTTACGCGTCGGGTTGGCCGCGAACACATAGTTGGCCTTGCCGAATTTTTCCGGCAGCAGCGTGGCCAGGTCGATGGCGCGGTTGAGCCCCTGGCAATTGAGCTGGCCCAGGCCGCCCGCGGGTTTTTCCCCGTGGCGCAGGAACACCAGCGTCTGGGTGCCATCCATCGGTTGGGCGCGGCTCAGGCCGGACTCCAGCGACAGAAACAACGCGCTGACCGCCAGCAAGATGGGCAACAGCAGGTACGCACGATGTTTAAAGCGTTTGGCAAAATTGAACAGGTTCATGAGTAAAGGGATCTTCAGCGCAATTCGGTTAAGGCTGACACACCTTTACACCACGATTGTCCTGCGTCGAGTGTTTTCCATGTCATTGCAGCCGGTCCGTTTTCAAAGGGGTGGTGCTCAGAGTCCCCTGAACCCGTTTGGTTCGATTCCGGCCGAGTGCGCAGCAATGTACCGGTAACCTTCAAGGGTTTGCAGTGAAGGTTATCGACAGGATGTTGCGGATTTGTGGACACGCTACACCGGATGGTGTCGAAACTGTCGTGATCTCTTTTGATCTCCTCTATCAGCGAGATTGATGGCTTCAAGGGATCGCTGACCCGATATCTACATTATTATCGTCACTCTCAATGTCTTCGTGGATCCCGCCCATGACCGATTTGTCCGCATTCCCCATCACCCGCAAATGGCCTGCCCAATATCCGGAGTGGATTCAGCTGTACTCCTTGCCGACCCCCAACGGCGTCAAGGTCTCGATCATGCTCGAAGAGATTGGCCTGCCCTATGAACCGCACCGGGTAGGCTTCGACACCAACGACCAGATGTCCCCGGAGTTTCTGTCGCTCAACCCCAACAACAAGATCCCGGCGATCCTCGACCCCCACGGTCCGGACGACCGGCCGCTGGCGTTGTTCGAGTCGGGGGCGATTCTGATCTACCTGGCGGACAAGAGCGGGCAACTGCTGGCCCAGGAATCGGCCGCGCGCTACGAAACCATTCAGTGGCTGATGTTCCAGATGGGCGGCATCGGGCCGATGTTCGGCCAGCTCGGGTTTTTCAACAAGTTCGCCGGCAAGGACTACGAAGACAAGCGTCCCCGTGACCGCTACGTCGAGGAAAGCAAGCGCCTGCTCAAGGTGCTCGATGGCCGACTGGAAGGGCGCAACTGGATCATGGGCGAGCGCTACACCATCGCCGACATCGCCACCTTCCCCTGGGTGCGCAACCTGATCGGGTTCTACGAAGCCGGCGATCTGGTGGGCATTCAGAACTTCCCTAACGTCACGCGGGTGCTGGAGCGCTTCCTGGCGCGGCCGGCAGTGGTGCGCGGGTTGCAGATTCCAAGCCCCGTCGCCAGCTGATACAACGCATAACCTGTGGGAGCGGGCTTGCTCGCGAAAGCGGTGGGTCAGTCACTCTAAATGTCGCCTGACACTACGCCTTCGCGAGCAAGCCCGCTCCCACAGGGTTCTGTGCTGGTTGTAGGGTTTGTGCCCCGCGCCGGCCTCCCTACGACTTTCGTTTCGTCCTCTGAAATTCAGGAATACCCATGTCCAGTCAGTTCCCCGAAGCACGCCCACGCCGTCTGCGCCGCAATGCGAGCCTGCGCAGCCTGTTCCAGGAGACCGAGTTCAGCCTGAACGATCTGGTGTTGCCGATTTTCGTCGAAGAAGAAATCGACGACTTCGTGCCGATCAAAAGCATGCCCGGCGTGATGCGCATTCCCGAGTCGAAACTGGCCGGCGAAATCGAGCGCTACGCCCGTGCCGGGATCAAGTCGGTGATGACCTTCGGCGTGTCCCATCATCTGGACAGCAGCGGCAGCGACACCTGGCGCGATGACGGCCTGGTCTCGCGTATGTCGCGCATCGCCAAGGACGCGGTGCCGGAAATGATCGTGATGTCCGACACCTGTTTTTGCGAATACACCGACCACGGCCATTGCGGCGTGCTGCACAACCATGAAGTCGACAACGACCAGACCCTGATCAACCTCGGCAGGCAAGCCGTCGCGGCAGCCCATGCCGGTGCCGATGTGATCGCCCCGTCGGCGGCCATGGACGGGCAGGTCCAGGCGATTCGCCGGGCGCTCGATGATGCCGGGTTTACCCAGACGGCGATCATGGCCTATTCGACCAAGTTCGCTTCGGCGCTCTATGGTCCGTTCCGCGAGGCGGGCGGCAGTGCGCTCAAGGGCGACCGTAAAAGCTACCAGATGAACCCGATGAACCGCCGCGAAGCGGTGCGCGAATCGTTGCTCGACGAACAGGAAGGCGCCGATGCGCTGATGGTCAAGCCGGCCGGTGCGTACCTGGACATCATCCGCGACATCCGCGAAGCCTCGCGCCTGCCGCTGTCGGCATATCAGGTGAGCGGTGAGTACGCGATGATCAAGTTTGCCGCCCAGGCCGGGGCCATCGACGAAGATCGTGTGGTGCGCGAGAGTCTGGGGGCGATCAAGCGTGCCGGGGCCGACCTGATCTTTACGTATTTTGCCATGGACCTGGCGCTGGCCGGGATCTGAAACCCACCAAATCCCTTGTGGGATGGGGTGTTCTCAGGGCGTGCCAAAAAACGACCGGATCCCGTGATCACGGAAGTAACGATCGATCACTTTAGGGTCCGAGCACGTTTCGGCAATCGCCACATAGGTATCGGGCCGTAACAGATAAAACCCGTTGCGCCCCAGTCCCGCCGCTTCGAACGCCGGTCGCCAGCCGAACACATGCAGCGGCAGATGGTGCTCGTGGCACCAGGCGATCATTTCGTCGCTGGTGTCGCCATAGACATGCACCTGCCAGGTCAGGCATTTCAGCGATTCAAAATTGTCCCCCTCACCGTCATGGGCCCAGGGCAGGCGATCACCGCCATGCACATGCCCGGCAACGCCCGTGCTCAGCGGCATTCCACGATAATTCAGGGTGATCTGCGACACCGTGCGAAACAGGAACTGGCGGGAGGTTTCGAACGAGGTAATTTTCGGTATCAAGAACGGGGCCAGGCGAGTACGCAGCAAATCGGCAATCGGCCCGTCGGCGGTGACGAAAGTGAAGACCCGGTCAGTGGTCGCCACCAGTTTGCGGGCAAACGCAATGCGCTCGGTTTCATAGGTGTCGAGCAGCCTGGCCTCGGCACCGCCGCTCAGCACGGCCGCCAGTTTCCAGGCCAGGTTGATGGCATCACCAATCCCGGTGTTCATGCCCTGGCCGCCCGCCGGGCTGTGCACGTGGGCGGCATCCCCCAGCAAAAACGCCCGGTCTTTGCGGAAGTGATCCGCCACCCGATGATGCACACGATAGGTCGAAAACCAGTTCAGTTGTTCGATCTTCACCTTCATATGCTCGATGGCCCGGCTGCTGACGTCCTCGAAACGCAGGGTCTCGGCGTGTTCGGCGCGCTCGTCGCGTACCGTGCCGATCAGGCGCGCGCGACCAGTGTCTGCCAGCGGGAACACGGCGAGGAAGTCCGCTTCGTCGAGATCCACATGCAGTTCGCCGTTGAATGTCGGGCCGCTGGCCTGCACGTCGGCGACATAGAAAATCTGCTGGTAGGTCCCGCCGGGAAACCCGGTATCCAGGGTCTTGCGCACAATCGACCGGGCACCGTCGCACCCGGCCAGGTAACAGGCCTGGCAGATTTCCTGCTGGCCGTCGGGCAAGTGCAGCGTGGCCGTGATGCCGTCTGCGGTTTGCTCGAAGCTGGTCAGTTCAGTGTTGCGTTCCACCGTGATGCCGAAGGTTTCCAGGCGCTCGATCAGCAGCCGTTCGTGTTCGTCCTGTGGGAAGATTTCAAGAAACGAGTAGGGGGTCAGGCCCTCACCGATCTGAGACAGGGGCAGGCGCGCCACGGGCTCACCCTTGACCCAGAAGTTGCCGGCCACTACTTGATGGCCGTTTTGCACCACGGCGTCGTCCAGTCCGAGCTGGCGATACAATTCCAGCGTCCGTGCCTGGACGGCCAGTGCCCGGGACGTGGTGCCGGGGGCGGAGGTTTTGTCGACGATCCGCACGCGCACGCCCAGTTTGCTCAGCCACAACGCCAGGACCAGCCCGGTCGGGCCTGCGCCGATGATCAACACGTCGCTACGGTGCATGAACTGTCCTCCTCGCTACGTGGATCAAGTATGGTCCAGTCGGGGAGGGCGGCAAACATCGGACTGCCACGACCGTAGCCGCTGGCATGCCATTGGTCGTATGGTTGACCCGGACCAACGGATTAGATGGAACGACATGCAAATCAGATTGATCACAAGCGTCGCCGTGTTGCTGGTGTTGGCCGGTTGCGGCAGCCAACGGACCCAGGAACCGGCGGCGCGCAGTCCGGCCGAAGTGAAGGCCGAAATTGTGCGTTTGTTGCCGGCGAAAGCTGCCGATCCTCAGGGTTGGGCCACTGATATCCAGGCGGCATTTGCCGCGCAAGACATCTCGCCGACCACGCAAAACCTGTGCTCGGTACTGGCCGTGACCGAACAGGAGTCGACCTTTCAGGTCGATCCGAGCGTACCGGGCCTGGGCAAGATCGCCCGCGACGAGATCGACCGTCGTGCCGCCAAGGCACACATTCCCGGACTGCTGGTGAGCGGTACGTTAAAGCTCGATTCCCCCAGTGGCAAAAGCTACAGCGACCGTCTGAATGCCGCGCGCAGTGAAAAGGAACTGAGCGCGATTTTCGACGACTTCATCGGCATGGTACCCATGGGTAAAACCCTGTTCGGAGGCTTCAACCCGGTGCATACCGGCGGGCCGATGCAGGTCAGCATTGATTTTGCCGAGCAGCAGGCCAAGGGCTATCCGTACCCGGTGAAGGGCTCGATTCGCCATGAAGTGTTCACCCGGCGCGGCGGCATGTACTTCGGCATTGCGCATCTGCTTGGGTATCCGGTGAGCTACCCACAGCCGCTTTACCGATTTGCGGACTTCAATGCAGGTTGGTACGCCAGCCGTAACGCCGCATTTCAGAACGCAGTGAGTCGGGCTTCGGGTATCCCGTTGGCGCTGGATGGCGACCTGGTGCGCTACGATTCGATCATGCCCGGGACCACGGAACTGGCCGTGCGCACCCTCGGTAAGCAACTGGACATGCGCAATCCGACGATCCGCGAGCAGCTGGAAGAGGGCAACACCCTCGCGTTCGAAAACAGCAAACTCTATCGGCGGGTTTTCGAGCTGGCCGAACAGGCCGAGGGTCGGCCGTTACCCCGTGAAGTGTTGCCCGGGATCGTGCTGCAAAGCCCGAAGATCACCCGCAAACTCACCACGGCGTGGTTCGCCAAACGGGTCGATGAGCGTTACCAGCGCTGCATGGCGCGGGCAGGGAAGTAATCGCGGCGTAAAAAGCATAAAAAACCCGGCGGGTGAGGCCGGGTTTTCGTCGGGTCTTGCGGTACCGCCCTGCATTCAGGCAGTA
>NZ_AKJM01000025.1 GCF_000282335.1 Pseudomonas sp. GM48
ACGGCAGCAACAGGTACACCGCACTCACCACCAGCAGCAACGCCATGGCGCGATTGAACAACCGCATCCCCACCGGGTTGTTCAGAAAACCGCGCAGAAATGTCCCGGCATAAGCCCAGCAACCGACCGACGCATAGCAGATCACCAGATAAATCGCGGCGAATTGCCAAACCAGGCGTGCCTCGCCATCGGCGACAAACGCACCCATGCCGGCCACGCAGGCCAGCCAGGCCTTCGGGTTGAGCCATTGCATGATGGCGCCATATAGCATCGACGGTGCCCGGGCAGATTCCCCGGCTTGCACTTGGCCGTTATCGGCCGCCAGCTTGAAGGCCATGTACAGAAGAAAGGCCACGCCCGCCCATTGCACCCCCTGCGTCAGCGCCGGCCATCGTTGCAACAACTCATGCAACCCCAGCCCCATCAGCACCAACAGCAAGACAAACCCCAGCGTGGCCCCGGCCACGTGACGCTGGCTGGCCCTGAAGCCGAACCGCGCGCCTGAGCTCAACGCCACAATATTGACCGGCCCCGGCGTGATGGAAGCGACCAGCGCAAACGCCGCCATGGACATCATCAGACTCATTGCACACCTTCTTCCATCGAGTTGAACAAGGCCCTCAAGGTAAAGAGCCTAGCGGCTCGCGTATTGAAGAAAACTGCCCTGTCCGGCCTCGCTATGAGTAATAACTCACGACGCTTTTCACTTTGGTCAGGGCAATGCGCAGCGAATCCATGTCTACAGAGCCCAACGCCAGGCGTATCGCGTGCGGCACATGGGCTGAAATCGCAAAGGGCTCGGCCGGCGACACCGACACCTGTTCGCGCATCAACGCCATGGCGATCTGGTCGGCCCGGGCGTCTTCCGCCAACGGTAGCCAGATGAAGTAGGAATTCGGGTGACTGATGGTCCTGAGCCCCACCAACACCTCGCGGGCCAGGGCTTGCCGGGCCCGGGCGTCTGCCCTTTTTTGCTCTTCCAGCTGGCTCACAGTGCCATCGTCGAGCCAGGCCGTGGCGATGGCGGTCATCACGCCGGGGGTGTTCCAGGTGGTCGCCATGATGGTGCGCTCGAAGGCGGCGATCCATTGCGCGGGCGCAGCAATGAACCCGACGCGAAAGCCTGTGGCGACATTCTTCGACAGACCGGACACGTACACCGTTCTCTCAGGCGCCAGCTCGGCCAGCGGTGGCGGTACGTTTTCGGCCAGGAACGCGTAGGCGGCGTCCTCGATGATCGTCAGGTCATGCTGGCGCGCTATCGCCACCAGTTGCTCGCGCTGATCGGCGTCCATCACCCAGCCCAAAGGGTTATGCAAGGTCGGCATCGAATAAACAGCCCGCACCGATCGGCTGCGGCAGAGTTTTGCCAGGGCGGGCAGATCAGGCCCGGTATCCGTGACCGGAATGGGCAAGACTTCCAGATGCAGGGTTTCGGCCAACGTCTTGAAGCCGGGGTAGGTCAGCGCATCAGCGGCGATCACATCGCCGGGCTTGAGCAGCGTCATCATCGTCACCGCCAGGCCATGCTGGGCGCCGCTGACGATCAACACCTGCTCGGCCGCCACGTTCAGCCCGCGCTCAGCCAGATGACGCGCAACCGAGGCCCGCTCATGCAGGCGCCCCGCGTGGGGCTGATAACGCAGGAGCGCCTCCAGATCACCGGATAACGCCAGTTGACGCAAGGCATTGCGCAACAGGTCGGCCTGACCGGGCAATGACGGGTAGTTGAAGTTCAGGTCAAGCATCCCCGCCGCCACCACGTGCTGCGAGATGCCCTGCCCCGGCGGCAGCGAAGTCTCCCTGACAAAGGTCCCGCGACCGGTTTCGCCGCTGACCAGGCCCATACCCTCCAGCTCGGCATACACCCGGCTGGCGGTGACCAGTGCCAAACCGTGCTCGGTGGCCAGTTGGCGGTGAGTCGGCAGGCGCGTTCCGGGCGGCAAATGCCCGGAGCGGATGTCAGCGGCAAAGGCATCCACCAACGTTTTGTAGCGGGATCGAGGCATGTCGAGATGTATCCATGACAATTTTTTGATTGTATCGATAGTCGCTCATACGATGAGTTTCGTGCAATCAGACAATGAGCGTGAGCCAAATGGAACGGACTTCGAACCTGCAAACCCGGACACTGGAAAACAGCACCAGCGGCTGGATCAACGGCCTGATCGGCGTGGTGATTTTCAGCGGCTCGCTGCCGGCGACACGGGTGGCGGTGCTGGAGTTCGACCCGGTGTTCCTGACGGTCGCGCGCGCCACCATCGCGGCGGTCCTGGCGCTGTGCCTGCTGGGGTTATTCAAGGAAAAACGTCCGGCGCGCCAGCAACTGATACCGCTGATCATCGTGGCCATGGGCGTGGTCATCGGGTTCCCCCTGCTGACCGCGCTGGCGCTGCAATACGTGACGTCCGCGCACTCCATCGTCTTCGTCGGTCTGTTGCCCCTGGCGACGGCGGTGTTTGGCGTACTGCGCGGCGGCGAGCGGCCACGGGCGGCGTTCTGGATTTTCTCGGTGCTGGGCAGCCTGCTGGTGGTCGGGTTTGCCTTGTCGCAAGGGCTGACCGCCTCCCCCCAAGGCGACATTCTGATGCTGCTGGCAATCCTCGCCTGCGGCCTGGGTTATGCCGAAGGCGCGAAACTGTCTCGCACGCTCGGTGGCTGGCAGGTGATCAGCTGGGCGCTGGTGCTGTCGCTGCCGGTCGTGGCGGTGCTCAGCTGGATGCGCATGCCGGCTTCGTTCACCGACATCAGCACGCCAGCCTGGTTCAGCCTGGCCTACGTCTCACTGTTCAGCATGCTGATCGGTTTCGTGTTCTGGTATCGCGGACTGGCCCAAGGGGGCATCGCCGCCGTTGGGCAATTACAGCTGCTCCAGCCGTTTTTCGGGCTGACCCTGGCCGCCACCCTGCTGCATGAGCACGTCAGCCTCGGCATGCTGGGTGTCACCGCTGCCGTGATCCTCTGCGTCGCCGGGGCGAAAAAGTTTGCCAAATAGCCCCTGGCACGGTGATTTACGCCCATGACTGTATGGGTCTGACCAGCGGTGAACCGTGATAAAAATAGTGCTCTTGCTACAGGAGCCCACCATGGACCTCGCCACCCTCACCCTGTTTCTGCCGGCCTGCTTCGCCCTCAACATGGCACCCGGCCCCAACAACCTGCTGTCGGTCAGCAACTCGACCCGCTATGGCTACCGCACCGCGTGCGTAGCCGGCATCGGCCGGTTGCTGGCGTTCGCCGGGATGATTGCCCTCGCGTCGGCGGGGTTGGCGGTGGTGTTGCAAACCTCTGAGCTGCTGTTCTACGCCATCAAGATCCTCGGCGCGGCCTACCTGTTCTACCTCGCCTGGCAATTGTGGCGCGCCGATCCCGGCGTCGAAAATCTGCTCACCACAGCCCCCGTGGGCACACTGGCACTGGCCCGGCAGGAATTCCTGGTAGCGGCCGGAAACCCCAAGGCGATTCTGATTTTCACCGCGTTCCTGCCACAATTCGTCGACTCGACCCACGCCATTGCGCCGCAGTTCGTAGTGTTGGGGGCGTTGTTTCTGGTGCTGGAATGGATCGCCATCGGCGCCTATGCCTACATGGGTTTGCACATGCGTCGCTGGTTCGCCAGGCCGTCGGGCAAGCGGATATTCAATCGCTGCTGCGCCGGGTTGCTGTCGGCTGCGGCCTCGGTGTTGCTGATGGCGCGCCGCGCCTGAAGGCTTTGTACTTACTTAATGTGGGAGCGGGCTTGCTCGCGAAGGCGTAGCGTCAGTCACCTCAATGTCGAATGACACTCCGCCTTCGCGAGCAAGCCCGCTCCCACAGGGTGAAATCAATTTCCAGTCCGGAATTCGCTGTCGATTTTCCGGTGGAGGTCGCCCATGCCGCGATCTATGCTGCGCCCATGAACCTACAAAAAACGCTGCTTCCGCCCCGTGCCGAGATGGTTCGCGCCATGCTCGAGCGAGACACCTCCTACGAGGGCGTGTTCTTCACGGCGGTCAAGACCACAGGCATCTTCTGCCGCCCCGGTTGCACCGCCCGCAGTCCGAAGCCGGAAAATGTCGAGTTCTTTACCAACGCCGAACAATGCCTGGCGGCGGGTTATCGCGCCTGCCTGCGCTGCAAACCGCTGGATACCGCCGCCAGCGCGCCGGACTGGGTGCAAAAACTGTTCAAGTCGGTAGACGCCGACCCGGAGCAGCGCTGGACCGACGCACAGCTGCTGGCCGAAGGCATCGAACCACTGAAACTGCGCCGCTGGTTCAAGCAGCATTTCGGCATGACCTTCCACGCGTGGCTGCGCGCCCGGCGCCTGGGCATGGCGTTGGGCGGGATCAAGCAGGGCGACTCCATCGACGCCGCCGCATTCGACTCCGGCTACGAGTCCCTGAGCGGTTTTCGCGATGCCTTTCAAAAGTCGTTTCACATCACACCGGGCCGCGCGGCCAACAGCGAGCCGCTGCTGTTCACGCGCCTGACCACGCCGCTGGGGCCGATGATCGCCATGGCCGAACGGCGTGGGCTGGTGCTGCTGGAGTTTCTCGATCAGGCATCGCTGAACCCGGCAGTCGAAGCGCTGCAAAACCGTTTTGGTTATGCCGTGGCGCCGGGGCACAACCGGCATTTGCAGCAGATCGAAGAGCAACTGTCCGCGTATTTCGCCGGCACGCTCACTGAGTTCAGCGTGGCCTTGCACATGCCCGGTAGTGAATTCTCCCGTCAGGTCTGGGCCGAACTGGCGAAAATCCCCTACGGCCGGACCACCACATACGGCGCCATCGCGGCGATTCTGGGCAAGCCCGGTGCCAGCAGGGTGGTGGGCCTGGCCAACGGGCATAACCGCTTATCGATTGTCGTGCCGTGCCACCGCGTGATCGGCGCCGACGGTTCGTTGACCGGCTACGCTGGAGGCCAGCCGCGCAAGGCGTTTCTGCTCAGGCTGGAAAACGCAGCGGTACAGCTTACTGAGCAATTGGCGTTCTGATCCCACCCACAGGTTTTTCATAAGGAAGGAAGCTCGATGGACAGGCTCGACAATCAACTGCACCAACTGCATCACGAGGGTTTGCTGATTCTCACCAACGTTGCCGATGCCGCCGGGGCGCGGCTGGTGGAGCAACTGGGCAACAAGGCCGTGGCCACCAGCAGCGCGGCGGTGGCCTGGGTGCATGGTTACCCCGATGGCAACACCCTGCCCCTTGAGCGCCTGGTCTCGACAGTCGAGTCAATTGCCCGGGTCATTTCGGTGCCGCTGACCGTGGACATCGAGGCCGGTTATTCCGATGACCTGGAGCGGGTGGCACAGGTGGTTGACGCCGTGATCGCCGCCGGTGCTGTCGGGATCAATATCGAGGACGGCTCCTCGCCGCCGGAGCTGCTGGTACGCAAGATTGAAACCGCCCGCCAGGTGGCCGATCGCCGTAACGTGAACCTGTTTATCAATGCGCGCACCGATGTGTATCTGCGGGGCCTGGTGCCCGCCGAAGATCGCGTCGCCGAAACCCTCAGACGCGCTGCGCTGTATCAAGCGGCCGGTGCCAATGGCCTGTTTGCCGCGGGCGTTACCGCCGAGTACGAGATCAAGGCGCTGTGCCAGGGCACCTCGCTGCCGCTGAATGTGCTGGGGTTCCCGGGCCTGCCGTCGCCCGAAGCGCTTGAAGCACTTGGCGTACGTCGTCTGACCGCCGGTTCCGGCATCGCCGAATTCCTCTACGGCGCCATGGCCGGCATTGCCCAAAGCTTTCTGCAAACCGGCAAGTTCGATACCCACAACCTGAAGGCTTTCACCTATGGCGAAATCAACGCCCTGTTGAAACCGTCCGGGAAAGCCTGAACCCATGTCCGACGGCTATCTGGCGGCCAGGGAGTTCCTGGCCGCCATCGATGATGACTGGCGCCGCCACATCGACGCCATCGGCCCGTGCCTGCACCAGCCGCATGCGGCGCGTGATCCGTATGAGTCGCTGGTGCGGGCGATTGCCTATCAGCAACTGCATGCCAAGGCCGGCGATGCGATTGTCGGCCGGCTGCTGGCGCTGTTCGGTTCCGGCTCGTTTCCCCGGCCTGAACAGATCGTCGCGACCGATTTCGACCAACTGCGCAGTTGCGGGTTTTCCGCGAGCAAAATCACCACCATTCAAGGCATCGCCCAGGCATCGCTGGACGGCGTGGTGCCGGATTACACCACGGCGCTGGCCATGGACGATGAAGCGCTGATCGAGCGTTTGATCACCTTGCGCGGTGTGGGCCGCTGGACCGTGGAGATGCTGCTGATCTACAGCCTGGAGCGTCCGGATATTCTGCCGGCCGACGATTTTGGCGTGCGTGAGGGTTATCGGCGACTCAAGGGGCTCCAGGTGCAGCCGACGCGCAAGCAGATGATCGAGATCGGATCGGCGTGGAGCCCTTATCGGACGGTGGCCTCCTGGTATTTGTGGCGGGTTCCAAACAAGTAAACCGCGTTATCGTTCTTCGCGAGCAAGCCCGCTCCCACAATTGATCGCATTCCCATGTCAGAACCCGGTCAACTGTGGGAGCGGGCTTGCTCGCGAAGACGTCAGTCCAGTCAACACATCATCAAGAGCCAATCACAACCCCGACTTCAACCGACTGAACGCCCGGATCAGCGCCCGGTTGAACGCCTTGCCATTGTCATTCTTGCTGTACAACGAAGCCCTGACCGCGGCCGGCGGATACGTCCCCGGATCATTGCGGATCGCCGGGTCGATCAGACTGTCCGCCGCCGTGATCGCATTGGCGTAATGGATGCTGTCGGTGATCGGCGCGATCACTTCCGGGGTCATCAGGTAGTCCATCAAAGCCAGGCCGGCCTTCGGATGCGGCGCATCCCTGGGAATGACCATGGCATCGAACCAGATCAACGTGCCTTCCTTCGGAATGCGATATTTCAATGAGTACGGTTTGTTCGCCGCCTCTGCCTGGCCCGCCGCGATGCCCACGTTGCCGTTCCACGACATCGCCACGCAGGTATTGCCGTTAGCCAGGTCGCTGATGTTCAGGTCGTTGTCGAAGTAGCGAATGTACGGACGAATCTTCGCCAGTTGCTGTTCGGCCAGCTTCAGGTCATCGAGGTTCTGGCGGTTGATGTCCAGGCCCATGTACTTCATGACCGCCGCAAACACTTCGTTGGGATCGTTGAGCAGGCTGACCCCGCAATCGGCGAATTTCGAGACCACGGCCGGATCGAAAAGCATCGCCCAACTGTCTGTCGGCGCGTCCGGCAGGCGCTGTTTGACAGCCTGTTCCTGATAGCCCACACCGGTGGTGCCCCAGGCGTAGATCCCGGCATAGCGGTTGCCCGGGTCGAACACCGCCATGTGCTGGCGGAACTCCTCGCCGACGCCGGCAAAGTGCGGCAGTTGCTGCTTGTCGACCGTCTGTACCGCGCCACTCTCGATGGCTCGCGACAGATGCTGCCCCGCCGTCAACACCAGATCGTAACCACTGCGGCCGGTCAACAGTTTGGTCTCGACGGTTTCCAGCGAATCGAAGTGATCGGCTACCACATGGATGCCGGTTTTCGCCTCGAAGTTCTTCAAGGTGTCCGGCGCCAGGTACTCGCCCCAGATGTACAGATTGACCACCGGTCTGGCGGTATCGGCGGCCTGCACACACAGGGGTGCAAGCACCAGCAGTATTGCTTGAGTCAGCTTGTGCAGGCCCATTTTCACACTCCTTTGCCAGCGTACTGCGGCATGGTGATACACGCGACGTTGCCGCCACCGAGGAGGATTTCCCGGGAGTTTTCGATGCCGACGATGTTGTGTTCAGGGAACAGCTCGGCCAGGGTCGCCTGCGCCACTTTGTCGTTACGATCACCAAACAACGGCACCACGATGGTTTTGTTGCCGGCGTAGTAATTGATGTACGACGCGCAGATTTTCGTCCCGGCCTGACGCGTGTGAGTGCTGTCCTGCCGGTCCAGCCCTTCGGCCTCTTCGGCCGTCCACTCCAGCACATCCGGTTGCGGCAGCTTGTGCACGATCAACTCGCGGCCCCGACTGTCGCGGGTACTGCGCAGGATGTCGTAGGCCTCCTGATAGATTTCCCACTGCGGGTCATCGCGATTGTCGGTCCATTGCAAAACCACTTCGCCAGGACGTACGAAGCACGCGAGGTCGTCGACATGACCATCGGTTTCGTCGAACTTGCAGCCCCGTGGCAGCCAGATGACTTGCTCGGCGCCGAGGTAGTCGGTCAGGCGGCGGGTGACTTCGTCCTTGCCCAGATGCTGGTTGCGGTTGCGGTTGAGCAAGCACTGTTCGGTGGTCAGGATGCTGCCCTGGCCATCGCTCTGGATGCCGCCCAGTTCGGCAATCAACGGCGCGCGATAGCGGTCGAAGCGTTCGATTTCGAGGATTTTGCTGGCGATCTGGTCGTCCTTGTCCCACGGGTAGTAGAGGCCACCGTCGAGCCCGCCATAAGCGTTGAATTCGAAGTCGACGCCGCGCACTTCGCCGCTCCGATCGTTGACCACAAAACACGGGCCGCTGTCGCGGAACCAGGTGTCGTTGCAAGTCATTTCCACCACACGCACCTGCGGCGGCAACTGGCGACGGGCGGTGGCAAACTGTGCCGCCGAAGCGCACACGGTGACCGGCTCACTCATGGAAATGGCAGTGACGATCTGTACCCAGACTTTCTGCGCCGGCTTGGCACCGTTGCGCCAGACGTCGGTGCGCTCCGGCCAGCCGAGCCAGCAACCGGACTTGGCCTCGAATTCGCCGGGCAGACGGAAACCGTCCTGTTTGGGAGTGGTGTCGAGCAAACGCGCCATGGTCAAACCTCTTCAGCAGGGATTGGAATGACCACAGGCTAAGGGCGTTGGTGACTGGCTCGCCAACGATGATTATTGCGGAATACTTGAATTCAACTCATCAATCGAGCAACTGATCGTTGAACCATTCCAGCATCTGCGCCACCGCCGGACGTTCCAGTCTCACCCTTTCACACACCAGTGCATATTGACCTAGCGCGGTCATGCTCGAGGTAAATGGCCGTACCAGCCGACCGCTGAGCAAATCTTCCTGGGCCGTCAGGTTGTCCCCCATGGCCACGCCCTGCCCTTGCGCAGCCGCTTCGAGTGCCAGCCCGGCATGAGCAAAATACAGTTGCCGGTCGGGGCGCTGATCGCCGGCATGGCTGGTGAGCCACGCGGTCCAGGTCTTGCCGTCCTGGTCGTCGTGCAGCAGGCAATGGCGGACCAGATCCTTCGGAGTTTTCAGGGCGCCCTGGTTGAACAGGCCGGGGCTGCACACCGGGAAGAACTGCAACGCCGGCAGCGGCCGGACGAAATACGCAGTGCTGTCCACCGGGCCGGTGCCGTAGGTGATTGCCAGGTCGATGTCTTCGCCGGGCGCCGTGGCGTCGATCGGCTGTTCGTACAGGTGCAAGGTGATGTGCGGGTAGCGCGCGTAGAAATCCGTGAGACGGCTCATCAGCCACTTTTGCGCCAGCTCGGCGGTCACCGCCAGACGCAACACCGCCAGGGATGACGGATCACGCAGTTCGTCGCAGGCATCGCCAATCAGTTCGAACGCCTGTTGCAAACTCTGCATCAGGCGCCCCGCCGCCAACGTCGGGCGAATCTGCCGGCCCTCGCGCACGAACAGCGATACACCCAATTGCTCTTCGAGCTGGCGGATCTGGTGGCTGACTGCGCTGTCGGTGACACACAACTCGGCCGCCGCCCGACCGAAATGGGCGTGGCGGGCAGCGCATTCGAAGGTTCGCAGGGCTGCCAGGGAAGGTAATCGTCGCATCAGGTCATGTCCCGGTTTCGAAGTGGACATGCTGACTTGGCCGTTGGTGGGCGTCCAGTGGGACCGCGTTATCGTTCTTCGC
>NZ_AKJM01000026.1 GCF_000282335.1 Pseudomonas sp. GM48
CCGGCGGCCGCCACGCCGAGCCGGCATAACCTGCCGGTACGCCACACGCGCATGATCGGCCGGCAGACGCTGGTCGATAGTCTGATGGTGCAACTGCCACGCCAGCGCTTTATCACCCTCGTCGGTCCCGGAGGCATCGGCAAAACCACCGTGGCCTTGCGGGTCGCCGAACAAATGATCGGTCGCTACCGGGACGGCATTCGCCTGCTGGACCTGGCCCCGATCAATTGCCCGCTGATGATCGACGGCCATCTGGCGACGTTGCTCGAACTGGCCCTGCACGACGACGAACCAATGGACTGCCTCGCAACCTTCCTGCGCGACAGGCAAATGCTGCTGGTCATCGACAACTGCGAACACCTGGTCGACGCCATTGCCCAGCTCTGCGAAAACATTCTGCGCAGTGCGCCGCACGTGCACATTCTCGCCACCAGCCGCGAGAGCCTGCGGGCCGAAGGGGAGTTCGTCCAGCGTCTGGAATCACTCGACTGCCCACCGCCCATCGCCGTCCTCGACCGCGCCCAGGCCATGACCTTTTCCGCCCTGCAACTGTTCGTCGAACGGGCCATGGCCAGCCACGACAGCTTTGAACTGACTGACGACGAGCTACCGCTGTTGATCGACATCTGCCACCAACTGGACGGTATTCCGCTGGCCATCGAACTGGCAGCGGCGCAAGTCGGCCACTTCGGGTTGCACGGTTTGCTGGCGCAGTTGCAAAGCAGCTTCCGGGTGCTGACTCAGCCCGGCCAGGCGCCCCTGGCACGCCATCAGACCCTGCGCGCGACACTGGACTGGAGCTTCGAACTGCTCAATGCCTGCGAAAAGACCTGCCTGCGCCGACTGAGTGTATTTCGCGGCGGCTTCACCCTGGAGTCGGCAGCGGCAGTGATTGTCGGTGAACACATCGAACCTCGCGAAGTATTCGGCTCGATCACCCAACTGGTCGCCAAGTCCCTGTTGAATGTGGAGGTGGGCGACGAAGACGTGTACTACCGCCTGCTCGACACCACCCGCCGTTACGCCCTGGAAAAACTCACACAAACCACCGACCTGCCAGGCACCCGGGAGCGCCATGCCGAGCGCTGCCTGGCCCTGATGCAACAGGCGCAGGACGACTGGGAGAAGACCCCGACCAGCCTGTGGATCGAGCGCTATGGCCGGGTCCTGGAGGACATCCGCGCGGCCCTCGACTGGGGTTTGCACGCGCAAGGGCCGCAGGCACTGGCGATACGCCTGGCCGCGACGTCCACTCCCCTGTGGCAGGAACTGTCACTGCTCAAGGAACACGGCGGTTATGTGCGCAAGGCGCTGGCCTTGCTCGACCAGTCACCCGAGCCTTGCCCGCGTTTGCAGATGGCCCTCACGCTGGCCCTGGGCAGCGCCTGTTATCACGTGCAGGGCGGTACCGCCGAAGCCGTTGGAGCCTTTGTCAGCGCTAGAGCCCTGGCCCGACAGTGCAACGATGTAGCCGGTCAATTGCGGGCGATTTCCGGGCACCTGGCAGTCAGCCTCATCTGCGGTCATTATCAAATGGCCCTGGAACAGAGTCGGCAGTTCGATCAACTGGGGCGGCATGACGACGCCCTGATGTCCCTGAGCATGCACCGATTGCGGGTGCCGGCCCTGCATTTTTCCGGCGATCAGTTACAGGCTCGGGAGGATGCCGAGCAAGTGCTGCAACGCATGGCCCACAGCGGTTACCTCAACCGATTCACTCACGGCTTTGGCGTGCAGTACGACCAGAGTGTCGCGGCACTGACCATTCAGGCGCGCATCCTCTGGTTGCAGGGCCAACCGGAACAAGCCTGGCGCACAGCCCGGCAGGCGCTGGACATCGCGTTGCAGATCAACCACGGCACATCAATCTGCTACACCCTGGCGCTCTCCGGCTGCCTGATCGCTTACTACAACGGCGACACCCGCAGCGCCCGCGAACTCCTGCGGCTGCTGCTGGAACAGGCGCAGAAACACTCGGCTCAACTGTTCTATAACTGGGCGCAACACTACGCGCAGGTGATCGGCGGCACCCAGGTCCCGCCCGCCAGGCAGCGAAGTGTCGGGTTGATCAAAGACATCATGGTCACGCTGGACTCGACCTGCATCGATGACGCCTTGCTCGAACGCGCAGAAAACGGTGCGTCAGGCTGGAGCACGGCGGAGATTCTGCGTGTCAGGGCCCAGACGCTGCTGGCAACGGATTGTCCGGTCAAAACCGCAACGGCAGAAGCCGTGTTGCTCAGGGCACTCAACGTGGCCAGGGCTCAGGGTGCGCTCGCCTGGGAATTGCGCAGCGCCACCTCGCTGGCGCAACTGTGGCAACGTCAGGGCCGCCACCAACAGGCGCATGGACTGTTGGCACCGATCTACCAGCGCTTCACCGAAGGTTTTGCCACGCCTGACCTGATGACGGTCCGCCGCTTACTTGGTGAGTTGCAATGCCACCTGCCGACCTGAAGTCCAGCGTGTCTGACTGATGTAGCCGGCATAACGCATTTCAAGGGCGCGCAAATCACCACTGAGTTCGAGTTTTTCCAGCGCGTAGGTGCGGGTGGTATTGAGGAAGCGATAACGGGTCACTGCGCCACCCTGCTCCAGGGACAGTAGCGACTTGAGTGCCAGGCTTTCCATCACCTTGACCAGCTTGGCGGGAGGTAGCCTGTCGCAGCTGATAACGCCAATCGCTGCGTCCTGGGTAAAGGCCATTTTGAACACGGCCAGACGCTGCAACACGGTTTGCTCCACGTCAGTCAACCGTTCGTAGCTCCAGTCCAGCGCAGCTTTGAGCGTCTGATGCCGGGGAGCAGCTGTGCGGCGGCCCTGGGTCAGCAGCTGAAAACAGTTATCGAGTTGCGCCTGCAACCCCACCAGCGCCAACGCATCGATTTGCGCCGCGGCCAGTTCAATCGCCAACGGCAGGCCGTCGAGGCGCCGGCAGATTTCGCGCACGGTCTTGAGGTCTTGCTCGCGCAAGGTGAACCCTTGCTGACGGGCTCGGGCACGGTTGACGAACAACTGCACCGCCGAATAGCCCATGACCTCGGCGACACTGCGCAGTCCTGACGCCGGCGGCACCGCCAGCGGTGGCAGGCGCAATACGGTTTCGCCCGTCGCCTTGAGCGGCTCGCGGCTGGTGGCGAGAATCGACAGCCGCGGCATCGAATGCAGCAGTGTCTCGACTAACGTCTGGCAGCGTTCGAGCAGGTGCTCGCAATTGTCCAGCACCAACAAGGCATGCCGCTGCGCCAGCACTTCCAATGTGGTGCCGATCTTCAATTCGAGGGTTCGTGTGAGGTGATCGGTCACTTGCGCCGGATCATCGATCACCGCCAGGTCCACCAGCCAAACGCCGTGCCGATAGTGCTGCAACAACAGTTCGGCCACGTGCAGCGCCACAGTGGTCTTGCCGATCCCGCAAGGCCCTACCACGGTCATGAATCGCCGCACCGGCAATTGTCGCACCAGGCTGCCGACAACAGCATCGCGCCCGGTGATCGGCGTGAGCCGCGCCGGCAAGTTGTGCAGGGGCTTGTGCGCGGTCTCGCTCGGGAACGATACAGGCTTCGGCGAATGCCGCACCGGGGCGACAAAACTATAGCCGCGCTGGGGAATGTTGACGATGTAGCACTGGCCGTTCTGCCCGTCGCCCAAGGCACGACGCAACGCGGCGATGTGCACCCGCAGGTTGATCTCTTCGACCACCGAGCGCGGCCAGACCTGCGCAATCAACTCCTCCTTGCTGACCACTGAGCCCGCGTGCTCGACCAGTACCTGCAACACATCAAGGGCGCGGCCGCCCAGGCGCAGCGGTCGATCGCCCTCCAACACCAGTCGCTGACTGAGGTGGAAGGCATAGGGACCAAATCTCAACACCACTTCGCTGCTTACATCTCTGAGGCTGTTCATGCGCTGTCACCCGCTGGAAGCCTGGCTCGGTACGCGAGTCCATCCCAGGCTCCGCACCTTCCTTGTAATGAGTTCACTGGTATCTTGGCAGGCCTCGGTGACGGTACAACTGCCACGGGGGGAGCGTCACGGCCATTGCGGTGCGCACAACGGACACACGCGCTAGCTGAACTGCTCGCGGTATTGAGTCGGGGTCAGGCCAAGCTTTTCACCGAATAGAAAACGCATGTGCCGCACGCTGCCAAAGCCACTTTTGAATGCCACAGTCTTGAGCGGCAACTCGGTGGTTTCCAGCAGGTTCCTGGCGCAATCGATGCGTGCGCTTTGCAGAAACTCCATCGGCGTCATGTTCACGTCCCGGGCGAATACCCTGGCGAAGTGCCGCGGGCTCATGTTGGCCAGGCTCGCCATGCACTCGATGCTGTAGGGTTCGTCGAGGTGTTCGAGCACATGGTTTTGCACACGGGTAATCGCGGTTTCCTGAGGCGCCACCGCCGCCATCAGCGGGCTGAACTGCGCCTGCCCGCCCTGGCGTTTCATGACCACCAGCAACACCTTGGCCACGTCTTGGGCGACTTTTTTGCCATGGTCCTGTGCCACCACCGACAGCGCCAGGTCGATCCCGGCAGTCACCCCGCCGGAGGTGATCAGGTTGCGGTCCTGGACAAAGATCTGGTCGGTCTCGACGGTCGCTTTCGGAAAGCCCTTGATCAGCCGCTCGGTGTAGTGCCAGTGGGTGGTGACGCGATAGCCATCGAGCAAACCCGCATGCCCCAGCACGAACGCCCCGGTGCAGATCGAGCCATAAGCGGCGGACCGGCTGACGTTGTGCCTGAGCCAGGCGAGCAATGGCGGATGCCTTTCGTTGTAGGCTCCGGGGCCACCGGGCACCAGCAGCAAATCGAAACCTTCGCAGGCCTGATCGATGTGCCGGTCGGCGTGCACACTCACGCCATTGGACGCCCGCAGCGCGCCGGGCTCGGTGCCGATGGTCGTCAGCACATAATGATCGTCGGGTTTCAAATAACGATTGGCGATGGAAAACACTTCCATGGGCCCGGCCATGTCGAGCAGGAGAAAGTCGGGAAAAAGCACCATTGCCACGGTTTTCATGGATTGCAATTCACTGGGATCAATAGGGTCGGCAAACCAATCCTTGTGGGAGCGGGCTTGCTCGCGAAGGCAGTGTGTCATTCACCATCATGTAGCCTGACACGACGCCTTCGCGAGCAAGCCCGCTCCCACAGGATTCTTGCCGTGCATTATGGCTAAGTACGGCGCAAAGGTCGGAAAAGAATAGCCGATTTACGCGCACCATCTGTCAACCTGAAGGAGACAGTATTTCAATTTTCATCTACTTATTGCACCAGCGGATAAACATTAACCTTCTCCTCAGTCGGACGAATTCACGTCCCCACAGGAGATTTCATCATGCTGACTCTTCGCAAAGCCTCGGATCGTGGCCTGGCCAATCACGGCTGGTTGAAGTCGTTCCATACCTTTTCCTTCGCCAACTATCGCAACCCGAAAGAGCAGGGTTTTTCTGACCTGTTGGTGATCAACGATGACCGCGTCGCCGCCGGTAAAGGCTTCGGCCAGCACCCGCACCGCGACATGGAGATTTTCTCCTACGTACTTGAAGGCGCCCTGGAACACAAGGACACCCTGGGCACCGGTTCGGTGATCCGCCCCGGCGACGTACAGTTGATGAGCGCAGGTAGCGGCGTGGCCCACAGTGAGTTCAACCACTCCAGCACCCGGCCGGTGCACTTTCTGCAAATCTGGATCGTGCCCGATGTCAGCGGCGCCAAACCGCGCTATCAGCAAGAGCACTTCAGCCCCCAGAAGAAACGCGGGCGCCTGCAACTTATCATCTCGCCGGACGGTGCCAAGGGTTCGCTGAAGGTGCGCCAGGATGCACGGGTCTATGCCGGCCTGATCGACGGCAAGGAAAGCGCCACCCTGGAACTCGCCGCCAACCGCTACGCCTATGTGCACGTGGCCCGGGGCAGCGTTGAACTCAACGGATTGTTGTTGCAGGAAGGCGACGGTGTGCGAGTCCGCGAAGAACAGGCGCTGACCTTGAGCAACGGTGTCGATGCCGAAGTATTGGTATTCGACCTGCGCCCACAGGAACTGCCGGAAATGCCATAACCCATCCCTGTGGGAGCGAGCTTGCTCGCTCCCACAGGTTATTCGCCGGTCCCGGCGATCCCCCAACGACAAGAGAGTCCTGCGTGTGGACTGATACCACGCCAGCATCGGGAGGCAGCAATTTGTAACCGTTGCACCTCAACGATGGTCGGAAAAATCTCCTGATACACGACTTCATCTGTTAAAACCCGTGCTTCACGTTCTGTTGGGCCGATCAATGTCTGCTCCCCTCCTCGCTAACTTGCGCCGACGCTGGCTGTCGTGGCTGTGCATGGCTGTGCTGGTAGCCGGCTTGCCGGTAAGTTGTGGGGCGCTCAAATATAAAGAGCGCGAGCTGCTGTTCCGCATCGAACCAGGCACGGCAGGCTGGTATCGCGGCCTGCCGCAAGATGTTCAGGAGTTCGATATCAAGCCCGCCAGCTACAAGGCCGGGCAAAACCTGCATGCCTGGTGGTGGCCAGCCGCCCGCCGCGATGCGCCGTCTATCCTCTACCTGCATGGAGTGCGCTGGAACCTTACTGGCCAGGCGTTTCGCATCGAGCAATTACGGGCCATGGGCTATTCAGTGCTGGCCATCGACTACCGCGGCTTCGGTCAGAGCAAAGGGGATTTGCCCTCGGAAGCCAGTGTCTACGAAGACGCACATGTCGCCTGGGAGCGCTTTACCGCGATGCAACCGGACGCCAACAAGCGTCTGATCTACGGGCATTCGCTGGGCGGTGCAGTGGCCATCAACCTCGCGGCAGACCTGGCCGCACAGGCGAAAAAACAGCATGTCGCGGTACCGGTGCGCGGTCTGGTTATCGAGTCTTCCTTCACGTCGTTGGGCGATGCGGTCGCGGAAGTGGCCGACAACAACCTTCCCGTGAACTGGCTGCCAGTGCGCTGGCTGTTGTCACAGAAGTTCGACTCCATCGACAAGATCGTCGATATCGACATGCCGCTGCTGGTGGTCCACGGCCTGTCCGACCCGTTCATGCCTTCACGATTCAGCCAGCAATTATTCAATGCCGCCCAGGAACCCAAACACCTGCTATTGGTACCCGGCGGTACACACAACAACAGCATGAGCCTGGGAGGAAACCAGTATCGCCAGGCACTTGATGCCTTGCTCAAGGCAAGACCCCATCAATTGGCCGGACCGTCGGTGGTTCAGGGGTCGCAGGGTTCCTGAAGGGTGGCGATCTGTTCCCCCTGATAACGGGCCCGATAGCGCCCCGGACTTTCCCCGGTCCACTTCTTGAACGCCCGATGGAAGGCGCTGGGTTCCTGGAAACCCAGTTGCTCGGCGATATCGCTGATGCTCGCGTCGCTCTGACGCAATTGCTCAAAGGCCACGCCCCGCCGTACTTCGTCCTTGATCTCCTGGTACGAGCAACCTTCACGCTCCAGTTTGCGGCGGAAAGTGCTGGGGCTCAGGTGCTGCTCCAGGGCAAAGGCCTGCAACGTCGGCCACTCACTGTAATGACTGCCGCGCAAGCGCTGATGAACCTGTGATGCCAGGCCGTGCTGGTTACGGAAGCGGATCACCAGCCATTGCGGCGCGGTACGCAAAAACACTTTCAGCGACGCCAGATCCTGAACCACCGGCAAGCGCAGGTAGTGGCTGGCAAATTCGATTTCGGTGCGCTCGGCACCAAAGGTCAGGTTGGGCCCCCAGAGCAGGCGATCGTCGCCAAGCGACAAGCGCGCATGGCGGAAGTCCGCACGGTCGATGGGAATGCGCCGGCCACCCAGCCAGCACAGCAGACTGATCATCAACACCAGAAAGGTTTCTTCACCAAACCGGCTGGCATCATTGTCTGTCGAACGGGTTTCCAGGCTGATGACCGCACGCTTGCCACGCACCGCCAGCGAGCCGCGAAAGTCGCGCAGGAACAACCCGAAGTTGGCCAGGCACTGACGCATGGCCTTGTGCAAATCGGGCTCCTGAATCAAGGCCCGGCAAATCAGGGCGAAACTGCCCGGTGGCATGCCATGGGAATCGAGCCCGAAAAACTCATCGTCGAGCTCGCGGATCTGGATCAACCACAACGCCGCAAACGCATTGGCCGGCACCCGCGCCGTGGGTTGTTGCATGACCGCAGGATCAATGCCCGCCTGTTCAAGCACTGCCGTCACGCGCTGCGGATCATCCCTCAGCCCATGGATCATTGCCTGCACGAAATAGGCGGCAACCGAGTCCTTTTCCCGCATTGGTACGCTTCTCTCTCATCACCCGAATGGCAAAAAACATCAGTGCCGTTGAACAGTTTTGGCATAGGACAACCGCCCTGCCGGCTCTAGACTCGCGGCAATAGTACGCCTTCGGCCGCACTCGCGGCCAAGGTATCGCAGGGTTTGATCGAAGGATGGGAACATGAATCTGCAAAACATCGGGGTAATCGGTGCGGGCACCATGGGCAATGGCATTGCACAAGTCTGCGCCATGGCCGGTTTCAACGTGACCTTGCTCGATATTTCCGAAAGCGCTTTGCAAAAGGCCGTCGCTACGGTCGGTAAAAACCTTGACCGGCAGATCGCCAAGGAAACCCTGACGCCGGAGCAGAAACAGGCCACCCTCGATAAAATCCGCACCAGCACCGATTACAGCAGCCTGCATAACGCGCAACTGGTCATCGAAGCGGCCACTGAAAATCTCGACCTGAAACTGCGTGTGCTGCAACAGATTGCCGCGCAGGTCAGCAGCGAATGCGTCATTGCCTCCAATACCTCGTCGCTGTCGATCACCCAGCTCGCCGCCAGTGTCAGCCAGCCCGAGCGCTTCATTGGCCTGCATTTTTTCAACCCGGTTCCGGTGATGGGCCTGATCGAAGTCATCCGCGGCCTGCAAACCAGTGACACGACCCACAAACTGGCGCTGGACATGGCGACCACCCTCGGCAAAACCGCGATCACCGCCGGTAACCGTCCGGGCTTCGTGGTCAACCGGATTCTGGTACCGATGATCAACGAAGCGATCCTGGTGTTCCAGGAAGGCCTGGCCAGCGCCGAAGACATCGACGCCGGCATGCGCCTGGGCTGCAATCAGCCGATCGGCCCATTGGCCCTGGCGGACCTGATTGGTCTGGATACATTGTTGTCGATCCTTGAAGCCTTCTATGACGGCTTCAACGACAGCAAATACCGCCCGGCGCCACTGCTCAAGGAAATGGTCGCTGCCGGTTACCTGGGGCGCAAAACGGGGCGCGGCTTCCATGCCTATGCCTGAGCGTTGCTCGCGCTTTGCCGAGTACCGGGACAAGGTCCTGGAGCTGTTTGCCTGCAAGGGGTTCGGCCAGGTCGGCATGCGTGAGCTCGCAACGTGCCTGGGGCTCTCCCCAGGCTCGCTGTACCACCATTACCCCAGCAAACAGCATCTGCTGCTCGACCTGATCGAGGAGTTCTACGAGGAGCTGTTGGCCGCCCTGGGGCGTATCCAGCAAAAAACTCCGGGCAAGCGCGACAAACTCAACAGCCTGATCCGCGCCCATCTGAATCTGCATCGGGAGATGCCCTGGCATTTCCGACTGGTGGAGCGCGACAGCGGTTGCCTGAACGAAGAGCAACAGGTTCGGGTCCGGCAATTGCGCGAGCAATACGAACGCACGCTACTGAAGATGCTGGGCGCGAAGTCCCGTTTCAGCGAGCAAGGCCTGCTGGCCGCCGGGCATGCCATTGGCGCGCTGCTCAACAGTGCGCCCAGCTGGCTGACGCCCCATGTGCTGGACGAGCAGGAACGTGAAGAGCTGCTCGAGAGCATGGTCAGCGGCGCCATCGAACGTGTGCTTGCGCCACGGCGTGTGCCGGAGGCGATAAGCCTCGCGCGTCCTATCGAAAAAACATCTAAAGAAACCCAGGCTTCGACGACGATTTAGCGCTTTGCTTGTCGGCTCGACACAATCGGAATTCGCCGACAAACCCGGCGTCCAAACCGATGTGTGTACTTGAGCACCTGGAGCCGACGATGAAAATCAATCCCTACCTTATCTTCAACGGTGACTGCAAAGCAGCCTTCACGTTCTATGCGCAATGCCTGAAAGGCCAGAACGAAGCCATGTTGACCTTCGGTGAAACCCCTGCCGCTGAACACGTCCCCAAAAATCTGCACAACCTGATCATCCATACCCGCCTGGTGGTTGGCGATCAGGTAATCATGGGGTCGGACACTACACCTGATCGCCCCGTCGATAAAATGAGTGCCTGTTCGATTTCACTCAACGTCGACAGCATTGCCGAGGCCGAACGGGTCTTCAAGGCACTGGCAGACGGTGGCGCCGTGCAAATGCCACTGGAAACCACATTCTGGGCCGCACGCTTCGGCATGCTGGTCGACCGCTTTGGCGTGTCGTGGATGGTTAACTGCGAAAAAGATCAGTGAAAGACCTCAGTCGATCGACAGTCTTCAAGGCACAAAAAAGCCCAACCTGAAAAGGTTGGGCGTTCTGGCAACTCCCGGCCTGTCTGCTACCGTCAACCAGCCACATCCTCTATGCCGGCTAATGAGGTCCGCATGATAGCCACGCGCCGAGCTATTGCATAGAAATCCAGTAGCCGTAACTTTTCTGTGGGCAAAACAAA
>NZ_AKJM01000027.1 GCF_000282335.1 Pseudomonas sp. GM48
GTGGCAGCACGACCCCAGCCACAAATGGGGCCACGACAAACTGCAATTCATCCCACGGCAACAGTTGCCGGATTGGGTTGCCAGCGAGCGTTATCAGGCTGGCTTGTTCGATCCCGAGGGCGGGCATTTGAACCCGCTGAAACTGGCCCTCGGCCTCGCGGATGCAATTGAGCGGGCTGGCGGCCGTATCTACGAGCAAAGCAAGGCGTTGAGTTATGGCGAGGAGGGCGACGGGTTTGTGGTGACGACCGAACGCGGTCGTATTCGCGCCGATGTGCTGGTGCTGGCGTGCAACGCCTACCTCGATCGGCTCGACCCGCAACTGGCGAGTTGCGTGTTACCGGTCGGCACGTATCAGGTCGCGACCGCGCCGCTGACGAAGGAGCAAGCCACTGCGCTGCTGCCGAGCAACGTATGCGTGACCGACAACCAGTTCGTGCTCGATTATTTCCGCCGCACCCCGGATAACCGCCTGCTGTTCGGCGGCGGTTGCACTTACCTGGGCGGAATGCCCAAGGACATCGCCGCAGCGACCCGGCCGTTCCTGGAGCGCGTGTTCCCGCAACTCACGGGCGTCGAGCTGGAGTTTGCCTGGGGCGGACACATCGACCTGACCCTCAAGCGCACGCCGGATATCGGACGGCGTGGCGATCTGTACTGGATGCAGGGGTATTCGGGGCATGGCGTGCTGCCGACACTGGCCGCGGCGCGGGCGGTGTCCGACGCGATACTCGGTCAGCCCGACGAACTGTCCCTGTACCAGGGCCTGAACAACGGCAGTTTTCCCGGTGGAAAATACCTGGCCGCGCCGCTGGAAGCCATCGGCAAAGCCTGGTATCGACTGCGCGACAGTATTTGAAGCGACACTTTCAGGAAGCCTCTGGATGGACATGCAAGAAGAAATATCGGCGCTGGCGATCCTGATCCAGGACCTGCGCAAACACAAAAAATACACCCTGAAGGAACTGGCGGACAAAATCGGTCGCTCGGTCGGTTTTCTGTCCCAGGTCGAGCGCGGTCTGTCGCGTCCGACGGTGGCGGACTTGACCGCCATCAGCGAAACCCTGGGGGTGCCGACCACCTATTTCTACAGCCTGCCCAAACCCATGGCGTTGTCCTGGGTCACCCGCCCGGACGAGCGCCGCACGCTGTACTACGCCGATGGCATTACCGACATCCTCGTTTCGCCAAAAATGCGTGCGTCCTTTTCGATGCTCGAAAGCCAGCTTGAGCCCGGCGCCAGCAGCGGCGACCGGCACATGAAGGACAGTTCCGAGCAGGGTGGTTATGTCCTGGAAGGGGAGTTGACCCTGTGGCTCGATGACAACGAACCGGTGACCCTGCGTCCCGGCGACAGCTTTCAACTGGCCAGCCATGCGCACTGCCGCTACGGCAACCTGTCCGACCAACTGACCCGCGTGCTTTGGGTTTACACCTGATAACAACAAGGAACAAAACGATGGATGCTGTGTGCTCTGATCTGCTGGCCGAGGTTCGCAACTTCCGCCACTGCAACCCTGAAGTGCGTTATGTCGACCTGATCTCCCTGGACATTCCGGGGCACTTCTACGGCAAGCGCTACCCGATCGAAATGCTCGAAAAAGTGGCTGCCGGCAGTGTGCTCAAGCTGCCGCAGAACTGCGTGCTGCTCGGCACTCAGGGCGGGTTGTTCAAGATCGGTGATTACTGCTTCAACGACGGTGACCCGGATGCACCCCGTCGCCTGGTGCCTGGCACGTTGAAACGGGTGAACTGGGAAAAGCAGCCGTTGGGCCAGATGCTGATCACCTCCGACGGCACGGAAAAGCCCATCGAATTCGAACCTCGCGAAGTGTTGGCGCAGGTGCTGGACCGGCTCCATCGCAAGGGTATTTTCCCGGTGGTGGCTTTCGAGCTGGAGTTTTACCTGTTCGACAGCCGCTTGAAGGATGGCTTGCCGCAGTTCCCCCGTGATGAGTTGACTGGCGATACCGATGATCAGCCGAACATGCACATCGAGCGCTTGTCGCGATTCGCCCCGGTGCTCGATGAAATGGTCGAGACGGCGCGAGCGCAAGGTATCGATGCCACAGTGATCACCGCCGAGCTCGGCCCGGGTCAGTTCGAAATCAACTTCGGTCATTGCGATGACGGCCTGCGCGCCGCCGACTGGGCGGCCCTGTTCTGTCGAAGCACCCGGGGCGTGGCGCTCAAGCACAACTATCGCGCCAGTTTCATGGCCAAACCCTACTTGCAACACCCCGGCAGTGGCATGCACGTGCATGTCAGCCTGTATGACCAGGCCGGCAACAATCTGCTGGCGGCGAACGGCCAGCGGGCGCTGCGTCATGCGGTGGCCGGTTGCCTGGATGTGTTGCCGCATTGCATGCCGATTTTTGCCCCGAACCACAACGCTTTGCGCCGTTTGAGCGGCACCGTGAACGTCGCGTCCCGCGCCAGTTGGGGCTTTGAGGATCGCGATGCTTGCCTGCGCGTACCGGACTCGGACGTTAAAAACCTGCGTATCGAACATCGCCTGGCAGGCGCCGATGCCAACCCGTATCTGGTACTGGCGGCGATTCTGGTGGGGTTGGAGCAAGGTCTGGAAGGGGAGCGCGAGCCGATTGCACCGCTCAACGAAGACCGCAGCAGTGGCATCGATTTTCCGTTGGAAATGCTCGAAGCGGTGCAGTCCATGCAAAGTCACTCACATCTGCGCGAAGGCTTGGGGGCGGAGTTCGTGGACGTCTACTGCGAAAACAAACGTCAGGATCATCTGGCATTTCTGCATGACATTAGCGCGCGGGAGTATCGCTGGTTCTTGTAGTCGTCCTTAGAAAATATGTGGATATATAAGGGCTTAGAACATTTAGTAACTGGATAGTGAATAAAAATATCTTGTTACAGGGTGAAATATTCCGTAATATCCGCGCCGCGTTCACCACCACGGTTTATGCATTTTTAAATCCCAGGCGTCCATCAGCTGCCTGGGATTTTTTTTGCCTGATTTTTGTTGATTGCCATTAGTGGCGAGGGAGCTTGCTCCCGTTGGGCTGCGTAGCGGCCCTAAAAATCGGAATTCATACTGTCATGCGTCAATTGGGTTCGCTTCGCGACCCTACGGGAGCAAGCTCCCTCGCCACAGGGTGTGTGCGCCGCTTCATCAGCCAGTAATAACTCAGCGCAGGCACCAGCAACCCGACGATCCATGCCAGATCCACCCCGTCCAGCGCCGTGGCCACCGGGCCGACGTACAGCGTGGTGTTCATGAACGGAATTTCCAGGGCAATCGCCAACAGGAAACTGCCGCAGGCAACCCGGTTGACCCGCCCGTAGATCCCATTCAGGTCGAAGATGTCGTCAATCCGGTATTGGCCTTTGCGCAGGCAGTAGTAGTCCACCAGATTGATCGCCGTCCACGGGATCAGAAAGTAGCTCATGAAGAAGATGAAGTTCAGGAAGAAGTTGATGAAGTCGTCCTGACTGATGGTGCACAGGGCCGTGGCCACCAGGCTGATCAGCAGCATGAACACACCGCGCACCCGCGGGGTCACCTTGAGTCGGGCGAAAGGTTCGATCACGGTGATGGTCGACATGAACGCGCCGTACAGGTTGAACACGTTGATCGACACCTGGCCGTAGACGATGAAGGCGAACAGCAGCACCGCGCCAGCGCCGAACAAACCGGCGACATGCCCGCCGACGTTGCTGGAAAAGTCGCCGATGCCGACGCTCAGAATCGCCCCGAGAATCATCATCCACGCGCCGCCGCTGACCGTGCCGGCGTAGCTGTACCAGAACACCTGGGCGGTCGGCGTGCTGCTCGGCAGATAGCGCGAGTAGTCGGCGACGTAAGGCGCGTAGGACAGCTGCCAGGTCACGGCAATGCTCACCGCCACCAGGAATTTCGACAACGAGAAGCCGGTTGGCAGCCATTGTTCGGCCGGGATCGGCAACTGCAAGGCGAGCATTGTGGCGGCCACGAACACCACCAGCGACAGGATCGACAGCAGCTTCTGCAAGCGATGAATCAACCGATAGCCATAGAGGGCGACGACGAAGCACAACGCGCCGATCAGGTAGATGTTGCCCGACATTGGCAGTGGGCTGACGGACTCCAGCGCCTGGGCCGCGAGCAACGTGTTGCTGACGAAGAAGCCCAGGTAAATCAGCATCACGAACAGCAGCGGCAACACCGCCCCCAGCACGCCGAATTGCGCCCGGCTCTGGATCATTTGCGGAATCCCCAGCTTCGGTCCCTGTGCCGAGTGGGAGGCCATGAAAATCGCCCCCAGCAACGAACCGATGATGATCGCCAGCGCACTCCAGAACAGGTTGAGCCCCATCACCACCGGCAACACACCGGACGCGATGGTGGTGATGTTCATGTTGGCGCCGAACCAGATATAGAACAGCGAGCCCGGCTTGCCGTGGCGTTCGGTTTCGGGGATGAAATCGATACTTCTTTTTTCGACTTGCATGGCGATCACTCCTGAGTCCGGACGAGACGGGATTGCAGACGGGCGATGGTGCCGGGCAGCTCATGGGGCTGGTGGGCAAACAGGTCTGGACGTTCGGGGATCAGGCTCAGGTAGTCGCGCTGCTCCAGGGCACGCTGGCATTCGGTTGTGGTGAGGATTTCCAGCGAGTAGACCCAGTTGGCCATGATCAGCAGGGCCGAATAGTGCCCGGCCTCGGTGGTTGTGGTGCAGGCATCGCTGACCAGGCGCACGCGATAGCCCAGGGCGAAGGCATCGAACACGCTGGTCAGTACGCAGACGTCGGTCAACACGCCACAGATGATCAGCGTGTCGACTTCCAGAGCCTTGAGTCGGGCGTCGAGGTCGGTGCGGTGAAAGGCACTGTAACGGCCCTTGTCGATGATCAATTCACCGGGCTGCGGCGTCAGCGACTCGATGATTTCCACTTGCCGGGTGCCGGCGCGGTAACTGCCGGGGCCACCGTCGACGGCCAGCGGTTCGCCGTGGGGCAGGCCACTGCCGTCGGCCTGATT
The DNA here is from genome assembly GCF_000282335.1 of Pseudomonas sp. GM48. Classification (GTDB taxonomy): domain Bacteria; phylum Pseudomonadota; class Gammaproteobacteria; order Pseudomonadales; family Pseudomonadaceae; genus Aquipseudomonas. Next base: position 4,994 of record NZ_AKJM01000027.1, read on the forward strand.
GATGTGGCGGGTATAGATGACAGGCATCCGCTGGCGACGGGCAGTCGTGAGCAGGGCAGCGGTATGGGCGACTACCGTGGCGAAGTTTTCGAGGACGAAACCGTCCTCCTGTTGCATGTCGATGATCAACAGCGCGCTGTTATTGTTCATTGGGCAAACCTGATCAAAGGCGAAACACGATGCACCGCACGCGCCATGCAATGGCGAGACGCGAGGGGCGTGATTGGCTGTTCGGGTGGGCTCAGTGAACTATTTGCCAGAAGCCGTTCTGCTTGGCCGAAACGCTGGCGCGCAGGCGCTTGAAATGCAGGTGCGAAGCGGTCCATTCACCGCGCAGGTAAGCCCGCGCGGCGCCGGAGGGAAGGGCGAGTGATGGGAGACGACCAGTGATCATGGAAATCGACTCTTGTGGGGGCGCGCTTGCTCCCACAGGACAAATGCGTACCTGTAGGAGCGAGCTTGCTCGCGAAAAACTCTGGACAACGCGGTCATTCAGATGGCCCGCGTTATCGTTGGCGTCCATCGCGAGCGAGCTCGCTCCTACAGTTGATGTCGCAGGGCGGCGCACTCAGCGAAACGCTGGCACCACATGCTTGATAAACAGCTCCAGGGATTTTTTCTTCTCCGCGTGGGGCAGGCTGTTATCGCACCAGAAGCTGAACTCGTCGACCCCCAGTTCCTGGTAGTACTTGATGCGCGGAATGATTTCTTCCGGGGTGCCGATCATGGCGGTCTTGTGCAGGCTCTCCAGTTCGAACTCAGGGCGGCCGGCGAATTTCTCTTCCGGGCTCGGCGCGAGGAAACCGTTGACCGGCGTGGTCTTGTTGCCGAACCAGGCATCGAAGGTGCGGTAGAACTTCGAGATCGCCTTGGCCCCGACTTCCCAGCCTTGCGGATCGTCGGCGGTGTGCACGTGGGTGTGACGCAGCACCATCAGTTGCGGGCGCGGCACGCCCGGGTTGTTGTCCAGCGCGGCCTGGAATTTGTTCTTCAGGTCGAGGACTTCTTCGTCGCCTTTCATCAGCGGCGTGACCATCACGTTGCAGCCATTGGCCACGGCGAAGTTGTGCGAGTCCGGGTCGCGGGCGGCGATCCACATCGGCGGGTTCGGCTGCTGGATCGGCTTGGGCACGCTGGTGGAGGTCGGGAACTTCCAGATGTCGCCGTCATGGGCGTAGTCGCCGTTCCACAGTGCACGCACCACCGGAACCATTTCCCGCAACGCCTGGCCGCCGGAGGACGCTGGCATGCCACCGGCCATGCGGTCGAATTCAATCTGGTAGGCGCCACGCGCCAAACCGACTTCCATGCGCCCGTTGCTGATCACGTCGAGCAATGCGCATTCACCCGCCACCCGCAGCGGATGCCAGAACGGCGCGATGATGGTGCCGGCGCCCAGGTGAATGGTGGTGGTCTTGCCCGCGAGGTAAGCCAGCAGCGGCATCGGGCTTGGCGAGATGGTGTATTCCATGGAGTGGTGCTCACCGATCCACACGGTGCTGAAACCACCGGCCTCGGCCATCAGCGTCAGTTCGGTCAGGTCTTCGAACAACTGGCGGTGGCTGACGCTTTCGTCCCAACGTTCCATGTGTACGAACAGGGAAAACTTCATGACGCTTACCTCGGATCTATTGTTATTGGCCCGTCGACTGCGGGTTCGCTGTCTATTGGTATACCATAATACATATTTTCCGCAAATGACTTCTCTTCGCGGCTAACGCTAACCAGTGTGGGAGCGGGCTTGCTCGCGAAGACGGAGTGTCAGTCAACACATATGCCGCCTGGAAGTTCGCTTTCGCGAGCAAGCCCGCTCCCACAGGGGGATGCGGTGATATCAGAGGGTTCAGGCCAGCGCGGGCAGGGCGCCCATCTTGCCGTGGCAATACACCAGTGGCCCGCTGCTCTGCCGAGGCACGATCAGATTTTTCACCGCGCCGACCATGATGGCGTGGTCGCCGCCTTCATATTCGCGCCACAACTCGCATTCGATGACCGCCGTGGCGTTAGCCAGAATCGGGTTGCCCAACTCGCTGAGCGTCCACTCGATCCCCTGGGCCTTGTCCTTGCCTTTGCGCGCGAAGGCATAGGCCTCGCTTTGCTGGCCGCCGGAAAGCACATGGATGGCAAAACGTTTGTTTTTGATCAGGACCGGGTAGGAATCGGAGCTGTAGTTCGGGCAGAACAGCACCAGGGCCGGGTCCATCGACAGCGAGCTGAAGGCGCTGGCGGTCAGGCCGACGATTTGCCCGTCGTCATCCAGGGTGGTGATCACGGTCACTCCGGAGGGGAACGAACCCATGACTTGTTTGTAGATGGCGGCATCGATCATTGGACGGTCCTCGGCGGGTGTGACGCGGTTTTTATGTGTTTGTAGGTCTGATGGTATACCGTAATACATCGATTGCAAGGTCTTTTTAGGTGACCCGATAAACGTACGGCTTTCGTCGGGAACTCAATGATTACGGGGCTTTCAGCTAGCCAGGTTTGGCGTGAATCGGGCAGGATAGCGGCTCAGATGCTTGTTCAAAGACCGGATCAGTCTTGTTTAAAGCTTGGAATACCATAATATGGTTGGCATCTGAGGGGTGACCAAAGAGTCCCCCCGGTTTGGCTTCATACAAAGATAAGAACAGACAAACTCGAGTTCATGCACATGTCCCAGATGTCCCGGCAAGATCCGTTGATCGAGAACCACACGGTCGACTACGTTCCACTCGCAGAGCGCCACGGGAAGGCCCGCGATCTTTTCACCCTGTGGTTCAGCACCAACATTGCGCCACTGCCCATCGTCACCGGCGCGATGGTGGTCCAGGTGTTCCACCTCAACCTGTTCTGGGGTTTGCTGGCGATTGCGCTCGGGCACATGGTCGGCGGCGTGGTGATTGCGCTGGCGTCGGCCCAGGGGCCATGCATGGGCATTCCGCAGATGGTGCAGAGCCGTGGTCAGTTCGGCCGCTATGGCGCGCTGCTGATCGTGTTCTTCGCGGCGTTGATCTACATCGGGTTCTTCATTTCCAACATCGTGCTGGCAGGCAAATCGATTGTCGGCATTGCGCCGTCGGTTCCGGTGCCGGCCAGCATTCTCATCGGTGCCCTCAGTGCCACCGCCATCGGCGTGATTGGCTACCGTTTCATCCACACCCTCAACCGCATCGGCACCTGGGTGATGGGCAGTGCCTTGCTCGCCGGTTTCCTCTATATCTTCGCCCATGACTTGCCGGCGGACTTCTTCACTCGCGGTGGGTTCAACCTGTCCGGCTGGCTGGCCACGGTGTCGCTGGGCATCATCTGGCAAATCAGCTTCTCGCCGTATGTGTCGGACTACTCGCGCTACCTGCCGGCGGATATCGGCATCACCCGGCCGTTCTTTGCCACCTATCTGGGTGCGACCCTGGGCACGATCCTGTCCTTTACCTTCGGCGCCGTTGCAGTACTGGCAACCCCGGAAGGCACCGAGGCAATGGTGGCGGTCAAGCAGTCCACCGGTTGGCTGGGGCCGATCCTGATGGTGTTGTTCCTGCTCAACATCATCAGCCACAACGCCTTGAATCTGTATGGCGCGGTGCTGTCGATCATCACTTCTATCCAGACCTTCGCCAGCCAATGGACGCCCAGCATCAAAGTGCGCGTTGTGTTGTCGAGCATCGTGCTGGCGGGTTGCTGCGTGGTGGCGCTGGGTGCTTCGGCGAATTTCATTTCGCAGTTCATCGGCCTGATTCTGGCGCTGTTGCTGGTGCTGGTGCCGTGGGCGTCGATCAACCTGATCGACTTCTACCTGATCAAGCGTGGCCGCTACGACATCGCGTCGATCTTCCGCGCTGACGGCGGCATCTACGGTCGTTTCAACCTGCATGCGATCATTGCCTACTTCATCGGCATCATCGTGCAACTGCCGTTCGCCAATACTTCGCTGTACGTCGGGCCATACGCCAATCTGGTCGAGGGCGCGGACCTGTCATGGCTGGTTGGACTGGTGGTGACCTGTCCGTTGTATTTCTGCCTGGCCACGCGGGAGCAGGCTCCGGAAATCCGTTCGGCGAAACTCGGTTACACCGACTGAGGCAAAACCGTTCGTGTTTGTCTGAAAATGCCCGGCGCGTCGCCGGGCATTTTTGTTTGCGGTGATTGTTCAGCGATTCTGGAACGCCGCCCGGGCGCGCTGTATCGACGGTCTGGATTCAACGGTGTCGAACCAGCGCGACAGCTGAGGAAGCTGTTTCCAGTCCAGTCGATCACGGAACGCCGTGACGATGGTGAACGCCGAAATGTCGGCCATGGAGAACTGCTGTCCGGCCATGAAGTCGTCTGTCAGAAAGCTTTCCGCGTAGGTGAGCTGCTCGATCACCCGCAGATCGATGATCGCCGCCGCCTTGTCCTGCCCCGCCTGGTGCAGAAAAAACGCAGCATGGCTGGGGGCGATGACATCGGTCACGAAAAAGAAATAGCGGTCAATCACCCGGATGCGCTCAGGTCCGGGTTGCGCCGGTGCCAGCCGTCCGGGTGCTTTGGCCTCGGCGTAGTGGATAATGGCGTTGGACTGGTTGATGACCAGCGCCGGCGTCATCCCGTGATCGATCAGGGTCGGCACTTTCCCGGCCGGGTTCAGCGTCAGATATGCCGGGTCCAGTTGCTCACGCGCATGCAGGTCCAACCAGCGTGGCGAGTAAGCAATACCGGCCTCCTCAAGAGCAATGGCAGCCCGTAGCGTATTACCGGTGTTCGCGCCGTACAGTTCGATTTGATCGTTCATGGGTCATTGCTCTTGTTGGGACATACAGGCAGCCACTGCACACCGCCAATGATGTCAGTATGGTGAAAATCCGCCGTACTGATATTCAAAAACTGTGATCGTCCATACCCCTGCGCGACAAGCCTTATCCCTCCACGAAAACTACTTTCACCTCGTTTGATAATAACGTCTCGAAATGTTTTAAGAGTTTCACGCGCCATTCAGTCATCCCTCACTTCGAACTTCTGCTGCTCCTGTCGCTCAGCGGGCGTGCTTGATTGCGCACTCGTATTGAGAGCGCTCTCGTGGGCGGCAATCGGGTTCTGACTGGCAGTTAAACCTTCAAATAACGATAAGAAACACCCAGGAGCACCGCATGTTCAAACGAGCCATCCCCGCCGCCGTCCTGCTGGTCACCAGTTCGATGGGCGCACAGGCCGCAGACTCTGTCGCCCACGGATTTCTGGAGGACAGCAAAGCCAGTCTTTCGATGCGCACCCTGTACTTCAACAGCGATAACCGCGACGGCGCCGCGGCCCCTTCGAAAACCGAGGAGGCAGCCCAGGGGTTCTTGCTGCGCTATGAGTCGGGGTTCACACAAGGCTCGGTGGGGTTCGGGCTCGATGCCCAGGCGCTGCTCGGCATCACACTGGACAGCGGGGCAGGGCGCCACGTTGGTAGTGGCATGATTCCTTCGGACGGCGACGGCGCTGCCGACGCCTGGAGCAGTTTCGGTCCTACGGCGAAGATGCGCCTTGCCAGGACTGAATTTCGCTACGGCACCTTGCTGCCCAAGTTGCCGATCCTCCTGGCGAACGATGCGCGTGTGTTGCCGCAATCGTTTACCGGTGCGCAGATTACTTCGAACGACATCGATGGCCTGACGTTGACCAGCGGTGTACTTGAGCATGCGGTAGGGCGCGCCTCGACGGACCGCACAGGCTTGTCGGTCGCCGGCAGCACTCAGGACAGCAACAAGTTCTACTACGCCGGTGCTGACTACAACCTCACCAGGAATCTGAAAACCCAGTATTACTTCGCGCAGCTGGAAGATTTCTACAACCAGAACTTCCTTGGCCTGACGCACATCCTGTCCATCGACAGCGCGAGCTCACTGATCACCGACCTGCGTTATTTCCGTACCACGTCGAGCGGTGCCAACAGCTCTGCTTCCGGCCGCGCGCAAGGCTATCGGGTATCGGGTTACACCGACGACAACGACGGTGAAATAGACAACAGCACCTGGTCTGCGACGCTCACCTATACCCAGGGTGGGCACGCGGTGACGGTGGGACATCAGCGCGTGGGCGATGGCAGCAACTTCGTCCAGCCCAATCAGGGCAGCCTGGTGGACAAAGGGGCGGGCGGCGGCAGTGTCTACCTGCCCACCGACAAGATGATCCAGAACTTTGCCCGGGCCGGAGAACAGACGAATTTCGGGCAATACAGCTACGACTTCGCGCCCTTGGGCATGCCGGGGCTGAAAGCCTCGATCGTGTATTTGAAGGGTACGGACATCAAGGCGCAAAACACCAGTGATCAGTCCGAGTGGGAACGCGACATGACCCTGGACTACGTGTTGCAGTCGGGCACGTTCAAAGGGCTGGGGTTCACCTTGCGCAACGCCAAGTCCAACACTGATGCTGGGCGCAATGTGGATCAGAATCGGCTGATCATCAATTACACGTTGTCGTTGTTGTAACCGTCAGGCTGGGCGGTAGTCCTCGAACGGTTGAATTCATAGGAAGTCCGAGGAATTGTCTGACGTGTTTTTAGGGTTGGCCGTCGGAAGCTGGACGTTTACGCTTTGACTTGTGTGGAGTCGTTAACCCGACACCGGGCAAGGATGTCCTTTATCCGGACCGCGACGACAACAAACCACCGACCCATTAGACTGGTACGCAATGATCATGGAGATCACTATGAGCGCCCATCTTTCCCCGATCGATTCCGAGTTCGAAACAGAAGAGCAAGCCGCCAGCCATGACCGGTGGTTCCGAGCCAAAGTCCAGGCTTCGCTGGACGATCCGCGCCCAAGTATTCCGCACGACGAAGCCATGGCTTTAGTCGAGCAGAGGTTGGAAGACAAGCGCAAAGCTCGTCGTGCGGCTCGTTAAGTGGAAACTTCAGGCTGTTGATGCGTTGACCGAGATCATCGATTACATCGAGCAATACAGTCCCGCCTCCGCTGCATCGTTGCACCGCACGATTGTGACTGCTACGGAGGGGCTATCCTCCATGCCCCATGGTTTCAGGCCAGGTCGATTGCCCAAGACTCGGGAGATGGTTGTCCATCCGAATTACGTGGTGGTCTATCAAGTGATAGAGGACGTCGAAATCCTGACCGTATTGCATGCCAGGCAACAGTACCCTGTGACCTGACCCGAACGTTGATTCTGGTTCCATAAAAATAAGCCGCGTCTCCTGATCAGGACACGCGGCGATTTTATGCCCGCCGTTATTGCTCACTCAATCGCGGTTATTCATCGGCTGTTTGGACTAACCGTCGGTGTAAAGCCTCCGCAACGCTAATCAATGCGGACACGTATTTTGGCCGTTTCGATCTCCTTTTGGCCTGCCTCACGCTGTGAACCGACCACGCTGTCAGCAAGAATCAGACGCGGGTTGCCGAGTCAGCAATCCAAGGTGAAACCACAACCAGAATCTCCACTTCCTTGCCCTTGGCTATTTTCAAGGCTGCTGCCGTGTACAGAACATAAAAACCATCGAACTCACGCCACACTTGGGGAAAAGATCCATGGACTCAATGAAACGCATGCTGGGCGCCACCGTTTGCGGACTGTCGCTGCTGGCCAGCGCGGTGCACGCCGAACCGCGCGAATTGCGGGTGTACAACTGGGCGGACTACATCCTGCCGTCCGTGCCCAAGGATTTTGCCAGGGACACCGGGATCAAGGTGACCTGGGACACCTTCGACACCAACGAGTCCCTGGAAGCCAAGCTGCTCACCGGCAACTCGGGCTACGACCTCGTGGTGCCCTCCAACCAGTTCATCGAAACCCAGATCAAGGCGGGCGTGTTCCAGAAGCTCGACAAGTCCAAACTGCCGAACTGGTCGCACCAGGATCCGGCGCTGCTCAAGCTGCTGGACAAGAACGACCCGGGCAACCAGTACGGCATGCCCTACATGTATGGCACCGTGCTGATCGGCTTTAACCCGGCCAAGGTCAAGGCAGCGCTGGGCGAGAATGCGCCGGTGGACAGCTGGGACCTGGTGTTCAAGCCCGAGAACATGGAGAAGCTCAAGGCCTGTGGCGTAGCCATGCTCGACTCACCCTCGGAGATTCTGCCGTTGGCCCTGCATTACCTGGGGCTGGACCCGAACAGCCAGAACCCGGATGACTACGAAAAAGCCAAGGCGTTGATGCTCAAGGTTCGCCCTTACGTCACCTACTTCAACTCCGCCAAGTACATGACTGACATCGCCAACGGCGATATCTGCGTGGCCATCGGTTACTCCGGCAGCTTCTATCAATTCGGCAACCGCGCCAAAGAGGCGGGCAACGGCGTGGTCGTCGACTGGCGCCTGCCGAAAGAAGGCGCGCCGATCTGGTTCGACACCTTCGCCATCCCGAAAAGCGCGAAGAACGTCGCCGAGGCCCATGAATTCCTCAACAACCTGATGGACCCGAAAGTGATCGCGCCGATCAGCGACTTCCTCGGTTACCCGAATGCCAACAGGGACTCGCTGGCACTGATCGACAAGGACATCACCGGCAACCCGGACCTGACACCGACCAGCGAGGCATTGAAGACGCTCTACGTCGTACAGCCATTGCCGCAGAAGCTTGAGCGGGTCCGTACCCGGGTGTGGACCAGTATCAAGTCCGATCAGTAACACCGGAAACTGGTGGGAGCAGGCTTGCTCGCGAATGCGGAGTGTCAGTCAATACAGGTGTCGACTAATCCACCGCTTTCGCGAGCAAGCCCGCTCCCACAGTTGATTGATGCCGAACACAAATCCTGCGGATGACAAAGATCCAGTGTGGGAGCGAACTTGCTCGCGAATGCGTAGTGTCAGTCAAGCATGTGTCGACTGATCCACCGCTTTCGCGAGCAAGCCCGCTCCCACAGTTGATTGATGTCGAACACAAACCCTGCGGATGACGAACATCCAGTGTGGGAGCGGGCTTGCTCGCGAATACGTAGTGTCAGTCAAGCAGGTGTCGACTGATCCACCGCCATCGCGAGCAAGCCCGCTCCCACAGTTGATTGATGCCGGACACAAATTCTGCGGATGACGAACATCCAGT
>NZ_AKJM01000028.1 GCF_000282335.1 Pseudomonas sp. GM48
CCCCCCCTGCCACTGGCGGGCGCCACCAGCGACAGTCAGGCGCTGTACCTGTACATCGTCTTCGACCACGCCCCGACCAACCGCCTGCGCCTACAGGCCAGCGATCTTGCGCTGGGTTGCACGCCAGTGATCAATCTGTTTCCGAGGACCTCAGAGCCTCTGCGCCCGGACGGTACCCGCAGCGAATACCGCCTGGTCGCCGACAGCCACCGGGAAAACAGCGTCGAGATCCATAGCATCCGGGCGATGCGTGCCACTTCCAGTCGCGGGGTTCAGCGAGTGCCGGCCTATTACGGCAGCCAGCATGGCGGTTCCGATAAACAGTGCTACTGGCATGCCCGACGCGTCAGCGGCATGACCCCTAATCGCCTCGGCACTGACCTGTTGGTAAGCCTGGTGGACACCCGATTCGACCCGCTGTCCGAAGCCATTGAATACAGCCTCACCGCTGAACTTCTTTGCACCAATCGGCACCTGGCGCAGAGCCTGCCGGCCGGCACATCGTTAGGTTTTGAACGTCCGGGCCCCGTGGCCTGGGCGCGCCTGCGCAACCCGCCCAGCCCGCAAAGTGTGCCGCGACTGGACGGCGAGTCGCGCTGGCGACTGGTCTCGCAACTGACCCTCAATCATTTGTCGCTGGTGGAAGGGCCACAGGCACTGGACGCACTCAAGGAAATCCTCCAGTTGCACAACCTGCGTGACGAGGCCAGCGCCTGGCGGCAAATCGAAGGCTTGCTCAGCCTCGGTTGTGAACGCGTCATCGCCCATGTCGGCGAAGACGCGTGGCGCGGCTGGCGCAATGGGCTGGAGGTGCGCTTGCAACTCGACCCGCAGCATTTTGTCGGTAGCAGCGCGGTGTTGTTTTCAGCGGTGCTTGCGCAGTTCTTTTCCCTCTATGCCACTGCTAACCGTTTCGTGCGCACGGTGCTGGTTCATTCAGACAGGGAGGTGAAGACATGGCAACCCCAAGCCGGCATGCCACTGTCCCTCTGAGCCTGAGCCAGCGACTGCGCCGGGATCCCCAGGCGTTCGAACTGCTGCAGGCATTGTTGCTGCTGGAGCGCGAACACCCACAAGCCGAATCCCTGGGCAGCGGCACCGCCCCGCAAGCAGAAGCACTGCGCTTGCGCGGCCCGTTGACGCCGCTGTTTGCCGCCAGCGAAATCGAAAGCCTGACCCAGGAGCCCGGCCAGCAACCGGTCCTCAGTACCCCGGTGTTTGGCCTCGGCGGTCCCGACGGCCCGCTGCCCTACGCCTATCAGGAATGGTTGCAGCAACGCGTGCGGGCCAAGGATTACGCGCCCGCTGAATTTCTCGATCTGTTTCAGCATCGGCTGCTGAGCCTGCTGTACAAAGTGATGCGCAAACACCGGATTGCCGTAGGGTTCACCGTCCCCGCTGCTTCGGCGGTTCAGTCGCAACTCAGGGCATTGACCGGCCTGCTGCCCAAAGCCTTGCGGGAGCGTCAGGCCGTACCCGATTGTGCCGTGCTGGCGTGCAGCGCGCTGTTCGCCGATGGGCGCCGCTCCCTCGCCGGTTTTGCGGCCATCGTGCGTGAGCAATTCGAACTGCCGGTTGAACTCAGCGCCTATGAAGGTGCCTGGCGCGAGATCCCGCCCGCCAGTCGCAGCCGCATGATCCCCGGCGGTCGCAATCTGCAACTGGGTCGCACGGCAGTGGCCGGCACCCGGGTCTGGGATGAACACGCAGGTATCCGCCTGACCCTTGGCCCGCTGACCTCTGCCCAAGCGGCGCGGTTCCTGCCCGATGGCGAGTCACACCCGGTACTGGCCAGCCTCAGCGCGCTGTATTTTGGCCCGGACCTGGATTGCACATTGGTGTTGCTGGTGCGCGGTGCCGGCCCAATCAAACTCGGTCACCAGGCACCGCCACTGCTCAGCTGGAACGGCGGCCTGCAACGCCAGACCAGCCTGGCGGTGCAACGCATCGAAACCCGTCTTCGTCAGCTGGAGATCACCTGAACATGGAACTGGCCAGCCTGATCGGACGCCTCAACCCGGACAATCGCCGCGCCCTGGAACGGGCCGCGCAACGCTGTCTGCAGCGAGGCCACCACTACGTTGAAATCGAACACCTGTTGCTGGAGTTGCTGGACATCGAGGGCGGAGACTTCGCTTATCTGCTGCCGCGCTTCGGCCTGGAGCGCGACGCCCTGACGGCGGAAATCAACAAAGCGCTGGAGCTCTTCAAATCCGGCAGCACGCGCACCCCGGCATTGTCGTCGCACACCACCGGGTTGCTCGAAGATGCGGTGGTGCAGGCCAGTGTCCTGGGGCTGGACAGCATTCGCTCAGGGTTGCTGCTACTTGCCTTGATCGACCGCGACGAACGCCGCAGCCTGTTGCTCAACAGTGCCTCATCACTGTTGAAGATTCCCCGAGAGGCATTGCGCAGCAACCTGCTGGAATGGACCGAAAGCTCTCGCGAACACGTCGGCGGTAAACGTGCGGCGAGTGCCGGCACCCCGGCGCCGAAACAGGATTCAGTGCTGGACCAGTTCACCCAGGACCTGACAGCCGACGCCCACGCCGGGCGCATCGATCCCATCGTCGGCCGCGACGGCGAGATCCGCCAATGCATCGACATCCTGCTGCGCCGTCGGCAGAACAACCCGATTCTGGTTGGCGCTCCCGGCGTGGGCAAAACCGCGGTGGTCGAAGGCCTGGCCCTGCGCATCGCTGCCGGCGATGTGCCGCCGTCCTTGCAGGAAGTCAGCTTGCGTGTGCTCGATCTTGGCTTGTTGCAGGCCGGCGCCGGAGTCAAGGGTGAGTTCGAACAACGCCTCAAAGGGGTGATCGACGCAGTGCGCAGCGCCGACAAACCGATCATTCTGTTTATTGACGAGGCCCACACGTTGATTGGCGCTGGCGGTGCGGAAGGCGGCAGCGATGCGGCCAACCTGCTGAAACCGGCGCTGGCCCGCGGCGAGTTGCGCACCCTGGCTGCCACGACGTGGCTTGAATACAAAAAATATTTCGAGAAAGACCCGGCCCTCGCCCGCCGTTTTCAGTTGGTGCAAGTCGAGGAACCGGACGAAACCACCGCAGTGGAAATGCTCCGCGGGGTTGCCGCCAAACTCGAACAGCATCACGGCGTGCAGGTGCTCGACGCGGCCATCCACGAAGCGGTGAAACTGTCCCATCGTTACATCTCCGGGCGCCAGTTACCGGATAAAGCCATCAGCGTGCTCGACACCGCCTGCGCCCGGGTCGCGCTCGGCCAGCACGATGTGCCGCCACCGCTGGAAAGCCTGCGTCACCGCCAGAACAGCCTCAAGGACGAAGTCGAACGCCTGCGCCGCGAACAGGCCACCGGGCTGGATCACCGCGAGCGCATCACCCTGCTTGAAACCGAATCCATGGCCAACGTGCAAGCGATCCGCGAACTGGAAGTACGCTGGAATGAAGAGCGGGTTGCCGTGCGCGAACTGCTGGAAACCCGCAGCGAATTGCTGACCTTGAGCGAACGTGCCGACAGCGACAAACCGGACGAAGCCATCGACAGCCGCATCGATCATCTGGCCGCCGAACTGGTGCGCCTGGAGGCCGGGCTCGACGCCATTCGCCAGGACGACCCGCTGGTGCCGGAACAAGTCGACGGCAAAACCGTCGCCGCCGTCATCGCCGGCTGGACCGGCATCCCGGTCGGCAAAATGCTCGCCGACGAAGCCCACGCCGTGCGCACCCTCGGCCAGCGCATGGGGTTGCGCGTCATGGGCCAGAGCATCGCGCTGGGCACCATCGCCCAGCGCCTGCAGGCTTACCGCGCCGGCCTCACCGACCCGCAAAAACCGGTCGGCGTGTTCCTGTTGGTCGGCCCTACAGGCGTCGGTAAAACCGAAACCGCTTACGCATTGGCCGACGCGCTGTATGGCGGCGAACGCAACCTGATCAGCATCAACCTCTCGGAATACCAGGAAGCCCACACCGTCAGCCAACTCAAAGGCGCCCCGCCCGGTTATGTCGGTTATGGCAGCGGCGGCGTACTGACTGAAGCGGTACGGCGCAAACCCTATTCGGTGGTGTTGCTCGATGAAATCGAGAAGGCCCATCCGGACGTGCTCGAAGCCTTCTACAACGTGTTCGATAAAGGCGTGATGGAAGACGGCACCGGGCTGGTGGTGGATTTCAAGAACACCGTGATGCTGGCCACCAGTAACGTGGGCGCCGAACTCTTGCTCGACACACCAGTGGCACAACTTGGAAGCGACACCTTTAACGAAGCCTTGCACAAGGTGCTGCTGCAAGCCTTCCGCCCGGCGTTTCTGGCACGGATGACGGTGGTGGCGTATCGACCCCTGGATGAGGCGACGCTGGAAGGAATTGTGTTGGCCAAGCTGGAGAAATTGCGCGGACGCTACAAGGCCGCGACCGGCAAACAGTTCGAGTTCGATGCCGGGATTGTCCAGGCGGTGTTGGCCAAGTGCAGCGCTGCCGGGGCGCGGGATGTCGAGAATGTTTTGATGACACAGGTGACGGGAAAGTTGGCGGAGTGGGTGTTGGAGTGAAGTCGAATTGACTGATCAATCCGATAATTTTCCATCAGCTGAACAATATGTCCAACGGCATTTTTATTAAATCACGGAGGATACAAATGCCCCACATCAGTACCGCCGGAATTCATCGCGAAATTGCCAGAGAACTGGCAATGGCGTGCATCTATAAGTTTGCCGACATCAGAGGTCCTGGAAATGGCGTAGGTAATGGGTCTTGTTGTGCCAGCATCAAAATACTTGCCCACTCTACATTGGGCACACCCGACTATCGATTTGGACAAAGCCAGGCTCATCTACTCGATTCAGACGCGGTACAAGCTGGAGGCCTTTTCAATCCAGATCACCACGCCGAGAGGCAGGCACATAATGCCGGCAACCTGGCAGGCGGTTATCACCCCTATATGTTCGTGGAGTTGGCGCCCTGCGCCGGAGCTAATGGTTGCGCGGCATGGTGCGCAGCAACCATCCCGGCAGTCACCGTGTGGTGGCTCTATCCGAACACAGCGACCATGGTGATTGCACATGCAGCGGGTATTAATGCGCAGTTCACTGCACTCAATCTCGCACTTCCTTAAAAAGAAAGAAGAGTAACAAAAATAGAGGTACCCCCTTTCAACTTGGCAAGACGGCCCTACGAAGAAAGACGGAGGTGGACAATGGCATACGACGATCTGGATGTATCCCATCGCTTCAATACTGCAGTCAACGCAACTGCCGCACGCTTCACAGCGAACCCTAATGTTGATGCCTATGACCACGCAGCCTATACCGTCGGGTTGAAAGCTGCCGTGGCGGGCTACGCCGCGGCAGTGACCGGCGCGATTAGTGTCGACGCAAGAATTACTGCTGCGCAAAATCAAAACACCCTTGCTCAGGCCCCCAACTGGGGAACCGTAGCTGCATGGCTTGCGCCGGGAAGTACTGCCTATTGGGTACATTTTTTCAGCAATAACATGCCAGCCGCAGCGGCCTACCGTTGCTATGTCTGCTGCAATCTCGCCGATACCGGCAACATGCTTACCGCCCTGCTCGGGGCCTATGCAGGGGGACGCACCCTCTATTTCAAAGTGGCCACTCATGATGAAGCGACGATGCGTAACGACACCATCGTGTCCTGGCATGACACCTTGCAGGATGCGGTACTTTGGGCCAATACCGCTAGCGCAAACCCCGGGTGGCTCAATGGCCGCGCCCCGAGCGGAACCTTTGGCGGTGTTCTAACCGACTCAGTCGGGATTGACGCGGAAGTCGCGGGGCAGACTTCAACTAACAAAATTGCGGAAAAAGCCAAGGAAAAGGTTTTGCGAAACAATCCCTATCTCTAAGTCACGGGAGAAAAAGCAAAAGGGGACGAGGGAGGATGTATTTAATGTCGCCTTAAACTCATTGATCAGTGCTTGAGGTTGCTCAATGCCCCGCACCACCGACAGCAACACCAGCCTCTCCCTCACCGCCACCTCGCTGTCGGCGCTTTACCCTGAGTCGCTGTCTGGCGAAGAAGCGCTCAACGCACTTGGCTCGCAAACCCTCAATGGCCTCAACGACGGCGCCACCCTCACCCTGACCACCGCCGTCGCCACTCACGTCACCACCACCCTGCACAACGACGCGAAAAACCGGCCCTTCGACGCACTGGTCGCTGAAATCCGCCAACTCCCAGCCGACGCCACCGCCGAACGCTATCAGCTGGTGCTAAGACCTTGGCTGTGGTGGCTGACGCTGGCCAGCAACAACCGCGTGTTCCAGAACCTCAACACCTCAGACATCGTCACCACGATTTTCAAGGCCCACGGCTTCACCGATTTCACGCTGAAACTCACCGGCAGCTACACCCCGCGCGAATACTGCGTGCAGTACGGCGAAACCGATTTCGCCTTCGTTTCACGGCTGCTGGAAGAGGAAGGGATTTTCTGGTTTTTCACCCACGAGGCCGGCAAACACACATTGGTACTGGGGGACAGTAACGATGCCTTCCCACAGATTCCCAATGGCCCAAAAGTCAGCTATCTGGGCCAGCAAATGGGCGAGCGCGAACTGCATGGCATTCGCTCCGGCCAAGTGTGCATGCAAGCCGTAGCCGGCGTTTATCGGGCGACGGATTACGAGTTCACCACCCCGACCACTTCGCTCTACAGCCAGGCCGAAGCAGTCGCCGGACCGCGCTCGATGTACGAGCATCCTGGTGGCTACAACGCCAAGGCGCGGGGCGATGCGTTGACCAAGCAGCGGGTTGAAGGCTTGCGCAGTCAGGAGAAGCGTTTTGTCGGCGAAAGCGACTGCCGCTGGCTGGTGCCTGGGCACTGGTTCACCCTCGCCGGCCATGATGATGCGAGCCTGAACATCGATTGGGTGGTGATGTCGGTGACCCATGAAGTCAGTCACGAAGACTATCGCAATCGCTTCGAAGCAATCCCCAAAGCCACGCCCTTTCGCCCGGCGCGAACAACGCCCAAACCACGCATGCATACGCAGACCGCCATCGTCGTCGGCAAATCCGGCGAAGAAATCTGGACCGACGAATACGGCCGCATCAAATTGCAGTTCCCCTGGGACCGCGACGGCAAGAACGATGAAGCGAGTTCGTGCTGGGTGCGGGTGGTGTTGCCCTGGAGCGGCAAGGGGTTCGGCATGCAGTTCGTGCCACGGATCGGCCAGGAAGTGATCGTGACCTTTATCGACGGCGACCCCGATCGGCCACTGGTGACCGGTTGCGTCTACAACGGTGACAACGCCCTGCCCTATGCGCTGCCGGCCAATCAGACCCAGTCCGGGATCAAGACCCAGTCGTCCAAGGGGGGTGGCGGTTTCAACGAGTTGCGCTTTGAGGACAAGAAGGACGCCGAAGAGGTGTTCTTGCAGGCGCAGAAGGATCTCAAGATCAACGTACTCAACGACACCACTGCCACCGTCGGCCACGACGAAACCCTGACAGTGCAGAACGCGCGCACGCGCACGGTGAAGGAAGGCGACGAGACCGTGACTCTGGAGAAAGGCAAACGCAGCGTGACCATCCAGACCGGCAGCGACAGCCTTGACGTGAAGGACAGCCGCACGGTGAAAGTCGGCGCCGACCAGACCCACAGCACTGGCGGCAACTACGACCACACGGTCACCGGCAACTACAGCCTGACCGTGGACGGCAACCTGACGATCAAGGTGACCGGTACCCTGACCCTGCAAAGCGGCGGCAGTTTTGCGATCAAGAGTGGCGCGGACCTTGCCGCCGAAGCCAGCACCTCGATCAGCCAGAAAGCCGGCACCTCCTTGAGCAACCAGGCCGGCACCGCGCTGGAAAACAAGGCGGGCACGACGCTGACCAACGATGCCGGGATCAGCCTGATGAACAAGGCAGCCGCCGAGCAAACCGTCGACGGCGGCGGCATGCTGACCATCAAGGGCGGGTTGGTGAAGGTTAACTAAGGAGGGTCAGGCAATGACATCGAGCACACTCGATCTGGAGCGCGGCGACAGCCACCTCGACGGGCGCTTGCTTGAAGGCCGACTGGAAGGCCCACTGCACATCAAGGACGCCGGTCGACCCCAGGCAAACTTGACCTATAGCCAGGGCGAGCTACAAGGTACGAGCCTGCTGTATTACCCAAATGGCAACGTTTCGGCGCAACTGCCTTATGTGCGCGACAAACTGCACGGCGTGGCCAGTTTCTTTGCGCCCGAGGGCAGCTTGCAACGCAAGGCGACCTATCGCCGGGGCCTGCTTCACGGTGAAGCGAAAAACTACTTCCCTGACGGGCAACTGGCCGAGGTGCAGTTCTACCGTGATGGCGTGCGCGAGGGGCGTTATCAGCGGTTTCACCCCAACGGTAAAACCGCCGTCGAGGCGCGGTATCTCAACGGTCAGTTGCTGGAACCGGAACAGGGTTTCGCCGCCGATGGGCGACCGCTGGGCGCCGAGGGCAAGCCGATCTCGAGGGTACGCTGGTGGTTCAGGCGCTGGAGTGATCCTGCCGAAGCCTGAAGCCTTGTGTTGGCTCAGATGTCCCCATCACGGGCAAGTTCACAAATACGGCATTCACAGAAGATCCCCTGTGGGAGCGGGCTTGCTCGCGAAGAGGCTGGCACATACAACATCGATGTTGCCCGACACCCCGCCTTCGCGAGCGAGCCCGCTCCCACAGTTCAATCGTGTGATTCAAGGAATGAGCATCTGCATCTGCCCGGGCATCGCAATCTTGATCACCCCGGCCCAGTTGCACATCAGGGTGCTGTTGGCATCGACGGCCGGCATGCCGCCCAGCAGCAGGGTCGGCGCCCCGCCCGGTATCCACGGTGTGGCGGTCGCCGGGATGCAGGGCATCGGTGTCAGCACACCCAATGCCGCTGCGGTGGCGGCCGCGACCATCGGGTTGGCGAGGCTCGTGCACACCCCGAAGGGCATGATGTTGACCAGCGGAATGTGATCCATGATGTTCGCCGCCGGCAGGCCGGCGGTCAGTGTGCGATTCACCGGCAGCACGTTGAGCACGGCCGGTGCCGCGCCAAAGCTGCATTGCAGGGTGGCGGTAGCACAGACTTGCGGACAGCCCATTTCAAACCTCCTTCCTGGAAGCACCATGCCCCCTGAACCATAGTCCGCCGGGCGTGTTCTCGCACATCAGGAACGCTGATTATCCGGCAACACGCTAACCTATAAGACCGTGCCACGCTTGTGGTACTCCAGTCTCACCATTAGATTAGCCAATGATGTCCGGCCTCCAAAATAAGCAGAAGGGATAAGCATGGCGCTTACTGACCAGTCCACCCGTATACGCACCGGTGAAGAACTCGATGCCAGCCAGATCGATCCGTACCTCAAGGCGCACATTCCGGGCTTGAGCGGTTTGCCGCAGATCAGCCAATTCCCGGGCGGCGCGTCGAACCTCACGTACCTGCTGGAGTACCCGGAAAAGGAATTCGTCCTGCGCCGGCCGCCGTTTGGCCACAAAGCCAAATCCGCCCACGATATGGGCCGTGAATTTCGCATCCTCAATCAACTGCGCGACGGTTTCCCGTACTGCCCGAAAGCCTACGTGCACTGCACCGACGAATCGGTGATCGGTGCCGAGTTCTATGTCATGGAGCGGGTCAACGGCATCATCCTGCGCTCGGAACTGCCGCCGGAGCTGGGCCTGGACTCGGCGAAAACCGAAGCCCTGTGCAAGAGCTTCATCGACAAATTCGTCGAGCTGCACCAGGTCGATTACAACGCTTACGGCCTGGGTGACCTCGGCAAACCCGAAGGTTACGTAGCGCGGCAAATCAAAGGCTGGAGTGATCGCTACGAAAAAGCCCTGACCCCCGATGCGCCACAATGGGCAACGGTGAAAGCCTGGCTCAACGACAAGATGCCGGCCGACCATCCGACCGCCAGCATCGTGCACAACGACTATCGCTTCGACAACGTGATCCTCGACCCGAACAACCCGATGCAGATCATCGGCGTGCTCGATTGGGAGCTGACCACCCTCGGCGACCCGCTGATGGACCTGGGCAACACCCTCGCCTACTGGATTGAAGCCGATGATCCGGCACCGGTGCAGATGATGCGCCGCCAGCCAAGCCACGCGCCGGGCATGCTGACCCGCCGCGAGTTCGTCGATTACTACGCCGAACGCTCGGGCATCCGCATCGACAATTTTGACTTCTACTACACCTACGGCCTGTTCCGCCTGGCCGGCATCGTGCAGCAGATCTACTACCGCTTCTACCATGGCCAGACCCAGGACAAACGCTTCGCGCAGTTCATTCACATGAACAAGCTGCTGGAGCAGATGAGCTTGCAGGTCATCCAGAAATCCAGCTTGTGACCGTACGCGATCCCTGTAGGAGCGAGCCTGCTCGCGAAGACCGCGAACGATAACGCGCAATGACTGGCCTCAACTGAACAGCGTTGGCCGCAACCCGGCATTTGACTCGATAACAAGACTTTTTATAAGGGAATCCCATGTCCAAGACTCAGTTGTTCGACCTCGACGGCAAGATCGCTTTCGTCTCCGGCGCCAGCCGTGGCATCGGTGAAGCCATCGCCAAACTGCTGGCCCAGCAAGGCGCCCATGTCATCGTCTCGAGCCGCAAACTCGACGGCTGCCAACACGTCGCCGACGCCATCATCGCCGCCGGCGGCAAGGCCACCGCCATCGCTTGCCACATCGGCGAAATGGACCAGATCAGCCAGGTCTTCGCCGGCATCAAGGAACAATTCGGCCGCCTCGACATCCTGGTCAACAACGCCGCAACCAACCCACAGTTCTGCAACGTGCTGGACACCGACCTCAGCGCCTTCCAGAAAACCGTCGACGTCAACATCCGCGGCTACTTCTTCATGTCGGTGGAAGCCGGCAAACTGATGCGCGAAAACGGCGGCGGCAGCATCATCAACGTCGCCTCGATCAACGGCGTTTCGCCGGGGGTGTTCCAGGGCATCTACTCGGTGACCAAGGCTGCGGTGATCAACATGACCAAGGTGTTTGCCAAGGAATGTGCGCAGTTCGGGATTCGTTGTAATGCGTTGCTGCCGGGTTTGACCGATACCAAGTTTGCTTCAGCGTTGGTGAAAAACGAAGCCATTCTGAATACCGCGCTGCAACAGATTCCGTTGAAGCGCGTGGCGGACCCGAGTGAGATGGCGGGGGCGGTGTTGTATTTGGCGAGTGATGCTTCGAGTTATACGACTGGGGTTTCGTTGAATGTGGATGGTGGTTTTTTGTCCTGATTAGATGTTTTGAATCAAAGCAAGGCAGCCAAATGGCTGCCTGTTTTATTTTCACTCACTCCACCGATCGTTATCCACGCTTACTATCATTCCATCAGCTAGACAATAAACCCTCCTGAGGCAGAAACTTTACAAATAACAACCCCATAAATTAACTAACCTTGAAACACCTGACTCGAACTAGAGAGTCTAATTTCTCCGCACGTATCTCGATCATAAAAACATTACCGACGTAACCAGAAAGATAAAACTTCCAAATGATATAGTTGTCTGCCCCCGTACCGCTTGGATCAACAACTTCATTTTTCACTCCATAGCCAGGAGTGACCGGTGGGATGCCTCCCGGGACATCTCCGTCAACGACATTCATTATAAATCTTTCAAAACGCAGTGGACTTAAGTCATTAAGCCTGAAGTGAAAGTACTGATCACCAATAGAAGGTTTTAACCCCAACCCTTCCCCTACGATATCCACGACTTTGCCATGACTATAAACCCCCGAAAACTCGTCAGCCAAGTTGCTCGATACCAACTTGCTGATCGCCACCGTAATCGGCGTGGTCATGCCCTTGCCTGCCAGCGATAACTGGAAGGTGCCGCTTTTGGTTTTCCCCGTGACCGCCCAGCTATAGCTTGTATCCCCACGGTCAAAGTCCGGTGTACTCACCACGTTAGCAACATCGAGGCCGTCTTTGATGGTACAGGCCAGCGTGACCGGCAGTCCGGCCAGTGGACTGCCTGATTTCGGAGTCAGCGTGACAGTCTGCGCCT
>NZ_AKJM01000029.1 GCF_000282335.1 Pseudomonas sp. GM48
CCCCCAGCCGTACCGGCTGGCCGAGTTTCTGGGCGCCGCTGGACAAGGCCGTGGCGACCCGTCAGGACCGTGCGTTCGGCATGGTCCGCGAGGAAGTTCACTGCCGGCGCTGCGGCGGGCATTTGGGCCATGTCTTCGATGACGGCCCGAAACCCACCGGCCTGCGTTACTGCATGAACGGCCTGGCGATGAAATTCGTGCCGAAGACGGTGTGATTCCTTTCCACTCATTTTTTGCAGGTAACCGCCATGTGGCTGCTGGTCCTCGCTTATCTCGGTGGTGTGCTGACGATTGTCAGCCCGTGCATTCTGCCGGTGTTGCCGTTTGTCTTCGCCCGCACCGGGCAACCGTTCGTCAAAAGCGGATTGCCGCTGCTGGCAGGGATGGCACTGACTTTCGCGCTGGTCGCCACGCTGGCGGCGGTTGGCGGAGGCTGGGTGGTGCAGCTCAATCAGTACGGCCGCTGGCTGGCACTGGCGTTTGTGACGCTGTTCGGTCTGACGCTATTGCTGCCGCAATTGGCCGAGCGCCTGACCCGGCCGCTAGTGGCGGCCGGCAGTCGCCTGTCCGAGGTGGCGGGGGCCGATTCGCGGCCGCGTCCTGGCGCTTCGTTTCTGATCGGCGTTGCCACGGGATTACTGTGGGCGCCCTGTGCCGGGCCGATCCTGGGTTTGCTGTTGACCGGTGCGGCGCTGCAGGGCGCGAGCATCCAGACCACGTTACTGTTGCTGGCCTATGCGGCCGGGGCGGCTACCTCCCTTGCGCTGGCATTGCTGTTAGGGGGCAAGGTTTTCACGGCGATGAAGCGCTCGATTGGCGCCGGCGAATGGGTTCGTCGCGGCTTGGGCGGCGCAATGCTGGCCGGCGTAGCGGCGATTGCCCTGGGGTTGGATACGGGGATTCTGGCCCGGTTTTCCACGGCATCTACCGGTGGAATCGAGCAAGCGTTGGTGGAGAAACTGTCCGGCAAATTGCCGCGTAACAGCGGGGCGATGATCGCGCAGAACGCGGCCGCCGAGGGCGCGGTGCAAGTGGCTGACAAAACCTCGGGCACCTTGCCGGTCGAAGGCAACCTGCCTTCGCTGGACGGCGCCGTGCAATGGCTCAACTCGCCGCCCCTCGATGCCCAGGCCTTGAAAGGCAAGGTTGTGCTGGTGGATTTCTGGACCTACTCCTGCATCAACTGCCTGCGTTCGCTGCCTTACGTCAAAGCCTGGGCCGAGAAGTATCGCGATCAGGGCCTGGTGGTGATCGGCGTGCATGCGCCCGAGTTTGCCTTCGAGCGCGACGTCAACAATGTCACCAAAGCCATGAAAGACCTGGGCATCAACTACCCGGTGGCCATCGACAACGAGTTCAAGATCTGGCGCGCCTTCAACAACGAATACTGGCCAGCGCATTACTTTGCCGATGCCCAGGGACGCATTCGTTATCACCACTTCGGTGAAGGCGAGTACGCCGAATCGGAGCGAGTCATCCAGCAATTGCTGCGTGAGGCAGGCGCTGCAAAAGTTGCGGACGGGCTGATCGATGCCAAGGCCGATGGCGTGCAAATGGCCCCGGACAACAACGCCGTGCAGTCGCCGGAAACCTATGTGGGCTACCAGCGCGCGGAGCATTTCGTGCCGGAAACCGCGTTGGTGCCGGACAAGGTCGCGGCCTACAACCCGCCGGCGCAACTGGCCCTCAACGACTGGAGCCTGGGCGGGCAGTGGCATGTCGGCCCGGAGCGGGCCACCGCCAGCGCACCGGCCAGCCGCATCGTCTATCGCTTCCACGCCCGTGATTTGCATTTGGTGCTCGGCCCTGGCGCCGATGGCAAACCGGTGCGCTTCAAGGTGTTGATCGACGGCCAGGCCCCCGGCGATGCCCATGGCATGGACGTGGCCCCGGATGGCAGCGGCACCGTAACCGAGCAGCGCTTGTACCAACTGGTGCGGCAAAACGGCGGTGTAAGCGACCGGACCTTCAGTATCGAGTTTCTTGATCCGGGCGCGTCGGCTTACGCCTTCACGTTCGGCTGATAACTTTTCAACGATTCAGGAGTTCGCCCCATGAAAAACCTCTTTAGCTGGCGCCGTACCCTGCTGGGGCTGGCGGCTGCCGGCATCATCAGCCAATGCTCGGCCTTCTCGTTCGGTGGTGCCGAAGAGGCGGTGATCATTCCACCGCCGACCCTCGACGAAACCACCCAGGCCCGCAGCGAAACCGCGGTGTTCGCCGGTGGCTGTTTCTGGGGCGTTCAAGGTGTGTTCCAGCATGTCAAAGGCGTGAAGAATGCCGTCTCCGGCTACGCGGGCGGGGCGGCCAATACCGCGCATTACGAGCGTGTCAGCGGCGGCAATACCGGCCATGCGGAATCGGTCGAAGTCACCTTCGATCCAGCTCAAGTCAGCTATGGCACCTTGCTGCAAATCTACTTTTCGGTGGCGCACAACCCGACCGAACTCAACCGTCAGGGGCCGGACAGCGGCACCCAGTATCGCTCGGCGATCTTCACCAAAAGCGCTGAGCAGCAGCGGGTCGCGCAGGCTTACATCGCCCAGCTCGACGCCGCGCATTCGTTCGATAAACCGATCGTGACCAAGCTGGAAACTTTCAACGGTTTCTATCCGGCGGAGGAGGAACATCAGAATTTCCTGACCGAACATCCGACCTATCCGTACATCGTGATCAATGACTTGCCGAAGGTGGCGCAGCTCAAGCAGTTGTACCCGAATCGTTATCAGGAACAACCGGTGCTGGTGAAGTCGGGGATGTGAGTGAATGGGAGATGGATAACCCTGCCACTGACTCGTGCATGGTCTATTCGGCCAACGGGTGCTTGCCCCACCTCTGTACAGCGAATTCGACGAAACGCCGCAGTTTCGGCAAACGGTGGCGATCCTGGGCATAGACCAGGTGCATCGGCCGACTGGGCGGGCAGTAATCGGGCATCAAGGCCAGCAGCTTTCCGTCCTTGAGGTCCTGCTCGACTAGGGCGTCGGGCATCATCACGATGCCCATGCCGGTTCGCGCTGCCTGATGCAGTCCGGCCGAACTGTTGATCAGCATCGGCCCGCTGACCCCCACGCTGACTTCGCCATCGGGCCCGGCCAGGCGCCATTCCTTTTGCACCGATTGCCAGTCATCGCCGGCCGGATAGGCAAAGGACAGGCAATCGTGGAGCCGCAGGTCTTCCGGTGTCTGCGGTGTGCCCCGACGGGCCAGATATTCCGGTGACGCGCACATGGTCAGGGTGTAGTCGATCAGCGGGCGGGCGATCAGGTTGGAGGGCTCCAGTGCGCCGAGGCGAAACGCCACATCCAGACCGTTTTCCAGCAGATCCGGGCGCCGGTTGGTCAGTACTACGTCGAGTTTCACCCGCGGGTTTTGCCGGCTGAACTCACTCAGTGCCGGCGCCAGACGTTCGGTGCCGAAGGTCAAGGGCGCGGTGATACGCAAGATGCCGCTCGGTTCGTCGAGCGCCTGTTCGGCCAGTCGCTCGGAATCAGCCACCAACCCCAACACTTCCAGGCAACGCTGGTAATACGCGGCACCGAACTCGGTCAGCCGCTGGCGCCTGGTCGTGCGGTTGAGCAGGCGCACACCCAGCCGTTGCTCCAGGGCCTTGAGGTGATTGCCGACCATGGTCGTGGACATTTCACACTGCAAAGCGGCGGCGGTCATGCTGCCGGTCTCCACCACTTTCACGTAAACGGTCATTGCCTGGAATAAATCCATTATCAAGCTCGGCTTTAAAATGATTGAAGGTTTTCAGCGTTTATCCAGTTCAGGTTGCCAACCATACTGCAAAAACACCGACCCCTGCTGGAGCTTGATGTCATGACCGCCGCCTGCCTGATGAGCACTTACCAACCCCTGGCCCTGAGTTTCAACAAGGGCCTGGGCACTCGCCTGTGGGATCAGGCCGGTCGCGAATACCTGGATGCGGTCGCCGGTGTGGCGGTGACCAACGTCGGCCACTCCCACCCGAAAATCGTTGCCGCCATTACAGAGCAGGCCGGATTGCTGCTGCACACGTCGAATCTCTACAGCATCGACTGGCAGCAACGGCTGGCGCAGAAACTGACCCGCCTGGCGGGCATGGACCGGGCGTTTTTCAACAACTCCGGGGCCGAAGCCAACGAAACCGCACTGAAAATCGCCCGGCTGCATGGCTGGCACAAAGGCATCGAGCAGCCGCTGGTGGTGGTCATGGAGAACGCGTTCCACGGTCGCACCCTCGGCACGTTGTCGGCCAGCGATGGCCCGGCGGTGCGCCTGGGTTTCAACAAGCTGCCGGGGGATTTCGTCAAAGTGCCGTTCGGCGACCTCGACGCGCTGGACAAGGTGCAACAAGCCCATGGCTCGCGGATCGTGGCGGTTCTGATGGAGCCGATCCAGGGCGAAAGCGGCGTGCAACTGGCGCCACCGGGCTATCTCAAGGCCGTGCGCGAACTGTGCAACCGGCGCTCATGGCTGTTGATGCTCGATGAAATCCAGACCGGTATCGGCCGCACCGGCCAATGGTTTGCGTTCCAGCACGAAGGCATCGTCCCGGACGTCATGACCCTGGCCAAAGGCCTGGGCAACGGCGTGCCCATCGGCGCATGCCTGGCCCGTGGCAAGGCCGCCGAACTCTTTACACCGGGCAGCCACGGCAGCACCTTCGGCGGTAATCCGCTGGCTTGCCGGGTCGGATGCACCGTGCTGGATATCGTCGAAGAACAAGGGCTGCTGGAAAACGCCCGGCTTCAGGGGGAGCGCCTGCTCGAAAGATTGCGCACAGAATTGGCGGGCAACCCAAACGTCTCACAAATCCGCGGTCAGGGCCTGATGGTTGGCATCGAACTCAAGCAACCGATCCGCGACCTGAGCCTGATCGCCGCCCGGGATCACGGTTTGCTGATCAACGTCACACGGGGCAAAACCATTCGCCTGCTGCCACCGCTGACCATTGATGAGCGGGAGGTGGAGATGATAGTCGAAGGGGTGAGTCTGGCGATTTCGCAAGTTCTCGATTGACTGGAATAATCGTTCAGCGTTGGCTTTGGACCGTAGTAGGTAAGCAGTTTCATCAGACACGTCGAGGCCAACCGGCGTGTTCTTTTTTATTCTGCAGCGACTCAGCAAGCATCGGATAAATCGCATTGTCTTCTCCGCATCTGGATAGGAGTTCAGTATCCGTCGGCGTTTCAAAAGACGTTTCCGCAAGTGGTGTAGTCCAGATCCGATTTGAAAGGATCAGACACTGTGGTTAACCGGTACTTTGCATTGCACTGAAAAAATCCGTGATTTCAGTTCGATCCATCAACTGAATCTTTGAACCGGTAAACCCTTCGAACAGGTGCCGATGGGCCGCAAAGCCACTGGGGTCATCACGCTTTCGATAGCTTTCGGCCCACTCCAGCAATGCAATCAATCGTTCGTCATCGTTGGCTTCCCGACAGCGAATGTCGGCGACGCAATCATCGTCATCAACACACAGCCAGATCAACGCCGTGGCGCGGTGGAGGATTTCACTGACGATCCAGCCGTAACCCCCTTCGATCACCCAGCGCTCTTCATCGGCCGCGATCCGCGCCATTCCCAACGCTTCATTTCTGGGGCGGGCGATGCTGTGTTCGTCGGACAGCCAGTGAATCCTGTCGAGATCGGTCCAGGGCACACGCAATTGCTCGGCCAGCCGCTGCGCCAGCCAGCTCTTGCCCGAGCCCGAGTTGCCGATGATCAAGGTTCGGGTGAGGTCCATGAGCGACTCCGATCAATTGTGGGAGCGAGCTTGCTCGCGATGACGGTGTGCCAGTCACCACTAAAGTGACCGACAGACTGCAATCGCGAGCAAGCTCGCTCCCACAGTTTTTTGTGATCACTCGTCGCTTTCGGGCGCCACCATCCGCGTCTTCGGCGAGCCATTGGAGTTGTGCTGAAAAATGTCCTGCGGCTGACCTTTTTCATTAAAGAACACCTGGCCGATCCCCGCCGAGTTCCATAGCCGCTCACCAGCTTCGGCGTGTTCAGGAACATGCGGCACGATGCGCATGCGTCGACGTTTGGTCAGCCAGTTCAGCGGCGAGCGTGGCGAGTACAGCCAGCGGTTGAGGCGGTCGAACCATTCGAGCAGGGTGGCCGGGAATTCGTTCTTGATGCCGCTGCTGGTGATCTGCCAGATGCGCGGCCCGGCCTTGCGGTGGCGGATCAGCACTTCGTAGACGAAGGAATAGTGCACATCGCCCGACAGCACCACGTAGTTACCCGGCGTGCGCGAGTGGCGGAAAATGTTCAGGATCACCTGGGCCGCGCCGCGATGGGCCATCCAGTTTTCCGCGTCCACCAGCAGTGGATAACCGCACCAGCTGAATACCCGCTGCACGGTTTCAATCAGTTTGACGCCGAAGATCGGCGCCGGTGAAACGATGATCGCGCTCGGGTGGTCCAGCAGTTCCTGTTGCAGTTCGCTGAGGGCTTCCCAGTCGAGCAAACCGGAAGGTTGCTTGAGGTTCATCTCGCTGCGCCAGCGCCGGGTGCGGGTGTCGATCACCACCATGGCCGGTGTGGTCGGCAGCACGTAATGCCAGTGCTGGAATTTCAGCAGGTCATCGATCAGATCGTCCTGAACCGTGCTGTCGAGGTGCCGGTCCTGCGTGCTGGCGCTCAACGCACCGGCCTTGTGCAGCAGGGCAGCGAACGCATCCGGGTTGTTGCCCCAGCCCTGGCACAGCATGTACGCCAGCAGCGCGTTGCCGATGATGCGCCGGGAGAACGGATGGCCGTAGGCCGTTTCCTCCCATTGCGCGGATAGGTTCCAGTCATCGGTGATGTCGTGGTCGTCGAAAATCATCAGCGTCGGCAGATGGGCCATTGCTCGCGCGACGTTGCCAAGGCCTGCCTTGAAGGCATCGATGCGCATCTGCTCAAGGGCGTAGCGTTCAAGTCTTTGCGGCGTCAGCGCCGGTGCCTGTGGGTCGATGAGGGTCCAGGGCGTTGGCGACCAGACCAGCAAATACATGGCCATGACTTCGGCGAAGGTCACCAGGTGATTGTCGGCACTGCTGCTGGTGAAAATCGGCTTGCGCGCGCCACCGAAAAAACGTTCGCGCAGGGTTTCATTGCTTTGTAGCGCCGGCAGCAGATCCGCACGGTGGTAGTAGCTGGCCGGATGCTCGTAGAGCCTGGCGCTATCGCTGACCACGGCACCGTCGAGGTGCTCCCCGAACAGGCCCAGGCGCTCGATCAAGGCGTGAATTGCCCGCAACATCGGCCCCGCGACATCGTCGGCGTAGACCTGGTCGCCGGTCATCATCAGTAGCGCCGGGCGGTCCTTGGCGGCGTGTTTTTGCGCCAGCAACTGGTCGACGCAGAGCAATCCGTCAACGGCCGGATGATGAGGTTTGCGGCAGGAGCCGTGCAGCAATTGATCGACCCGCGCTCGCAAGACGAAGTTCGGGCAACGGGCATCGCCGTACAGCAGGTGTGGCGCCCAGTCGGCGATGCCTTGTTCTGCGCCATCGATCAGCAGGTCATAGTCGATCGACTCATCCCGGGGCAGGGCGCAATCGAGTTGCACATCGATCAAGTGCACAAAGGCACGAGCCCCCACCGCGATCACCGTGCATTGCCCGGCATCGAGACAAATATCGCCGACGCCCTGCAAGCGCAAGGTCAGCGCCAGTGCCCGGGAACCCACCAGCCACAGCGCCAGCCGCGTGGGCTCGAGGCGCCGCAACAGCGGGCCAGCCAGGACCGGCGGCAGGGCTTGGTGATCGTCGGACAGTGGCAGCGTTTCGGACATCCGGATTCAAGACTCTTGGGGGATCGAGGCGGGCGATGATAGCGCAGGTGGCGAATGGACAGGCTAGAGTGAGTCTGCCGCGCCATGTGTCGGCGTTTCGAGTGAAAGGCCCGGATTCAGCAACCCGCAAACTCCGGCCGCCCGCGTCTGTCATCAAATGAAAAGCCATTGTCGTCTGATGAGAAGCGTCTCAACAGGCCTCGTCCTACAGTCCAATCAGCGCAATTCGATGCAACACGCCCATATTGCAGATTGGAGAATAAGAAAAATGGCCAAAGCCGTACGCTTCTACGAAACCGGTGGTCCCGAAGTTCTACGTTACGAGGACGTCGAAGTCGGCGAACCCGGTCCAGGCCAGGTTCGGCTTCGTCATGTGGCGGTTGGTTTGAACTACGCCGACACCTATTTCCGTAACGGTACCTATCCGATTCCCATGCCCAACGGCATGGGCGTCGAGGCCTCTGGCGTAGTCCAGGCCGTTGGTGAAGGGGTCACCAACGTCGAGGTTGGTGATCGCGTCACCTACACCGGTTTTCTCAACACCCTCGGCGCCTACAGCACCGAACGCCTGATCCCGGCCGCGCCGCTGATCAAGCTGCCGGAAACCATCAGCTTCGAGACCGCTGCCGCGATGACCATGCGCGGTTTGACGTCTTCGTACCTGATGCGCCGCATCTACGACTTCAAGGCCGGCGACAGCATCCTGCTGCACGCCGCTGCCGGCGGTGTCGGCCTGATCGTTTCGCAGTGGGCCAAGTTGCTGGGCCTGAACGTGATCGGCACGGTTTCGACCGAGCAAAAGGCGGAAATCGCTCGCGCTCACGGTTGCGACCATACGATCAATTACAGCCATGAAGACGTTGCTGCGCGGGTTCGCGAGCTGACCGACGGTGTCGGCGTCAACGTGGTGTTCGACAGCGTTGGCAAGAACACCTTCATGGGGTCGCTGGATTCGTTGAAACCCCGTGGCCTGATGGTCTGTGTGGGTACCGCGTCGGGGCCGATCCCGGCGTTCGACCCGGTGCTGCTGGCGATGAAAGGTTCGCTGTTCCTGACCCGTCCGGCCCTGGCCAACTACATCAGCGACCCTGCGGAAAAAGCCGCCCTGGCCGGTGAGCTGTTCGACCACGTCGGCAGCGGCCGGATCAAGATCGAGATCAACCAGCACTACGCCTTGCAGGATGCGGTGCAGGCCCATCGCGACCTTGAATCACGCAAGACCACGGGCTCGTCGATTTTCGTTATTTAAGGAGCGGCCAGCCATGAAAGTCGAACAATTGACCTGCAACATCGGCGCCGAACTGATCGGCGTCAATCTTGCCGATGCGGTGCATGACGACGGTCTGTTTGCCGAGATTCGTGCCCAGTTGCTCAAGCACCGCGTGGTGTTCCTGCGCGATCAGGACATCACCCGCGCCGAGCACGTGGCCTTCGCCCGACGCTTTGGCGAGCTGGAGGATCATCCGGTGGCCGGCAGTGATCCGGATCATCCGGGGCTGGTGCGGATCTACAAGAATCCTGACCAGCCGATGGACCGCTATGAAAACGCCTGGCACACCGACGCCACCTGGCGCGAAGCACCGCCGATGGGCTGCGTATTGCGCTGCGTGGAATGCCCGCCAGTCGGCGGCGACACCATGTGGGCCAACATGGTCGAGGCTTACGCGAATTTGCCGGACGACGTGAAAGCGAAAATCGCTGACCTGCGCGCCCGCCACAGCATCGAAGCGAGCTTCGGCGCCGCCATGCCGATCGAAAAGCGTCTGGCGCTGAAGGCGATGTATCCGGATTCCGAACATCCGGTGGTGCGCACCCATCCGGAAACCGGCGAGAAAGTGTTGTTCGTCAACGCCTTCACCACCCATTTCAGCAACTACCACACCCCTGAGCGGGTGCGCTTCGGCCAGGACGCCAACCCCGGCGCCAGCGAGTTGCTGCGCTACCTGATCAGCCAGGCATACATCCCCGAGTATCAGGTGCGCTGGCGCTGGAAGCCGAACAGCATCGCCATCTGGGACAACCGCAGTACCCAGCACTACGCCGTCATGGATTACCCGCCGTGCCATCGCAAGATGGAACGCGCCGGGATCATCGGCGACAAGACGTTCTGATCGAACGCCACCTGCATCCGCTCTCGTAAACACGTCTGCCCGGCACGACCCCGGGTGGACGGAACAATCATAAGAACTGTAAGAACTGGAGTAACCATGCAATTCTTCGACGATTCCCTGCACCCCGAAAACATGGAAAAGGTAGTCATCACCGTGGCCCCGTACGGCCCGGAATGGATGCCCGAAGACTTCCCGGAAGACATCCCGCTGACTATGGACGAGCAAGTCCAGAAAGCGGTCGAATGTTATGAAGCCGGCGCCACCGTACTGCATCTGCACGTGCGTGAACTGGACGGCAAGGGTTCCAAGCGTCTGTCGAAGTTCAACGAGCTGATCGCCGGTGTGCGTGAAGCCGTGCCGGACATGATCATCCAGGTCGGCGGCTCGATTTCCTTCGCCCCGGAAAGCGATGGTGAAGCGGCCAAGTGGCTGTCCGACGACACCCGCCACATGCTGGCCGAGCTGACGCCGAAGCCGGATCAGGTCACCGTGGCCATCAACACCACCCAGATGAATATCATGGAGCTGCTGTATCCGGAATACCTGGAAGGCACCTCACTGGCCAACCCGATGTTCCAGGCCGCCTACAGCGAAATGACCGTACCGGCCGGCCCTGCCTGGGTTGCCGAGCACCTCAAGCGCCTGACGGAAAACGGCATTCAGCCGCACTTCCAGTTGACCGGCATGCACGCCATGGAAACCCTCGAGCGCCTGGTGCGCAGGGGTATCTACAAGGGCCCGCTGAACCTGACCTGGATCGGCATCGGCGGTGGCTTCGACGGCCCGAACCCGTTCAACTTCTTCAACTTCATCCACCGCGCGCCGGACGGTTGCACCCTGACCTCCGAATCGCTGCTCAAGAACGTCATGCCGTTCAACACCATGGCGATGGCCATGGGCATGCACCCGCGCGTGGGCAATGAAGACACTATCATTGATCACAAGGGCGATCGTTTCGGCTCAGTGGCGCAGATCCGGCAAACCGTGCGCATCGCCCACGAACTGGGCCGCGAAATCGCCAGCGGCAAAGAAGCCCGCGAGATCTACCGCATCGGCGTGCAGTACGAAACCATCGAAGAAACCCTGTTGGCCAACGGCATGGCCCCCAACCGCAAGGCTGGGCAAAAAGGTGTACCGCAACGCGGTTGACCGAGGGTCGGGACGAGAGGCCGTGACCTCTCGTCCGCCTGACCGTTACACGCTTGATAACAAAAATAAATAAAAGCTTTGAGGAGGCTGCATGGCCTTTCACCCAATCGCCGCCGACGATGACGACGCAGGTAGCGTCGGCGTTGCGCGCCAATATGCCTGGATCGTCTTTGCACTGACGTTCGGCCTGTTGATTTCCGATTACATGTCGCGTCAGGTACTGAACGCGGTGTTCCCCCTGCTCAAGACTGAGTGGGCGTTGAGCGACGGACAGCTGGGTCTGCTCAGCGGCATTGTGGCGCTGATGGTGGGGCTGCTGACGTTCCCGCTGTCGTTGATGGCCGACCGTTTCGGCCGGGTCAAGAGCCTGGCGCTGATGGCGTTCCTGTGGAGCGTGGCGACCCTGGGTTGCGCGTTGGCGCAGGACTACCAGCAGATGTTCATCGCGCGGTTCATGGTCGGTGTCGGCGAAGCCGCCTACGGCAGCGTGGGCATCGCGGTGGTGATTTCGGTGTTCCCCAAACACATGCGCGCCACCCTGGCCAGTGCCTTCATGGCGGGCGGGATGTTCGGTTCGGTGTTGGGCATGGCGCTGGGCGGAGCCATCGCGGCCAAGCTCGGCTGGCGCTGGTCGTTCGCCGGCATGTCGTTGTTTGGCCTGGTGCTGGCGATGCTTTATCCGCTCATCGTCAAGGAAGCGCGTATTGCGCCACAGCGTGCCGCGCAGATTGCGAACAAGACGGCTGCCGCGGTCAAGCGTCCGCTGCGCACGCTGTGGTCCAGCCGTTCGGTGGTGTCGACCTACATCGCCAGCGGCTTGCAGTTGTTCGTCGGCGGTACGGTGATGGTGTGGATTCCCAGCTATCTCAACCGCTACTACGACATGCCCACCGACAAGGCCGGCGGCATGGCGGCGATCATCGTGTTGTGCAGCGGTGCGGGCATGATCCTGTGCGGCATGCTCAGCGATCGCCTGTGTCGCAACTCGCCGGAGCGCAAGGTCAGCCTGGCCATTGGTTTTTGCCTGGGCAGTTGTTTGCTGTTGTCGGCGGCGTTTGCCTTGCAGGCAGGGCCAGTGCAATTGCTGCTGATCTGCCTGGGCATGCTGATTGCCACCGGTACCACGGGACCTGCCGGCGCGATGGTTGCCAACCTGACCCATTACTCGGTGCACGGTACGGCGTTCGCCACGCTGACCCTGGCCAACAACATGCTGGGGCTGGCGCCGGGGCCGTTCATCACTGGCCGGGTGTCCGACCTCATCGGTCTGCATGCCGCGTTTCAACTGGTGCCACTGGTCAGCCTCGCGGCGGCGGCGGTGTTCTTTTATGCCAAGTGTCATTACCACAAAGATATTGCCCGGCTTCAGGGTCAGAGCGTGCCTGACCCTGTCGGTGAAGCGGGTTTAGAGGTGAAGTTGTGAGTCGTCGTTTACGTATTGATGTGTTTTTCGATTTTATCTGCCCCTGGTGCCTGATCGGCAAACGCCAACTGGAGCATGCGCAGGTACAGTTTCGCAGTCGCCACCCGGATGTGCAGATCACCACGGTGTGGCATGGCGTGCAGTTGTTGCCTCAGATTCCGGTAGAGGGTGAGCCCTTCGCCGAGTTCTATCGCAAACGCCTGGGCAATGCGGACGCCATGACCATGCGCCAGGCCCAGGTACAGCAGGCTGCCGGGGCGGTTGGACTGGCCATCGACCTCAGCCGCATCGAGACGATGCCCAACACCGCAGACGCTCATCGTTTGTTCGAGCGTGTCAACGGACTGGGCAATTCAAGTCAGCGTGAAATGTTGCTCGAACGACTGTTCGCCGCCTATTTCCACAGACGTGAAAACCTGGGTTGCCGCGAGACTTTGCTCGCCATTGCCCGCTCCTGCGGCGTCAATAAGGACGGGGTGCTCGATTGCCTGAAGGGCGACGCCACGCCATTTGAAGGATCCCCCGGCGCGACCAGTGGCGTGCCGAGCTTTCAGTTCGACCGCCGCATGACGGTGATTGGTGCGCAACCTGCTCAGGCGCTGCTTGGGGCGATGAACGAAGCCCTTAAGGAAAGTGATCGCGAGCGGCAGTCAGCATGATCCGGCGCATTCCCGTGCCTGCCGGCAAACACCCGCAGGCCGGTGGTCGGGCGCTGTTCGAATTCGAAGACAAAAGCCTGGCGTTGTTCAACGTCGACGGGCAGCTGTTTGCCATCGATGACAGTTGCCCACATCAGGGCGCCTCGCTGTGTGGCGGGCGTCTTGAGGGGCGGGTGATTCAATGCTGCGCCCATGGCCTGCGCTTCGATCTGCGCAGTGGCTACATGCTCAATTCCACCTTGGTCAAAGTCACCAACTACCCGGTCGAGATCATCGACGACCAGGCGTTTATCGTCATCGCTTCCGAGGAGTCCGCGCCATGAGCGTCATTGCTCTCACCCGTATCCACAGTCGCACGCGCGAACTGGCACCGGGGTTTATCGTCAGCCTGATCGTGGCGGCCGCCGCGTCGTTCTTGTCCGAGCACTACGGTGCGCCGGTCATGCTGTTTGCCTTGCTGCTGGGCATGGCCCTGAATTTTCTCGCCGATGACGGTCCGTGCAAGGCCGGCATCGAGTTCACCGCCCGCACGGTGTTGCGCATTGGCGTGGCGCTGCTGGGCATGCGCATCACCCTGGAGCAAATGGCGGCGCTGGGCTGGAAGCCGATTGCGCTGGTGGTGATTCTGGTGGTGGTGACCATCAGTGTGTCGGTGGTCGCGGCCAAGGCCCTGGGTTTCCAGCGCCTGTTCGGCATGCTCACCGGTGGCGCGACGGCCATCTGCGGCGCCTCGGCGGCCCTGGCATTGGCAGCGGCGCTGCCGAACCATCCGCAGAAAGAGCGCGCCACACTGTTCACGGTGATCGGCGTCTCGGCGCTGTCCACGATGGCGATGATCGTCTACCCGATGATCGCCAACTGGCTGCAGTTGTCGCCGCAGGTGGCGGGCGTGTTCCTCGGCGCCACGATCCACGACGTGGCCCAGGTGGTCGGCGCCGGCTACAGCATGTCGACCGAGACCGGCGACACTGCCACGGTGGTCAAACTGATGCGCGTTGCCATGCTGCTGCCGGTGATCGTCACCGCCGCGATGATCACCCGCATGCAAGGCGCCGACCCGACGGGTAAACGCCCGCCATTGTTGCCGTGGTTCGCCGTCGGTTTTCTGATTCTGGCCTGCATCAACAGCACCGGATGGGTGGCACCTGCCGTGCAAGGATCGGTCAACGAACTGTCGCGCTGGTGCCTGGTGATTTCCATCAGCGCCCTGGGCATGAAGACCCGCTTGCGCGAGCTGGCGGCGGTCGGGATCAAGCCGATCCTGCTGATGGTGGGGGAGACGGTGTTCCTGGTCGTGCTGGTGCTGTTGTTGCTGCACTGGGGCCTCTAGGTCCCGCCAAGAGAGACTGTTCGCGAAGCCTCTTTTGTAGCAGCTGGCGAAGCCTGCGTTCGAGGACGAAGTCCTCGCAAATCCGGTATACGCGGGTTGACTGACACACCGCGTTGCATGGTTTTACGTCTGCTTCGCAGCCGAACGCAGCCTCGCAGGCTCGGCAGCCTGCTACAGAGCGCCGAACTGCGTCTACTCCTCGCGCAGTGCGGCGCCCGGCCGGGGTCACAAACACCGGTCTTTCGCGGCGACTGTACCAGCAGTTGCCGTTTTTTTATGGCAGGAAATCAAAGGGATTTTTCCACCCACCTGTAATTTCTGACAGTAGACGTTGCCCGACAACGAATGCTATCCAGAGCCCATGAACAATCCCTCTGTGCATCACGCCACGCCCACCCTCGCGGTCATGGATCCGAGAGGGCTCGCTTTGCGCGGCGTGGGCTACTGGCGCTCACAGGCCGGGCAAGCGCCGCAGGCGCGGGTCACGCGGCAGGTATTCGATGCGGCGGGGCGTGGGACTGAGCAGTGGGATGCACGGTTGCCGGTTCCGGCGATGGGGCACAGTTTCAGCCTGACAGGGACTGTGCTGGCGACGGATAGCGTCGATGCCGGTTGGCGGGTGTTACTGCTGGGGCAGGCCGGTGAAACCCTGAGCCAGTGGGACAGCCGAGGCTCGCGGCAGGACTTTGAATACGACACCTCGCTACGCCCGACGGCGGTGATGGAGCAGGCACGTGGTAAGGCGGGGCGGGTAGTTGAGCGCTTCAAATACGGCGCCGCCGATATCGAGGTCGGCAATCAATGTGGTCGACTGATTCGCCACGACGATCCAGCCGGCACCCGTCATATGCCCGAGTACGATTTGATGGGGCTGGCGCAAAGTGAAATCAGCCACTTTCTCACGGAGTTGGACACACCCGATTGGCCGCTGGACGAGTCGGGACGTGATGCATTACTTGAATCCGGGGCGGGGCTGGAGAGCCGCTGGTCTTACAGTCCGGCGGGGGATTTGTTGAGCCTTGTCGATGCCGGCGACCACCGTCGGCGATTCGGTTACAGCGTGGCCGGACAGCTCAAGGAGGGCTGGCTGCAACCGGCGAACAACCCGGCCCCCGGACAGTGCCTGGTCCACGATATTCGCTACAACCCGAGCAACCAGGTCGAACGGGAAACCGCCGGCAACGGCGTGGTCACCGAAGCCGAATACGCCCCCAGCGACGGCCGCTTGCTGCGGTTGGCCACCGCATTACCCGGCGAATCACCCTTGCAGGATCTGCGTTATGCAGTCGACGCGGTTGGCAATATCCTTGAGATCGACGACCGTGCGCTGCCCGTGCGTTTCCATAAAAATCAACGTGTCGAGGCACGACGCACCTTCGGCTATGACAGCCTCGGCCAGTTGATCAGCGCCACCGGCTGGAAAGCCGAGCAAGCCGCTTCTTACCCGATGCCCCATTACCGCACCTCGAACGACGCCAACGCCGTGGTGAACTACCGCGAAGAATACGACTACGACCCGGCCGGCAACATGACTGAGTTGCGGCACTTCGGCGCGCAGCCCTTCACCCGGCGCTGGGCCGTCGACCCGAACAGCAATCGCAGCCTGCTTGAGGATGATCAGCCACCGGATTTCGACAGCCGCTTCGACAGCAATGGCAACCTGCGCTGTCTGCAGCGTGGCCAAGCCATGACCTGGGATTTGCGCAACCAACTCGCCAGCGTTTCGCCGGTACCACGGGAGAATGAAGCCGATGACACCGAATGCTATCTCTACGGCGGCGGAGGTAAACGCCTGCGCAAAGTCCGCACCACCCTGACCGACGCTCGGACCCTGACCGCCGAAGTGCGTTACCTGCCGGGGCTGGAGATTCATCTGCGCAACGGCATCCCCTCCCATCAAGTGCTCGACCTCGAAGCCGGACGCAACCGAGTGAAATGGCGGCAAGGGGCGAATGCGCCCGAGCACGCGTTGCGCTACCACCTGACCGATCATCTTGGTTCAAGTGCGGTGGAACTTGATGGACAGGGCAATGTACAGAGCCGCGAAGCGTATTACCCGTTTGGCGGCACGGCGTGGGAGGACCACAGCGACCAGAGCGGCGCCTGGAAAACTATTCGTTACTCGGGCAAGGAACGCGATGCGACCGGGTTGTATTACTACGGGTATCGCTACTTCGCGCCGTGGTTGAGTCGCTGGATCAACCCCGACCCGGCGGGGGCGGTGGACGGGTTGAATCTGTATGGATTTGTGGGGAATTCGCCGGTGGGGCGGGTGGATCGGGATGGGCGGGTGGGGTCGATGTTTGGTGACGACTCACAGGCGTCGTTGCCTGATAGTTTGCTTGAAACGCTGGGGATGGACGGAGCTACACATTTGACTCCAGTCGACATCAACGAAGGCGATTTCAATTCACAGGCTTCGGCATGGAGCACCAGTGGATTATTTGACGCGCCGCCGACGCAGGCTGAGTTGAATTTTGGCCGTGCGTTGGGTGGAGAAGTGTCTCCTCCCGTGTCGGGAGCTTTGAAAGCTCATACCTGCCCTACCTGCGGTAAAGCATTTACGAGACGATTTGATGTAAACAGACATCTTCGTACCCATACCGGTGAAAAGCCCTACCGCTGTGAGCATCTGGAGTGCGGCAAAGCGTTTTCGCGCAAGTCAAACTTTGCGGACCACATGCGAACCCATACCGGCGAAAAGCCCTACCGCTGTGAGCATCTGGAGTGCGGCAAAGCGTTTTCGCAAAAGCCACATCTTACGACCCACATGCGAACCCATACCGGCGCAAAGCCCTACCGCTGTGAGTATTCGGGATGCGGCCAAGCGTTTTCGCGAAAGCAACATCTTACGAACCACATGCGAATCCATACCGGCGCAAAGCCCTACCGCTGTGAGCAGCCTGGATGTGGCAAAGCATTTAGACGTAAAGACACCAAGGATAATCACTTCCGGACCCACGGACCAAAGAGGTCATGTCCAGTTGAAGACTGTCCCGCTATGGTAAGTGCCCAAGTCCATATGACAAATCATATAAAACAAAAACACCCTGGCTGGCAGCCCGGCACCTGACTGATAGCGTTTTCGAGCTTCCACAATAGTCCGACCGAATCAGGTTTCTTTCGGAACAACCTGCCCCGCAGCATCCACCTGCACTTTCGCAGCCCCCTGCTTCTGCGCCCGCCAAGTCGCCGGCGGCATCCCGAACTGACTGATAATCCACCGCGTAAACGAACTCGCCATCGAGTAGCCGAGCATGTCGGCAATGCGGCTCAGCGAGTAATTCGGGTTGTCCAGGTAGCGCAGCACCAGATCTCGACGCACATCGTTGATCACGTCGTTGAAGGCGCAACCGTCGTCCTTGAGACGGCGTTGCAAGGTTTTACGACTGCTTCGCAGCCGAACGCAGCCTCGCAGGCTCGGCAGCTGCTACAGAGCGCCGAACTGCGTCTACTCCTCGCGCAGTGCGACGCCCGGCCGGGGTCACAAACACCGGTCTTTCGCGGCGACAGTACCAGCAGTCGCCGTTTTTTTATTGGGTCGATTCGAGGGTAAAAAGCTCCTTGTCACCAACTGCCATAGGGA
>NZ_AKJM01000030.1 GCF_000282335.1 Pseudomonas sp. GM48
CCCGGCCGCCAGTGGCAGCAAGCTTGCGCGTAGAAGATTGGGGTCGAAAGTAGCCGGCATGGACGATTCCAGAACGTGAAACGGACTTTATAAGCCTGCGATATTCATCTGTCGCCGCAAGCATGGCAAGCTAGCCGACCTTCGAGGATTGAACCGATGCGCCCGCCCTTACGCACCACTCTGTATGCCAGCCTGTTCGCCGTGGTGTGTGCCGGCGTATTGTGGGCGGCCTACGACTGGTTTCAAGGGCGTTACCTGCGGGCGTTCAGCGAGCACACGGCGATGTTTTCGGGGGATCCGCTGCGCCTCCCCGAATCCCTTGCCGGCCCCGGGGCCATCCGCCTGGTGCATTTCTGGGACCCGGCCTGCCCGTGCAATGTCGGCAATCAACAACACCTGAGCGAACTGGTCGAGCGCTATGCACCCCACGGCGTGGAGTTCTATGCCGTGCAAAAACCCGGCAGCCACGGCCAGTTGCCGGGCACTTTGAGCAGCCTCAAATCCATCGACATCCTGCCCGGCTCCGAACAGGTGCCCGCCAGCCCGGCCGTGGCAATCTGGGACCGCAGCGGCAAACTGGCGTACTTCGGCCCGTACAGCGAAGGCCTGACCTGCAATTCCAGCAACAGTTTTATCGAACCGATCCTGCAAGCGCTCGATGAAGGCCGTGCGGTGAGTGCCACGCACACACTGGCCGTGGGTTGTTACTGCCCATGGCCTGTCGATCCAGCGAAGCAGGGAAAGACGCGGTAATACGAATCCCTCCTACGGGCGATGCGCCAAGCCGGCGCGTCGTGTTACACAGTGGCACCAGGACTCACAATAACAACAAGGACTCTTATGAAACGCAGCCTGACCGCTCTCGCTCTGTTGATCGTCGTGCTGGCCGTCGGGGCCGGCGGGTACCTTTACAGCAAGCAGCCGTCACGCCAGGGCATGGTGGAACTGCAACACCAGCAAGGCTCCGTCACCGTGCGTTACGACGAGCGCGGCATCCCGCACATCCGCGCCGACAACGAAACCGACCTGTACCGCGCCCTCGGCTATGTGCATGCCCAGGACCGCCTGTTCCAGATGGAAGTCCTGCGTCGCCTGGCCCGTGGCGAACTGGCTGAAGTGCTCGGGCCGAAACTACTCGACACCGACAAACTGATGCGCAGCCTGCGCATTCGTGAACGCGCCGAAACCTACTTCGCAAATCTCGACAAACAGTCGGCTTCCTTCATTGCCATGCAAGCCTATCTGGATGGCATCAACCAGTATCAGGACAGCCACGCAAAACCCGTGGAGTTCGACGTGCTGGGCATCCCCAAACGCCCGTTCACGGCCCAGGACACCATCAGCATCGCCGGTTACATGGCCTACAGTTTTGCCGCGGCATTTCGTACCGAACCTTTGCTGACATTCGTGCGCGATCAACTGGGGCCCGAATACCTGAACATCTTCGACCTCGACTGGCAGCCTAAAGGCGTGCTCAACGGGACCGCACCCACCCTGGCCAGCGTCGACTGGAAAGACCTCAATGCGCTCGCCCGCCTGAGCGAACAAGCCTTGGCTGACAATGGCCTGCCACAGTTCGAGGGCAGCAACGCCTGGGTCGTCGCGGGCAGCCGCACCCAAAGCGGCAAACCGCTGCTGGCGGGTGATCCGCATATCCGTTTTTCCGCGCCGTCGGTGTGGTACGAAGCGCAGCTCTCGGCGCCGGGCTTTGAACTCTACGGCCACTATCAGGCCTTGATGCCGTTCGCCTCCCTGGGCATGAATCGCGACTTCGGCTGGAGCATCACCATGTTCCAGAACGACGACCTCGACCTGATCGCCGAGAAGGTCAACCCGGACAACCCCAATCAGGTCTGGTATCGCGGAAAGTGGGTGGACATGGTCACCAGCGAACAGAAGATTGCGGTCAAGGGTCAGGAACCAGTGACGCTGGTGCTGCGTCAATCGCCCCATGGTCCGATCGTCAACGATGCCTTGAGCAACAGTGTCGGCAAAACGCCGATTGCCATGTGGTGGGCATTTCTCGAAAGCCAGAATCCGATCCTCGAGGGCTTCTACCAGCTCAATCGCGCCGACACCCTGGCCAAGGCCCGTGGGGCCGCGGCAAAAATCCAGGCTCCGGGCCTGAACGTGGTCTGGGCCAATGCCAAGGGTGACATCGGCTGGTGGGCCGCAGCGCAATTGCCCAAGCGCCCGGCGGGTGTACGCCCGTGGTTTATTCTCGACGGCAGCACTGCCGAGGCGGACAAGGACGGCTTCTACCCGTTCAGCGCCAACCCCCAGGAAGAAAACCCGGCGCGGGGCTACATCGTCTCGGCCAACTTCCAGCCGGTGTCGCCGACCGGGATGGAGATTCCCGGCTACTACAACCTTGCCGATCGTGGTCAGCAGCTCAATCGCCAACTCAGCGACAAAGCCGTCAAATGGGACCTGGAAAACAGCCAGAAGCTGCAACTGGGCACCACCACCGCCTACGGCCCGCGTCTGTTGGCGCCGCTGTTGCCGGTGTTGCGCGAAGTGGTGAGCGATCCCGCCGAACTCAAGCTCGTTGAGCAACTGGCCCAGTGGAAAGGCGATTACCCGCTCGATTCGACCAACGCCACGGTGTTCAACCAGTTCCTGTTCAACCTGGCTGACGCGACGATGCACGATGAGCTGGGTAACGACTTCTTCGAGACGCTGCTCTCGACCCGGGTGATCGACGCCGCGCTACCTCGCCTGGCCGCCAGTGCCGATTCGCCGTGGTGGGACAACCGCGACACCCTCGGCAAGGAAACCCGTGCCGATACGGTCAAGGCTGCGTGGCAGGCCAGCATCGCGCACCTCAAGACCACCCTCGGCGCAGACTTCACACAATGGCAGTGGGGCAGGGCGCACACATTGACCCATGGTCATCCGCTGGGGCAGCAGAAGCCACTGGACCTGGTCTTCAATGTCGGCCCCTTCGCCGCACCGGGCAGCCATGAAGTGCCGAACAACCTCTCGGCGAAAATCGGACCGGCACCATGGCCTGTCACCTACGGCCCCTCGACCCGCCGCCTGATCGACTTCGCCGACCCGGCCCACAGCCTCACCGTCAACCCGGTTGGCCAGAGCGGTGTACTGTTCGACAGCCATTATGATGATCAGGCCGAGGCCTACATCGAGGGGATGTATTTCCAGGCGCATCTGAATGATGAAGAAGTCACGGCCAATACCCGCAGTACCTTGAAGCTGTTGCCGGCGCGGGCTGCACCATAGATTTTTGCTGACTGGACCGGCCCCTTCGCGAGCAAGCCCGCTCCCACAGTTGAGATGCGTTCCCCCTGTGGGAGCGGGCTTGCTCGCGAA
This sequence comes from Pseudomonas sp. GM48, assembly GCF_000282335.1. GTDB lineage: Bacteria > Pseudomonadota > Gammaproteobacteria > Pseudomonadales > Pseudomonadaceae > Aquipseudomonas. The sequence continues at coordinate 3,331 of NZ_AKJM01000030.1, forward strand.
AAGGCCCTCACAGGCAACAAAGATGTCAGTTCAAACCATCGCCGCAAAATTCAACCTGAACTGCTGCGGCGTCACCCCCAGCCGTCGATTGAACACGCTGCGCATGTGCTGGGCATCACGAAAACCGCACTGATAGGCCACCGTCTTGAGCGGTGCCCGCGTGCTTTCGAGCATCACCCGCGCCGCATCGACCCGCGCCCGCTCGACGAACTCGGCCGGGGTGATTTTCGCTTCCCTGGCAAACACCCGGGAAAAATTGCGCGCGCTCATGTTCGCAGCATTGGCCAGGTCGGCAATGGTCAGGTCGCCCGTCAGGTTGGCCAGCACGTAATGCTGGACCATTGCCACCGCCGAGTCCGGTTCGGCATGGGGCGTGAGGAACGGGCTGAACTGCGACTGCCCGCCCGAACGCTGGGTGAACACCACCAGTCGCTTGGCGACGTTCAGTGCCACTTCCGGCCCGTGATCCCGGCCCAGCAGATACAGGGACAGATCAATCCCCGCCGTGACGCCCGCAGAGGTGAACAACTCCCTGTCCTCCACGTAAAGGCGATCCGCTTCAACCTGAGTCGACGGGCACAATGTCGCCAGCGCTGACGCATCACTCCAGTGGGTAGTGACCGTACGCGCCTCCAGCAATCCGGCCCGGGCGAGCATGAAGGCGCCGTTGCAGATCGAGCCAAACCGTTGCGCCCGCCCGCAGGCTTCGCGTAGCCAGGTGTCGAATGCCGCGCCGAAACTCATGAACGGCAACTGCGGCCCACCCGCTACCAATAACAAGTCGTACCCCTCCAGCGCTTCGCTGAAATGCCGATGGGCATTGAGTGCCAAACCGTTGGAGCACGCCATTATCCCGTGCTCGACGCCAATCACCTCCAGGCGATAGTGATCTGCCGGGGCAAGAAAGCGGTTGGCCTCGGAAAACACATCCATGGGGCCGGTGACGTCCAGCGACTGGACGCCGGCGAACACCACGATGGCTACGGTTTTACTCATGATCTAAAAACGCCCTCAATGAATCAGGATTGACGCGTACCTGTGGCGAGGGGGCTTGCCCCCGTCCGGCTGCGCAGCAGTCGTAAACCGTTTGAACGCGGTTTACCTGAATGAGCATTGGGGCCGCTTCGCGACCCAACGGGGGCAAGCCCCCTCGCCACAGTAAACTCACCAACTGCGCTCAACCCTAGCCAATCCCCGCCCAACAAGCGAGGTTGGCGCGATATGCACGCTCATTGGCCGGGATCGCAGCCATGGATTGATTGTCCGGTTCCGGGGGCCGGAACAGACTGAAACCCTCAGCGCCGCCAAGGCGTTCACGACGAGGAAAACTCCATGAGCACCACCATCGCCGGCATCAAAATCCCCGACAGCGCGTTGACCAGGGCCACCACCGAATACATCCGCGACATCGAATCGGACCTGCTCTATCACCACTCGCGCCGGGTCTTCCTGTTCGGCGCACTGAGTGGTGAGCGTAAGCAACTGGCCTACAACCCGGAGTTGCTGTACGTCGGGGCAATGTTCCACGACCTGGGCCTGGTGGAAGGTCATCGCAGTGACCACGAGCGCTTCGAAGTCGATGGGGCCAACGCGGCCGCAGCGTTTCTCAAGCCTTACGGCTTGAGCGATGACGATATCGAACAGGTCTGGTTATCGATTGCGCTGCACACCACGCCGGGCGTGCCCCGGCACTTGCGGCCCACCGTGGCACTGGTCACGGCGGGTGTCGAGATGGACGTGCTGGGCATGGACTACGCGGCGTTCACCACCGCGCAGCGCGAAGCGGTGGTGCATGCGCATCCACGAGGCGAGGGATTCAAGGAGTGCATCATCTGCGCGTTTGCCGACGGCCTGCGCCATCGTCCGCAGACCACGTTCGGCAATGTGAAGACTGATGTGCTGGTGGATCAGGAGCCGGGGTTCAAACCGATGAACTTCGTCGAGGTCATCCGCCAATCCCCTTGGGTTGCCTGAAAAACCTGTGGGAGCGGGCTTGCTCGCGAAAGCGGTGTGTCAGGCGACTACGATGTCGACTGATATTCCCCCTTCGCGAGCAAGCCCGCTCCCACATTGGCTTTGGGTTGACCACCCAAAAGCGGTCAACCCGGCATTGCTCAAGCCGCTTCCGGTGCCTGCGCGCGACGCACGTCCGGTTGCTTCCACGAATCGGCTGCCGCTTCTTCGATCGCTTGCTGGATCGCACGCTTGCGGCTTTCTTCGGCGCGACGGCTGAAGAACCAGACCATGAAGGTCACGAT
>NZ_AKJM01000031.1 GCF_000282335.1 Pseudomonas sp. GM48
GATCGGCTTGCCCTGCCACAACGGATAACGGAACTGGCTGACCACCGGCAGACCCGGTATCAGCGCGAATTGCGGCTGCGCATCGTAGGGCGTTGGCGCGGCCATCGCATTGCCCATCTTCAGTTCCGGCACTTCCTCGGTGACTTGTTTACGTGACTCGTAGGAAAACGCCCGCTGCATCACCCGACGGGATTTGCGATACCAGTTGTCCCACAGGTAAGCGAGGGTATTGGACAGACCTTCACCCTTGAACTGGCCATCGCTGACCACCCGATGCAGGTTCTTCTGGCGCTTGAGGAAATCCAGCGGCTTGTCGATGCGATACACCCGAATGTCGGCGCCGCCATAGGGCTCCATGCGAAACCGGCGATAGTCGCGGCCCGGAGCTTCAAGGCGCACCATCGCCTGTTCATCGCTGGCAAAACTGCTGTCGGCCAGCAGGAAAAAACTCTCGCCGGCCACTGGTGCATAGCCGCTGGACGGGACCGAATCTTCGGCGTTGACCGCCGAGAAAGGCAACACCAATACCAACATCAAAGACAGAAAACGCAGCATGCGGGCACCGGTCATTGGGAGAGAAAATTCAGTCGATAGACGCCGATGAAGTTGGGGTTGGCTGCGTCGGGTATCCATCGGGTGTCCTTCCATGTCATGAGTTGCTGCAGGCTTGCCGAACGCATGCCGTTGTCGGTGGGTGTGGTGGTGCCGGTGTGATAGGCGATGTAGCGGCCCATCCAGATCATCAGGTGCTGGTCGTCGCCCTGATCGAAAAACATCAGGTCGCCCGGTCGCGCCTGTGACACATCGCGGCTGACCAGGTGGCTGTTGAACTGGATCAATTTGATCGCATTGACGTAGGGCCCGACCTTGCCGCCACCCTGTTGCCATTGCTGCGCAAGACCGCGCTGGGCATCGCTCAATTGCAGCTCCGGCGGCAGGTAACGATTGGACACTCCATTGCTGCGCAGCCATTTGTCGTCATGGACTTTCAGCGCTTCATTGGCGGCGAAGCGCACCAGCCCGGCGCAGTCCTGCTGATACCAGCGCGGGCTCGGGCCCTGGCTGAGTTGCTCCTGGGCGATGCGCACGAACCAGGCGCGGAACACCTGGGACTGCTGCGGGTCGAGCGGCGGTGTCTCGACAGCGCGGGCGCCCGTGCTCAGCAATAGCGCCAACAGGCCGAGACTGCGGATCAATGCCGTCACAGCGCTTTCCACTCCAGCGGCAGCCACTGCCAGTGGCCG
>NZ_AKJM01000032.1 GCF_000282335.1 Pseudomonas sp. GM48
TGCACCGCCTGTGGCTGCGCCAGCCATTGACTGGCAACCCTGGGACAGCAAGACCGGGTTGGGGCCGGAGTTCATTGCGGCGCTGAACCAGATCCTCAGCCTGTGTCCCACGCAACCGTCCGAACAAGCCTTGCGCGCACGCTTTGCGCGGATCGGCATCGTGCCGGGTCAGGCTTTCGATGTAACGGCACTGCCGGCTGATGTGCGCCAGGCGCTGCTCGCCGGGATTCAGGATGCCCAGGCGCAACTGCAAACCGCAGTGAGCCAGGTACGCACCACCCTCGGCCTGTTCGGCACTCGCGAAGCGCTGAACGGCAATTACCTCAACCGCGCCGTCGCGGCGAATGTCGGCATCTACGGAAACAGCGTGGAAGAGGCCTTCTACACCGGCACCCGCATGGATAATCAGGGGCAACCCTTGCAGGGCGGGCGTAGCTATCGCCTGCGTTTCGCACCCGGTCAATTACCGCCGGCCAGCGAGTTCTGGTCGTTGACGTTGTATGACTTGCCGGACCGGCAACTGGTGGCCAACCCGATCAATCGCTACTGCTTGAGCAGCCGGGATCGTTTGCAAGTGGACGCGGACGGCGGGTTGACGTTGATCCTGCAGAACACCGCTCCGCCGGAGCAGAGCAACTGGTTGCCGACGCCAGCAAGCGGGGCGTTCACCCTGGTCCTGCGCCTGTATGGACCCGGGCAGCAGG
>NZ_AKJM01000033.1 GCF_000282335.1 Pseudomonas sp. GM48
GCCCGCTCCCACAGGGATTGTGTACACCACAAGTCCAATGTGGGAGCGGGCTTGCCCGCGAAGGGGCCCTCCGCTACAGCACAATACTCATGCCGTCATACGCCACTTCAACCTGGCGCCGATCCAGCTCCGCCCGTTCTGGCGAATCTTCATCGAGAATCGGGTTGGTGTTGTTGATGTGGATAAGCACCTTGCGCTGCGTGGGCAGTTGTTCCAGCACTTCGAGCATGCCGCCGGGGCCGTTTTGTGCCAGGTGGCCCATCTCGCGCCCGGTGCGGGTGCCGACGCCACGACGCTGCATTTCATCGTCGTCCCACAACGTGCCATCCACCAACAGGCAATCGCTACCGGCCATGATTTCCAGGAGCGCTGCATCAATCTTGCCCAACCCCGGTGCGTAGAACAGTTTGCCGCCAGTGTTGAGGTCTTCGACGATCAGGCCGATGTTGTCGCCCGGATGCGGGTCGAAGCGGTGCGGCGAGTACGGCGGCGCGGCACTGCGCAAAGGCAGCGGGGTGAAGCGCAGGTTCGGGCAGGCGGGGATGGTGAAGCCTTTATCGAGCTCGATCCGGTTCCAGTTCAGCCCGCCGTTCCAGTGAGTCAGCATGTTGAACAGCGGAAAACCGCTGCTCAGGTCTTCGTGGACCATGTCGGTGCACCAGACCTGATGCGGGCACCCTTCACGCAGCATGAGCAGGCCGGTGGTGTGGTCGATCTGGCTGTCCATCAGGATGATCGCGCTGATCCCGGTATCGCGCAGGGCGCGGCCGGGCTGCATCGGGGCGAAGCTCTGCAGTTGGGCGCGAATGTCCGGGGAGGTGTTGCACAGCACCCAGTTCAAGCCGTCATCGGAAATCGCGATGGACGATTGCGTCCGCGCCTTGGCCCGCAGGCTGCCGTTGCGAAAGCCTGCGCAGTTCACGCAGTTGCAGTTCCACTGGGGGAAGCCGCCGCCGGCAGCGGAACCTAGAATCTGGACAAACATGGACGCTCCATCATTTCAACGCTGAAAATAAAACGCCTCGGATAACCGAGGCGTTGTGCTGCACGTCTACCAAGGTAGAGATTAGCGGCTTGCGAAGTACATGGTGACTTCAAAGCCGATACGCAGGTCGGTGTAGGCAGGTTTGGTCCAGGCCATAAATTGAACTCCTTCAGGTAGGGTGGGACAGCGCTATCTATAGATATAGTCCACCTCAAGTCAGAGATGTTCCAGATAGTTAGGTGGCTATGTTACTCAAAATTTCAAAGAGATTGCCCGTGAAACTTTGAGAAAGCTCCTTACAGCCCCGGTAATGATCATTTTGCCGCTTGCCATGGCTCGCCCGGGCTAACCGCGCTGGACAGGCAGCGCCAGCCACCCTCGGCCTGATTCAGGCGCCGGGTCGCAGCCAATAGCGTGGCCGGGTCGATCTGCAAAATGGCCTCGGGTAATTGCGTCAGATAATCCGACGAGCGGCCGGCCAGTTTGCCCTGCCAGAGCAATTCGGCCGCTTGGGCCGTGGTGAGCGTGGCGCTGGAAAACTGATCCGCCAGGGCCTGGCGTTGAGCGGTGAAGGTGGTGTCGTCGAGCGCGTTGATCAATTCCGGTAATCGATTCAGGAATTGCTCGATGTGTTGCAGCAGGTCCATCGGCGCAACGTTTGGCGATTGCACACCAAACAGCAACCCGGTTTGCCCGTGAATCTGCCGCAGGGCGCTGAACACCGCATAGCCGAGTTGCAGCTCCACCCGCAGGCGCTGGTAGAACGGCGTCTGACAGACGTGCGCGAGCAAACGCCACGCGGCTTCGTCGGCCATTTCCTGGGTGGCTGTCGGACAGAACAGCAGCAGCGCGTGTTCGCTGGAGGCGATATCGACATTGCTCCACAGACGTTGTGAATGGATCGAAGCTGGCGCCGTCAGTTGATTGTCCGGCGTGCCGGGTATACGGCTCAAAGCCAATCCCATGGCCGCTTGAGTCTGAGCCGATAACCCGATGGCCAGCCCGTCCCAGCGCGCACTCGACCAGAGTTGCTGCACGTCATCCGAGTTCGCGGTGTGCCCAAGGCAGTGATCGGGCAATGCCTTGAGCAGTTGTCGAATCGGCATTAACGCAACGCTCGTCGATGCTGATGGTGAGGCAGCGGCATCAGGTTTTGTCAGTTCTTTCAGCGCATGCTCCAGGACGGAGGGCATCGGCTCCTGTAGCCCGTTCAGTTTCAGCAGCCATTCGTTGCCCGACGCACTGAAGGAAAAGTCCACTCCCGCCTGATGCGCGTCTTCTCGTAACGCAAGCAGGTTATTTTCCAGCCGTGTTTGAAGGTTGCCGCCGGGAGTCGAGTCCAGGCGCCAGCGCAGATAAATCGCACCTTCGGCACAGTTGTCCGGGAATGCCTGGCTGAATTGCATTGGCGAACGTTCACGACGGCTGCGCGAGCGATCCTGGGCAAAAGTGCGCAGGCCTCGATGGGCGCTGGTCTGGCCGCGAATCAATCCGGCGTTGGGTGCCGGTGCTTCGCCGCGCAGGAAAGGATTGGGGGCGGGCAATTGCCATGGGCCACTGAAGTTATCCACAGCTCCGATTTGTTGGAGGATTTGCTTGAGGGCTGTGACGCCCTGCTCGGGTAACCCGGCTTCGCGCTGTTCGCTGTCCAGTCGGGCCAGTTGCAAGGCACTGCTGACTTGCTGCTGGCGCTGGAGCAGGGTTGCGTATTCTTCGCGCAATCGGTTCCAGTCTTGTTCGGCAAAAAAACCGAGCCAGTCCATCAGGCGTTCGCGGATGCCTGTTGCCGAAGCCGCGGCGGGCAGGGTGAATTCGATATGCAGCAAGGCTTGCCCGGCGAACTGGTACAGCGGTTGAGCTTTCAGGTTATCGGCCAGCCCGCGCTCGCGCAGGTCAGCCAACAAACCGCCGGGCCTTGCCAGATTCAGCCAGTGGCACAGGAACGCCAGCGCTTCGGCAGAGAAATCGGGCAGTGCCTGGAGGGCAAACAGCAGGTCCAGGCGTCGCTCGCCAGCCTGTTGATAACTGTTGGCCGACGCGTCCATCAGCGGCACCGGGGGGTGTTGAGTGATTGTTTGGCCTTTGGCAATGACGCTGCCAAAGGCTTCGGCCATCGCCTTCAATTCATCGAGGCTCTGCGGCCCGACCAGGCTCAGGGTCATTTGCCCGGTCTGGTAAAACCGCTGATAAAAATCCTGCAGCGCCTGCTGAAACTCGGGTTGCTGCAGCGGCAGGCTGTCGCGATTGCCGGCATGAAAACCCCGCAATGGATGAGCCTCACCAAGCCCGTTGAACAAAGAAAACTGCTGCTGCGCTGCGGCATCCTGCGACCAGGCGACAAATTCCGCCTGCAACACTTCCCGCTCCCGCTGCTGATCGTCCGGATTCATACGCGGATGGGCGAGCATGTCTGACAGACGCTCCAGCCCACCGGCAAACGCTTGGGGTGGCAGTTCGAAAAAGTAGTCCGTGGTGCGCTCGCTGGTTCGCGCGTTTATCTGGCCGCCATGACTCTGGACGTAGGCCATCAACCCTTGCCCGGCAGGAAAACGCTCAGTCCCCAGAAACAGCAGGTGCTCAAGAAAATGCGCCAGCCCCGGCCAGCCCAGTGGCACATCATGGCTGCCAGCGGCGACCCGCAATGCCGCGGCACAGCGCTTCAGATTCGGGGTATGACGCAGCGTTACCCGCAGACCATTGGCCAGTGTTTCAGTAGGGGGGCGAGGGTGATTCAGCGCGGGCATGGGCACTTCCAGAACAGTGAAGTGCCAATGCTAGCGGATTAGAGTGGTTCAGCGCTTGTTCAAGTCGCCGTAAAGCTCAGGGCGGCGATCGAGGAAGTAGCGGTTGGCAGTGCGGGAGTCGACCATCAACTGACGATCCAGCTCACCGACAATCAGTGCCTCATCCAGCCCCGCCTGGGCGATGCGGCTGCCATCCGGTGCGGCGATGCTGCTCTGGCCGCAGTAGTGGATGTCGCCTTCGTGCCCGCAATAGTTGGCGTAGGCCACATAACACTGGTTTTCAAAGGCCCGGGCGCGGACGGTGACGTCAGCGATGAAGTCATAGGGAATCATGTTGGCGGTCGGCACCAGAATCAGCTCGGCGCCGGCCAGAGCCAGGCGCCGGGCATTTTCCGGAAATTCCAGGTCGTAGCAGATCAGGAAACCGAGCTTCCAGCCGTTGAGCTCAACGATGGGAAACTCGTCCGCACCGGCGCTGAACATCGAGTGATCGAGGTCGCCGAACAAGTGAGTCTTGCGGTAGTTGCACAGGCGCTCGCCATTGGCGTCGATCAACTGCACGGCGTTGTAGATCTGCCCGTCGGCGGTGCGCTCGGGATAGCCATACAAAATGGCGATCCCGGCAGCCTTGGCAATGCGCGCAATCTGTTGTGCCGACTCACCGTTATGCACCTCTGCCAGCACGCTGACGGCATCGACGCCGATGTTGTAGCCGGTCAGGAACATCTCCGGCAGTACCAGCAAATCGGCGCCTTTTGCCTCCAGCGCCAGTTGTTGCAGGCGTTGCAGGTTGCCGGCGACATCCAGCGGCAACGGTGGACATTGGTAAAGGGCTACGCGCATCTCGGATTCCTCTTACTCGGGCAGGGCGATCGGTCCGATCTCGTTGAACACATCTCCTGGACCCGGATTCTCGGCATGAGTTGCACCGCCGAAGTGTTTCATGATCCCCCACACTGCGTTGAGCGAGGTCTGTACCGCGCCCTCAACCCAGGCTGGCGTCCACGAAACGTCGTCACCGGCAATGAAAATCCCGCGCTGCTCGGCTGGCATGTCGTCCTGCATGAAGTGCGCGTACATGCGCTGGTTGTAGCGGTAGTGGCCGGGCAGGGCACCTTTGAACGCGCCGAGGAAATGCGGGTCGGCTTCCCAGGACACGGTGATTGGCTCACCAATGATGCGGGCGGCAATGTCAACTTTCGGGTAGATCTTTTTCAGTGCATCCAGCGCCAGTTTCACGCGTTTTTCAACCGGCTGCGGGAGCATTTTCAGCGCGTCGCTCATCCACGAGTACGACAGGCAAATCACCCCCGGCTTGTCATCGCCGTTGTCGAAAAGGTAGGTGCCACGGGTCAGGCGATCAGTGAGGGTCATGCTCATCAGGTCGCGGCCGGTTTCCGGGTCCTTGTCCTTCCAGAACGGGCGGTCGACCATCACGAAGGTTTTCGACGATTGCATGTAGCGGGTGCGGTCCAGGGCCATCCACATCTTTTGCGAGAACAGGGTTTCGTCGCATTCGATCTGGGTGGTCAGCAACCAGCTCTGGCAGGTGGTCAGTACCGCGGCGTATTCGCGGGTGTCGCCCCAGTTATCGGTGACGGCGAAACGGCCACCTGGTGCATGGGCAATCTTCTTCACGCCAGTGCGTGGTGCGCCGTTGTGCAGGGAGCTGAGGCTGGTGCCTTCGGGCCAGTGCGCGCAACGCTCCGGCACATGGCGCCAGATGCCCTGCGGCACCTGTTCCACGCCGCCGACCACCAGATGCTGGTGATCGTCGCAGTTGGTCATCACCACGCGGAAGATTTCCAGCATCGAGTTGGGGAAGTCCGAGTCCCAGCCGCCGGTGCCGAAACCGACCTGGCCGAACACTTCGCGGTGATGGAACGAGAGCTTGGCGAACGCCTTGGAGGTGGCGACGAAGTCGTAGAAGGTGCGGTCGTCCCACAGCGGCACCAGGGTGTTCCACAGTTCCTTGAGGCGCGGCACGTCGCGGTCGCGAATGGCTTGCTGGATATCCGAGAACTGCGAACCGGCTTCCAGGGCATCGGCCCACGCGTCAGCCACTTCCTGGAACAGTGCGGGAAGATCCGACAGCTTCTGTGCGTAATGAGTCTGGCCTTCGAGGTCGATCACCGTGCTGCCCGATGCGGGGGTCAGCGGGTTGGGGAACGGCTTTGTTTCCAGGCCGAGCTTGTCGACGTAGTGATAAAACGCAGTAGAGGACACCGGAAAACGCATGCCACCGAGCTCAGCCACAATGCCTTCGGCGCCGTTGAATGCCTGAGAGCGCAGACGGCCACCCATTTTCGAGGCTTCGTAGACGACCGGTTTCAGCCCCAGCTTCATCAGCTCATACGCGGCCACCAGGCCGGCAATCCCGCCACCGACAATCGCCACCTCGGCACCATGATTGTGCTCGGGAATGCTGCCCAGGCCAGCCGGGTGCTCGATCCAGTCGTCGAAGGCGAAAGGAAAGTCCGGACCGAAAATGGTGATTGGTTTCTTACCGTCTGCGGGATGGCGATTGTTCTTGTTCATGGCTGACCTTGCTGGCGACCCGACGCGGAATGCGCATCTGAGTATAGGAAAAGATGCCAGCCATTCTAGAGAGCACAGAACACGTTAATAAGACGCAAAGTGTCGTCGTTTTGCCATTTTATTGGTCGATATGACGATCTTGTTGCGCACACTGCCCACTGTGGGAGCGGGCTTGCTCGCGAAAGCGCCAGGTCAGTCACTGATGAACCCTGGCCTGAAAACTCAAACCGGCTGCCCCCGATCAATCTTGCTGCTCAAGATGATCGAGGTCGTGGTCTTCTCCACCCCATCCACACTGCCAATCTGATCCAGCAACTGATCCAGCTGCTCCGGCGAATCGGTGCGCAGCCACGCTACATAATCAAATTCGCCACTCACCGCACACAACTGCTGCACCTGCGCCATCGCACTCAGCCGTCGCAACACTTCCTTGCCGGAACGCGGTTGCACAGTGATCCCCACATACGCCTGCAACCCGCCATCCACCACCCGCTGCCCAAGGCGCACGCCGTAACCGGTGATCACTTTGGCTTTTTCCAGCCGCGCCAGACGCGAGGTAACGGTGGTGCGGGCGATGCCCAGTTGCCGGGCCAGCATGGCCACGCTCTCGCGGGCGTTGATTTGCAGGGCGGCAATCAACTGGCGGTCGATTTCATCGAGGACAGGTGGGCGAGTGTCAGGCAAAGGGTTATCTCCATTGGCGCGAATCAATGGTGCAGCATGTTACAGGCTCGTTCGATGGGGCGCTTGTGCTCGTCGAGCGGACGGATTGCGCGGCTTTTTTGTTGTTGAATGGCCGAAAGAGGGTGTGCGCAATTCGGCTAGGATTAATGCAGTCGAGGGTGCGAGGGAAGGACATGACGACGAAACTGCCTGCCGCTGTACGGGACCATGCCTTGCAGATTGCCCATCACGAAATGGGCCACTACGTTGTGGCCAGAGCCCTGGGGTTCGAAACGGGGGGTGTGCACCTGACGGTGACCATGGATTTGAGGCATCAAGGCGGGGCGTCCGTCAGCTTGGCGCGTTCGATTTTTTCGATAGAAGCCATGAAGGAACATCTGGAAGCCCGGATGATGGTCCTCTTGGCGGGTGCGATGGCACAGACACTCCCTTCGAAACATACCGCCGTGAAACGCGTCGATAAATCGAAAGCCACAGCCATCCTCAAAGGTGGACAGGGGGCGGAGCAGGATTTCGCAAAAGTCAGGGAACTGCAGCATTTGCTGCGCAACCTCGCCTACCCGGATACCGATCCCGCGTCGTCTGAGCGAATAGCGGCGGAGCTTAAAGCGATGATGGAACGGGTGTGGGATCGGACTCAAAAAATCATAGAAGATCAGGCCGAAACGATTGCCGAATTGGCAGGAGCGCTGGTGGACGGCATGGCTCTCGTGGAGCAGTGGGGGCGGGCGGCGGATACGTATGAGGTCGTGTTGACGGGTGAGGCGGTTGAGCGGATGTGGCCCGAGCAGCGCGTGCATACATTGTAGGAGCGAGCTTGCTCGCGAAGGTCGTGAACGATAACGCGAGAAACCAGACAGTTAGCGTCGCCTGTGATTTCTTCGCGAGCAAGCTCGCTCCTACAGGTTCATCGGTTCGCGTGCTTGCTTGCTCCGGCAGGCCGACGCGTCAGCACCTTCACCACATCATCAATCACCGCTTTGCTCATCGACGTCAGGTAATGCGCGGCCCAGGCGTGGCGGTCGGAGTCTTGGGCGTAGGCGGCGTCGATGGTCAAGGACTTGGCGAGGAATAGCAGGTCGGAGGCTTGGGCCAAGGCGTCGGCGATGGGGACGTCGCGGCAGACGTGGAACAAGGGTTGATCCGAGAGATACAGGAAAGGGGTGAAGCCGACGGTTTTCAGTTCTGAATGATCAGAAGGATTTGCTTTTGTCATGATGTAGCTCCTTGGCTTAAAGAGCTGCCTCGTTCGTTTCCAAGCGAATGGGTGGCAGCTGTGCGCAGGTTGGAAACCGGGAGCCAAGGAAACCGGCACGTCCGAAGACGTCCCACGCACAGCTGCCATAACACTGAGTCGCAGTCGTAAAAACGTCTGGAGTCATGATGGGACTGTTGCGCTTGACTTGACTAGACGGGTTTCCAAGCCCGATCGCTGAATGGTCAGCGACACCGGAGACTATCCCGTCAAAGAAAAGCGTAACAAGGCGGCAAAGTGCCTAAGCGCAAGATTCGGAGTTTGCCTACAAGGTCTGCGGGCGTCATCCGATAAAGCGAGACCATAAGTAAACAAAACTAAACGTTGGACACGAAAAAGCCGCGTAAAAACGCGGCTTTCTTGTTTGGTGGGCCCACACGGACTTGAACCGTGGACCAAAGGATTATGAGTCCTCTGCTCTAACCAACTGAGCTATAGGCCCTCAGTAGGCCGCGGATTATAACGACGGTTTCGCTACTGTGCCATCCGAAAAAGCCATTACGGTTGTACGAAGAAACGTCGCGGCAAATTCGTCCGCGGGGAGGGGCAGGCTGACGATGTAGCCCTGGATTTGCTCGCAACCCTCGGCGGCGAGGAATTGCTGTTGCGCCAGGGTCTCGACCCCTTCGGCAATCACGGTGAATTGCATGCTGCGTCCGAGCGCGATGATGGCGCGTACGATCGCCGCATCGTGGGGATCGTCCGGCAGGCCGCGGACGAAGGACTGGTCGATCTTGAGGATGTCCAGCGGCAGGCGCTTGAGGTAACTCAAGGACGAGTAACCGGTGCCGAAGTCGTCGATGGCCAATTGCACACCCAGTTTTTTGAGTTGATGCAGCACCGCCAGCGCTTCTTCGGCCTGGCTCATGATGAAGTTTTCGGTGATCTCCAGTTGCAGGAAACCGGGGTTGAGGCCGTTGTCCTTGAGCAACTGTTCGATACGGCCCAGCAGATTGGGTTGGCGCAATTGGGCGCCGGCCAGGTTGACCGACAGCGGGCCGAGACCCTCGTATATCTGGTGCCATTCGGACATCTGTCGGCAGGCGGTTTCCAGAACCCAGTCACCGATTTGCAGGATCATGCCGTTTTCTTCAGCCAGCGGGATGAAGTGTTCTCGCGGCACGTCGCCAAAGGTTGGATGGCGCCAGCGGATCAGGGCTTCGGCGCCGACCAGGCTGTAGTCGTCGAGGCTGATTTTCGGTTGGTAGCACAGGTGCAACTCGTTGCGTTCGATGGCGCGGCGTAGTTCGTGTTCCAGCGCCACGCGTTCACTGGCCTGGGCGGTGAGGTCGCGGGTGTAGCTTTCGACCCGGTTGCGGCCCTTGGCCTTGGAGGAGTACATCGCGGCGTCGGCGTTCTTGATCAGTGTGGCAACGTCGCAGCCATCCCTCGGATAGAGGCTGGTGCCGATACTGGCGCTGATGAAAAACTCGTGTTCGCCGGCCTGGAAGGGGGCGGTGAAACAGTTGAGCAGTTTATTGGCGATGTGGTCGGCATCGCTGGGTTGTTGCAGGCCCGGCAACAGAATGATGAATTCGTCACCACCCAGGCGCGCCACGGTGTCGATGTCACGCAACTGCTCCTTGAGGCGTACGGCAATGCCCTTGAGCAGCAGGTCGCCGACCGGGTGGCCGAGGCTGTCGTTGATGTGCTTGAAGCGGTCAAGGTCGAGGAACAACACAGCGCCCTGCTTGCCGCTTTCCTGCTGGTTGTTGAGCGCAGTCAGCAAGCGGCTTTCGAACAGCGTGCGGTTCGGCAAGCCAGTCAGCGGGTCGTGGTGCGCCTGGTAGTCGAGTTTGGCCTGGGCATGCTTGAGGCTGGAGATGTCGGCGAATACCGCGACAAAGTGGGTGATGAACTTGTCGCGGTTGCGCACGGCACTGATGGTCAGCCAGCTCGGATATAACTCGCCATTCTTGCGCCGATTGGAAATCTCGCCTTGCCAATGACCTTCGGCGGTCAATTGGTGCCACATGGCTGCGTAGAACGCGCTGTCATGCAGGCCCGAGGCGAGCAGGCGCGGCGTGTGGCCCAGCGCTTCGTTTTCGCTGTAACCGGTGATTTCGGTGAACGCACGGTTCACCGCACTGATGTGCTGTTGGGTATCGGTGATCAACACGCCTTCGGCGGTGCTCTCGAACACGGTGGCGGCTTGTTGCAGTTTTTCCTGCATCAGGTGCCGCTCGGTGATGTCCCGTGCGATGGTCAGCATGCAGTCCTCATCGCCAATCGGCAGTGGGCGGCTGGACACTTCGCAGAGGCGGATCTGCCCGTCGCTGCGGCGGATATGGCAACTGAAATCACGGACAAAACCGTCCCGGTGCAGCAGGTCGAGCATTTGCTTGCGTTCATTGAGGTTGACCCAAATCCCCAGGTCCAGCACCGAACGATCCACCGACATTGCGCTGTTGAACCCGGTGATGCGGCTGAAGCCCTCATTGACCTCCAACAGCAAGCCATCACTTTGCCGCGACAGCAGCAAACCGTCGGGAGAGGCATGGAAGGCCTTGGCGAATTTTTCTTCGGATGTTTGCAGCTGTTGCTGGGTTTCCTTGAGCGGGGTGATGTCCCGCACGACGACCACCAGCGCTGGCGTCATGTCGAGATTGAACGGCTCGGCGGAGATCAGGCCGGTAAACACCTGGCCGTTGCTGCGACGAAAGGGCATTTCCAGGTTGCGGATGCTGCCGGCCTGCAAGCGTTGCAACAGGCCTGGCCCAACACCGGGAATGCCCCAGATGTTCAGGTCGGTGGCGGTCTGGCCAATGACGTCCCCGGCCTTGAGGCCAATCTGTTCTTCGAACGCTTCGTTGACTTCCAGCAGGCAACCGTCGCTCAGGCGCGCGATGACTAGAATGTCCGGGCATTGCTGGAACACCGAAGCGAATTTCTGTTCCGACAGGCGCAGCGCTTCTTCGGTGCGCTTGGCGTCGGTGATGTCGATCATCAACCCGCGCAACACCGGTTCATGCCCGTGTTCGATCAAACTGACGATATCGCGCACCCACAGGCAACGGCCGTCGGCGGTGATCACCCGGTAGTCGAGGCGATGATCGCGCCCGGCCAGCACTTCGTGATCGCAGAAGGTCTGGGCGCGGGTCAGGTCGGCGGGGTGAATGATGTTGCGCCAGAAGCCCGGAATCAGCCAATGGGACAGGGGATAACCGAGAAGATCTTCGGCATGCGGCGATACATAGCTGTAGGTGAAGTCGGTGATTTTTGCTTCCCAGGCGATGGCTGACAGGCTCTCCACCAGGCCACGGTAGTGGTACTCGCTGCTGCGCAGTTCCTGTTCAAGGTCGACCCGGCGGGCGATTTCCGAACTCAAGCGGCGGTTGATGCGGATAACCACCGCCAGCACGATGGTCAGCAGCAGCAATCCGGGCAGTCCATACACCAACAGGTCATTCCAGAAAGTTCGATGATCGAGGACGTTGCCGACCCAATGCTCCTGAATGGCGCTGATTTCAGCGGGGCTCATGTCCGCCAGGACTTTGTCGAGAATGCCGACCAGCATCTTGTTGTCGCGGGGTACAGCCATGGCCAGTTGATAGCGATAGGGGGTTTCACCGCTGACATACAACCCGTCGAGCTTGAGTTGGCGCAGGCTCCAGACGCTGGAAGCCAGATCGCCCACCACGGCGTCCACTGCGTCGGTGGCCAGCGCCTGTAGCGTCGAGCTGACGTTGGGCATCGCCACCAGGTTCAAGTCGGGATGGTGGCTGCGCAGCAGCTCGTGGGGGGCGTAGTTTTCCACCACGGCGATTTTCAGGCCGTACAGGTCTTGCAGGTTATGTGGCTGGGGGCCCCCGACATGGGCCAGGATGACAATCGGAAAGTCCAGATAGGGGCGGGTGAACGACAGGTATTTCTGGCGTTCAGGGGTCGACATGATGCCCGGCAACAGGTCCAGTTTGCCCTTTTTGGCTTGTTCCAGGACGGCGGTCCAGCTCACCGGCTCGATGGGTGTGAGCCGGGTTGCCAGCCTTTTGCGAATAACCTCGATGTAATCCGCAGCAAGGCCTTGGTAGCGGCCCTCATCGTCGCGAAACTCGAAGGGCGGCCACGATGCATCTACACCCAGGCGCAGGTCCGGGTGAGCCGCCAGCCAGCTACGTTCATCGTCAGTGAGAGTCAGAGCGCCAGCCGTTGCGGTCCAGGTCATCAGCGACAGCAAAAAAATCACGGTCGGCAGTCTGGGCATAACGGTCTCGTTATGGCTCGGGGGAATGTTTCGAGTGTAGACGGGCTATAGAGCGTAGGGGAGTTGCGGGGGGATTTAATCTGCACAAAACAAAACCCCCGGCCTGGGCCGGGGGTTATGTGATCACTCGTCGAGGAAGGAGCGCAGATGCTCGCTTCTCGTCGGGTGGCGCAGCTTGCGCAGCGCCTTGGCTTCGATCTGACGAATCCGCTCACGGGTCACGTCGAACTGCTTACCAACCTCTTCGAGGGTGTGGTCGGTATTCATGTCGATACCGAAGCGCATGCGCAGTACCTTGGCTTCACGGGCAGTGAGGCCGGACAGCACTTCGCGAGTCGCTTCTTTCAGGCTCTCAACGGTTGCAACATCGATTGGCGACTGCATGGTCGAGTCTTCGATGAAGTCACCCAGATGGGAGTCTTCGTCATCACCGATCGGGGTTTCCATGGAGATCGGCTCTTTCGCGATCTTCAATACCTTGCGGATCTTGTCCTCAGGCATTTCCATGCGTTCGCCCAGCTCTTCCGGCGTCGGTTCACGACCCATTTCCTGCAGCATCTGCCGGGAAATGCGGTTGAGCTTGTTGATCGTCTCGATCATGTGCACCGGAATACGGATGGTGCGGGCCTGGTCGGCGATCGAGCGAGTGATCGCCTGACGGATCCACCAGGTGGCATAAGTCGAGAACTTGTAGCCGCGACGGTATTCGAACTTGTCTACCGCTTTCATCAAGCCGATGTTGCCTTCCTGGATCAGATCGAGGAATTGCAGGCCACGGTTGGTGTACTTCTTGGCGATCGAGATCACCAGACGCAAGTTGGCTTCAACCATCTCTTTCTTCGCGCGGCGGGCCTTGGCCTCACCGATCGACATGCGACGGTTGATGTCCTTGATCTCGGCGATGGTCAAACCGGTTTCGGTTTCCAGCGCGGTCAGCTTCTGCTGGCAACGGACGATGTCCGGCTGCAGACGACCAATGGCTTCAGCGTATTTGCTTTTGCCTTTGGCCAGGGCATCACTCCAGCTTTCGTCGACTTCGTTGCCCGGGAACTGGCGCAGGAAGTCTGCACGCGGCATGCGTGCATCACGAACGCAGAGCTGCATGATTGCGCGCTCTTGCTGACGCAGGCGATCCAGGGCGCTGCGAACACGCTCGACCAGGGCTTCGAATTGCTTCGGCACCAGTTTGATCGGCATGAACAGTTCGGCCAGGGCCAGCAACTCGGCAATCGCTGCCTTGTTGTGACGACCGTGCTTTTTCAGCGCCTTGCGGGTGATCTCCATCTGATCGGCAACAGCGCCAAAACGCTGTGCGGCGATGATCGGATCCGGACCGCTTTCGGCTTCTTCCTCGTCATCCGAGGCTTCACCGTCTTCGTCGTCGGAGTCGTCATCCGCTTTGACGGCTTTCGCGTCAATTGGAGGCGGCACTTCTGCCGCAGGCGGCGCGATGCCGTCGTCCGGGTCGATATAACCGCTCAGGACGTCGGACAGGCGGCCACCTTCGGTGGTGACGCGGGTGTACTCGGAGAGAATATGATCAACCGTGCCAGGGAAGTGCGCGATTGCGCTCATCACTTCACGGATGCCCTCTTCAATACGCTTGGCGATTTCGATTTCGCCTTCACGTGTGAGGAGCTCGACCGTACCCATTTCGCGCATGTACATGCGCACCGGGTCGGTAGTGCGACCAATGTCGGTCTCGACCGCAGCCAACGCTGCAGCGGCCTCTTCGGCTGCGGCTTCGTCGGTATCGGCGTCGGCCAGCATAAGGGAATCCTTATCTGGCGCAACCTCGAATACGTTGATCCCCATGTCATTGATCATGCGGATGATGTCTTCCACCTGTTCCGGATCTGAAATATCCTCCGGCAGGTGGTCGTTGACCTCCGCGTAAGTCAGGTAGCCCTGCTCACGACCAAGTGTGATCAACTCTTTGATACGAGACTGCTGTTGCGCTTTTCCGGACATAACACCCTATCCACTGAAGGTCTTGGCGGGCAAAAAACAAGCCGAGGATTATACCTGAGCTATGACCTCACGCGCCAGTTGAGGTCGGGTTTGATGCGGAAACATTGCGACTTAAAAGGTCGCGCAGTTGGTTTTTCTCTTCGCTGGTCAATTCACTTTGACGTGCTTTTCGAAGAAGTTGTTCCAGGTTTCGCTCGCGTTGGCGGGCTGACAAGCTAGTAATGGTGTCGAAAAACTGTTGTTCAAGGTTATCTCCATCAATCAGCCATTCCTTTTCCGCCAGGGCCTTGAGCAAGCGGCCCTGCTCTGTGCCGTGCCAGCGCGCAATCAGCTGAATTGAGTTTAGCTTGGGATTCTTCTGCACGGCCTCGAGCAGCGCCACCAGCAATTGTGTGTTGGTGTGATCCTCGGCGGCGAAGTGTCCGGCATCCTCGACTTTTTCGGCCAGTTGCGGGTGATGCAGCAGCGTGCGCAAGGCGGCGAGGGTCGGCGGTTCTACGGCGGCGGGCACCCGTGGCGCGCGGGGTTGATCGCGATCAGCGCCCCGTTTGCCATTCTTGTCCCACGGTTTCTTGTCCCATTTCTTGCCTCCTGCACCGGGTTTCTTCGGCGTCCATTCCTGCTGCGGCACATACATTTCCTGTGCCTGCGGCTGATGATAGTCGCTGTAATCGGGCATAGCGTCGTAATCGATGCCCGGGTCGTAGGCCGGCGGTGCTTCTGGCGGGGCGCTTTGTGCCAGCTGGCTCACCGCTTCGCCGCTCAGGCCGGTGATTTCGCTCAGGCGCTGGCGCATCAGGGTGCGCAGGTTGGCGCCCGGGACTTTGTCGATCAACGGCGCGGCGAGGGTGGCCATATGCGCCTTGCCCTCAAGCGAGCGCGGGTCGGCTTCTTCCGTCAGTTGCTGGAAGAAGTAATCGGCCAGTGGCTGCGCGTGCTGGTTGATGCGTGCGCGGAAGGCATCGGTGCCTTCGGAGCGGACCAGTGTGTCCGGGTCCTCGCCTTCAGGCAGGAACAGGAAGCGTGCGCGGCGACCGTCCTGCAGGCTCGAAAGTGTCGCCTCCAGCGCCCGCCATGCCGCATTGCGGCCGGCCTGGTCGCCGTCGAAGCAGAACAATACGCTGGGCACGACGCGAAACAGCCGCTTGAGGTGTTCCTCGCTGGTGGCGGTGCCCAGGGTTGCGACGGCATTGCGCAGGCCTTGTTGGGCCAGGGCAATGACGTCCATGTAACCCTCGACAACGATGATCTCGTCGAGGTTGCGGTTGGTCTTGCGCGCTTCGTACAGGCCGTAGAGTTCCTGGCCCTTATGGAAAACCGGGGTTTCCGGGGAGTTCAGGTATTTCGGCTTGTCGTCGCCCAATACCCGGCCGCCAAATGCGATGACGCGCCCGCGACTGTCGCGGATCGGGAACATCACGCGGTCGCGGAAGCGGTCGTAACGTTTACCGCTTTCGGCGTTCTCGATCAGCAGGCCAGCATCGATCATGGCTTTTTGTTGCAGGGTATCGCTGCTCAAGTGCTTGAACAGGTTGTCCCAGCCGGGTGGGGCAAAGCCGAGGCCGAAGTCCCGGGCAATTTCGCCGGTCAGCCCGCGACCTTTCAGGTAATCCACGGCCGCCTTGCGCGATGGATGGCTTTTCAGGGCCTGGCGATAAAAGTCGGCGGCAGCGCTGAGCAGCGGATACAGCGGCGAATCGGTCGGCTGCCGCGGTTTGTGCGGGCGGCCGCTTTCTTCGCGGGGGATTTCCATGCCGGCGGCTTTGGCCAGTTCTTCGACAGCCTGGACGAAATCCAGGTTGTCGTGGTCCATGATGAAGCCGAGGGCGTTGCCGCCAGCGCCGCAGCCGAAGCAGTAATAGAACTGCTTGTCGGGGCTGACGCTGAACGACGGAGTCTTTTCTTTGTGGAACGGGCAGCAGGCGGTGTGGTTCTTGCCGGCTTTTTTCAGTTGCAGGCGCGAGCTGACCACATCGACGATGTCGGTGCGGTTCAGAAGGTCGTCAATGAAGCTCTGGGGAATTAGCCCGGCCATGGCGTTCTCGTCATCTGCGCTGAAAGGAACCCGAAACGTACGGCGACCGAACTCGGTCATTGTTTGAGGCGCGCAAAGTAAGCGGCTCGACCAGTGTCGTCTGCGTAATCGCTGTCGGGAAGTGTATCTGCCGAAAATCCGCTGACGTTAATGCCAATCAGCATTCGACTGTTTGAAAGTATTGCGCTGAATCCGCTGCGGCCAATCATCGGCCTCGGATAGCTCATCATTTGGCACGCAAGCAGGTGCCTTGGGCTGATCGTCGTAAGAGGAATCAGTGGGTGTGCTCGTCAGTAGCCTTGGAAGGCTCGTCAGAAAAGACGTGCACCGCTGGCAAAAGAGCCAGGTCTGACGTGGTGAAGCAGATTTGTCTCGGTCGCGTCTGCGGCTTTGACAGTGAAGCATCAAGCGTTTTCCGCAAATGCCATAAGCCCGGCTGAGGGCCGGGCTTGGCAGAAGCTTGCTACGATCGTCTGTGTATTAGTACAGACGAACGGCGCGGCGCTGTTCGCGCTGAACTTTCTTAGCGTGACGCTTAACAGCGGCTGCTGCTTTGCGCTTACGCTCAGAAGTTGGCTTCTCGTAAAATTCGCGGCTACGAACTTCAGCCAGTACACCGGCTTTTTCGCAGGAGCGCTTGAAACGACGCAGAGCTACGTCGAAGGGTTCGTTCTCTTTTACTTTGACGGCTGGCATCCAGAGCTACCTTCATTCATTACCGGGGTCAACATCCTCGCGGCAAAAGAGCACTTGAAGACGTCGGTTTTTAAGGGTTGCGGATGTTAACCCCTCAACGCTCGGAATGCAAAGCCTCTGATCGAAAACCGCTGGTCGGGGCATCACGCGGCGACTATTATGCGCGCCTTCGAATTCAGCCTAAACAAGGCGCAAACCCATGCTAGTACTGGGATTAGAAACTTCCTGCGATGAAACCGGCGTCGCACTTTACGACAGTGAGCGCGGGCTGCTGGCCGACGCGCTGTTCAGTCAGATCGACCTGCACCGCGCCTATGGCGGCGTGGTGCCGGAGCTGGCCTCGCGCGATCACGTCAAACGCATGCTGCCCTTGATTCGTCAGGTGTTGGCCGAAGCCGACTGCGTGCCGACCGAGATCGATGCGATCGCCTACACCGCGGGCCCTGGCCTGGTGGGCGCGTTGCTGGTGGGGGCTTCCTGCGCTCAGGCGCTGGCCTTTGCCTGGGGTATTCCGGCCCTTGGCGTGCACCACATGGAAGGTCACTTGCTGGCACCGATGCTGGAGTCGCAACCGCCGGAATTTCCGTTCGTCGCTTTGTTGGTGTCGGGTGGTCATACGCAGCTGGTTCAGGTCGACGCAATTGGTCAATACACGCTCTTGGGCGAGACCCTGGATGACGCTGCCGGCGAAGCCTTCGACAAGACGGCCAAGATGATGGGCCTCAATTATCCGGGCGGACCGGAGATCGCTCGCCTTGCAGAGCAGGGCGTTGCAGGGCGTTTCGTCTTTCCGCGTCCGATGTGTGACCGCCCGGGCCTGGATTTCAGCTTCAGTGGCTTGAAAACCTTTGCGCTGAACACCTGGCAGCAGTGCGTCAGCGCCGGGGACGACGGCGAGCAAGCCCAATGCGACATCGCGCTGGCGTTCCAGCAGGCCGTGGTGGAGACTTTGACCATCAAGTGCAAGCGTGCCCTTAAAGCCGCCGGCATGAAGCGCCTGGTGATCGCCGGGGGCGTCAGTGCCAACAAGGCGTTGCGCACTTCTCTGGAGAAAATGCTCGGCGATATGAGGGGCGATGTGTTTTATGCCCGTCCGCAGTTCTGCACCGATAACGGCGCGATGATCGCGTTCGCCGGCTGTCAGCGCTTGCAGGCCGGTCAGCAGGAAAGCCTGGCGATCAGCGTGCAGGCACGCTGGCCGATGGAGCAATTGTCGGCGTTGTGATGAGCGGCGCTCATGTCCGGCAACTAGAAATGCCGTTCGCGCCCGGCAAACAGGTCGCGTAGATTGCCGCGATGACGCCAGACGATCAGCCCGGTGAGCGTGCTCATGGGCAGCAGGGCGGCCGGTTCTTGCCAGGCCAGCAAAGGCAGGCTCAGCGGTGTGGCGATGAGGGCGGCCAGAGAGCTGGTGCGGGTCAGGTAGAACGTCAAGAGCCAGGCGCAGACCGCCAGAAGCGCAGCGGGCGGGTACAGTCCCAGCAGCATGCCCGCAGCGGTGGCGACACCCTTGCCGCCGCGAAAGCGGAAGTACAATGGAAACAGATGGCCGATGACGGCATAGACGCCGATCCAGGCCTGTTCTTGCTGCGAGAGACCCGCAAGACGAGCAATCAGTACCGGCAGCAGGCCTTTGCAAAGGTCGCCGAGCAAGGTCAGGATGGCGAGTTTCTTGCCGGCCAGGCGCAACATGTTGGTGGCGCCGGCATTGCCCGAGCCACTCATTCGCGGATCGGGGTTACCGGTCAGGCGGCTGAGCAAAATGGCGAAGGACAGAGAGCCGAGCAGGTAGGCGAGGATCGCCAATAACCAAAACATGCTAACTATTCCGGGCGAGGAAGCCCTGATTCTAACGGCGCATTGCGCCCTTGTCGTGTAGCGGAGAGAAGTGCTTGGACAGAGTGTTTATCGAGGGCCTGGAAGTCGACACGGTGATTGGTGCCTACGACTGGGAACGAGGCATCCGACAGTGCTTGCGTCTTGATCTGAGCTTCGCCTGGGACAATCGCCCGGCTGCAGCCGGTGATGACCTGACCCTGGCGCTCGATTACGCCAGCGTTTCCTCGCGCATCCAGGCGTTTGCCGAGCAGGCGCAATTCCAGCTGGTTGAAACCTTTGCCGAGCGCCTGGTTGAAGTGCTGATGAGCGAATTCAAAATCACCTGGATGCGCCTGAAGCTGACCAAGCCCGGTGCCATCCCGGCTGCCATCGGTGGTGTGGGCGTGGAGATCGAGCGCGGATGTCGCTGACTCAGGTGTACCTCGGGCTCGGTAGCAATATCGAGCGTGAAACCCATTTGCAGGCGGGTCTCGATGCTTTGGCGGCGTTCCTTGTCGATATCCGCTGTTCGGCGGTATTCGAAAGCCAGCCAGTGGGCATCAAGAGCGGGCCGTTCTTCAATTTCGTGGTGTCGGCGTATACCGATCTGCCGCTGATGGAGCTCGATCGTCGGTTGAAGTTCATCGAGGCGGATAACGGTCGTTACGCGCCGGATCGACGAGGTTTGCCACTGGATATCGACGTGTTGTTGTTCGGCGATCTGGTGGGTAACTTTGATGGCCTGATCTTGCCGCGCGCAGAAATTCTGAAAAATGCGTTCGTTCTGTGGCCGTTGTCGTTGATAGCGCCGGATCGAGTACACCCGGGTGCGGGTAAAAGTTTCGCTACATTGTGGGCCGAATCGCAGATCGATCAGGTGCTGGCGCCGGTGGCGTTTGAGTGGCGTGGCGAGCAATTGACGCCTTCAGATTTGCTGTGATCTGACCGACGCCTTCGCGAGCAAGCCCGCTCCCACAGGGTTAGCGTAAACCTGTGGGAGCGGGCTTGCTCGCGAAGCTTTTCAGGCAGACGCCGCTTCCTTGTAAGCCTTCAGCGCTTTTAGCCGCTCGCGCTTGATCGCCTCTCCAAGCTCCGGTCCCTTGAACCCCTTTTCCAGCAACGGCTGAACCGCCACGCTGCGAGCCGCGGTTGCCGCACCGCGCAGATAATCCGCCTGTGGATAACTTCTTTCTTCCAGCCCTTTGCGCCCACGCGCATCCATCTCGCAGGCCGCAATGAACTCCTCGAACCGCTGTGGCCGGCGGTATACGTCGAAGCTTTGCAGCAATTCCAGCAGCGTCGATGGCTTCAGCTCAAAGGCGCGATGGCCGTGGGTGTGATATTCGCCCACCAGCACTGCCAGTTCCTGGCAGTCTCTCGGTACCTTGAAGCGTTCATTGACCGCTTTGATCAACTTCAGGCCTTTGAACTCGTGGGCAATGTGTCGCGGCCACTCTTCCTCTGGCGTCAGGCCCTTGCCCACGTCGTGCAGCAGGCACGCCCAGCGCACGGTCAGTGGCTGTTTGTGTATGGCGGTTTGCTGCAACACGCCCAGGGTATGTGCGCCAGTATCGATTTCCGGGTGATGGGCCGGTGGTTGCGGTACACCGAACAGCGCGTCGACCTCCGGCATCAACACCTTGAGTGCGCCGCATGCACGCAATACCTCAACGAACACCTGTGGCTGATCTTCCATCAGGGCGCGGGAAATTTCCTTCCAGCTGCGCTCCGGGGTCAGAGCCTCAAGTTCGCCTGACTCGCTGAGTTGGCGCATCAGCTCCAGGGTTTCCGGGGCAACGGTAAAACCCAGCGCCGCGTAGCGCGCCGCGAAGCGGGCAACACGCAAGACCCTGAGCGGATCTTCGGCAAATGCCGGGGAAACGTGGCGAAGCAGGCGCGCTTCGAGATCGCGCTGGCCGTGGTACGGATCGGTCAGGTTCTGCTGATCGTCTTCGGCCATGGCATTGATGGTCAGGTCGCGACGGATCAGGTCTTCTTCGAGGGTGACTTCAGGGCTGGCGTGAAACGTGAACCCGCCGTAACCGCGTCCGCTTTTGCGCTCGGTTCGGGCGAGGGCGTACTCCTCACCGCTTTTTGGATGAAGGAACACCGGGAAATCCGCGCCCACCGGGCGAAAGCCCTTGGCGAGCATTTCTTCGGTGGTGGCGCCGACCACAACCCAATCGATATCGGTGACCGGTTTGCCCAGCAAGCGATCACGTACCGCACCGCCGACTTTATAAATCCGCATAAAAAACCTCCGTTAGCTCGACAGGATAACCGTTGCGTCGAGCTTTCGGAGGCACAAACCGGATCAAAGATGGATGACGGCCAGGTCCAGCCGACCGTATTCGCCTTCGCTGTGTTCGCTTCTGGGCGGCACATGGTGGGTTTTCATCACCTGATCCCCTTGCAGGGTTTCCAGGTGAATATCGAAGCCCCAGAGGCGGTGCAGGTGTTTGAGCACTTCTTCGGTGGAGTCCCCCAGTGGTTTGCGGTCGTGTTGCTGGTGACGCAGGGTCAGGGAGCGGTCGCCACGCCGGTCGATGCTGTAGATCTGCACGTTGGGTTCGCGGTTGCCGAGGTTGTACTGCGCCGCCAGGGTTTCACGGATGATGCGGTAGCCGCCTTCGTCGTGAATGGCGGGTACCAGCAGGTCGTCCTTCTGGTCGTCATCGAGAATGCTGAACAGCTTCAGGTCGCGGATCACCTTGGGCGACAGATACTGCAGGATGAAACTCTCATCCTTGAAGCTGCTCATGGCGAACTTGATGGCCGCCAGCCAGTCGGTGCCCGCAATGTCCGGGAACCAGCGTCGGTCTTCTTCCGTCGGCTCTTCGCACATGCGCCGGATGTCGCGGTACATGGCAAAACCCAACGTATAAGGGTTGATGCCGCTGTAGTAAGGGCTGTCGAAACCAGGCTGGAATACCACGCTGGTGTGGGATGTCAGGAACTCCATCATGAAGCCGTCGGTGACCAGGCCTTCGTCGTACAGGTCGTTCATCAGGGTGTAGTGCCAGAACGTCGCCCAACCCTCGTTCATCACCTGGGTCTGGCGCTGTGGATAAAAATACTGGGCGATCTTGCGCACGATGCGCACGATTTCCCGCTGCCATGGCTCCAGCAGCGGTGCATGTTTTTCGATGAAGTACAGGATGTTTTCCTGAGGTTCGGCGGGGAAGCGTGCATTGTCCTTGTCGCTGAACTTGTCCGCGCCCTTGGGAATGGTTCGCCACAGATCATTGATCTGTTTCTGCAAATGCTCCTCCCGGTCCTTTTGCCGGCGACGTTCTTCTTCCGCAGAGATCGGATAGGGGCGTTTGTAGCGATCGACACCGTAGTTCATCAACGCATGGCAGGAGTCGAGCAGGTCCTCGACCGCGTCGATACCGTGGCGCTCTTCGCATTGCATGATGTACTGCTTGGCAAACACCAGGTAATCGATGATCGAACTGGCGTCGGTCCAGGTGCGGAACAGGTAATTGCCTTTGAAAAAGCTGTTGTGCCCATAGCAGGCATGGGCTACCACCAGCGCCTGCATGCAGATGGTGTTTTCTTCCATCAGGTAGGCGATGCACGGGTCGGAGTTGATCACAATCTCGTACGCCAGACCCATCTGGCCGCGAGTGTAGGATTTTTCAGTGCTGAGAAAATGCTTGCCGTAGGACCAGTGGTGATAACCCAGCGGCATACCGACCGAGGCATAGGCGTCCATCATCTGCTCGGCGGTGATCACTTCGATCTGGTTGGGGTACGTGTCTAGGGCGTATCGAGCCGCCAGACGACTGATTTCTTTGTCGTACGCCTGGATCAGCTCGAACGTCCATTCGGAGCCGGTGGAAATGGGTTGGCGCTTCTGCTCTTTGGCGGTCATGTCACTAACCTGCGCTGGAAGAGTTCACGGAAGACCGGATAGATATCCCCGGCCGAGACCAGTTGTTGCTGGGCAAACGTGTCGGAAAAGGCTTCGGCGATGCGCTCGTACTCGAACCACAGGGCCTGGTGCTCGCGCGGGGTGATCTCAACGTAAGTGTAGTACTGGACGAATGGCATGATCTGGTTGATCAGGATGTCGCGGCAGATCGGAGAGTCGTCGTTCCAGTTGTCACCGTCGGAAGCCTGGGCGGCGTAGATGTTCCACTCATTGCTTGGATAACGCTCGGCCATGATCTCCTGCATCAGTTTCAAGGCGCTGGAGACGATGGTGCCGCCGGTTTCCCTGGAGTAGAAAAACTCCTCTTCATCCACTTCGCGGGCGCTGGTGTGATGTCGGATGAACACGACGTCGATCTTTTCGTAGTTCCGCTTGAGAAACAGGTACAGCAGGATAAAGAAGCGTTTGGCGATGTCCTTGGTCGCCTGGGTCATCGAACCGGACACGTCCATCAGGCAGAACATCACGGCTTTGGAGCTGGGGTTGGGTTGCTTGATAAGCAGGTTGTACTTGAGGTCGAACGTGTCGAGAAACGGCACGCGGTGAATGCGCGCGCTGAGTTTTTCGATTTCTGCCTCGATTTTCTGAATATCGCCGAAGTTGTCTGGTTCTTCCTGCTTGAGTCGCAGAAGTTCTTCCTTGGCCTCGCGCAGTTTTGCCCGGCTGCTGCCGGACAGGGCGATTCGCCGGGCGTGGGCTGAACGCAGGGTCCGGATGATGTTGATCCGCGACGGGTTGCCCTCGTTGCTGATCCCGGCTCGAACAGTCTTGAAGGTGTCTGTGCCGGTCAGGTTGCGCTTGACCAGGTTTGGCAGTTCGAGGTCCTCGAACATGAATTCGAGGAATTCTTCCTGGGTGATCTGAAAGACGAATTCGTCCATCCCTTCGCCGGAATTGCTGGCCTTGCCCGGACCCCGACCGCCACCACCTCCCGGTGGACGGGCGATATGTTCGCCGCTGGTGAATTCCTTGTTGCCCGGGTGCACGACCGTCTGCTTGCCGCCGCGGCCGTGATGAAGCACCGGCTCGTCGATGTCGCGGCCGGGAATGCTGATTTGTTCGCCGTGTTCCATATCGGTAATGGAGCGCCGGCTGACCGCCTCTTCGACAGCCTTTTTGATGTGATCACGGTAGCGCCGCAGAAACCGCTGGCGGTTCACCGTGCTCTTGTTCTTGCCATTGAGACGTCGGTCGATCACATAGCTCATGACTGCTCCTTAGAAGCTGTCCTGAAAGGGGCGAGCGGTGATACAGCATCGAACCGAGAGCCGAGGGGTATTGAACGCTCCCCCAAGCGCTTTGGATGCTGCCTGAACTCGCTACCGACTTTCGAACACCTTCCAGAGGCCTGTGTAACAGAAAAAGCGCACACAGGTCTCTGGCTGACGACAACCGGTCTGACCGGCAGCGGGTTATTGTGATTTTCTGACCCGCAGGTACCACTCGGACAGCAGTCGTACCTGTTTGTCGGTGTAGCCCCGCTCGACCATCCGTGTGACGAAGTCGTTGTGTTTTTGCTGGTCCTCCTTGCTGGCCTTGGCGTTGAAGCTGATGACCGGTAGCAGGTCCTCGGTGTTGGAGAACATTTTCTTCTCGATGACCACCCGCAGTTTTTCGTAACTGAGCCAGGTCGGGTTCTTGCCGTTGTTGTTGGCCCGGGCGCGCAGGACGAAGTTGACGATTTCGTTGCGGAAATCCTTCGGATTGCTGATGCCGGCCGGTTTTTCGATTTTCTCCAGCTCTTCGTTCAGGGCTACGCGATTGAGGATCTCGCCGGTTTCCGGGTCGCGGTATTCCTGGTCCTGGATCCAGAAGTCGGCGTACAGCACGTAACGATCGAAGATGTTCTGGCCGTATTCGCTGTAGGACTCGAGGTAGGCGGTCTGGATCTCCTTGCCGATGAATTCGATATAGCGCGGTGCCAGGTATTCCTTGAGGAAGCGCAGATAGCGTTCGCGTGTCTCGGCCTGGAACTGTTCCTGTTCGATCTGTTGTTCCAGCACGTAGAGCAGATGCACCGGGTTGGCGGCAATTTCGTGTGGATCGAAGTTGAACACTTTCGACAGGATCTTGAACGCAAACCGGGTGGAAAGGCCGTTCATGCCTTCATCGACACCGGCGTTGTCGCGGTATTCCTGGATCGACTTGGCTTTCGGATCGGTGTCCTTGAGGTTCTCGCCGTCGTACACGCGCATCTTCGAGTAGATGTTGGAGTTTTCCGGCTCTTTGAGGCGCGAGAGCACGGTGAACTGGGCCAGCATCTTCAGGGTATCCGGTGCGCAATGCGCCTTGGCCAGCGAGCTGTTGAACAGCAGCTTGTCGTAGATCTTCACTTCGTCACTGACCCGCAGGCAGTACGGCACTTTGACGATGTAGATCCGGTCGATGAAGGCTTCGTTGTTCTTGTTGTTGCGGAAGGTGTGCCACTCCGATTCGTTGGAGTGCGCCAGCAGGATCCCGGTGAACGGAATCGCGCCGAGGCCTTCGGTACTGTTGTAGTTGCCTTCCTGGGTGGCGGTCAGCAGTGGGTGCAGCACCTTGATCGGTGCCTTGAACATTTCGACGAACTCCATCAGGCCCTGGTTGGACCGGCACAGTGCGCCCGAGTAGCTGTAGGCATCGGCGTCGTTCTGTGGGAATTCCTCCAGTTTGCGGATATCGACCTTGCCCACCAGCGCCGAGATGTCCTGGTTGTTTTCGTCGCCAGGTTCAGTCTTGGCCACGGCGATCTGGTTGAGGATCGACGGGTAGAGTTTGACCACGCGGAACTGACTGATGTCGCCACCGAACTCGGCCAGGCGCTTGGTCGCCCATGGCGACATGATGGTGTTGAGGTAGCGCCGTGGAATGCCGAAGTCTTCCTCGAGGATCGCTCCATCTTCAGTGGAGTTGAACAGACCCAGGGGCGACTCGAAAACCGGCGAGCCCTTGATTGCATAGAAGGGCACTTTTTCCATCAGTTGCTTGAGCTTCTCGGCCAGGGACGACTTACCGCCACCGACAGGGCCGAGCAGGTAAAGGATCTGTTTCTTCTCTTCCAGGCCCTGAGCGGCATGGCGGAAATACGACACGATCTGGTCGATGCATTCTTCCATCCCGTGGAAGTCTTCAAAGGCCGGGTAGCGACGGATTACCTTGTTGGAGAAGATGCGTGACAGTCTCGAGTTGGTCGAGGTGTCGAGCAGTTCCGGCTCGCCGATGGCCAATAGCAGACGCTCGGCAGCGGAAGCGTAGGCGCTGCGGTCTTTTTTGCACAGTTCCAGATACTCTTGCAGAGAGAGTTCTTCCTGGCGTGTGGACTCGAAGCGTTGTTGGAAGTGGCTAAAGATACTCATGACGTCACCTCGCTCGATACGTGGAGCCGACGCCGGATCACTCAGTCGATGCTGGCAGCAACCGAACAGGCGATTGCTGTTTACCCCCCAGAACTCTCCCGGGGCTGACTACCCCGAAAGCTACTCCCGATGACCCGTGCGCCGGTGTACCGGCTCTCCCCTGTTTTGGATGGCCTGGGCTTAAGGATAGTTGGGAATTCGGGAGGTAAAGGCGAGATACGTAATTAGTTGTGGCAGACCGTTCGTCTGCCACCGCGCCAGCCCGCGGGAGCCGGGGCTTGCAACGTTACAAAAAAATTATTCGGAGGTGCCTTGCGCCGTTTCTGCAGGATACGTCGTACGCCACAACTCAAATCCGCCATCCATGCTGTAGACGTCGGAGAAGCCCTGGCTGATCAGGTAGGCGGCCGCGCCCTGGCTGGAATTGCCGTGATAGCAGACCACCACGGTGGGGGCATCGAGGTCGGCACCCTGGATGAAGGCGTGCAGGGAATGATTGTCCAGATGCTTCGAGCCTGCGATGTGCAGGGCGGCAAAAGTGGCCGGGTCGCGGACGTCGACCACCACGGCGCCTTGTTCGCGCAGGGCTTGGGCCTGTTCTGGGGGGATACGTTTGAATTCGCTCATGGCGGGCTCCTGTGGCTCGGCTGAATGGGCAGTCTAGCGCGGGGCGCTGGCTGGCGATGTTTGGGGAATGGATGAGGCGACTGACGGCACGGCAGCATGGCCGTGTTCGTCGCATTTGCAGGACAGGCGCTCGCCGCTGTCGACGTTCATCAGGGTCAGGGCGCCGCCCCAGACACAACCGGTGTCGAGGGCCGAGACACCCGGCTCGTCACACTTGCCTTCCAGTGCAGCCCAGTGACCGAAGAGGATTTTCAGACCTTTGGTCTTGCGTTCCTTGTGCTGGAACCAGGGCTTGTAGCCAGGTGGGGCGGTACCGAGACCTTCCTTGCTCTTGAGGTCGAGTTTGCCTTCGGCGGTGCAAAAACGCATGCGGGTGAAATAGTTGGTGATCACCCGCAGACGCGTCACGCCTTTGAGGTCGTTGTCCCATTTCGCCGGATCGTTGCCGTACATGCCATCGAGGTAGGGCGGCAACAGGTTGTCGTCACGCAAGACAGTCTCGACTTCGGCGGCACACTTCAAGGCTTTGCGCAGCGACCACTGGGGTGGAATGCCGGCATGGACCAGTGCAACGTTGCGCTGTTCGTCGTAGTGCATGAGCTTTTGCTGGCGCAGCCATTCCAGCAGCTCGGCGCAGTCCGGCGCGTCAATGATCTCGTGCAGGGTGTCGGCCTTTTTCAGGCGTTCGATGTTGCGTCCGGCCGCCAACAGGTGCAGGTCGTGGTTGCCGAGCACGCACACCAGCGACTCGCGGATGCTATAGAGGAAGCGCAGGGTTTCCAGCGACTGCGGGCCGCGGTTGACCAGGTCGCCCACCAGCCACAGACGATCCCGTTGCGGATCGAACGCCACTTGTTTGAGCAGGCATTGCAGGGCTTGAAGGCAGCCTTGCAGGTCGCCGACAGCGTACGTCGCCATCAGTGCAAGGCTCCAGGCACCGCCAGGCGGAAGGGCGCGATGATGGCATCGAAATGCTTGCCGTCGTCGGAAAGCATCTGATAGGTGCCTTGCATGGTGCCGACCTTGGTGGTCATGACCGTGCCGCTGCTGTAGGTGTGGCTCTTGCCGGGTTCGATCAACGGCTGCTGGCCTACCACGCCTGCGCCGCGCACTTCTTCGACATGCCCGTCACCATCGGTGATGACCCAGTGCCGTGAAAGCAGTTTGGCGGGCATCAGGCCATTGTTTTTCACGGTGATGGTGTAGGCAAAGGCAAAGCGGTCGTACTCGGGTTGCGATTGTTCTGCCAGATAGCGGGTGACGACGCTGACGTCGACCTGATAACGAGGATCGGACATGCAAGGGGCCTTAAAAACGAAGCGGGACGCGGGGCGTAGCTGATGGAGTTCAGTCTAGGCCAAGTATCGGGTAGTAGACCAGAGTGCCGTCCTACCCGATAGCGCTCATCACCTGTCAGTCGGCGGCAGGCTTTTGTGCTGCTTGCTCGCTGAGCTTGTCGGCCAGGCGCACGAAGGCGGCCAGGTCGAGTTGCTCGGGACGCAGGCTGCCATCGACGCCGGCGGCTTCGATTTCGGCGTTGCTCAGCAACAGCTTGAGGGTGTTGCGCAGGGTTTTGCGGCGCTGGTTGAAAGCTTCGCGCACGACGCGCTCCAGCAAACGGTGGTCCTTGGCCGGGTGCGGCAGTACCGCGTGGGGCACCAGGCGTACGATGGCCGAGTCGACTTTCGGCGGCGGGTTGAACGCGCCCGGGCCGACGTTGAACAGGTGCTCGACCCGACAGTGGTACTGAACCATGATCGACAGACGGCCCCAGTCACCACCACCCGGGCCGGCAGCCAGGCGCTCGACCACTTCCTTTTGCAGCATGAAGTGCATGTCGCGGATCAGGTGCGAGTTGTGCAGCAGGTGAAAAATCAGCGGCGTGGAGATGTTGTACGGCAGGTTGCCGACCACTCGCAGGCTGCCTGGTGCGGCATTCAGGCTGTTGAAGTCGAACTTCAGTGCATCGCCCTGATGCAGATTGAAGTTGCTCTTGCCGGCAAACTGCTGGTTGAGGATCGGGATCAGGTCCTTGTCCAGTTCCACCACGTCGAGTTGGGCACCGCTGCTGAGCAGACCCTGGGTCAGTGCGCCCTGTCCCGGGCCGATTTCCAGCAGGCGGTCTTCTGTCTTGGCATGAATAGAGCGCAGGATGCGGTCGATAACGCCGGCATCGTGCAGGAAGTTCTGGCCAAAGCGTTTGCGCGCCTTGTGTTGGTAATGCTCGGTCATAAACGGGTCTCGGCCATCTGGTAGGCGGTTTCCAGGGCGACTTGCAGGCTGCCGGTGTCGATCTTGCCGCTGCCGGCCAGGTCCAGGGCGGTGCCGTGGTCGACCGAGGTGCGGATGATCGGCAAGCCGAGGGTCACGTTGACTGCTGCGCCGAAGCCTTTGTACTTCAGCACCGGCAGGCCCTGGTCGTGGTACATCGCCAGCACTGCATCGCAGTGCTCCAGATATTTGGGGGTAAACAGAGTGTCGGCGGGCAGGGGGCCGCGAAGGTCCATGCCCTCGCCGCGCAAGCGCTCCAATGTGGGTTCGATGATATCGATTTCTTCATGGCCCAGATGTCCGCCTTCACCGGCATGCGGGTTGAGACCGCAGACCAGGATGCGTGGCTGGGC
Source organism: Pseudomonas sp. GM48 (assembly GCF_000282335.1). Classification (GTDB taxonomy): domain Bacteria; phylum Pseudomonadota; class Gammaproteobacteria; order Pseudomonadales; family Pseudomonadaceae; genus Aquipseudomonas. The sequence goes on from NZ_AKJM01000033.1 coordinate 29,454, forward strand.
GATGCCGAATTTGTTCTGCAGGTCGGCGTGCAGGATTCGCGTGACGCGTTCCAGGCGCTCCGGCGTGATTGCATCGGCAACCTCGCGAAGGGGCAGGTGAGTGGTCACCAGGGCTACGCGCAGGCCGCGTGTGGCCAGCATCATCACCACTTGCGCGGTGTGGGTCAGGTCGGCGAGGAATTCCGTGTGTCCGGAAAAGGCGATGCCGGACTCGTTGATGACGCCTTTGTGCACCGGCGCGGTAATCATGCCGGCAAAGTCCCCGTTCAGGCAGCCCTGGCCGGCCCGGGTCAGGGTTTCCAGGACAAACGCAGCGTTGGCCTTGTCCAGTTGTCCGGCGGTGACCGTGGCGTTGAGCGGTGTATCCCACACATACAGGCTGTTGGCTGGCGCGGGCGCGTCCGGCCAGTTGTCCGGTGTAACCGGCAGCAAGTCGACCGCCACACCCAGTTGCGCGGCCCGCTCAATGAGCAGGTCGCGGCTGGTGATGGCAATCAGGGGGTGGGGCTGGGCTTGCGAGGCGAGCAGCAGGCACAGGTCGGGACCTATGCCGGCTGGTTCGCCGGGTGTCAGCGCGAAACGTTGGGGTTTCACTGTGCTGCCTGGTCGGCGCCAGGGAGTTTGATTTCAACGTACGCTTCGTCACGGATCTGACGCAGCCAGGTTTGCAGCTCTTCGTCGTATTTGCGGTTACGCAATACGGTCATTGCTTGCTGCTCGCGAGCCTGGGTGGTGCTGTCTGTGGCGCGACGGCCAAGGACTTCCAGGACGTGCCAGCCGTATTGTGTCTGGAACGGCTTGGACAGCTGACCTTGTGGGGTCTTGGCCATCACTTCGCGGAACTCGGGCACTAGCGCGCTCGGGTCGATCCAGTTCAGGTCGCCGCCGTTGAGGGCAGAACCCGGGTCTTCCGAATAGCTTTTCGCCAGTTCGCCGAAGTCTTCGCCAGCCTGGATACGGCTGTAGAGCGAATCGGCCAGGGCCCTGGTTTTTGCTTCGTCGCGGATCGGGCTCGGTTTGACCAGGATGTGACGCACATGCACTTCATCGCGCATCTGGGTCTCGCCGCCACGCTTGGCGAGGATCTTCAGGATGATGAAGCCGCCCGGCGTGCGCATTGGCTGGGTGACATCCCCCACCGGCATGGAGCTCAGCAGGCGATCGAACGGAGGTGGCAATTGAGCGGCTTTACGCCAGCCCATGTCGCCACCTTCCAGTGCGGTTTCGCTGGCGGATTTGGCGATGGCCAACTGACCGAAGTCAGCGCCTTGCTTGAGTTGCTGGTAAATCGCATCGGCCTGTTTGGCTGCATTCTGAATCGCGTCGGAGTTGGCGCTTTCCGGCGTAGGAATCAGGATGTTGGCCAGGTGGAACTCTTCGGACAGCTGCATTTTGCCCAGGTCGGAAGCCAGGAAGTTCTTCACTTCCTGCTCGGAGACCTGAATGCGTTCGGCAACCCGGCGCTGGCGTACACGGCTGATGACCATTTCGCGACGAATCTGCTCACGCGCCTCGTCGTAAGACAGGCCATCGCGAGTCAGGGCGGCGCGGAACTGCTCGACCGACATGTTGTTGCGCTGGGCAATGGTGCCGACAGCCTGGTTCAACTCTTCATCAGTAATGCGAATGCCGGAGCGATCGCCGATCTGCAATTGCAGGTTTTCGACGATCAGGCGCTCCAGTACCTGCTGCTGCAGCACGCTGGCTGGCGGCACGGCAGAACCACGCTTGGCAATGGTTTGCTGAACTTCATGAACGCGTTGGTCCAGTTGGCTCTGCATGACCACGTCGTTGTCGACGATGGCCACCACTTTATCGATGGACTGTACGGCGGCACTGGCCGCCGTACTCAGGAACAGCGCGCCCAGCATCAGCGGGCGCAGACAATCAGAAAGCTTGGTCTTCACGTTCACGATAACCTTGAATGCCTTTGTCGAGGAAGCTCTCTGCCTTGGCGCCGGTGAGGCCGCCGAGTCCCTTCAGAACAATTTGGAGGAAGACGCCATGGTCGCCTTTTTCGTTTTGCGGTGCTTGCTGGCTGAACTCGTCGTAATCAACGAAGTAACGGTTGATCAGGCGCAGTTTCCAGCAGCAGCTGTCGTACTCGAAACCACCGAAGGCATCCAGGGTACGGTTGCGGTTGTAGTCATACTGCCAGCGGCTGATAGCGCTCCATTGCGGCACGATCGGCCAGATCACCGAGAAGTCGTGCTGTTGGATCTTGTAGTAGTCCTTCACGAAGCCAGGCTGGCCAGGGGTGCCATAGTCACCGCCGAACTGCCATTGACCGGTGTTCTGGTTGTAGATCACCTGGTCGTTACGATAGCGATAGCCGAGGTTGACGATCTTGTTCGGGTTGTCTTCAGGCTGGTAGTGGAACATTGCACTGCCCGAACGAGGGCTGCGGCTGTCCGGGTCCCAGTTGTAGTCGGCCGTGGTGCGCCAGTCGCGGTTCCAGCGATATTCGTATTCCAGCGCATAAGGCGAAACATTCGAATGTGCATCGGCGCGGGTTTGTGGGTTGATGCCCGGCAACTGTACTTCGCGGTCCTTGAAGAACAAGGCCTGGCCGACACTGATGCGCTGACGCTCGAAACCGTTGTCTTCGATCCAGCGGCTGGTCACGCCCAGGGACAGTTTGTTCTCGTCACCGACACGGTCGGAACCGGAGAAACGGTTGTCCCGGAACAGTGACGCATAGTTGAAGGTGTATTCGCTGGTATCGAATACCGGGATGTCTTCCTGGTCGACCTCAGGCACGTACAGGTAGAACAGGCGCGGCTCGAGAGTCTGGCGGTAGTTCTTGCCGAAATACTGGGTATTTCGATCGAAGTACAGACCGCTGTCGATACTGGCGATCGGCACGCCGCGGTTCTGGTTGCTGTCAAAATTACCGTTGAAATTTTTAGTCCCGGCTGCAGCCGCGGCTTGATCCTGAGTCACGATTTGACTTTTGCCGGTACTGTCCAGGTCCAGCTGGTACTGGGTGTACTGGTACTTGAGCTTCGGTGTCAGGAAGCCGTATGTCGTGTTCATCGGCAGGCTCATGGCGGGCGCGAGATTCAGGCGGTCGCCAGTGGCGCGAGCCAGACCTTGTATGTTGGTATCAATACGGGGCGTCACATTACCGTCTTCGTCGGAGTAGTTGCCGGTCTGCAGATCGCGGTCAAACCGTACGAGCTCGGTGTTGTAGGTGAAATTCAGGCCTTCCGGATGATAAGGCAGCATGCCGTCGAGGGTGAGCTGCGGCAGGCGGTCGTACGGCGTAATGTTCGATACGCTCGCCAGTTCGTATGCCTGGGCGTTCACCCGAGCGGTATAGCTGTCGCCACGATAGGTGACGGAGCCCTGCTGGTTCACGTAGTCGTTGCTTTTCACGCCAATCTGGTCGGTCTGCAGATCCTGGAAGTAATACGGATCGCTGATCTTGGTGTAGTCGACTTGCGTGAGCACTCGCGAGTCGAGACCACCCTTGTGCTGCCAGTTGTACATGTAGCGGGTTTTTTCGGCGTCGGACTGCTTGTCGCGTTCGTTGCTTTCGTCGTTGAGGTACGCCGCACCGAACTGGCCTTCGCTGGACTTGGTCAGGTAGCGGAATTCGCCTTCCATCAACAAGCCGTGCTTTTCCATGTAACGCGGGTACAACGTGGCATCGTAGTTCGGCGCCAGGTTGAAGTAGTACGGGGTGACCAGCATGAAGCCGGTATCACTGCCGGTGCCGATGCTCGGCGGCAGGAAGCCGGACTGGCGACGGTCGTCGATCGGGAAGTAGATGTACGGCGTGTACAGGACCGGAATGTCCTTGACCCGCAACGTCACGTTGGTTGCCGTACCGAAACCGGTGGCCGGGTTCAGGGTGATGTTGTTGCCCTTGAGCTGCCAGGCGTTGCTGTTCGGTTCGCACGTGGTGTACGTACCATCCTTGAGGCGGATGATCGCGTTTTCGGCACGTTTGGCGTACAGCGCATTACCGCGCACGCGGGATTTGTGCATCACGTATTCGGCGTTGTCGACCTTGGCTTCACCGGTGTCGAGCTGCACATCGGCGTGGTCGCCGACGATCAATGCGCCGTTGTCGCGAATGCGCACGTTGCCGTTCAGGTCGCCACGGCTCTCGGCCTGGTACAGGTTGGCTTCGTCGGCTTCGACCTGCATGCTGCCCTGACGCATGACAACGTCGCCGGCCAGGGTCGCGACCTGCTCATCCTGCTTATAGCGGGAGGCTTTTGCGCCGATAAAGGTAGGAGCGTCACTTTTATCCGTCTTGTCGTTCATGCCAGGACGAATCGGTTCGATATAGGAACCGGAGCAATAAGGACCGGTTTCAGCCAACTGTGCGGCGGTGAGCTGTTCGCGCGGAACCCAGTCGAGGTGACTGTAGTCTGCGCTACGTGACTTCAGGCCACGGCCTTTGGATTCGGTGACCAGTACCGGCTTGGCGCCAGTGTCTTCGCTGGAACCGCTCTCGGCCGGGGCTTCGCCGGTGGCGGAAACTGCGCTACCGTCATGGACGGGGCGCGGTGGCATTGCAGCCGCCGGCGTCTTTGGCGCGCAGTCCCAGGAACCCGAAGCAGAGACTGAGCAGTCAAACTGTTCCGCGGCGACCACGTAGGAAGTGGCAAGGGGTTGCAGCGCCAGCAAACTGCCGGTAACCAACAACGGAAATTTTTTACGAAACGCGGGGGATTTCAATGCCATCTTATTAGTCCGGGCTTCCTGCGTGCCATCTGCCCGCGGTGTGGGCCGCACGCCTCTCGATGGTCTGAAAAAGATGCTGGATAATAAAGCATGACCCGCTTGACGGCTAGCGCCGTCGGAGACCCTTGCAATGCCTGATCAAGATGTACGCTTGCAACACCTGAAAGTTTGGCTCGATGAACAATTGGCGACCCTTTTTGCCGAGCAGGGTTGGGGCGTCGTCCCCCCAGCCACGTTGACTGCGGCCAGCAGCGACGCGAGTTTCCGGCGGTATTTCCGTTGGGAAGGCGATGGCAAAAGTTTCATCGTGATGGACGCGCCGCCGCCCCAGGAAAACTGTAAACCCTTCGTGGATATCGCCTTTTTGCTGGCGAAATCCGGAATAAACGTGCCGAAAATTTATGCCGAAGACCTCGAGCGCGGTTTTCTTTTGCTCAATGACCTGGGCAACAAGACCTATCTGGACGTCATCGACAGTGAAAATGCCGACGATTTGTTCAGAGATGCCCTGCAAGCGTTGCTGGCTTTCCAGCAGTTGCCGATGGTTGCGCCTTTGCCGAGCTATGACGTGGCATTACTGCGTCGCGAGCTGGAACTGTTTCCCGAGTGGTACGTGAAGCGTGAATTGGGCATCGAATTCGACGCGGCGCAGCAAGTGCTCTGGCAGCAGGTCAGCGAGCTGTTGATCGACAGCGCCCTGGCACAGCCAAAAGTCCTGGTGCATCGCGACTACATGCCGCGCAACCTGATGCTCAGCGAGCCCAACCCCGGTGTGCTGGATTTCCAGGACGCGGTGTATGGCCCGGTGACCTACGACGTGACCTGCCTGTTCAAGGATGCATTCCTCAGCTGGCCGCAAGAGCGCGTGCACGGCTGGCTCGAAAGCTACTGGCAGCAAGCGGGCGCCCTCGGTATTCCGGTTCAGCCCGACTTCGAGGATTTCCTGCGTGCCAGCGACTTGATGGGTGTGCAACGTCACCTGAAAGTCATCGGTATTTTCGCCCGTATCTGCCATCGCGACGGCAAACCGCGTTATCTGGGTGATGTGCCGCGTTTCTTTGCCTATATAGATGCCGTGATCGCGCGCCGTCCTGAACTGGCCGAACTGGATGTGTTGCTGGCCAGTCTGCGTGCCGGAGTGACAGCATGAAGGCAATGATTCTGGCCGCGGGCAAAGGCGAGCGCATGCGCCCGCTGACCCTGACCACGCCAAAACCGCTGGTTCGAGCAAGCGGAGTCCCGCTGATCGAATATCACCTGCGAGCGCTGGCCGCTGCCGGGTTCACCGACATCGTGATCAATCACGCCTGGCTCGGTCAGCAGATCGAAGACTATCTGGGCGATGGTTCGCGCTATGGCGTGAGCATTCAGTACTCGGCGGAAGGCGAGCCCCTGGAAACCGGCGGCGGGATTTTCCGCGCGTTGCCGTTGCTGGGGGAAGAAGCGTTTGTCGTGGTCAACGGCGACATCTGGACCGATTACGACTTCAGCGTGTTGCATCAGCCTATCAGCGGCCTGGCGCACCTGGTGTTGGCGAGCAACCCGTCCCACCATCCGGCCGGTGACTTCAGCCTGATCGGAACCCAGGTGCACGACGGTCAGCCGCAGGCTCCTACTCTGACCTATAGTGGCATTGCGGTGTTGCATCCGCAGTTGTTCGACGGTTGCACCGCGGGGGCTTTCAAGCTCGCGCCGCTGTTGCGTAAAGCCATGGCTGACGGTCAAGTGACCGGCGAGCAGTTGAAGGGGCACTGGGTCGATGTCGGCACTCACGAGCGCCTGGCCGAAGTTGAATCATTAATAGAAGCGAGCCGCTGAGATGCTGTGGCCAGGGACTCTGATTGGAGCCGGAGCAGGCTTTGCCATAGCCAGTCTTCCGGGGGCCATGCTCGGCGCGTTGTTGGGGCAGGCGCTGGACCGGCGTTTGCACTTGCAGAGCTGGGGGCACTTGCGGGAAAAGCTGGGCGGTCGCCCGGTGCTGCGTAACGACGAGTTGCTGTTTGTCTTGTTGGGGCGTCTGGCCAAGTGCGACGGCCAGGTGATGGCCGGGCACATCGAACAGGCCCGGGCGGAAATGCGTTCGCTGGATATGTCCGAGTCGGCGCAGCGTCGTGCGATTGCCGCGTTCAATCGCGGCAAGTCGGGCCGCGACCGGCTGCACGGTTATCTGCGCCGTCTGAGTGCCCAGCCCTATGCGGCAGAAGGCGTGTTGCGCGCCTGCTGGCGAATGGTGTGGGCCGATGGCCGTGCCGGCCGCAGTGAGCGTGAGTTGATCGGCCAATGGGGCAAGTGGCTGGGCTGGACGCCGCATCAGGTGCAAGCGTTGGCCCACGACTACGAGCCGCAGAAAAAGCCATTGAGCAACAGTGTGCCAAGTTATCAGGAGGCCTTGCGGCTGCTGGGCGTGTCGGCCACCACTGAACCGGCGCAGATCAAGCGTGCTTATCGGCGCCTGCTCAGTCGCCATCATCCGGACAAGATTGCCGGCAGTGGCGCGACGGCGATGCAGGTTCGTGAGGCCACCGAGCGAACGCGTGAACTGCATAGCGCCTATACGCTGATTCGGGAGCGGCGGGATTTTCGCTAGTCGAACAGCTTTGTGTTGCCTGTAATGGCCCCTTCGCGAGCAAGCCCGCTCCCACAGGTTTTATGTCGATTACAAAAGTTGTGTGCGACGTTAATCCTGTGGGAGCGGGCTTGC
>NZ_AKJM01000034.1 GCF_000282335.1 Pseudomonas sp. GM48
CGCGGGTCGATTCGGAGATATCGATCCAGCCGGCGTAGGTCTGGCGTTCGACAATCGATTGCCAGCGCACAAAGAGTCGTTTTGGCAGATCGGCGCCCGTGACGGGCATGCCAGAGCCACCCACACCCACCCAGCCACGAGCATTTTCGGTGCCATTTTCATTGTCACTACTGGCTGCCGTTCCTGCCGCAATATGGTGAATTACCAGCCCCTTTATGTCCTCGACAGCCGAGGTCTCGACCCACACCGTCATATGGGCGGGCTCAGTGAAGCCAATTCCCCACCAACGCAGTTTGTAGTCATTTTTGGCTGACAGCGGATCGACGGGCTGGCATGCGCATATCGACAACATTGCCAGCAAGGCAAACGGGATTTTCATGGTGACAGCCTCCATTCCGGAACATGGGGGTGGTGCACCCTTACGGCATCCGCCGTCGGGACATGGGCATAGGCCAGCTCGAATCGAGTGCTGCGAGGTCCGGAGAGGAAGGTCGGGTTCCAGTGCGCCGACTGGTGGATGTAACGGAGCTTCAGCAGTTGCTCTTCGGCTGCAGTCAGGCGGTAGTCACCCGCGATAAATCGTTCGCACAGTGGTTGAAGCTCAGCAGGTGGTGCAAATGCAGCACGTTGCTGAATATCTTCAAACTCAACCCCATGCTTTTTGGCGGCTTCATACATCACCCGCAAGTACACCAGCGCCAGTCCGGCACTGACCTTGCGCCGAAGCTGCAAACCGGCAAACACCCGCTTCTGTTTCGGCGCTGCTTGCTCTCTGGGGGCAGGCAGCAGCTTGACGGGATCTGGAGTCACCAGCTCCAGCATCTCCAGTGGCCAACCCTTGGCGTGCCATTTTGCGCGTTCCTGATCGGCCTCGCGGTAGATCGAGGTGGTTTTGACCTCGGTGAGTTCGCCCACGTCCAAGGCTTGCAGGGGGCTGAGTAGCACGCACTCTTCGACGTCATCGCGGTAACCCCCGCCGATGTCCGAGTGGGCTCCCGGCAGGCTGATTTCCGGATGGTCCGGGCCGACCCGGTTAAGGGCGAAGTTGGCGCGGTATTCGTCCCTGGCCACCAGTTGCAGAACGTTGGGGAAGAAACGCGGCAGCAAGTGCAGCTTGACCCCGGGGGCAGCGGGGCTGCGCACATACCCCAGGTTGCTCAGGCCACCCACGGAAGCGACGGTGTCGAACAGACCGATAAACCCGGTCTTGACCCCTTCACCGAACACCTTGCTGAAGCCGCGGGCGAACAGGCGATCCGGCAGGTACAACGTATCTACGAGCGGGCTGTTGATGCCGACCATGCACAAGTAGGCGAAGTGGCGGGCGGCGGCCGCGCCACGGCTGAAACCGAAGACATCGAAGATCAGGGACTGGATCTGCAGGTCCGGGAAGCGTTCATGGAAGTTGCGTAACCGCCGTTTGACCTGAGCAAACGCGTCATATACCCGGGCCTCGATACCGGTTTCACCGCGACCGAACGCGGCGCCCAGCAATCGGTCTGGTTCGCCTGCGGTTGTGCCAATCCCTTCGACGTAAACCTTGTCGAATACGATTTTGCTCGATGTAATCAGCTCAACGTTTTTGTCCTCTCGATACAAATCATGCAACCGCTTAACATTCGTCACTTCCCCCCCATAACTGCTCTCAGGGTCCCGCATATACGGCTTGCAACTGCCATCCAGATCGTCCTCCGACACTGGATGATGAGCCCCGCATTTGCGCCCCATCTCGACATTGAACGGGTTGTTGCCGGTGCCGTCGAAAAACACGCCGATGCGCAGGGTGACCTTTACGCGTGCCGCTTCTTCCCGGGCCTTTTTGGCTTCCCACGCGAGGTTGGCCTGCTCTTCGCGCGCCCGTTGTCGAGCCAGCATTTCGGCGTATTTGCGTTGCTCCTCTGCCGCATCCCAGTGCGCGGGCTGTCGGGCGCGTGCCTTGGCCTGGTCGCGGCAGACCGCGCAGTGGTACCCCTCAAGATCTTGTTCCATGAGTGCATTCCTTTCAGCGAAATGCCCCTCCCTGGGCGCCAAATCAGGTGATCGATTTTTAGGGGTAAGCTTGCGTGTCGAGGAAGGGGGACGCTGCCAGTTGCAGCCTATTTGCTCGTGGGATCGGTCTGGGAAGACTGAGGCCTGGGGCTGTCAGAAAAGTCTTCAAGCAACGAGGGCGGGGAGATGGGACGTGTAGAGCACAGCCCCGTGGCGACCTGGACTGCCTGCGTGGCCACCCTTTAATCCAGGGTTCGAGGCGCTCAGGATTCTTTGGCGTCAGAGTGGGGTTTTGTTCCACCTTGTTTCTGCGTGCTGCGCCATGAAGCCGGTGGCATGCCGAACTGGCTGATAAACCACCGCGTAAACGAACTCGCCATCGAATACCCGAGCATGTCGGCAATGCGGCTCAGCGAGTAGTTCGGGTTGTCCAGGTAACGCAGCACCAGATCTCGACGCACATCGTTGATCACGTCGTTGAAGGCGCAACCGTCGTCCTTGAGGCGGCGTTGCAGGGTGCGCACGTTCATGCCCTGGCTCTGGGCGACCTGTTCGATGGTGGCGCGTCCCATGGGTAGCAGCAGGTAGATGGCCTTGCGCACCTCGAACAGCATCGAGTTCCCTTCGTGGCTCTGCAGCGAGTCGAGGTAGCTCTGGGCGTAGCGGGCCATGGCCGGGTCGGCGTTGGGGTTGGTCATGTCGAGGCTGATGTCGGGGCAGACGATGCCGTTGAATTCGCTGCCGAACTCCAGGTTGCAGCCGAACAGCCGGCGATGCAGGTGCAGGTTGTCCGGTGGCTGGTGCATGAAGTTGACGCTGTAGGGGTGCCAGTGCGAGCCGAGCAGGGCCGAGCACAGCCGGAACATCACACCAATGGCCAGTTCTGTGGCCTGGCGGCTGGGCATGGGCGTTTCGGTGACCACCTCTTCGCGAATGATCACCATCTTGCCGGCCTCTTCGATGAAGATGGCCAGCGAATCATTCATCAGGTGCCGGTAATCCACCACGACCTGCAAGGCATCGCGCAGGGTGCGCTGGTGGCTGAGCAGCAGGCTGACCACGCCGAAGTCCGAGAGCTGGCGCGACTCGGCCATGCTCAGGCCGAAGGTCTGGCAGCCGCTGGCGGTGGCGGAGTCTTCCAGCAGGCGTACGGCGGCATCGATGGGAATGCGGTGTTCAGGGGCCTGCAATTGGGCTTTGCTCAGACCGACGGCTGCCATGACATCGCGCGGGTTAAAACCCAGGTACTGGGTGACCTCCAGGTAGTTGGTCAAGACGGCGGCGCGAACAAGCTTGGGCATGCGAAGGTCTTCCCTGGGCCGATGGCGGTTGGCGTGAGCGTGGCGACTATATCCAGCGTATCAACAGTTGAACAGTTGTCATGTCGTTGATGATTTGCCTGCGCTCAGGTCAAGAATCCTCTGCGCTGCGCGCTGACATCACCCCTCATCCGTTGATTACAGTGACCCTGCGCCAACCTGCGGGGTTTTTCGACCGGCGGTCGCGCTGGCCTGCTGTCCGACAATTTGTCATCAAAAGAAAAGTGCCTGACGTCCAATGTAAAGCGCTTTGGGTGGGCGCTCTTTAATGTCGACCCTACAAAAAGCCCCTGGCGCAAACAGCCAGTCGAGTTATCGAGAAAGCGAAGGTGTTGACGTGGACAAATTGCAAACTGCCGCCACCGTTCTGATCGTCCCGGGTCTGCGCGAGCACGTGGCTGAACATTGGCAAACGTTGCTGCAAGACCGGCTGGGCAAAGTGCGCAGCGTCCCGCCACTGGAAACCGACAAACTCGACTGCATGGCCCGTGTCCGGGCAATCCAGCACGAGCTCGAGCAAATTGACGGGCCGGTGATTCTGGTGGCCCACAGTGCTGGCGTGCTGATGGTCGCGCATTGGGCGGCGCATTACAGCCGTCCGATCAAGGGCGCTTTGCTGGCCGCGCCACCGGACCTCGATGCGGTCTGGCCGCCCAACTATCCTTCTTCCGAAACCCTGCGTAGCCAGGGCTGGAATCCTCTGCCCCAAGGCCCGCTGCCGTTCCGCAGCATCGTGGCCGGCAGCACCAACGATCACCTTGCCAGTCTTCCTGCGGTCACCCGCATGGCAGAAAGCTGGGGCGCCGAATTGCTCAATCTGGGCGATGTCGGCCACCTCAATCCGGCCGCAGGATTTGGCCACTGGCAGCAAGCCGAAGCACTCATCCTGGAGCTGGACCGCTAGTACAAGGAGCTGGACTGGCAGTACGCCAACCGGCATTTGCCCTCATTCCTTAAACGCAAACCCATCTATGTTTGCGTGAGGGCGGCTGCGCTTAAAACAAATACAAAAAGGCGGAGACAACGCAATGCACAACAATAAGAGTCACGGCTTCACCGTAGCGCGCTACACCTTGTTGGCCTCGGCCATTCTGGCCGTCATTGCGCCGGCGGCCCATGGGGTCGAGCTCGACTTGGGCAACCCGGACTGGACCGCGCGCCTGGATAACACCGTGAAGTACAACTACGGCGTGCGCACCGAAAGCGCTGACAAACGCATGTTGGGAACGCCGAACAACAACGACGGCGACTACAACTTCCGCAAGGCCGGCACCAACATCACCAACCGTATCGACCTGTTGACCGAAATGGATGTGGTCTACAAGAATTCCATGGGCTTTCGCGTCAGCGCCGCCAGCTGGTACGACAAGGCCTATGACAACACCGGTTCCAACTCCAACCCGTTCGTCAACGGCAATGGATCGACGTCGGGCCTGATCGCCAACGACCCGCGCCTGGCTGCGGTCACCCATGACAACGTCGGCAATGGCAGCCCGCACCTGAGCAACTATGCCCAGCGCTACTACAGCGGTCCTTCGGGCGAAATCCTCGATGCCTTTGTGTTCTACAGCACCGAAGTGGGCGAGGAGTCGATGTTCAGCGCCAAGGCCGGTCAGCACAACGTGTTCTGGGGCGAGACCATTCTCAACCCGGTGCACTCGGTCAGCTACGGCCAGTCCGGCCTCGACCTGGCCAAGCTTGCCGCGTCGCCGGGCACCGAAGCCAAGGAACTGTTCGTCCCGCGCAATCAACTGTCGATGACGTTCACCGTCAATCCGGAATTGACCGTGGGCGCCCAGTACTTCCTCGATTGGGACGCCGCGCGTCTGCCCGAAGCCGGTACTTACTACGGTGGTTCGGATCTGATCGGCTATGGTGCGCAGTCGTTCCTGCTCGGCAACACCAACGCCAAGGTGCCTGGCAGCCCGCTGGGTTGTGGCCTGGCGCCGTGCAACGCGTTGACCAACGTGCGTCGCGGCCATGACCTGACACCGGGCAGCAGCGGCGACTGGGGCGTGATGGCCAAGTGGTCGCCGGCCTGGCTGGATGGCACCCTCGGCGTCTACTACCGCGAGACTTCGGAAATCCTGCCGCAAGCCTGGCTGGATGCCAGGGGCATTACCTCGGCCAACCCCAACGGCACCCGGCCGGCAGGGCAAGTGCCTGCGGTAGTCAACACCCTCAACTCGCTGGACACCGCCACCTATCAACTGGCGTATGCCGACAACATCAAGATCTTTGGCCTGAGCCTGTCCAAGGACGTGGGCGGGGTCAGCGTCGGCTCGGACCTGAACATCCGTCACAACATGCCCCTGGCCAGTATTCCGGCGATTGTCAGTACCCGCAGCCCGCTGGGCCTGGGTCAAGGTCTGGGTCTGTTGCCTGCGCGTACGGATGCCACGGGCGTGATCTACGACACCCCGAGCCGCGGCGACAGCATGAGCGCCACCGGCGACACCTTGCACTGGACGCTCAACGGCCTGATGACCCTGCCGAAAACGCCGGTGTTCGATCAGGCAACAGTGCTGGCCGAGCTGTACTACAGCAACCTGCTCAAGCTCGATAGCAAGAACGAGGCGCTCTACAAGGGCAAGGACAGCTATCGCGGCATCGACGCGCCGACCCGGGACAACTGGGGCATCGCGGTCAACTTCACACCGACCTGGTACCAGGTGTTCCCCGGTGTCGATCTCAACGCGCCGATGTCGGTCAACGTGGGTCTCGCCGGTGTGTCACCGGTCTCCGGTGGCGGGGCCAAGGACACCGGCAACTATGCCGTTGGTGTCGGTGCCGTTGTGTACAACAAATACTTTGTCGACCTGAAGTACGTGGACTCCTTCGGCAAAACCGAAAAATGCAACGTCAGCGGTGTGAGTACCGGCCCGAACGGCGGTGACGGCTCCACCCCGAACGCCTTTAGCGGCAACGAAAACTACGCCTGTTTCGCCGGTGGCTACTCGTCCTTCTCCGGAGGTGGTGCCACGACTGAGGACCGTGGCGCCGTGTACCTGACGATGAAAACAACCTTTTGATTCACCACTGATTTGCTCAATGCAAGCAGGAGAATAACAAGATGAAATTCGCACAAACCGTGTTGGCTGCTTCGCTGGCCATGGTCCTTGCCGCCCAGGCACAGGCCGCTGTTTCAACCCAGGAAGCTGCCAAACTGGGCACCAGCCTGACCATGGTGGGCGCTGAAAAAGCCGGGAACGCTGATGGTTCCATTCCTGCCTACAACGGTGGCTTGACGACGCCGCCGGCCAGCTTCAAATCCGGTGACAGCATGCGCCCGGATCCGTTTGCCAGCGAAAAACCGCTGCTGGTGATCGACGGCAAGAACGTCGATCAATACAAGGGCCTGCTCAGCGCAACCACCGTTGAACTGGCCAAGCGTTTCCCGACGTTCCATGTCGACGTGTTCCCGACGCACCGTACCGTTTCGCTGCCTCAAGCGATTCTGGATAACGGAGTGAAGAACGCCAGCGGCGCCAAGTCCCTCGAAGGTGGCCTGGCCATCGACAATGTCCTGCCGGGCGTGCCGTTCCCGATTCCACAATCGGGCAACGAAGCGATGTGGAACTTCCTGCTGCGTTACCAGGGCGTGAGCATCAGCTCCAAGTACGACTCGTGGAACGTCGACTCCGCCGGTGTGCCAAGCCTTGCGACCACCGGGCAAGCGAACATCTCCTACCCGATCTACGAAAACCTCTCGCAGCCGATCAGCAGCGCCGATGTGTACTACCAGATGAAGCTGTCCTACACCGGCCCTGCGCGTCGGGCCGGCGAGGCGGTGATGCTCAAGGACGCCGCCAACCCGTTGCAACAGCCACGTCGCGCCTGGCAATACCTGCCGGGTCAGCGTCGGGTGAAACTGGCACCGAACCTGGCCTACGACACGCCAAACCCTGGCACCGCGGGTGCGGGCACCTACGACGACGTGTTCGTGTTCAACGGTGCGCTGGACCGCTACGACTGGAAGCTGGTGGGCAAACAGGAAATGATCGTGCCCTACAACACCTACAAGCTGACCTACGTCCAGGATCCGAAGTCGCTGACCACCGCCAACCACCTGGCACCGGACTTCGTGCGCTGGGAAAAACACCGCGTCTGGGTCGTCGAAGGCAACCTCAAGGCCGGTGCGCGTCACATCTACGCCAAGCGTCGCTTCTACCTCGACGAAGACAGCTGGACCGCTCTGGCCTCGGATCAATATGACGCCCGTGGTCAGCTCTATCGCGGCTCCTTCGCTTTCCTCAGCCAGAGCTATGACAAGCAGGTGCCGGATTCGACGCCCTTCATGATCTACGACCTGGTCGGTGGTTCGTACAACATCAACGGTGTAGTCGGCCCTTACGGCGGCATCAAGTACATCGAGCCGCTCTCCAAGGCGCAGTGGTCGTCGGAATCCCTGGCAGGCGCCGGCATTCGCTAAGCCAACCGCAAAAACGCGCTCGCACGATCCACCGGCACTGTAGGAGCGAGCTCGCTCGCGATGGACTCGAGAACACCGCGGGGAACCAGGCTCCCCGCGTCATCGTTAACGCCCATCGCGAGCAAGCTCGCTCCTACAAACGGCATGACCTGCACGGCGTGAGGTTTTACCGTCAGGCACACGCAAGTGTGCCTCGACGCGGTTTTCCGAAGAGGACGCAGCATGTGTTCGTATAAAAATAATATTTTGCAGCTGGCGTTGGGCGTCGTGCTCGGCCTGTTGCAGGGCGTTACCCACGCGGCCGAATACGTCGACGTGCTGGACCTGCCCGCCAGGGTCAGCGCCTTGGCGATCAACAGCCCGTTGTCCGGCATGGCCCGCGCCGGTGAGCGCGTGATTGCCGTCGGCCAGCGTGGCCATATTCTGTTTTCCGATGATGCGGGCAAGCATTGGCAGCAGGCCGCTGTGCCGGTCAGTGCCGACCTCACCGCGGTGAATTTTCCAACCGCCACCCAGGGCTGGGCGGTGGGCAATGACGGCGTGGTGCTGCACAGCAGCGACGCCGGCGCGACCTGGAAGAAGCAACTCGACGGTCGCCAGATTGGCGAATTGCTGATCAAGCATTACTCGGCGCTGGCCAAGGCCGAGCCGGGCAACGAGCAATGGCCCCAGTTGGCTACGGAAGGCCAACGACTACTGGATCAAGGCGCGGACAAACCGCTGCTCGACGTCTGGTTCGCCAACGACAAAACCGGCTATGTGGTCGGCGTGTTCAACCTGATCCTGCGCACCGACGACGGTGGCCAGAGCTGGACCCCGTTCCAGGATCGCACCGACAACCCGCAGAGCCTGCACCTCAACGCAATCGCCGCCACCGGCGACGCTTTGTACATCGCCGGCGAGCAGGGTTTGTTGCTTAAGTGGGATGACAGCACCCAGCGTTTCGCCGCCGTGCCGACGCCTTATCAAGGCAGCTTCTTCGGCGTGCTCGGCAAGCCCGGCGAAGTACTGGTCTACGGCTTGCGCGGCAACGTGCTGCGCAGCAGCGACGGCGGCCAGAGCTGGACCGCACTGGACACCGGCCTGCACGTCAGCATCACCGCGGGCCTGATCGATGCCCGTGGCAACTACCGCTTGTTCACCCAGGGCGGGCAGATGCTGGTCAGCCAAGGGACGGGCGCGCAGCTGCACCTGCTGCAGCAACCGGCACCGACACCGGTCGCCGGCGCTACCCAGTCCGCCGACGGTGCTCTGGTGCTGGCGGGCAGCCGTGGTGCCCGGACGTTGTCCACCGATCCAGCCCTCGAACCCTAAGAGCGAGAACCCAGACATGGGCAATATCAAACAAGACGCCATGCCGGTGATTCGCGACGTACGTGATTTCGATCAGCGTTCCGGCAACCTCCTCGAACGGCTGGTGTTCAACTTCCGTCCGCTGTTCATGCTGCTGATGGCCTTGGCTACCGTGGTGCTTGGCTACATGGCGGCAACGCGTCTGGAGCTGCGCCCCAGCTTCGAGAAAATGATTCCGCAGAGCCAGCCGTACATCCAGAACTTCCTGGAAAACCGCGCTTCCCTGCGCGGGTTGGGCAACTCGGTGCGGGTGGTGGTGGAGAACACCCAGGGCGATATTTTCGACCCCGAATACCTCGACGTACTCAAGCAGGTCAACGACCAGTTGTTCCTCACTGAAGGTGTCGACCGCGCCTGGATGAAGTCGCTGTGGAGCCCGGCCGTGCGCTGGACCGAAGTCACCGAGGACGGTTTCCAGGGTGGCCCGGTGATGCCCGACACCTATTCAGGGCAGCCTGAACAGATCGAACAGCTGCGCCAGAACATTTCCCGCGCCGGCATTGTCGGCAGCCTGGTGGCCAGCGACTTCAAGTCGACCATGCTGATCGTGCCGCTGCTGGACAAAGCCGCCGCCGGTGGCCAGCGCATCAACTACCACGCGTTCTCGCAGATGCTCGAAGAGCAGTTGCGCGACAAGATCGAATACGCCGGCGACAGCGCAGTGCGTAAATCCGGGGTAGAAGGCACCGGCCATTACAAGGTGCGGGTGATCGGCTTCGCCAAACTCATGGGCGACCTGATCGACGGCCTGATTCAGGTGATGATGTTTTTCGGTCTGGCGGTGGTCACTTCGCTGGCCATCATCTACGCCTATACCCGTTGCGTGCGCAGCACCTTGCTGGTGGTCGGCTGCTCGCTGATCGCGGTGGTCTGGCAACTGGGCATCGTCGCCTGGCTCGGTTACGCCATCGATCCATACTCGGTGCTGGTGCCGTTTTTGATCTTCGCCATCGGCGTGTCTCACGCCGCGCAGAAGATGAACGGCATCATGCAGGACATCGCCCGTGGCACCCACAAGCTGATCGCAGCGCGCTACACCTTCCGCCGTCTGTTCATCGCTGGCGTCACCGCGTTGCTGGCCGATGCCGTGGGTTTCGCCGTGTTGATGCTGATCGACATTCCGGTGATCCAGGACCTGGCGATCACCGCCAGCATCGGCGTCGCGGTGCTGATTTTCACCTCGCTGTTGCTGATGCCGGTGGCACTGTCCTATGTCGGCGTCGGCGCCAAGGCTGCCGAGCGTGCATTGAAAATCGACACCCGTGCCGAAAAGCATAAAGGCTTCGGTCGGTTGTGGGACGCGCTCGATCGCTTCACCACCGCCAAGTGGGCCACAGGCGCCGTGCTGGTCGCGGTATTGATGGGCATTGGCGGTTACGTGGTCAGCCTCAACCTGAAGATCGGTGACTTGGAAAGCGGTGCCCCGGAGTTGCGCGCCGACTCGCGCTACAACCGTGACAACGCCTACATCACCCAGCATTACGCGCTGTCCAGCGACCTGTTCGCGGTGATGATCAAGACGGCGCCGGAAGGCTGCCTGAACTACAAGACCCTGGTGCTCGCCGACCGTTTGGCCTGGGAGCTGCAACAGTATCCGGGCGTGCAGGCGACCGCTTCGCTGGTCAACGCGGTACGGCAGATCACCGCCGGCACCTACGAAGGCAACCCCAAGCTCAACAGCATCCAGCGCAACCAGGACGTGCTCAACTATGCCGCACAGCAAGCCTCGGTCAACTCGCCGGAGCTGTTCAACACCGAATGCTCGCTGATGCCAGTGATCGCTTTCCTCAAGGATCACAAGGCCGAAACCCTCGATGCGGTGGTCGCTATCGCCGACAAATTCGCCAAGGAAAACAGCACCGGGGATCGCCAGTTCCTGCTCGCCGCCGGCAGCGCCGGTATCGAGGCAGCGACCAACATCGTGGTGCGCGAAGCCAATCACACCATGCTGCTGTATGTGTACGCAGCGGTGACGCTGTTCTGCCTGATCACCTTCCGCAGCTGGCGGGCCACGCTGGTGGCGCTGTTGCCGCTGGTGCTGACCTCAATCCTCTGCGAAGCCTTGATGGTGGCCATGGGCATCGGCGTGAAAGTCGCGACCCTACCGGTGATCGCCCTCGGCGTCGGCATCGGCGTGGACTACGCCCTGTACCTGCTCAGCGTGCAACTGCACTTCCAGCGCCAGGGCTTGCCGTTGTCCCTGGCCTACCGCAACGCCGTCTCGTTTACCGGCCGGGTGGTCGGGCTGGTGGGCATCACCCTCGCCGCCGGCGTGGTGTGTTGGGTCTGGTCGCCGATCAAGTTCCAGGCCGACATGGGCATCCTGCTGACCTTCATGTTCCTGTGGAACATGCTCGGTGCGCTGATCCTGATTCCGGCCCTGTCGTATTTCCTGCTGCGCGAACGGGCTCCTCAGCCGGGTTCTGTTACCGCAGCCGAGAACACTGAATCCACTGAACGTCCGGGCATGCCCCATGCCCTGACCACTTCCGAGTAAGCCAAGATGTCTGAATACAAAGCTCCCCTGCGCGACATGCGCTTCGTACTCAACGAGGTTTTCCAGGTGTCCCGGCTCTGGGCCAGTTTGCCCGGCCTGGCCGACGTGATCGATGAAGAAACTGCCGCCGCCATCCTCGAAGAGGCCGGTAAGATCAGTGGCGAAGTCATCGCACCCTTGAACCGCGCCACCGACGAACAGGGCTGTACCTGGAGCAATGGTTCGGTCACCGCGCCGGACGGTTTTGCCGAGGCCTATCAAGCCTTCGCCGAGGGCGGCTGGGTCGGTGTCGGCGGTGATCCGCAGTACGGTGGCATGGGCATGCCCAAGGCGATTTCGGCGCAGGTCGAAGAGATGGTCAACTCGGCCAGCCTGTCGTTCGGCCTGTACCCGATGCTGACCGCCGGTGCCTGCCTGTCGATCAAGGCCCATGCCAGCGAAGAGCTCAAGCAACGCTATCTGCCGAACATGTACGCCGGCACCTGGACCGGTTCGATGTGCCTGACCGAAGCCCACGCCGGCACCGACCTGGGCCTGATTCGCACCAAGGCCGAACCCCAGGCCGATGGCAGTTACAAGGTCAGCGGCAGCAAGATCTTCATCACCGGCGGCGATCACGACCTGACCGAGAACATCATCCATCTGGTACTCGCACGTCTGCCGGATGCACCGGCCGGCCCGAAAGGCATTTCGCTATTTCTGGTACCCAAAGTGCTGGTCAACGCCGACGGTTCGCTGGGCGAAAACAACGCGCTGTCCTGCGGCTCCATCGAACACAAGATGGGCATCAAGGCATCCGCTACTTGCGTGATGAACTTCGATGGCGCCACCGGCTGGATCGTCGACGCACCGAACAAAGGCCTGGCGGCGATGTTCACCATGATGAACTACGAGCGTCTGGGTGTAGGCATCCAGGGCCTGGCCCAGGGCGAGCGTTCCTACCAGAACGCCGTCGCATACGCCCGTGACCGTCTGCAAAGCCGCGCACCGACCGGCGCGCAGAACAAGGACAAGGCCGCCGACCCGATCATCGTGCACCCGGACGTGCGCCGCATGCTGTTGACCATGAAAGCCTTGAACGAAGGCGGCCGTGCGTTCTCCAGCTACGTGGCCCTGCAACTGGACATCGCCAAGTACAGCGAAGACGTCACAGCCCGCACCCGGGCCCAGGAATTGGTATCGCTGCTGACCCCGGTGGCCAAGGCGTTCCTCACCGACATGGGGCTGGAAACCACCTTGCACGGTCAGATGATCTTCGGCGGCCACGGCTACATCCGCGAGTGGGGCCAGGAGCAACTGGTGCGCGACGTGCGCATCACCCAGATCTACGAAGGCACCAATGGCATCCAGTCCCTGGACCTGGCCGGGCGCAAGATCGTCGGCAGCGGCGGGGCGCTCTACCGCTTGTTCGCTTCGGAAATCCGCAACTTTACCGCCAATGCCTGCGCTGACCTCGACGAGTTCACCAAGCCGCTGAATGCCGCCGTGGACACCCTCGACGAGCTGACCGCGTGGTTGCTGGATCGAGCCCAGAGCAACCCGAACGAAATTGGCGCGGCCTCGGTCGAGTACCTGCACGTGTTTGGCTACACCGCATACGCCTACATGTGGGCGCGCATGGCCAAGGCCGTCATGAGCGGGGATGCCGAAGACGACTTCTACACCAGCAAACTGGCGACCGCGCGTTTCTACTTTGCCCGGTTGCTGCCGCGTATCCACTCGTTGAGCGCATCGGCCAAGGCCGGCAGTGATTGCCTCTACGAGCTGCAAGCCGATCAGTTCTGATCGAAGGACAAGGAACTCCAACCATGCTGAATACAAAAATAATCCCGCCCGCCGACGGCGCTTATGCCTATCCCTTGCTGATCAAGCAATTGCTGCTGTCTGGCGTGCGTTATGAGCCGGGCCGGGAAATCGTCTACGCCGACAAACTGCGCTACAGCTACCAGACGCTGAACCAGCGCATTCGCCGCCTGGCCAATGCGCTGACGGCGGCCGGGGTCAAGGCCGGTGACACCGTGGCCCTGCTCGACTGGGACAGCCACCGCTACCTGGAATGCTTCTTCGCCGTGCCGATGATCGGCGCGGTGCTGCACACGGTGAACATTCGCCTGTCACCGGAGCAGGTGCTGTTCACCATGAACCACGCCGAGGATGACCTGGTGCTGGTGCATGACGACTTCCTGCCCCTGGTCGAGCAGATCCACGGACGGCTGGAAACCGTAAAAGGCTACCTGCAGCTCACCGATGACGAGGCGACCAAGACGTCACTGCCGGTGCTCGGTGAGTACGAGCAGTTGCTGTCCCTGGCCCCGGACCAATACGACTTCCCCGATTTCGACGAGAACTCGGTCGCCACGCTGTTCTACACCACCGGCACCACCGGTGACCCGAAAGGCGTGTACTTCAGCCATCGGCAACTGGTGCTGCACACCCTGAATGCCGTCGGCACCCTGGGCGTCTATCAGGGCCAGCCGCTGCTGCGCTCCGACGATGTGTACATGCCAATCACGCCGATGTTCCACGTGCATGCGTGGGGCGTGCCTTATGTCGCGACCCTGATGGGCATCAAGCAGGTGTATCCGGGCCGCTACGAGCCCAACAGCCTGGTCAAGCTGTACCGCGAAGAGAAGGTGACCTTCTCCCACTGCGTGCCGACCATCCTGCAGATGATCCTCAACTGCGAGGAAGGCAAGGCGACCCGTTTCGATGGATGGAAAATGCTCCTCGGCGGCAGCGCACTGACGCTTGGCATCGCCAGTGAAGCCAGCGCCAAAGGCATGGTGGTGCACGCCGGCTACGGCATGTCGGAAACCTGCCCGTTGCTGTGCCTGACCTATCTGCGTGACGAAGACCTTCAGCTATCCGCCGAAGCGCAACTGCCGACCCGTATCAAGACCGGCACGCCGGTGCCGTTGGTCGACCTGAAAATCATCGACGCCGACGGCAATGACGTGGCCCATGACGGCGAGTCCCTTGGCGAGATCGTGGTGCGCGCGCCGTGGCTGACCCAGGGCTATCTCAAAGCCCCGGACAAAGGCGCGGAGTTGTGGCTCAACGGCTGGCTGCACACCGGCGACATGGCCTCGATCGACAAACTGGGCGGCGTGGAAATCAAGGACCGGATCAAGGACGTGATCAAGACCGGCGGCGAGTGGATCAGCTCCCTGGAACTGGAAAGCCTGATCAGTGAATACCCGGCCGTCATGTCCGTCGCTGTTGTGGGCATTGTCGATGAACAGTGGGGCGAACGCCCCATGGCCATGGTCGTCAGCGAGCCGGGCCAATACCTGGATCGCAAGATTCTGGAGACGCACCTGCAAGCCTTCGTCGACGGCGGCCGCATCAACAAATGGGCGATCCCCAAGCAGTTCAAGTTCGTCGCCGAAATCCCCAAGACCAGCGTCGGCAAGATCAACAAGAAACTGATCCGGGAAAGCGAAGCGAACTGAGGGATAAACCTGGCACTGTTGTTGTAGGAGCGAGCTTGCTCGCGATGGACTAGAGAGCGCCGCGTTTAACCAGGAAACACGCGTTATCGTTGACGACCATCGCGAGCGAGCTCGCTCCTACAGGAATCCAACAGCGGGCGGTTTCTGGAAAGTTTGTGGGGCGTCATCTTTGTCATAGTCCTGGCCAGAGATAACACCTCGTTGGTCGCAGTTTTCAGCGCTTGTGCCAAGCTGAACGGGGTGTTGAACCGCCGTGCATCAGTCAAACCCCAGGAAGCCCACGACATGAACCTCACCCGTGCATCAAGCGTCCGCCACGAGTTCTACAAGGCCGTCTGGTTCTACTTCAAAGTGGTGTGGCCGATCTTCTCGATACTGCTGCTAGTGATCATTGCGTTCGGCCTCATCATCGCCCACCTCGAAGGGTGGAGCCCGTATGACGGCGTCTACTTCGCCTTCGTGACCGGCCTGACCATTGGCTACGGAGAACTGGTGCCCAAGCTCGGCGTCTCGCGAGTGTTGGCGATCTTGCTGGGTTTCAATGGGGTGCTGATGACGGCGACGTTTGCGGCGATCAGTGTCCGGGCGATTGAAGTGACGGTGACGGCGGCAGCGAAGGGCAAGGAATAGGGGCAACCAACACTCACCCTCCTGTGGGAGCGGGCTTGCTCGCGAAGGGCCCAGCACATTCAACATCAATGTCGCCTGGACTGACGCCTTCGCGAGCAAGCCCGCTCCCACAGTTATTCATCCGGGATCCTTCAGGCTAAGCCTCCCAGCCCGCCCCACTCACCGCCGCCTGCGCCAGCGGGTGCAAATCCGCCCCCAGATGCTCGGTCTGCCAGGCCAGCAACTCCTTGCGCATGCCGGGCGTCCAGTACATCTGCAGATGATTACGCACGCCGAGCACGGCCAGTTGCTGGTCCGGTTCACTGGTGAAGTACTGGGCGATCTGGTTGGCCATCTTGATCAGGTTTTCAGTGCTCATCGGCGTACCTCCGCTTTCGCCTGACGGCGTTCTTTGAGTAGACGATGCTGTTCGTCACTGAATTCCTGATAGCGTTTTTGCCACTCGGAAGGGTGATAGACGCGGCTGACTTCCACAGCGGTGACCTTGTACTCCGGACAGTTGGTGGCCCAGTCGGAGTTGTCGGTGGTGATCACGTTGGCCCCCGATTCCGGGAAGTGGAAAGTGGTGTACACCACGCCCGGGGCCACTCGTTCGGTGACCCGCGCACGCAGTACGGTCTGGCCGGCGCGGCTGCCGATGCCGACCCAGTCACCTTCGTTGATACCACGGCTCTCGGCGTCGCTCGGGTGGATTTCCAAGCGGTCTTCGTCGTGCCAGGCGACGTTGTCGGTACGCCGGGTCTGGGCGCCGACGTTGTACTGGCTGAGGATGCGCCCGGTGGTCAGCAGCAGCGGATAGCGACTGTTGACCTTCTCCTCGGTGGGCACATAACCAGTGAGCATGAAGCGCCCCTTGCCGCGCACGAATTGCTCGATGTGCATGGTCGGCGTGCCGTCCGGTGCCTCGGCGTTGCACGGCCATTGCAGGCTGCCGTGGCGGTCCAGTTCGGCGTAGCTGACGTTGGTGAAGGTCGGCGTCAGGCTGGCGATTTCGTCCATGATTTCCGATGGATGTTTGTAGTTCATCGGATAACCCAGGGCGTTGGCCAGGGCCACGGTGCCTTCCCAGTCGGCCTTGCCGCCCAGCGGCTCCATGACCTTGCGCACCCGGGAGATGCGCCGCTCGGCATTGGTGAAGGTGCCGTCTTTTTCCAGGAACGAACTGCCCGGCAGGAACACATGGGCGAACTTGGCGGTTTCGTTGAGGAAAATATCCTGCACCACCACGCACTCCATCGCCGACAAAGCGGCGGTGACGTGCTGGGTATTCGGATCGCTTTGGGCGATGTCCTCGCCCTGGCAATACAGGCCTTTGAAACTGCCGGCCAGGGCCGACTCGAACATGTTGGGGATGCGCAGACCCGGATCAGGTTGCAGGGTGACGTTCCATGCCTGTTCGAACTGCGCCCGCACCACTTCGTTGGAA
Organism: Pseudomonas sp. GM48; assembly: GCF_000282335.1. Classification (GTDB taxonomy): domain Bacteria; phylum Pseudomonadota; class Gammaproteobacteria; order Pseudomonadales; family Pseudomonadaceae; genus Aquipseudomonas. Next base: position 17,099 of record NZ_AKJM01000034.1, read on the forward strand.
ATGTGCCGGTAACCGGGCAATTCGTGGGGGAAGGAACCCATGTCGCAGGAGCCCTGCACGTTGTTCTGCCCGCGCAACGGGTTCACGCCCACGCCTTCGCGGCCGATGTTGCCAGTGACCATGGCCAGGTTGGCGATGCCCATGACCGCGGTGCTGCCCTGGCTGTGCTCGGTGACGCCCAGGCCGTAGTAGATCGCCGCGTTGCCGCCGGTGGCATACAGACGAGCGGCAGCACGGATGTCGGCAGCGGCGACGCCGCAGACAGGGCCAAGGGCTTCCGGCGAGTTTTCCGCACGGCTGACGAATTCGCTCCAACGGGCGAAATCGCTGCCCTCGCAGCGGGCGTCGATAAAGGCCTGGTTGAGCAAGCCTTCGGTGACGATAACGTGGGCCAATGCGTTGAGCATGGCGACGTTGGTGCCCGGGCGCAGGGCCAGGTGCAGTTCGGCGCGGGCATGCACCGTGTCCACCAGATCAATGCGACGCGGGTCGATGACGATCAGCCGCGCACCTTCACGCAGGCGGCGTTTGAGCTGGGAGGCGAACACCGGGTGGGCGTCGCTGGGGTTGGCGCCCATCACCAGAATCACGTCGGCCTGCATCACCGAATCGAAACTCTGGGTGCCGGCGGACTCGCCCAAGGTTTGTTTCAGGCCATAGCCGGTCGGCGAGTGGCAGACCCGCGCACAGGTGTCGACGTTGTTGTTGCCGAAGGCCGCACGCACCAGTTTTTGCACCAGATAGGTTTCTTCGTTGGTGCAGCGGCTGGAGGTAATGCCACCGATGGAGTCGCGGCCGTATTTCTGCTGCAACCGACGGAACTCGCTGGCGGCGTAGGTCACCGCTTCATCCCAGCTGACTTCCTGCCACGGGTCGTTGATGTGCTTGCGGATCATCGGTTTGGTGATGCGATCCGGGTGGGTGGCGTAGCCCCAGGCAAAGCGCCCCTTGACGCAGGAGTGGCCGTGGTTGGCCTGACCGTTCTTGTCCGGAACCATGCGCACCAGTTGGTCGCCTTTCATCTCGGCACGGAACGAGCAGCCCACGCCGCAATAGGCGCAAGTGGTGATCACGCTGCGTTCCGGTTGACCCAGTTCGACCACGCTTTTTTCCATCAAGGTCGCAGTCGGGCAGGCTTGCACACAGGCGCCGCAGGACACGCATTCCGATTCGAGGAAATTCTCGCCACCGGCGGCGGCCACGCGGGATTCGAAACCGCGCCCGGTAATGGTCAGGGCAAAGGTGCCCTGGGTTTCTTCGCAGGCGCGCACGCAGCGGTTACAGACGATGCACTTGCTCGGGTCGTAGTCGAAGTAGGGGTTGGACGTGTCCTTCACATCGGCCAGATGGTTGTCGCCTTCATAGCCGTAGCGCACCTCCCGCAGGCCGACTTGGCCGGCGACGGTTTGCAGCTCGCAGTTGCCGTTGGCCGAGCAGGTCAGGCAGTCCAGCGGGTGATCGGAAATGTACAGCTCCATGACGTTGCGCCGCAGGGTGGCGAGCTTCGGCGTCTGCGTGTGCACGGTCATGCCTTCAGTGACTGGCGTGGTGCAGGACGCCGGGTAGCCGCGCATGCCATCGATCTCCACCAGGCACATGCGGCAGGAGCCGAAGGCTTCCAGGCTGTCGGTGGCACAGAGTTTGGGAATGGTGGTGCCCAGCAGCGCAGCGGCGCGCATCACCGAAGTGCCTTCGGGCACGCTGATGCTGCGGCCGTCGATGTTCAGGGTGACTTGCACCAGGCTGTCGCGGGCCGGAGTGCCCAGATCGATGTCGGTTTTCGGGTCGAAGAGAGTGATCATTGCTCGGCCTCCGAGGGCTGCAAGCCGAAGTCGGCGGGGAAGTGCTTGAGGGCGCTGGCGACCGGAAAGGAAACCATGCCGCCCAACGCGCACAGCGAACCGTATTGCAGGGTGTCGCACAGGTCCTTGAGGATGATCACCTGCTCATCGCGACCGTTCTGGTCAGGCGCGGCCAGCAGGCGGTCGATTACCTCAACGCCACGGGTCGAGCCGATGCGGCACGGCGTGCATTTGCCACAGGATTCCTCGGCGCAGAACTCCATCGCGAAGCGCGCCATGTGGGCCATGTCCAATGTGTCGTCAGCCACCACCACACCACCGTGACCGAGCATCGCGCCAGTGGCGGCGAAGGCCTCGTAATCCAGCGGCGTGTCGAATTGCGAAGGCGGCACCCAGGCACCGAGCGGGCCACCTACCTGCGCCGCCTTCAGCGGCCGGCCACTGGCGGTCCCTCCGCCGTAGTCTTCCACCAGTTCCCGCAGGGTCAGGCCAAAGGCCCGTTCCACCAGCCCGCCCTGACGAACATTGCCCGCCAGCTGGAAGGGCATGGTGCCCAGGGAACGGCCCATGCCGTAATCGCGATAGAACTGCGCGCCCTTGGCCAGAATCAGCGGCACCGAGGCCAGAGTCAGTACGTTGTGCACCAGCGTCGGCTGACCGAACAGCCCCTTCAACGCCGGAATCGGTGGCTTGGCGCGGACGATCCCGCGCTTGCCTTCGAGCGAGTCCAGCAGCGCGGTTTCTTCACCGCAGATGTACGCGCCGGCACCGACGCGTACTTCCATATCGAAAGCCTGACCGCTGCCGCCAACATTGGCGCCCAGGTAACCGGCATCTCGGGCGATGTTCAACGCTGCACGCAGCGTGGCCACGGCATCTGGATATTCCGAGCGCACATAGATGTAGCCGAAGGTGGCGCCGACGGTAATGCCGGCAATCGCCATGCCTTCGATCAGCAGGAAGGGGTCGCCTTCCATCAACATGCGGTCAGCAAAGGTGCCGGAGTCGCCTTCGTCGGCGTTGCACACAATGTACTTTTGCGCAGCTTCGGTAGCGCGCACCGTGCGCCATTTGATCCCGGCCGGGAACGCCGCGCCGCCACGGCCACGCAGGCCTGAATCGAACACCGCTGTCGCGGTTTGCTCGCCGCCAAGGGCGATGGCCCTTGTTAAACCTTCGAAACCGCCATGGGCTCGGTAATCGTCCAGCGACAGCGGCCGGGTGATGCCGGCGCGGGCGAACAGCAGGCGTTGTTGAGTCTTCAGATAAGGCAATTCTTCCACCAGACCCAAGGCCAGCGGGTGGGCGGACGGTTCGCCTTCCAAGGCATCAAGCACGGACAGCACATCGGCAGCAGTCAACGGGCCGAAGCCAATACGACCTTGCGGGGTGTCCATTTCCAGTAGAGGTTCCAGCCAATACAGGCCGCGTGAACTGGTGCGCTGCAGTTCCAGCGGCAGATTGCGTTCCTTGGCTTGAGTGATCAGGGCCGTCGAGACCTCGTCGGCACCTACGGCACGAGCCAGCGAATCACAGGGCAGATAAAGAGTCGGCATCACGCGTCCTCCCGACAAGCGTCGAGCAATGCATCCAGACGCTCGGCGCTGAGCCGCGCATGCACCCGACCATCCAGCTCCAGAGCCGGCGAACAGGCACAGGCACCGAGGCAATACACCGGCCGCAAACTGATGCTGCCATCGGCACTACTGCCGTGATCATCCAGTTGCAGGCGTTCACGCAACTGCGCAGCCAACTGCTCGGCACCGCGACTCTTGCACGACTCAGCCCGGCACAGACGCAGGATATGCCGCGCGGGCGGCGCAGTACGGAAGTCATGGTAAAAACTGATCACCCCACGAACCTCGGCCTGGCTCAGGTTCAGGGCATGGGCAATCTCGGGGACGGCGACATCGGGGATGTACCCAATGCGCTCCTGAATATCATGAAGAATAGGCAACAGCGCACCCGCAGAGCCCTTATGGCGCTCCAGCAAACTGTTGACCACAGGCAGGTGCAACATCTCATCAGGCATTCAGCAATCCTCACGGTCACGGACAAACCAGATGGCTGTCGGTCGTCCGAAAGTGTCGGCTGCGGCACTCACACCACGTCACGGTATCGTGGCAATTTGGCCGTTGGCCAGGGCACCCTGAGCGGGCATCTTGTTGTGCCCGGCACGGTCTTCGCCGCACCTCTACTGGGCATAAAGGGCAGCTTGCCACGCCGCTATTGATCGAACCGCACCAAAGCGACGTGCTCGGTTCTGCCTACGACTATCCATTAAGTCTAGATGAGTGGTGCACGGGGCGTTCACACACTAGCCTAATGCCCTGAGGGCCTGTCGATGCTTGATGTATAGCAAGCAATACCGGTGAGAAGAAGCGTCAGAACCGTGGCCAATACTATGAAGCAGATGCATTGACGTATGCCGCTGCGGCCCCAACGCACAACCCCTGTAGGAGCGAGCCTGCTCGCGATAGCGCCAGCCCAATCACCATCAATGCCGAAGGTGCACCGCAATCCCTGTGGGAGCGGGCTTGCCCGCGAAAGCGCCAGCCCAGCCAACACAAAAGCTGAATCAGCTGCCACCCTAGCAAGCCACCCACACCCCATAGGCCTCAACCACTAAACTTCAGCCTTAGCCCCTGTCCGCTTAGACGCCAACTCATTATCCCGATCCCGAGTAAGCACCTTCACCGCATCATCCACCAACGCCTTACTCATCGAAGTCAGATAATGCGCAGCCCAGGCGTGATAATCCGTATCCCTGGCATAAGCCGCATCCTTACTCAGCGCCTTGGCCAAAAACAGAAAATCAGAAGCCATCGCCAACGCATCCCCGAGGGGAACATCACGAGTGACATGAAACAGCGCTTGATCCGCACAGTAAATGGCGGGCGTCAGGCCTATGGTTTTGAGTTCAGGTTGTTCAGTCATTGGCCACCTCCGAGGATGGAGAGGCAATGGGGGAGGGCGTTACGCGATTGGGAATCGCATAGAGAGAAAAGCCAAATTTCAAACGGATTGATACTGCGCATTATCCAACTCCTTGATATGAGGAGCTGCCACGTTCGTTTCCACACGAATGGGTGACAGCTGTGCGCAGGGTGGAAAACCGGGAATCAAGGAAACCGGCACGCCCGAAGACGTCCCACGCACAGCCGCCATAACTCACGCCGCAGGCATAAAAAAAGCGCCGGCAGACGTGATGGGGGCGCTGTTGCGCCTTGAATTACGCGGGTTTCCACACCCGGTCGCTGAATTGGCAGCGACGGTGGGAGGGTATCGCGCAGATCGTTTTGCTGCAACCTTCGAGAGCGCTGGGTGATTATGTGGTCAGTCTTTGGGATATCCGCGTGATGACGGCGCGGCGGCGCTCTGGAAAAGGGCAATGCCATCTGTCCGCGGGTTACATATTTGCGCTTCGGGTCGTTGCGGATTTACCTCATAATCGCGCGCTCCTACCGTTGGCGGCTCTGCTTATCGACTAATCTATAGTCGCTGCCACCAGACCTCAAACAGCTAAGGAGAAAGGCAATGCCAGATAGCTGGAACCAGCGTCAATCGAGTGCATCCGCCAAGCATGCCCTCGAACGGTTGCCTGCCACATCTGATTTGCCTGCGATCCTATGAGCCAAGCAGCTTTAGTCAATCCAAGCCTGCTCACCTGGTCTCGGGAGCGCGCAGGTCTCTCCACTGAGCAGGTTGCTAAAAAGCTGCCAGTGAAACCTGATCGAGTACAGGAATGGGAGGCTGGCGAGACCAAACCAACATTCCTTCAGGCTCAAAAGTGGGCGAGTGTTGCTCACATCCCTTTCGGATTCCTGTTTCTACAGCAGCCGCCCGTCGAACAATTGCCTTTGCCTGATCTGCGGACCGTCGGTGGGATCGCGCCTCAACGTCCCAGTCTGGAACTGCTGGACACCGTCAGAGACTCCATACGCAAGCAGGATTGGTATCTGGAGTATTTGCAACAGCACGAGCATCAGCCGCTGGCATTTGTCGGTCGCTTCAGTAGCCGATCTCCAGTCGCAGAGGTGGTGGACGATATCCGCCGGGTCCTCGGCGTGGACCCTGACGCTGCTGGATTGGATTACGACAAATACAGCCGGGCCTTGATCGAGGCTGCAGAAGCGGCCGGCATTTTGGTGATGCGCAGTGGCATTGCGCTAGGAAATACCCATCGCAAACTTGAAGTCAGCGAGTTTCGGGGTTTCGCCATCAGTAACGCCTACGCTCCCGTTGTATTCGTCAATAGTTCCGATGCACCCACCGCCCGGCTCTTCACTTTACTTCACGAACTAGCCCATATCTGGATTGGCAGCAGTGGAGTGTCTGACGGAAACACCGCTGACGGTCGAGACGAAGAACGATTCTGTAATGCCGTTGCAGGCGAATTTCTGGCCCCCGAAGCCCAATTCCGCGCCATGTGGAACGTAGATGTTAACTGGGAAGACAATTTAGCTCCGCTGGCCACTAGGTTTCACATCAGTAAATTAGCCATCGGTCGCCGCGCATTGGATCTTGGATATATAAGCCAAGCTCATTACAGCGCTTACTATCGAATGACTCTCAAAGCTTTCCAGGATGAAAAAGGTGGAGCGGGTGACTATTACCGCAACGCCACCGCGAAAAACAGCCCCCGCCTAAGCAAGGCAGTGCTGACTGAAGCAATGAGTGGCCGGATGCTGCTGCGCGAGGCGGGACACTTGCTCGGTGTGCAACCTTCCAAATTAAGGACTCTCGCCAGCAAGATCACGGAATGAATCACCTACTCGACGCTAACACGCTGATCGAAGCGAAAAACCGCTACTACGGGATGGCGATCTGTCCTGGATTTTGGCAATGGTTATTACTTAAAAATAAAGAATTCGCTTTAGCCAGCATTGCACCTGTGATGGATGAGCTAACAAAAGGCCATGACGATCTGGCGGGTTGGGCGAAGGACAATTCTGGTTTTTTTCACTCCACCACCGATCAGGATACGCAACTGGCGTTCGCGCAAGTTGGGGGGCTTGTGGCTGGCCAAGCACCTAAGATGAAAATAGGTGCTATGGAGGAGTTCTTAGCGGGTGCTGACCCTTGGTTAATTGCGAAAGCGATGACTACAGGGGCTACAGTCGTTACTCATGAAGTGCTGAATCGCGACGCTAAACGAAAATTCATCATTCCCAATATTTGTCAGGAACTTAATGTTCCTTTTTTGAATACGTTTGAGTTGTTGCATAGGCTTGAAGCAAGATTTGTGTTGCCTGCTTGAAGCAAGTGACTTTCTCAAATTGTTTGGGCTTGAAATTTTTAGCAGAGTGAATGGATATAAAACAGCCCATTTTTTTGGGTCTCTGTTTCGCTAATATTTTGATGAGATGAAGTGTTGGTTGTATTTTTAATAGTGTTTAGATGGTATTGGGGGCGTGGTCTTATTTGATCGGTCTTGTTGGTGCAGGGTTATAGTGCTTAATTATCCATTTGAAAAGGGTATCCTCTGAGTCAAATATTTTTTCACAACTCTGGTTGATCATGGGGTTGTTGCCTGAAGGCAAGGCCTGACGTATATCAGTTTTAAATCCAATGCATCGTTTTCCTGTGGCATAAGAAAAGCCAAGTTCAAAAGCAACCCCTTCGTCAATGTGGCCTCCATTTAGAATTGCAATTAAAATGTCTGACTCTTGCATGGCTTGTATGTCTGCATCAAATACCATTCTCTCTGCTTTTTCGTATGCAAGTCCGGACCTGATCAAGTCTCGCAATAGCAAGCCGTCCTCCTGTGGGAGGAAAACATCGAAATACTGGCTAAGCTTGTTTGCCAACGATTTGTTATAGCTAAGCTCCATTTCATTAAAAAGTGGTGCTGCGAGGTATACGCGCTTTTTACTGGTCATTTGCTGCTATCTCACCTAATTTAGCGTCAAGGTCGGCAGGTTCGTATGATTGTGAAAATATTATTTTGGCAACATCTCTTATTACGTCAAGCTCTTTTCGTTGCGTGGAATAGATGAATTTAGGGTTAAGAGAGGCATACAGTTGTTTGCTTTTTTCTTGTAATTCCTCTACTTTTGTCACTGGCCAGCTATATTCTTTTCGTTTTGTTATTAGTCTTGACCAGATTTCTTTGGGGTCTCCAAGCATGTGTATTATTTCCCCCTGTTCTACTTTTCTTCGCGATTGTCCGGGGCTGATACCATTCGAGATCATAGATCGTGCACGCTCTTTCTCATCAACTTTTACAACAAATGAGAGTGGGTCTAGAGGCGAGCGGTCAACCAAAAATACGCCAACGGGCTTGCTTCTCAAATAATTGTTTTTCTTTCCGAACTGTTGATTGGTCCAGTCATCAATAGTGATCGTTGTATGCGTGGAAAGTTCTTGTGGGGAAAGGGCCATGTCTGAAGGCCTTTCGTCAAACCATTCATCTAGCGTAGTTAGGCTGCCGAACTGACTAAGCGCGGTAGATTTTCCGATTCCAATGGATCCCACTAAATAATAGATATACTTAGTCGGGAGACCAAGGTTTTCAGAGATTTCAATGAAGTCACGCTCTTCGAGGGTTATCGCGGAAAGGAATTCCTTTATTTCGGAACTGTTTAGGAATAATGTAATAAGGTTGTAGTTGTTAAAATTTGCTTCAAATATAGAGTTTTTGTTTGCGATGTGTTCGCCGGGAGCAGTAAAGCGAATGAAGTAGTTGTAGTTTCCGGGGCTTATGGTTGTTGCTTTGCGTAATAAGTGAAGTAAAGTCGAGTCGGTAAGCGAGTGGCCGATTAAAATGCTGGTTTTTTTTGTAAGTACATGCAGAAGAGTGGAAAGGTTTCCGGTAAGCCCTTCTAGTAATTGATCTGCAAAAGAGCCGTCAGAGAAAACTAAATTTTCGCTTTGAAATTTTTTGCTGTCAAAAGGTAAGAATCCATTTGGATGGTAAATGACGGACTTGTTTTTGGTGAATTGAGATTGGTGGGACCAAATGGTTTGATAAGGGCGCTCATGATGAGAGGGGTTCCAGTCCGGCTGAGATAGCCCGAACTCAACAAAGTCGTCGAAGTTGTAATTGACTGTGATTTCCGAATTTTTGATAAACTCTATCATTTCTCGAAAATATGGGTGTTGTTCAATAAGTTTTCGTCTTTCAAGCTCTGTCGTATTGGCGTAGAGAAATTTATGAATTAACTCGCGCCAGTCGGAGAGGACTTTTTTTTCTATCAAATATGTATTGTTGTATTCGGGATGTTGGGCGATTTCTAGTTTTCGATATGACGAAAACATTTCAAATAGAATTAAGGCTGCCTTTCCTGGTTGCTCGGTTACCGCAGCTGCTTCTGGGATTTTTGTTGTAATTTCATTTTTTATTGCTTCAAGCAATTTATCCCAGAGTGGTAAGTGTAAATCTCTACTAATTCCCGCTCCCAATATTAAGCTGGCCCTGTTCTTTTTGGTCTGTGAACGGAGTTGGCAGATGTATTTCCATGCTGCTTTGACGTTTTCTGATTGTATTTTCGACATTTGAATTTTCTTCGTCCCCATCATGGTTTTTTGATGATAGCAAAGGGGCTATCAAAATGGGATGTCGTGAGGCTAGTCAACGTTTTTCTAATAGAAATTGGTGGAGGGGGCGGAGTTTTTCGCTTTTTCCGAGCTTGCCGACCCGAATTTGCACTTAGGAGGGAGTCTCGGTTTACGTTTGTCCGTTAATTCACAAAATGTCTTTTAAGTAATTCCTGAGGGCGATTAACGGGGCGTCAAGCTCCTCAATTGCCTGCTCAGTGTGAAAATCAGCTGCCAGCCGATGCAACTCACGGCCCATAACTGTATCAACACCCCCAATGGCCTCCAGCGCCAAGCCCACACACTCACCCACCTTCACCTGAATCCCCTCAACATCCCCCCGCCGCACCAGCAGCTCAAACACATCCCGCTGGTAATCACCCATCACCAAATCATCCCGCAAAATCGGGCTCTGGCCTTCCGATTCATAAGCCAGTTTGAGGGAGAAGAGGGCGACGGTTTCCAGGTGCAATTCCATGGGGGGAATCCTTGTGAAATGTTCCGTCGGCGCACGACGGAGAAGGCCGGACAAGGTCAAAAACGATCGCAGCCTTCGGCAGCTGCTACAGAGAACGGCGGGGTGGATCACTTTTTGATGGGCGAAAAAAAAGGCCTTGCTAAGCAAGACCTTTCTTAATTTTGGTGCCCCGAGGGAGACTCGAACTCCCACTCCTTTCGAAAACGGATTTTGAATCCGCCGCGTCTACCAATTCCGCCATCAGGGCTCAATGGCGGCGAAGTATAGAGATGAGATAACCGCTGGTCAATCAGGTACATGGAGAATTTTTGATAATTCCGCTAGACTTCCCGGCCCTGCTAGACGAACCCCATCATGCGCGTTGCTGACTTTACTTTCGAGCTCCCCGATTCGCTGATCGCCCGCCATCCTTTGGCCGAGCGTCGCAATAGTCGCCTGTTGACCCTTGATGGGGTCAGCGGCGCCCTGGCACACCGTCAATTCACTGATTTGCTGGAGCATTTGCGCCCCGGCGATTTGATGGTGTTCAACAATACCCGGGTGATTCCGGCGCGGCTGTTTGGCCAGAAGGCTTCCGGCGGCAAGCTGGAAATCCTGGTGGAGCGGGTGCTGGACAGTCATCGCGTGCTGGCCCATGTGCGTTCCAGCAAGTCGCCCAAGCCTGGGTCGAAGATCCTGATCGACGGCGGTGGCGAGGCTGAGATGCTGGCGCGTCATGATGCGTTGTTCGAGCTGGGGTTTGCTGAAGAGGTGTTGCCGCTGCTCGACCGTGTCGGGCACATGCCGTTGCCTCCTTATATAGACCGCCCGGATGAAGGCGCCGACCGCGAGCGTTACCAGACTGTCTACGCCGAGCGTTTGGGCGCGGTGGCGGCGCCGACGGCGGGGCTGCATTTCGATCAGGTGCTGATGGAGGCGATTGCCGCCAAGGGCGTCGAGACGGCGTTCGTGACCTTGCACGTTGGCGCGGGTACGTTCCAGCCGGTGCGGGTCGAGAAGATCGAAGATCACCACATGCACAGTGAGTGGCTGGAAGTCGGCCAGGACGTGGTGGATGCGGTTGCCGCCTGTCGCGCTCGCGGTGGTCGCGTGGTGGCGGTGGGGACCACCAGCGTGCGTTCCCTGGAAAGCGCCGCCCGCGATGGTGTGCTTAAACCGTTCAGCGGTGATACCGACATTTTCATCTACCCGGGCCGGCCGTTTCATGTGGTCGATGCCCTGGTCACCAACTTCCATTTGCCTGAATCCACGCTGTTGATGCTGGTTTCGGCGTTTGCCGGTTATCCGGAAACCATGGCTGCCTACAAAGCCGCGGTCGACAACGGTTACCGCTTTTTCAGCTACGGTGATGCGATGTTCATCACCCGTAATCCCGCTCCAAGCGGCCCAGAGGAAACAGTATGAGTCGCACCTGTCGTATGTCTTTCGAGCTGCTGGCCACTGATGGCAAGGCTCGTCGCGGTCGTTTGACCTTCCCGCGCGGTACCGTCGAGACCCCGGCCTTCATGCCGGTGGGCACCTACGGCACGGTTAAGGGCATGCTGCCACGGGATATCGAGGCGACTGGCGCTGAAATCATTCTGGGCAACACCTTCCACCTGTGGCTGCGCCCGGGCACGGAAGTGATCAAGAAGCACGGCGACCTGCACGATTTCATGCAGTGGAAAGGCCCGATTTTGACTGACTCCGGCGGTTTCCAGGTGTTCAGCCTGGGCGCCATGCGCAAGATCAAGGAGGAGGGCGTGACCTTCGCCTCCCCGGTCGACGGCGCCAAGGTGTTCATGGGCCCGGAAGAGTCGATGCAGGTCCAGCGTGATCTGGGCTCCGACATCGTGATGATTTTCGACGAATGCACGCCGTACCCGGCCGACGAAGACGTCGCTCGCGTGTCCATGGAGTTGTCCCTGCGTTGGGCCCAGCGCTCGAAAAACGCTCACGGCGACAACACGGCGGCGCTGTTCGGTATCGTTCAGGGCGGCATGCACCAGGACCTGCGCATGCGTTCGTTGGAAGGCCTGGACAAGATCGGCTTCGACGGTCTGGCCATCGGCGGCCTGTCGGTGGGCGAGCCCAAGCACGAGATGATCAAGGTGCTGGATTACCTGCCGGGCCAGATGCCGGCTGACAAACCTCGTTACCTTATGGGCGTTGGCAAACCGGAAGACTTGGTTGAGGGTGTGCGCCGCGGTGTGGACATGTTCGATTGCGTGATGCCAACCCGTAATGCCCGCAACGGGCATCTGTTCATTGATACCGGCGTGCTGAAGATCCGTAACGCGTTCCATCGCCATGATGATTCGCCGCTCGATCCGACCTGCGATTGCTATACCTGCCAGAACTTCTCCCGCGCTTATCTGCATCACCTGGACAAGTGCGGCGAAATGCTGGGAAGCATGCTCAATACCATCCATAACTTGCGCCATTATCAAGTGCTTATGGCTGGTTTGCGCGAGGCTATTCAACAGGGTACATTGGCCGCCTTTGTCGATGCCTTCTACGCCAAACGCGGGTTGCCTGTTCCGCCTTTGGACTGAGTTTTCTGACCCCAAGATTCAACATTTGCAACTGGAGTGCTAAATGAGCTTTTTTATCTCTAATGCCATGGCTGACGCCGCTGCACCTGCTGCCGGCCCAATGGGTGGCGGTTTTGAGTGGATTTTCCTGGTCGGCTTCCTGGTCATCTTCTACCTGATGATCTGGCGTCCACAGGCCAAGCGCGCCAAAGAGCAGAAAAACCTGCTGAGCAGCCTGCAAAAGGGCGACGAAGTTGTGACTACCGGCGGTATCGCCGGCAAGATCACTAAAGTGGCCGACGATTTCGTCGTTCTGGAAGTTTCCGACACCGTCGAAATGAAATTCCAGAAAGGTGCCATCGCTGCAACGCTGCCAAAAGGCACGCTCAAAGCGATCTAAGTTTCAACTTCATCTTCAATCGACGGGGCGCGCAAGGCGCCCCGCGTCATAAACGGGCGGCGTGATGCTGAACAAATATCCTCTGTGGAAATACATTCTGATCCTGGCGGTGCTGGCGGTCGGTCTGATTTATTCCGCTCCCAATCTTTATCCTGATGACCCGGCCATTCAGGTCAGCGGTGCAAGCACTGCGCTGCAGGTCAATCAGGCTGATCTGGATCGTGTGAGCGCTGCGCTCAAGGAATCCGGGATCAACGTCAAGGCAGCTACCCTGTCTGCCAGCGGCAAGGGCGGGCTGATTCGCCTGACCAAGGCTGAAGATCAGCTGCCGGCCAAGGACGTTGTACGCAAGGCGTTGGGTGATGACTACGTCGTTGCATTGAACCTGGCACAAACCACCCCGCAATGGCTGCGCAACCTCGCTGCGCACCCGATGAAGCTGGGTCTGGACTTGTCCGGTGGTGTGCACTTCCTGCTGGAAGTGGACATGGACAAAGCCCTCGACGCACGCCTGAAAGTCTACGAAGGCGATGTAAAGAGCCTGCTGCGTAAAGAAAAGCTGCGCTATCGCAGCCTGCCGCAACTCAATGGTGCCATTCAGCTGGGCTTCTCCGATGAAGCAACCCGCGAACAGGCCCGTGTACTGGTTCGCAAGAACTTCAACGATTTCGACATTGTTCCGGCCGACCTCAATGGTCAACCGGTGCTGCGTCTGGCGATGACCCCGGCCAAGCTGGCGGAAATCCGCGAATACTCCATCAAGCAGAACTTGACCACGGTACGTAACCGCGTCAACGAGCTGGGTGTTGCCGAACCGATCGTCCAGCGTCAGGGCGCCAACCGCATCGTGGTTGAGCTGCCGGGCGTGCAGGACACCGCAGAAGCCAAGCGTATTCTCGGCAAGACGGCGAACCTTGAGTTCCGTCTGGCTGCTGAGCCGGGTGCTTCGAAAGCCACTTCCGAATCCTTTGAATTCCGTGAGGGTAAGCGTCCTCCTGCGCTGATCGAGCGTGGCCTGATCATCACCGGTGACCAGGTGACTGACGCCAAGGCTGGCTTCGGCGAGCACGGCACGCCGGAAGTGAACATCCGTCTGGACGGTCACGGCGGTGAGCTGATGAGCCGTGCGACCCGTTCGAACGTTGGTCGCAGCATGGCGGTGATCTTCATCGAGCAGCGTCCGGTGACCACTTACACCAAGCAAGTGGTTAACGGTGTCGAGAAAGACGTAGCGGTTCAGTCGTTTAAAGAAGAGAAGAAAATCATCAGCCTGGCGACCATCCAGTCGCCGCTGGGTGCGCAGTTCCGTATCACCGGCCTGAACGGCCAGGGCGAGTCGTCCGAGCTGGCGCTGTTGCTGCGTGCCGGTGGTCTGGCTGCACCGATGTACTTTGCTGAAGAACGCACCATTGGTCCAAGCCTGGGTGCGGACAACATCACTAAAGGTATCGATGCATCGCTGTGGGGCATGCTGTTCGTCTCGCTGTTCATCATGGCCATCTACCGCTTCTTCGGCCTCATCGCCACCGTCGCTCTGGCGGTAAACATGGTGATGCTGCTGGCGCTGATGTCGCTGCTGGGTGCAACGCTGACCCTGCCGGGCATCGCCGGTATCGTGTTGACCATGGGTATGGCGGTCGACGCCAACGTGCTGATCTTCTCGCGGATTCGTGAAGAGATCGCCGCCGGCATGACCGTGCAGCGCGCAATCAACGAAGGCTTCGGCCGGGCATTCACCGCGATTCTCGACGCCAACCTGACCACCTTGCTGGTCGGCGGCATCCTCTTTGCCATGGGCACCGGCCCGGTCAAGGGCTTCGCAGTGACCATGTCCCTCGGGATCTTTACCTCGATGTTCACGGCCATCATGGTGACCCGCGCGATGGTCAACCTGATCTTCGGCGGTCGTGACTTCAAGAAGTTGTGGATTTAAGGGGCTGCCATGTTACGTACAATCAACTTCATGGGCGTTCGCAACTTTGCGTTCGGCGTCACATTGTTCCTTACCGCGCTGGCAATGTTCAGTGTCTTCCACAAGGGCATGAACTGGGGCCTGGACTTCACCGGCGGTACGCTCATCGAGCTGACCTATGAGCGTCCGGCCGACGTTACCAAGGTGCGTGAGCAACTGGTGACCGCGGGTTATCACGAAGCCATCGTGCAGAACTTCGGTGCAACCACCGACCTGCTGGTGCGTATGCCTGGCGAAGATCCGCAACTGGGTCACCAGGTAGCCGAAGCCTTACAGAAGGTCGGCGGCGAGAACCCGGCGACGGTCAAGCGTGTCGAGTTCGTCGGCCCGCAGGTGGGTGAAGAACTGCGCGACCAGGGCGGCCTCGGCATGCTGATGGCGCTGGGCGGCATCCTGATCTACCTGGCTTTCCGCTTTCAGTGGAAGTTTGCGGTCGGCGCGATCGTATCCTTGATCCACGACGTGATCGTGACCATCGGTATCCTGTCGTTCTTCCAGATCACCTTCGACCTGACGGTGCTGGCGGCGGTACTGGCGATCATCGGTTACTCGCTCAACGACACCATCGTGGTATTCGACCGGGTTCGTGAGAACTTCCGTGTACTGCGCAAGGCCACCCTGATCGAGAACATCAACATCTCGACCACGCAAACCCTGCTGCGGACCATGGCGACTTCGATCTCCACCTTGCTGGCGATCGCGGCCCTGCTGTTCTTCGGCGGCGACAACCTGTTCGGCTTCTCCATTGCCCTGTTCATCGGTGTTCTGGCGGGTACTTACTCGTCGATCTACATCGCTAACGTGGTGCTGATCTGGCTGAACCTGAGCACGGAAGACCTGATTCCTCCTGCCAATACCGAGAAGGAAGTCGACGACCGTCCTTGAGGGAAATTTCCTAGGGTGGTGTAGTCCAAAAAAGGCGCGAGTTGAACTCGCGCCTTTTTTTGTGCTCCAAGGCTGGGAGAAGCGCGGACAAGTTCCGCATGTGATGGTCCAGGAGGTTCATGTGAACAAGTCGATGCTGGTTGGTGCGGTACTGGGTGCTGTCGGTGTGACTGCCGGGGGTGCTGTGGCCACCTACAGCCTGGTTAAAAAAAGCGGCCCTGAGTTTGCTCAGGTTTTAGCCGTTGAGCCGGTCAAGACACAAATCAAGACTCCACGTGAAGTATGCAAGGATGTAACGGTCACCCGGCAGGCGCCGGTGAAAGATCAACATCAGATCGCCGGTACGGTGGTCGGTGCGTTGGCAGGTGGTTTGCTGGGTAACCAGATCGGTGGCGGCACTGGTAAGAAGATCGCCACGGTCGCGGGTGCTGTCGGTGGTGGTTATGCCGGCAACAAGGTGCAGGAAGGCATGCAAGAGCGTGATACCTACACCACGACCCAGACCCGCTGTAACACTGTTAACGACATCAGTGACAAGGTTGTAGGTTACGACGTGCGTTATTCGCTGGACGGCAAGGAAGGCAAGGTGCGCATGGATCGCGATCCAGGCAATCAGATTCCTGTGGATAAAGAGGGCAAGTTGATCTTGTCGGAGAATCAGCAGGGGCAGTAATCTGCTGAAGCTGGATAAAAAAGAAGCACCCTGCGGGGTGCTTTTTTTGTGCCCACAATTTCTGCATCACCACCAATCCCCCCTGTGGGAGCGGGCTTGCTCGCGAAGGCGGTGTATCAGTCACTATTAATGCTGGCTGACACGCCGCCTTCGCGAGCAAGCCCGCTCCCACATTGGTGCTGTGGTGTTATTGGGGCTGGATTTCAGGCATAAAAAAAGCACCCCGAAGGGTGCTTTTCTGTCGCTGGAAGCTTAGCGTTTCAGCGAGGCCGGCAGGTGCGGCTGGATGGCCGTCAGGACTGCCTTGAAGCATTTGGTGTTGCCGGCAACGACGTGGCCTTTTTCAAGGAAGTCGTGACCGCCGGTGAAGTCGCTCACCAAACCGCCGGCTTCCTGGATCAGCAGGGCGCCTGCAGCCATGTCCCACTCGGACAGGCCCGACTCCCAGAACGCGTCGAAACGACCGGCAGCCACGTAGGCCAGGTCCAAGCTCGCGGAACCTGCACGGCGGATGCCGGCAGTCTGGCCAACCAGAGCGCGGAACATGCCCAGGTAGTTGTCGAGGTTGTCCATCTGGTCGTCACGGAACGGGAAGCCGGTACCCAGCAGGGCGCCGTCCAGGCTGGTACGACCGCTGACGCGCAGGCGACGACCGTTCAGTTGAGCGCCGCGACCACGGCTGGCGGTGAATTCTTCCTGGCGAACCGGGTCCAGAACAACGGCGTGTTCCAGGCGACCGCGGTATTTGCAGGCGATGCTGACAGCGAAGTGAGGAATGCCGCGCAGGAAGTTGGTGGTGCCGTCCAGCGGATCGATGATCCACAGGTACTCTTCGCCTTCGATGCCGGTGCCGGCGTGCATGCCGGTCTCTTCACCCATGATGGAGTGATTCGGGTAGGCCTTGCGCAGGGCGTCGATGATTTTCTGTTCAGCGGCGCGATCCACCTCGGATACGTAATCCTTGGCGTCTTTTTCGTCGACCTTGATGGTATCCAGGCGCTCGATGGAGCGGAAGATCAATTCACTGGCGCTGCGGGCGGCGCGCAGCGCGATATTCAGCATGGGCTGCATGGATGTGTCACCTAAGGTTGTTAAAGAAAGCCGGGCATTCTATCAGAAAGTTTCTACAGGAGAAGGACGACGTTCGCTTTCATAGCTTAACGGTAGGTGTAGCTGTAAGATTCTGCTCCCGATTATTGTGTTCGAGAGCGCCTCCCTTGCTGCAAAACATTCGTGTCGTCCTGGTCAATACCAGCCATCCGGGCAATATCGGCGGGGCTGCGCGTGCCATGAAGAACATGGGCCTGTCGCGGCTGGTGCTGGTCGAGCCTCGTCAGTTCCCGCACCACGAAGCCGACGCCCGTGCTTCGGGTGCCGGGGACATCCTTGAAAACGCGCAAGTCGTCGCCACCTTGGAAGATGCGTTGGTCGGTTGCAACCTGGTGCTCGGCACCAGCGCCCGCGACCGGCGCATTCCCTGGCCGCTGCTCGATCCCCGCGAATGCGGAGCGAAAGTGGTGGAGGAGGCCGGGCAGGGCGCGGAAATCGCCCTGGTGTTCGGGCGTGAAGATTCCGGCCTGACCAATGAAGAGCTGCAGCGATGTCATTACCACGTGCACATCCCATCAGACCCTGAGTTCAGCTCGCTGAATCTTGGGGCGGCGGTGCAAGTGTTGAGTTATGAAGTGCGCATGTCCTGGCTGGCTGCCCAAGGCCAGCCGAGCAAGGTTGAGAAGGAAGAAGTGGCTTCGGTCAAAAGCGCTGAGCTGGCGACCATGGATGAACTGGAGCGATTCTATGAGCACCTGGAGCAAACCCTGGTGGCCATCGAATTCCTCGATCCGGAAAAGCCACGGCACTTGATGGCGCGCCTGCGCCGGTTGTACGGACGCAGCTCGGTCAGCCGGGCGGAAATGAATATTTTGCGTGGCATCCTCACGGAAACCCAAAAAGCGGCCCGTGGTGAGCTACTAAAGCGGAAGGATTAATGATGTTCGAGCGTTTGCGTGAAGATATCCAGAGCGTATTCCACCGAGACCCGGCGGCGCGTAACGCTTTTGAAGTCCTGACTTGCTACCCGGGCATGCACGCCATCTGGATACACCGCTTGTCGGCGATGCTATGGCGGGCGGACCTGAAATGGCTGGCGCGGCTGGTGTCGAACTTCGGCCGCTGGTTGACCGGGATCGAGATTCATCCGGGGGCCAAAGTGGGGCGTCGCTTCTTTATTGACCATGGCATGGGCATCGTCATCGGTGAAACCGCCGAGATCGGCGATGACGTCACTATTTATCAGGGCGTGACCCTGGGCGGCACCAGCTGGAACAAGGGCAAGCGGCATCCGACCTTGGGTGATGGCGTAGTGGTCGGGGCGGGCGCCAAGGTGCTCGGGCCGTTCACTGTCGGTGCCGGTGCCAAGGTGGGTTCCAATGCTGTCGTGACCAAGGAAGTGCCTCCCGGCGCGACCGTGGTCGGGATTCCGGGGCGGATCATCGTCAAATCCGACGAAGAGCAGGATGCCAAGCGCAAGGCCATGGCCGAGAAGATTGGTTTTGATGCCTACGGCGTGACTGAAGATATGCCTGACCCGGTCGCTCGCGCCATTAACCAGTTGCTCGACCACCTGCAGGCAGTCGATGGGCGTCTGGAGGGGATGTGTGGTGCGTTGAAGGATCTGGGCAGTAATTACTGTGCGAAAGATCTGCCTGAACTGCGCGAAGAAGACTTCGCCTGTGTGAAGGACAAGGATCAGAGTCAGGCTAGCTAGACCGCGTCGACCTCTTCGCGAGCAAGCCCGCTCCCACAGGATGTTCATCGTCCCTGTGGGAGCGGGCTTGCTCGCGAAGAACGATAACGCGCATTTGCTGGTGATACACGCCCAGCCTTTGTTATGATGCGGCCGCTCTTTTGCGGGTAAACCTGACTAAAGTACTAGGTCTTATAGTTGACTTAAATACTCGGGAATTGCATACTCGCCTCATTCCGAACTCCGTGGTAATTGTCCATGCGACTGACTACAAAAGGCCGATACGCCGTGACCGCCATGCTTGACCTGGCGTTGCACGCGCAGCACGGGCCCGTGTCCCTGGCCGATATCTCCGAGCGCCAAGGCATCTCCCTGTCCTACCTCGAACAGCTTTTCGCCAAGCTGCGCCGCAGCAACCTGGTGTCCAGTGTGCGTGGTCCGGGCGGCGGCTACCAATTGTCCCGCGACATGCAGGGCATCCAGGTCGCCCAGGTGATCGATGCGGTGAACGAATCGGTCGATGCAACCAAATGCCAGGGGCAGGGTGATTGCCATTCCGGCGACACTTGCCTGACTCACCACTTGTGGTGCGACCTGAGCCTGCAGATTCACGAATTTCTGAGCGGTATCAGCTTGGCTGATCTTGTGACTCGCCGTGAGGTGCAAGAAGTAGCCCAGCGTCAGGACCAGCGCCGTTGCAACAGCAAGGTGCCACGCCTGGACAAGATTGAAGCGTCCGCCGTCGAATGACAGCCAAAGAGCTAGCGGCACGCCAGCCAGCCCGATTTAGGAGATAGTCCATGAAATTGCCGATTTACCTTGATTACTCTGCGACCACCCCGGTTGATCCGCGTGTCGCGCAAAAAATGAGTGAATGCCTGCTGGTCGACGGAAACTTCGGTAACCCGGCGTCCCGTTCCCACGTGTTCGGCTGGAAAGCTGAAGAGTCCGTTGAAAACGCTCGCCGTCAGGTCGCCGACCTGGTCAACGCCGATCCGCGTGAAATCGTCTGGACCTCCGGTGCCACCGAATCCGACAACTTGGCAATCAAGGGTGCGGCGCATTTCTATGCCACCAAAGGCAAACACCTGATCACCACCAAGATTGAGCACAAGGCTGTCCTCGACACCATGCGCCAACTGGAGCGTGAAGGTTTTGAAGTCACCTACATCGAGCCTCGCACCGATGGCCTGGTGACGCCTGAAATGATCGAAGCAGAACTGCGTGATGACACCATCCTGGTTTCGGTCATGCACGTGAACAACGAAATCGGCACCATCAACGACATCGCAGCCATCGGCGAACTGACCCGCTCCAGGGGCATCCTGTTCCACGTCGACGCTGCTCAGTCCACCGGCAAGGTCGATATCGACCTGTCGAAGCTGAAAGTCGACATGATGTCGTTCTCTGCCCACAAAACCTACGGTCCTAAAGGCATCGGCGCCCTGTACGTGAGCCGCAAGCCGCGCGTACGTATCGAAGCGACCATGCACGGTGGCGGTCACGAGCGTGGCATGCGTTCCGGTACCCTGGCGACCCACCAGATCGTCGGCATGGGCGAAGCTTTCCGTGTAGCCAAGGAAGACATGGCTGCCGAGAACGTGCGCATCAAGGCCCTGAGCGACCGTTTCTTCAAGCAGGTCGAGCACCTGGAAGAGCTGTACGTCAATGGCAGCATGAGCGCCCGCGTTCCGCACAACCTGAACCTGAGCTTCAACTACGTTGAAGGCGAGTCGCTGATCATGGCGCTCAAGGATCTGGCGGTTTCGTCCGGTTCGGCCTGCACCTCGGCATCGCTTGAGCCTTCGTACGTACTGCGTGCCCTGGGCCGCAATGACGAACTGGCCCACAGTTCGATCCGTTTCACCTTCGGCCGCTTCACCACCGAAGAAGAAATCGACTACGCCGCGCAGAAAGTCTGCGAGGCCGTTATCAAGCTGCGAGCTCTGTCGCCGCTGTGGGACATGTACAAAGACGGTGTCGATATCTCGAAGATCGAGTGGGCGGCACACTAACTATAGAAGCCGCCGGATACAGGTCCTGTAGCGACGCGGCGACTGACGCAGCGTAACTGCAGGGCCTCAAGAGCGGCCCTGATGAGTGAGGATTGAGAATCATGTCTTACAGCGAAAAGGTCATCGACCACTACGAAAACCCGCGCAACGTCGGCAAGATGGACGCGGAAGATCCTGATGTCGGCACCGGCATGGTCGGCGCTCCGGCGTGCGGCGACGTGATGCGCCTGCAGATCAAGGTCAACGACGCCGGCATCATCGAAGATGCCAAGTTCAAGACCTACGGCTGCGGTTCGGCTATCGCTTCCAGCTCCCTCGCCACCGAGTGGATGAAGGGCAAGACCCTGGACGAAGCAGAAACCATCAAGAACACTCAGCTGGCTGAAGAACTGGCCCTGCCGCCAGTGAAAATTCACTGCTCGGTACTCGCTGAAGACGCCATCAAGGCGGCTGTTCGCGATTACAAGCAGAAGAAAGGCTTGATCTGATTTTCGAGTTTTGGCGACGAGTAAGGAGTCACCGATGGCTATCAGCATGACAGAAGCGGCTGCTCGACACGTGCGGCGCTCCCTCGACGGGCGCGGCAAAGGTGAAGGGATTCGTCTGGGTGTTCGCACCACAGGCTGTTCCGGCCTTGCCTACGTGCTGGAGTTTGTCGACGAGGTGGTTGCAGAGGATCAGGTGTTCGAGAGTCACGGCGAAAAAGTGATCATCGACCCGAAAAGCCTGGCCTACCTGGACGGCACCGAGCTCGATTTCGTCAAGGAAGGGTTGAACGAAGGCTTCAAGTTCAACAACCCCAACGTACGCGGTGAATGTGGCTGCGGCGAAAGCTTCAACATCTGAGGCTTGTCGTGGGTACTCCTTGTCATTTCGCTTTATTCGAGCTGCAACCGAGTTTTAACCTGGACCTCGATCAGCTGGCTACGCGCTATCGCGAGCTGGCGCGCGGTGTTCATCCGGACCGCTTTGCCGACGCTTCCGAACGCGAACAACGGTTGGCCCTGGAGCAATCGGCGAGCCTCAACGAGGCCTACCAGACGCTCAAGAGTCCGCCCAAGCGCGCGCGCTACCTGCTCGCCTTGAATGGTGGCGAGCTGCCGCTGGAGGTCACGGTGCATGATCCGGAGTTTCTTCTGCAACAGATGGAATTGCGTGAAGAGCTCGAAGACCTGCAGGACAGTGCCGACCTCAACGGCGTTGCGGTCTTCAAGCGCCGCCTGAAGGCAGCCCAGGATGAGCTGAACCAAAGCTTCGCAGCTTGCTGGAACGATGCCGCGCAACGCGAAAGGGCCGAACGCCTGATGCGGCGCATGCAGTTCCTCGACAAGCTCACCTACGAAGTGCGCCAGTTAGAAGAGCGCCTCGACGATTAACCCAGTGCCGCTCCGGTCGCACGCCTGATATACAGATAAGTCCTGATAACGATGGCCCTACTGCAGATCGCCGAACCCGGCCAAAGTCCTCAACCGCACCAGCGTCGTCTGGCTGTGGGGATCGACTTGGGCACTACCAATTCGCTGGTCGCTGCATTGCGCAGTGGTCTTTCCGAACCTCTGGCTGACGCAGAAGGGCGGGTCATCCTGCCGTCTGCCGTGCGCTACCACGCCGATCGCGTCGAAGTCGGCGAGTCGGCCAAGCTGGCTGCCGCCACCGATCCCTTGAACACCGTGCTGTCGGTCAAGCGCTTGATGGGTCGTGGTCTGTCCGACGTCAAGCAACTGGGCGAGCAACTGCCGTACCGTTTTGTTGACGGCGAGTCGCACATGCCGTTCATCGATACGATCCAGGGCCCGAAAAGCCCGGTCGAAGTCTCCGCCGATATCCTCAAGGTCCTGCGCCAGCGCGCTGAGGCGACCCTGGGTGGCGAACTGGTGGGCGCGGTGATCACCGTTCCGGCCTATTTCGATGATGCCCAGCGTCAAGCCACCAAGGACGCGGCCAAACTGGCCGGTCTGAACGTGCTGCGTTTGCTCAATGAGCCGACGGCGGCCGCGGTGGCTTACGGTCTGGATCAGCATGCCGAAGGCCTGGTCGCCATTTATGACCTGGGCGGCGGCACCTTCGATATTTCGATTCTGCGCCTGACTGGCGGTGTCTTCGAAGTCCTGGCTACCGGCGGCGACAGCGCCCTGGGTGGCGATGACTTCGACCACGCGATCGCTGGCTGGATCATCGAGGGCGCCGGTCTGTCCGCTGACCTCGATCCGGGTGTGCAGCGCAATTTGCTGCAAACCGCCTGCGCGGCCAAGGAAGCACTGACCGATGCTGCGGCCGTTGAAGTTGCCTATGGCGACTGGAAGGCCGAACTGTCCCGTGAAGCTTTCAATGCGCTGATCGAGCCGATGGTGGCTCGCAGCCTGAAAGCTTGCCGTCGCGCTGTTCGCGATTCCGGCATCGAGCTGGAAGACGTGCATGCCGTGGTCATGGTCGGTGGTTCGACTCGCGTGCCTCGTGTTCGTGAAGCCGTCGCCGAAGCTTTCGCTCGCCAGCCGCTGACAGAAATCGATCCGGATCAAGTGGTGGCCATTGGTGCTGCGATCCAGGCCGATACGCTGGCCGGTAACAAGCGTGACGGTGGCGAACTGCTGCTGCTCGACGTGATTCCGCTGTCCCTTGGTCTGGAAACCATGGGCGGCTTGATGGAGAAGGTGATTCCGCGCAACACCACCATCCCCGTCGCCCGCGCCCAGGACTTCACCACTTATAAAGACGGCCAGTCGGCCATGGCCATCCATGTGTTGCAGGGCGAGCGCGAGCTGATCAGCGACTGCCGCTCCCTGGCACGCTTCGAACTGCGCGGCATTCCGGCAATGGTGGCTGGTGCGGCGAAGATTCGCGTGACCTTCCAGGTCGATGCCGATGGTCTGCTCAGTGTTTCCGCCCGCGAACTGGGTTCTGGCGTCGAGGCCAGCATTCAGGTCAAGCCGTCCTACGGCCTGACCGACGGCGAAATCGCCAGGATGCTCAAGGACTCGTTCCAGCACGCCAATGACGACAAGGTTGCCCGCGTGTTGCGCGAGCAGCAGGTCGATGCCCAGCGCCTGATCGAAGCGGTGCAGGGTGCTCTGGAGGCCGATGGCGATCGTCTGCTCGACGCCGAAGAGCGCATGGTCATCGAAATGCAGATGCAGGAACTGACCGAACTGATGAAAGGTACTGATGGTTACGCCATCGAGCAGCAGACCAAGCGTCTGTCGCAAGTGACCGACGCCTTTGCTGCCCGCCGCCTGGACTCGACGGTGAAAGCCGCGCTGGCGGGGCGCAACCTGAATGAGATTGAGGAATAACGATGCCGCAGGTCATTTTTCTGCCACACGAGAAGTTTTGCCCCGAAGGCATGGTTGTGGAGGCTGAGACCGGTACGTCCATCCTCGAACTGGCCCATGAGCACCATATCGAGATGGAAAGCGCTTGCGGTGGCGTCTGCGCTTGCACCACCTGTCACTGCATCATTCGCGAGGGTTTCGACTCGCTGGAAGAGGCTGACGAGCTGGAAGAGGACTATCTTGACAAGGCTTGGGGTCTGGAAGCCCAGTCGCGCCTGGGCTGTCAGGCCAAGGTCGGGACTGAAGACCTGACCGTCGAAATTCCGAAGTACTCGCTCAACCACGCAGCCGAAGCAGCGCACTGATTCAAGGAATTGTCATGAAACTCAAGTGGACTGATGTGCTGGAGATCGCGATCCAGCTAGCTGAAAGCAAGCCCGACGTGGACCCTATGTCGGTCAATTTCGTCGATCTGCGTACATGGGTGATGGAATTGCCCGATTTCGACGACAAACCTGAGCATTGTGGCGAAAAGATCCTGGAGGCCATTCAGGCCCACTGGATCGAAGAACGCGACTGAGCCACGCCGCAGGTTAGGCAATACCCGAGAACCCGCGTATAATTCGCGGGTTTAATTTTTCGTAAATTACCGTTTCTGGAGTTACACCATGGCTGTTCAACGTACTTTCTCCATCATCAAGCCTGACGCCGTTGCTAAAAACGTGATCGGCGAGATCACCACTCGTTTCGAAAAAGCTGGCCTGCGCGTTGTAGCTTCGAAACTGAAGCAACTGTCCAAAGCCGAAGCTGAAGGCTTCTACGCTGAGCACAGCGCTCGTGGTTTCTTCAACGACCTGGTTGCCTTCATGATCTCCGGTCCGGTTGTCGTTCAGGTTCTGGAAGGCGAAAACGCTATCGCTCTGAACCGTGAGCTGATGGGCGCTACCAACCCTAAAGAAGCTGCTGCCGGCACCATCCGTGCTGACTTCGCTGACTCCATCGACGCCAACGCCGTACACGGTTCGGACTCCGAAGCCGCTGCCGCTCGCGAAATCGCATACTTCTTCGCAGCTACTGAAGTAACCACTCGCTAAGCATTGGCTTAAGAGTGAAGGTGAATCCATGACTACATCGACTGTAAAAACTAACCTGCTGGGTCTGACTCAGTTGGAAATGGAAAAATTCTTCGACTCAATCGGGGAGAAGCGTTTCCGTGCCGGTCAGGTAATGAAATGGATTCACCACTTTGGTGTCGATGATTTCGACGCCATGACGAACGTCAGCAAGGCCTTGCGCGAAAAGCTCAAGGCTGTTGCTGAGGTCCGTGGTCCGGAAGTGGTCAGCGAGGACATTTCCAGCGACGGCACCCGCAAGTGGGTGGTGCGCGTGGCGTCCGGCAGCTGCGTCGAGACCGTGTACATTCCCCAGGGCAAGCGCGGCACCTTGTGCGTTTCGTCCCAGGCAGGCTGTGCCCTGGATTGCAGTTTCTGCTCCACCGGCAAGCAAGGCTTCAACAGCAACCTCACCGCCGCCGAAGTCATTGGCCAGGTGTGGATTGCCAACAAATCCTTTGGCAGCGTCCCGGCAACCGTCGACCGTGCCATCACCAACGTGGTGATGATGGGCATGGGTGAGCCGCTGCTGAACTTCGACAACGTCGTCGCGGCCATGCATTTGATGATGGACGACCTGGGCTACGGCATTTCCAAGCGCCGTGTAACCCTGTCGACCTCCGGCGTGGTGCCGATGATTGATGAGCTCTCCAAGCACATCGACGTCTCCCTGGCGTTGTCCCTGCACGCACCGAATGACGCATTGCGTAACCAATTGGTGCCGATCAACAAAAAATATCCGCTTAAGATGCTGCTCGAGTCGTGCCAGCGCTACATGTCGAATCTCGGCGAAAAGCGCGTGCTGACCATCGAGTACACCTTGCTCAAAGACATCAATGACAAGGTCGAGCACGCGGTGGAAATGATCGAGTTGCTCAAGAACATCCCGTGCAAGATCAACCTGATCCCGTTCAACCCGTTCCCGCATTCCGGTTACGAGCGTCCGAGCAATAACGCGATTCGTCGTTTCCAGGATCAGCTTCATCATGCCGGTTTCAACGTCACCGTCCGCACCACCCGTGGTGAAGACATCGACGCGGCCTGTGGTCAATTGGTAGGGCAGGTGCTGGATCGCACCCGTCGCAGCGAACGTTATATCGCCGTGCGTGAATTGAACGCTGACAACGATATGGCTCAAAACGCTGCGGAATAACCGAGAGAGGATCTCTATGTCACTGCGCTTTGCGCTGCTTTTGCTGTTGGCCAGCCTGTGTGCTGGCTGCGTGCTTTCGGGTGACTACAACCCGATGAAGACCAGCGAGGGCCGTGATGAAGCGCGTGCGGCGTATGTGCAGCTCGGTATTGGATATTTGCAACAAGGCATGACCGAGCGCGCCAAGGTTCCGCTGAAAAAAGCGTTGGAGCTGGATGGCTCCGACCCGGATGCCAATGCGGCGCTGGGCTTGGTGTTCCAGGCCGAGATGGAACCGGAACTTGCCGACGAGCATTTTCGCCAGGCACTGTCTTCCCGTCCCGGCGATGCACGAATCCTCAATAACTACGGCAGTTTTTTGTTCGAGCAGAAACGTTACAAGGAAGCCTACGAGCGCTTTGAACAAGCCGCTGCCGATACCCTGTATCCTGAGCGTTCGCGGGTGTTCGAGAACCTGGGTATGACCGCTGCGATGCTCGGTCAGCGCGATTTGGCCCGGCAGCAACTGGAAAAAGCCCTGCGCCTGAATCGCCAACAACCACGTGCATTGCTGGAAATGGCTGAGTTGTCTTACGAAGACAGGCATTATGTGCCCGCGCGCGATTACTACGACCGTTTTAACCAGCTCGCCGAACAAAATGCACGTAGTCTATTGCTCGGCGTTCGACTGGCAAAAGTGTTTGAAGATCGCGACAAGGCCGCAAGTGCCGGCCTGCAACTAAAACGACTCTATCCCGGTACGCCGGAATATCAGCAATACCTGTCGGAGCAATGATGAAAGCGGCGCATCCCGAAGTTGTAGCAGCGAATCGCGTTAACCCCGGTGAGACACTGCGCCAGGCCCGCGAAAGCAATGGCTGGTCGCTGGCCGAAGTGGCCCTCAAGCTCAACCTCACCGTCAATTCCCTGAGCAATCTTGAAGCGGGCCAATTCGACAAACTGCCTGGGCATACCTTTGCCCGCGGTTATATTCGTGCCTACGCCAAGTTGCTCGGCATGGATCAGGCCGTTCTGGTCCAGCAGTTCGATCAATCCACCGGCAGCGACTCCCAGGGCAGCAGCGTCCACAGCCTGGGCCGTATCGAAGAACCGGTTCGGGTTTCCCACACCATTTTGCGAATTGTCAGCCTGCTGCTGCTGATTGCGGTGATCGGTGGCGGTTTTGTCTGGTGGCAGGACCAAACCTCGATGCGCACCAAGGACCTGATCGGTCTGGCTCCGGAACACGTTGAAGTCGAAGGCGCCGACGGTACCACACAGATTCATCCGCTGGACGAGCCGGAAGACCAGGCCGTCGTGGAAGGTCAGACCGAAGGCGGAACCGCCCTCGCGCTGCCACAGGCCGATACTCCGGCTGAAGAACCTGAGCAGACGCAGGCGACTGCACCGGCCGCAGCCCCTGCAGCCCCGACCACACCCGCCGCGCCCGCTCACGCTACCGCGCCCGTTGTCGCAGCGCCGGTGACCCCGGCAACTCCGGCCCCGGCAGCTCCTGCCGCCCCGGCCCCGGTGGTCACTGCGCCGGTAGCCCCGAGTGCTCCAGCTCCAGCGGTAACCGCGCCTGTAGCCGGTCAAGGCCAGGTTCAGGTGCAGTTCACCGCCGATTGCTGGACACAAGTGACCGACGGTAGCGGCAAGGTGCTGTTCAGTGGTCTCAAACGCAAAGGCGACAGCCTGGCAGTCAATGGCAAACCACCGTTCGCCGTACGCCTGGGTTTCGCCCGCGGCGCTCAGGTCAGCTACAACGGCCAGCCGGTTGATGTCGCTCCGTTCACCAGTGGCGAGACTGCTCGCCTGAAGTTGGGTCAATAAGTCATGCACGGCGAATCTCCAATCAAACGTCGCGAATCCCGTAAGATCTGGGTCGGTAACGTGCCTGTGGGCGGCGATGCGCCTATCGCTGTGCAGAGCATGACCAACAGCGACACCAACGATGTCGCGGCCACCGTTGCGCAAATCAATCGTCTGGAAGCGGCCGGCGTCGATATCGTGCGGGTCTCCGTACCGGACATGGACGCTGCCGAAGCCTTCGGCAAGATCAAGCAACTGGTCAAGGTGCCCTTGGTTGCCGACATCCACTTCGACTACCGCATCGCGTTGCGCGTAGCCGAACTGGGTGTCGATTGCCTGCGGATCAACCCGGGCAACATCGGCCGCGAAGACCGCGTGCGCGCGGTGGTCGATGCCGCCCGTGACCGCGGGATCCCGATCCGTATCGGCGTGAACGCCGGTTCCCTGGAAAAGGACCTGCAAAAGAAATACGGCGAGCCGACTCCGGCCGCGCTGGTCGAGTCTGCCTTGCGCCACGTCGAGCACCTTGAGCGCCTGAACTTCCAGGACTTCAAGGTCAGCGTTAAAGCTTCCGATGTGTTCATGGCCGTCGAGGCCTATCGCTTGCTGGCCAAGGAAATCGTCCAGCCGCTGCACCTGGGCATCACCGAAGCCGGTGGTTTGCGTTCCGGCACGGTGAAATCTGCCGTGGGCCTCGGTATGCTGCTCGCCGAAGGGATTGGCGATACTATCCGCATCTCGTTGGCGGCCGACCCGGTCGAGGAAGTGAAAGTCGGCTACGACATTCTCAAATCCCTGCACCTGCGTTCCCGTGGCATCAACTTCATCGCCTGCCCGAGCTGCTCGCGGCAGAACTTCGATGTGGTCAAGACCATGAACGAGCTGGAAGGGCGCCTCGAAGATTTGCTGGTGCCGCTGGATGTCGCGGTCATCGGTTGCGTGGTCAACGGCCCGGGCGAAGCCAAGGAAGCCCATATCGGCTTGACCGGCGGTACGCCAAACCTGATTTACATCGACGGCAAGCCGTCGCAGAAGCTGACGAATGACAATCTGGTGGATGAGCTTGAACGCTTGATCCGCCAGAAAGCGGCCGAGAAGGTCGAAGCTGACGCTGCCGTTATTGCGCGCGGCTAAGCCTGGCTAAAAAGAGCCGAACGAATTAAGGAATTTAAGTGAGCAAGTCTCTGCAAGCCATTCGTGGCATGAACGACATCCTGCCCGAACAGACTCCCCTTTGGCGTCATTTCGAAGGCACCGTTTCGCGCCTGCTGGATAACTACGGTTACAAGCAGATCCGCATGCCGATCGTCGAGTTCACCGAACTGTTCAAGCGTTCCATCGGTGAAGTGACCGACATCGTCGAAAAAGAGATGTACACCTTCGACGACCGCAACGGCGACTCCCTGACCCTGCGCCCTGAAGGCACGGCGGCCTGTGTGCGCGCGGTGCTGGAGCACGGCATCACTGGCGGCGGCCAGGTTCAGAAACTCTGGTACATCGGTCCGATGTTCCGCCACGAGCGTCCGCAGAAAGGCCGCTATCGCCAGTTCCACCAGATCGGTGTCGAAGTGTTCAACCTCGACGGTCCGGACATCGACGCCGAGCTGATCGTGCTGACCTGGCGCCTGTGGGGCGAACTGGGCATCCGCGATGCGGTAAAACTCGAGCTCAACAGCCTGGGCACCAGCGAGTCCCGTGGCCGCTATCGTGAAGCGCTGGTCGAGTACCTCTCGGCGCACATGGACAAGCTCGACGAAGACAGCCAGCGTCGTCTGAAAACCAACCCGCTGCGGGTTCTTGATACCAAGAACGCCGACACCCAGGCGGTATTGGTCGATGCGCCGAAAATGGCCGACTACCTCGATGAAGAATCCCGCGTGCACTTCGAGGGCCTCAAGGCTCGCCTGGACGCCGCCGGCATTCCTTACGTGATCAACCCGAAGCTGGTTCGCGGGCTGGATTACTACAGCAAGACCGTTTTCGAATGGGTCACCGACAAACTCGGCGCCCAGGGCACCGTGTGTGCCGGTGGCCGTTACGACGGTCTGGTGGAGCAGATGGGCGGCAAGCCGACCGCCGGTGTTGGCTTTGCCATGGGCATCGAACGCCTGGTGCTGTTGCTGGAAACCCTGGAGCAGATCCCGGAAGAGATCTCCCGTCAGGTCGACGTCTACCTCTGCGCCTTCGGTGAAGCCGCAGAACTGGCTGGCCTGACCCTGGCTGAGCGTGTGCGTGATCAGTTGCCCAACCTGCGCCTGCAAGTGAATGCCGGCGCCGGCAGTTTCAAAAGCCAGTTCAAGAAGGCCGACAAGAGCGGTGCGCTGTACGCGCTGATCCTCGGTGACGACGAAATGGCCCAGCAAGTGGTAGGTTTCAAACCCCTGCGTGGCCAGGGCGAACAACAAAGCATTGCCTGGGATGCGCTTGCAGCACACCTGGCCACCTGCGTCGTGCAGGATTGAAGCTGTCTAAACAGCCGAATTAGCGATTAAGGAGTATTGGGGTGTCGAGTACCGAAGACGAACATGTGGCGGAATTGAAGGAATGGTGGTCACGCAACGGTAAGCCCCTGGTTACTGGCGGCCTGTTGGCGCTGGTCATCGTGTTCGGCTGGCAGGCGTTCCACAAGTATCAGAGCAATCAGTCGCAAGGCGCCTCGATTCTCTATCAGCAATTGCTCGAAACCACGCTGACGCCTGACGGCAAGCCTGATGCGGCGCGTGTTTCGGACCTGGCCGGCAAGCTCAACAGCGAGTTCGGCGGTAGCGCCTACGCGCAGTACGGCAGCCTGTTCGTGGCCAAAGTGGCGGTGGACAGCGGCAAGCTGGACGACGCGGCCAGCGAGCTGAAAGCCATTGTCGACAAACCGGCCAACCCGGCGCTGGGCGAAATCGCCCGTCAGCGTCTGGCCCAGGTACTCGGTGCGCAGAACAAGGCCGACGAAGCGTTGAAACTGCTTGAAGGCGATGCCGACAAGGCATTCCTGGCCACTCGCGAAGAACTCAAGGGCGACCTGCTGGTGCAGTTGGGTCGTACCGATGAGGCGAGCGCGGCGTATCAAAAAGCCAAGGCGGCACTGTCGGATGAAGCGGCGGTCGGTGGCCTGCAAATCAAGCTGGACGACCTGGCCAAAGGGGATGCGTGACGTGATTCGTTGGAAACATGCAGCATTGCTGGCTCTGGCCTTGTTGGCCGCGGGTTGCAGCAGCAACAGCAAGAAAGAACTGCCTCCGGCCGAACTGGTCGACTTCAAGGAAGAAGTGGTTCTGCACAAGCAGTGGAGTCGTTCGATCGGTGACGGTCAGGGCGAAACCTACAACATGCTGGTTCCGGCCATCGATGGCGAAACCATCTATGCCGCCGACGTCACTGGCGTGTTGATGGCGATGGACCGCAACACGGGCGACGTCAAATGGAAGAAAGATCTCGAACTGCCTGTTTCCGGTGCTGTCGGTGTCGGTTACGGTCTGGTCACCATCGGTACGCTCAAGGGTGAAATCGTTGCCCTGGACGCGATCAATGGTGAAGAAAAGTGGCGCGCTCGCGTGTCCAGCGAAGTGTTGGCTCCGCCAGCCAACAACGGTGACGTTGTGGTGGTTCAGACCCAGGACGATCGTCTGATCGGCCTGGATGCCTCCACCGGTAACCGCCGCTGGATCTATGACAGCACCCCTGCGGTACTGACCCTGCGTGGTACCAGTGCGCCGATCGTGACCAACCGCCTCGCGGTGGCTGGCCTGTCGACCGGTAAAGTGGTTGCCGTGGATATCTCCAACGGCGTGCCGGTGTGGGAACAGCGCGTAGCGATCCCGCAAGGTCGTTCGGAGCTGGAGCGTGTGGTCGATATCGACGGTGGCTTGCTGCTGTCGGGCGGGACGCTGTATGTCGCCAGCTATCAAGGGCGCGTTGCCGCACTGGACCTGCAAAGCGGCCGTCAGCTCTGGCAGCGTGATGCTTCCAGCTACGCCGGTGTCGCCCAGGGTTTGGGCTCCGTTTATGTGAGCCTGTCTTCGGGCACCGTTGAAGGCGTCGACGAACGTTCTACCTCGGCCTTGTGGAGCAACGATTCGCTGGCCCGTCGTCAACTGTCGGCCCCGGAAGTGTTCTCCAGTTACGTTGCAGTCGGTGACCTGGAAGGTTACCTGCACCTGTTGAGTCAGGTGGACGGTCGATTCGTCGGCCGTGAACGCATCGACAGCGACGGCCTGCGTGCCCGTCCGCTGGTGGTGGGTGACACGATTTATGTGTATGGCAACAGCGGCAAACTGGAAGCCCTGACCATCAAGTAACGACTATGCTTGGGTTTTAACCCCAAGCGGCTTCACCTGTAGGAGCGAGCTTGCTCGCGATGGACGTCAACGATTACGTTTGCTGTCTGAATAAACGCGGTGTTGTTGCGTTTTTCGCGAGCAAGCCCGCTCCCACAGTGTTGCCCCCGAGCACCAGCCGCTGCCTCGCAGCGGCTTTTGTATTTTCTGAAATAACGAAGTGGAGAGCCGCATGGTTCCCGTAATCGCCCTGGTGGGCCGACCGAACGTCGGCAAGTCCACCTTGTTCAACCGCCTGACCAGGACTCGTGACGCCATCGTCGGCGACTTGTCCGGTCTGACCCGTGATCGCCAGTACGGTGAGGCCAAGTGGCAAGGGCGTTCCTACATTCTGATCGACACCGGCGGTATCTCCGGTGACGAGCACGGTATGGACGAAAAGATGGCCGAGCAGTCGCTGCTGGCCATTGAAGAAGCGGATGTCGTTCTGTTCCTGGTAGATGCCAAGGCCGGTTTCACCGCCGCCGACCAGATGATCGCCGAGCATTTGCGCAAACGTAACAAGCGTTCCCACGTGGTGGCCAACAAGGTCGACAACATCGACCCGGAAATGGCCCGCGCCGAATTCGCCCCGTTGGGCATGGGCCATGCGATCCCGATCGCCGGTGCCCACGGCCGTGGTATCACCCAGTTGCTGGAAGCGGCACTGAGTGAATTCCCGCGTGACGAAGACGAGCCGCAGGAAGGCGAAGAGGAAGAGGTCGTCGCCGAAGGCGAGGAAGCCAAGCGCATTCCTGGCCCAAGCGAAAAAGACGGGATCAAGATCGCGATCATCGGCCGTCCTAACGTCGGCAAGTCGACCCTGGTCAACCGCATGCTCGGTGAAGACCGGGTAATCGTCTATGACCAACCCGGCACCACCCGCGACAGTATCTACATCCCGTTCGAGCGTAACGACGAGAAGTACACGCTGATCGACACTGCCGGTGTGCGCAAGCGCGGCAAGATCCACGAAGAAGTCGAAAAGTTCTCCGTGGTCAAAACCCTGCAAGCGATCAAAGACGCCAACGTGGTGATCTTCGTGATGGACGCCCGCGAAGGTGTGGTCGATCACGACCTCAACCTGCTGGGCTTCGCCATTGAATCGGGTCGTGCGCTGGTGATCGCGATCAACAAGTGGGACGGCATGACGCCGAGCGAGCGCGACTTCGTGAAGGTCGAGCTGCAGCGTCGGCTGTTCTTCGTTGACTACGCCGATATCCACTTCATTTCGGCACTGCATGGCACTGGTGTGGGTAACCTCTACGCCTCGGTACAGAACTCGTTCAAGTCCGCGGTCACCCGCTGGCCGACGAGCCGCCTGACCCAGATTCTCGAAGACGCGGTGAGCGAACACCAGCCGCCGATGGTCAACAGCCGCCGGATCAAGCTGCGTTATGCCCACCTTGGTGGTGCGAACCCGCCGATCATCGTGATCCACGGCAACCAGATCGAGAAAGTGCCGAAGTCTTACGTGCGCTATCTGGAAAACACTTACCGTCGTGTGCTGAAGCTGGTCGGTACGCCGATCCGCATCGAGTTCAAGGGTGGCGAGAACCCGTACGAAGGCAACAAGAACACGCTCACCGACCGCCAGGTCAACAAGAAGCGTCGCTTGATGTCGCACCACAAGAAAGCCGACAAGAAGCGTCGCGACAAGCGCTGATTCAAGTCTCCACACTAATCTTGTGTGGAGGGCTTGTTGTGGCGAGGGAGCTTGCTCCCGCTCGACTGCACAGCAGTCGCAAAATCAACCAGCGCGTTCTGCCTGAACGATTGCGGTTGCAGATATTGGGACCGCTTTGCGGTCCAGCGGGAGCAAGCTCCCTCGCCACGGGTTTTTGTGGTGATTGCACTAGAAGAAGGGCGCCAGTTGGCGCCCTTTTTTTATGGGTTCCGTTTGGGCTATCCTCGAGGGCTCCCGCGCCGTCGTTAGAGCCGGGTGTTCAGTAGGGAACCACCGATGATCACCAGCAAGCTGCCGAATGTCGGCATCACTATCTTCACTCAGATGTCTCAGCTCGCGGCACAGACCGGCGCGCTCAATCTGTCCCAGGGCTTTCCCGATTTCGCGGCCCCACAGGCCCTGTGCGATGCGGTTGGCCGGCATATCGCCAGTGGCCATAACCAGTATTCGCCGATGACCGGGCTGCCGGTGTTGCGTCAGCAGATTGCGGTGAAGATCGCCCGCAGCTATGGCGCGCAGGTGGATGCGGATACTGAAGTGACGGTCACCCCAGGCGCGACCGAAGCGATTTTCTGTGCCATTCAGGCGGTTATCCACAGCGGCGACGAAGTCATCGTGTTTGACCCGGCATACGACAGCTACGAGCCCTCGGTAGAGCTGGCCGGCGGTCGTTGCGTGCACGTACAACTGGGCTTGAACGATTTCAGTATCGACTTCGAGAAGCTTGCCCAGGCACTGAGCCCGCGCACGCGGATGATCATTCTCAACTCCCCGCACAACCCCAGTGGTGCGCTGATCAGTCGTGCCGAACTGGACCAGTTGGCGACGTTGATCCGCGATCGCGACATCTATCTGATCAGCGACGAAGTCTACGAACACCTGGTGTATGACGGTGTGCCCCATGTCAGCGTGCTGGCCCATGAAGAGCTGTATCAGCGTGCTTTCGTGGTCAGCTCGTTCGGCAAGACCTACCACGTCACCGGCTGGAAAACCGGCTACGTGGTCGCGCCACCGGCCCTGACGGCGGAATTGCGCAAGGTGCACCAGTACGTCAATTTCTGTGGTGTGACGCCGCTGCAATACGCCTTGGCCGACTTCATGGCCGAACACCCGGAACACGTCGAAGAGCTGCCGGACTTCTATCAGGCCAAGCGTGATCTGTTCTGCGATCTGCTGGCGCCGTCACGTTTCAGTTTCACCCGGGTGACCGGCACCTATTTCCAGTTGGTCGATTACTCACAGATCCGCCCGGACCTCAATGACGTCGAGATGGCCCTGTGGATGACTCGCGAGCATGGCGTGGCAAGTATCCCGATCTCGGTGTTCTACCAGACGCCTCCTGAAGGCCAGCGCCTGGTGCGGCTGTGCTTTGCCAAGCGTGAGGAGACCCTGCGTGAGGCAGCGGAAAAACTATGCGTGATCTGAGTGCATTGCCCAATCTGAACGTGGCGCTGATCCAGACATCCCTGGCCTGGCATGACCGTCAGGCTAACCTGGAGCATTTCGAACCGTTGCTGGAGCAGGCTCGCGGCGCTGACCTGATCATCCTGCCGGAAATGTTTACCACTGGGTTCTCCATGGAATCCGAGACACTCGCCGAGCCGGAAAACGGTCCCACCAGCAAGTGGCTGCGGGTTCAGGCGGCGAAGCTGGATGCGGTGATCACCGGTAGCGTGATCGTTCAGGCCGCCGACGGCAGCCACCGCAATCGTCTGCTGTGGGCGCGTCCGGACGGCGAAGTGTTGCACTACGACAAGCGTCACCTGTTCCGCATGGCCGGCGAGCACAACCACTACACCCCCGGCGAACACCAGGTGCAGTTCGAGCTCAAGGGCTGGCGAGTGCGGCCGCTGATTTGCTACGACTTGCGCTTCCCGGTGTGGAGTCGCGACGCCCAGGACACGGATCTGCTGCTGTACACCGCGAACTGGCCGGGCGCTCGACGTCAGCACTGGAACCGCTTGCTGCCTGCGCGAGCGATCGAAAACCTGTGCTACGTGGCGGCGGTCAATCGCGTCGGGACTGATGGCAAAGGCTTTGCTTATACCGGTGACAGTCAGGTGCTGGATTTCCAGGGCGAGACGTTGCTCGGTGCCGGAGAGGCTGACGGGGTGTTCAAGGTGACTTTGGATGCGGCAGAGCTGGCCGCGTATCGGCAGCGGTTTCCGGCGAATCTGGATGCCGATACTTTCGAGTTCACCTGATATTTTCGCTGCCTGACAGGGCCTCTTCGCGGGCAAGCCCGCTCCCACAGTTGTTCAATATGAACACGGACAATGTGGGAGCGGGCTTGCCCGCGAAGGGGCCGGTTCAGACAACACAAAACAAGCAGGCAAAAAAAGGCCCCGGGGTTCACACCATCGGGGCCTTTTGCTTTTCGGCTAACAGCTTACGCCGCTTTCGCTTCCGGCTGGCTCAGCGAACGGTTCAGCGCGCTGAACAGGGCCTTGAAGCTGGCGGTGGTGATGTTTTCGTCGATGCCGACACCGTGCACCGCACGTTCACCGTTGACGCGCAGTTCAATGTAGGCCGCAGCCCTGGCATTGGTGCCCGCGCCGATGGCGTGCTCGTTGTAGTCCATGATTTCCACCGGAATCGGCAGGCCGGCTACCAGTGCTTCCAGGGCGCCGTTGCCCTTGCCGCGCCAGTGCAGGTTGGTTTCGCCCTGGCCTTGGCTGGCGACTTCGACTTCCACCGCGCTGTGGCCGTTCTCTTCTTGCAGGCGATGGCTGACCAGCGCGTACGGGGTGTTGGCCTGCAAGTACTCGCTGTACAGCAGCGCGTGGATTTGCTGGGCGGTCATTTCCAGGCCCAGGCGGTCGGTTTCACGCTGCACGACCTGGCTGAACTCGATTTGCATGCGGCGCGGCAGGCTGATGCCATATTCCTGTTCCAGGAGGTAGGCGATACCACCCTTGCCCGATTGGCTGTTGACGCGGATGACCGCCTCGTAGCTACGGCCGATGTCGGCCGGGTCGATCGGCAGGTATGGCACTTCCCACAACTCGTCCGGTTTCTGCTGGGCAAAGCCCTTGCGGATCGCGTCCTGGTGCGACCCAGAGAACGCGGTGTGCACCAGGTCGCCGACGTACGGGTGACGCGGGTGCACCTGGATCTGGTTGCACTCTTCGACGACTTTGCGCACGCCGTCGATGTCGGAGAAGTCCAGCTCAGGGTTCACGCCCTGGGTGTAGAGGTTCAGGGCCACGGTCACGAGGTCGACGTTACCGGTACGCTCGCCGTTGCCGAACAGGCAGCCTTCGACGCGGTCGGCGCCGGCCATCAGGCCCAGTTCGGTCGCCGCAACGCCAGTGCCACGGTCGTTGTGGGTGTGCAGGCTGATGATCACGCTGTCACGACGGTTGATGTGACGGCCGAACCATTCGATCTGGTCGGCATAGATGTTCGGCGTCGCGCATTCGACGGTGGCCGGCAGGTTGAGGATCATCTTGTGCTCGGGCGTCGGGTTCCAGACTTCGATCACCGCGTCGCAGACTTCCTTGGCGAACTCCAGTTCGGTAGCGCTGAAGGTTTCTGGCGAGTATTCGAAGGTCCACTCGGTGTCCGGCTGCATGGCCGCGTACTTGACGAACAACTTGGCGGCGTTAACGGCGATGGCCTTGATCCCGTCCTTGTCCTGGTTGAAGACAATGCGGCGGAAGGAAGGGGAGGTCGCGTTGTACAGGTGAACGATGGCTTTCTTCGCGCCGCGCAGGGATTCGAAGGTGCGCTCGATCAGGTCTTCACGGCCCTGGGTCAGCACCTGGATGGTGGTGTCGTCCGGGATGTGGTTGCCTTCGATCAGGGTGCGAACGAAGTCGAAGTCGGTTTGCGAGGCGGCCGGGAACGACGCTTCGATTTCCTTCACGCCGACCTGAACCAGGGTTTTCCAGAAGCGCAGCTTCTTGACCGCGTCCATCGGCTCGATCAGCGACTGGTTGCCGTCGCGCAGGTCGGAACTGCACCAGATCGGCGCGGCGGTGATGGTTTTCGATGGCCAGGTGCGGTCCGGAATGTCGATGGTCGGGAACGCGCGGTATTTCGAAGACGGGTCTTTAAGCATGCTCATCAGGAAATCCTTATTGTGTGGGCCGAAAAAAGGCGGCCTGCCGGTGGATCAAAAGTTCTTGGAGTAACGCTTGGGACGAGGCACCACGATTCAGCCCGGCAGTCGTGCACTGACAAGGCACAGGCTGCTGTGCTGGCGGAGCTGAATGAGGGTGTGAGAGGTTTTCATGCCTTCAACCCTAACCGCGGGGGTGAAGGTTGGCAAGCAGTCGAAAAAAATTGAGAGGAATACTCGTGAGTGAGTATTTATCGAGATTTTATTGCTGTGATTGGCAATGATTGTTTTGTTGTTTGCGCAAGGTTTGAGTGGTGCGCAATTGGTGTGGGGTGTGGCTGGACGACTTTCGGTGCCTGTGAAATTGCCATCGCGAGCAAGCTCGCTCCCACATTGGATCTGCGTGAACACGGACACTGTGGGAGCGAGCTTGCTCGCGATGGCGTCAGCTGCCTTACGCAATAATCAAGGTTGAAACGCACCAATAAAGATGGCCGGATCCACCCGCGCATCGTTCAGGCTGACGTTCCAGTGCATGTGCGGTCCGGTCGCGCGGCCAGTCGCACCGACTTTGCCGACTACGCCGCCCCGGGCCAGTTGCTGGCCGACCTTCACGTCGATTTTCGACATGTGGCAGAACATGCTGATAAAGCCCTGGCCATGGTCGACGAACACCGTATTTCCATTGAAAAAGTAGTTGCCGATCAGGATCACCTTGCCCGCGGCCGGGGTCTTGATCGGCGTGCCAGCGCCCACGGCGAAATCCAGACCCGAATGAGGATTACGCTCCTCACCGTTGAAGAAGCGCCGCACGCCGAACTTGCTCGACAGCGGCCCGTTCACCGGTTTGTCCAGCAGCACGTTGCTCGGGGTGTTGGGGCTGAACGTGCGGTAAGCGGCAATCTGTTCGGCCAATTCACGCTCGATGCGCTTGAGGTTTTCCGGGTCCGGATTGACCTGTTGGGTGTTCTTCAGGGTGATGCGCTGTTCCGGGTATGTCTTGCTGCCAACCGTGAAACTCAGATTACGACCGCCGCTGCTGATCGATTGAGTCCCTGGTTTGACCGTCAGCGGCACGCCGACGATGGCCAGCCAGTTTTCCTGTTCCTTGACCACCAGCACCGGTTTGCCTTGATAACTGGCTTTTGGCGCCTGGGCGGATGTGCCCAGGTCCACCACCGCAACGCCGCCCGGCACCGGTTTGTTCAACAGGCGGGTGATGTAGCTATCGGCGTGGGCATTGAAGGTCAGGCACAGCAACAGCAATGGAGCCAGGAAGCGCGGCATGGATCAGTCCAGTAAAGAAAGGGTGACGGGCGTCAGGTGATTGTCTTCGACCCGCACTTGCAGTTCGCCTTCGCCCAGTTTGGCTTTCAGGCGCTGGCCGGTATGGGTTTGCGCGGCGCTGCGGATCGCGTTGCCGCGCTCGTCCAGCAAAATGCTGTAACCACGGCCGAGGGTCGCCAACGGGCTGACTACATGCAGTGTCTGCATTTGGCTGTGCAATTGCAGGCGGCGGTTCTTCAGGCCTTCGCGGATGGCGCGTGGCAGGCGCTCGGCCAGGCTGTCGAGGCGCTGGCGCAGCATTGCCAGTTGCCGGCCTGGATGTTGTGCGGCCAGACGGGTTTCCAGGCGGATCAAGCGTTCGCGACGGGTGTTGAGGCTACGCTCGAACGCGCGGCGCATGCGCATGTCCAGGTCATCCAGGCGTTGCGCTTGCTGGCGCAGACGCTCGCCGGGATGGCGCAAGCGGCGAGAGATACCTTCCAGGCGTAGTCGATCGCGCATCAAGCGGTCACGCATGCGCATCACCAGCCGGCGGTGCAGGCTGTCGACCCGACGCACCAGGTCACTGGAGTCCGGTGCCAGCAATTCGGCGGCAGCGGAGGGGGTGGGTGCGCGAACGTCGGCCACGAAGTCGCTGATCGATACGTCGGTTTCATGGCCGACCGCGCTGACAATCGGCGTCACGCAAGCGTCTACGGCGCGGGCCACGGCTTCTTCGTTGAAGCACCAGAGGTCTTCCAGCGAACCGCCGCCACGGGCCAGGATCAGTGCGTCGAATCCGCGGGCATCCGCCAGTTTCAGGGCGCGGACAATCTGCGCAGTGGCTTCGCGGCCCTGTACGGCGGTGGGGATCAGCGTCAACTGCACCTGCGGTGCGCGACGGCGGAACACACTGATGATGTCGCGGATCACCGCGCCGGTGGGCGAACTGATGATGCCGATGCGTTGCGGATGCGCCGGTAGTGGGACCTTGCGCTCGGCACTGAACAGACCTTCGGCGCTGAGTTTTTCCTTGAGGGCATCGAAGGCCAGGCGCAAGGCGCCGTCGCCGGCCGGCTCCACGGTGTCGAGGATCAGCTGATAATCACCGCGCCCTTCGAACAGCGAGACTTTGCCACGTACCTTGACCGCGAGCCCGTCCTTCAACGCCTGGCGAACCCGTGCCGCGTTCTGCCGGAACAGCGCGCAACGCACCTGGGCGCCGCTGTCCTTGAGGGTGAAATACACGTGGCCCGACGCCGGGCGGGCGAGGTTGGAGATTTCGCCTTCGACCCAGATGTTGCTGAACACGTCTTCGAGCAACACCCGCGCGCGGCCGTTGAGCTGGCTGACAGTCAGGACTTCGCGGTCCAGGCCGAGTCTTGCAAAGGGATCTTTAATCATGGGGCGCAGTTTAAAGGCATTTGCCCGGCAATCTCCATGGCCCGGCATAAATCCCTTGTGGAGCCGCCTGATGTGGGAGCGGGCTTGCTCGCGAAAGCGGTGTGTCAGCCAGTTCAATGCTTGATGGAAGTCCGTATTCGCGAGCAAGCCCGCTCCCACAAAGGTAAAGTCACCGACGGGTATTCAAGGAAGATACGTGAATGAATGTGTTTGAACTGTTGAACCAGTGGCCATTCGGCTCGCTGGACTGGCTGGTCATCGGTGCGGGCATCGCCCTGGCCTACATCGTGTTCGGCATCGCCGGTTTCGGCACCGCGCTGGTGGCGGGGCCGATTCTGATCCTGTTCATGCCGCTGTCGAAGATCGTGCCGTTGCTGGTGTTGCTCGATTTTGTCGCGGCATTCGGCAATCTGCTGCCTTCGCGGCGCGATGTGGCGAGGCCGGAGTTGTTGCGGTTGCTGCCCTGTATGGCGGTGGGGTGCACGCTTGGAGTGATTTTTCTGCTGAACCTCAAGTCCGACTTGTTGCTGCTTTTGATGGGGTTGTTCATCAGCGCCTATGCGATTTACAGCCTGTGGATCAAAGTCCGCCCGACTCAACTGTCCGCCTTGTGGGCACTGCCGATGGGGACTGTGGGCGGAATGTTTGGCGCGTTGTTTGGCAGCGGCGGCTTTCTCTATGCGATCTATCTGAACAGCCGGTTGCCCAAGGAGGCGGCCAGGCCCACCCAGAGCGCACTGATCAGTTGCAGTACGGTGGTGCGTTTGAGCCTGTTTGCAATCGCCGGTGTGTATGCCGATTTGCCATTGCTGGCGCTGGCGGTGTGTCTGTTGCCGGCTATGGCACTGGGGCTGTGGTTCGGACGACGGTTGACCATGCGCTTGTCCCGCGAGGCGTTCGTGCGCCTGGTGACGTGGCTGGTGCTGGCCAGCGGGATCGCGTTGATCGGGCGCTATCTCAGTACCTGAAGATTCAACCTGTGGCGGGGAGTTGGTGCCAGAGAGCTATTTTGTGGCGAGGGAGCTTGCTCCCGTTCGGCTGCGCAGCAGACGCTTATTCATCCAGGCCGGTATAACTGACAGAAAAGCCAGGGCCGCTTCGCGGCCCAGCGGGAGCAAGCTCCCTCGCCACAGTTTTTTGTAGTCCGAATTAATCGTTGTACTGGCTCAATAGCCGCTCTAGTCGTGCACTGAGGCGGCGTTTGATTTCGGTTTCGATGTGCGGGGCGAAATCGTCGATCACGTCTTGCATGATCAGTTGCGCGGCGGCGCGCAATTCGCTGTCCAGGTGCAGCAAGTCATCCGGGTTCTTGCTGGCGGCAGGCGTCGATGCCGTCGCGGTGACAGGTTCAACGGCAGGGGCTGTCGGTAGCAAGACGGACGGCGAAGGCTCGCTCACGGCGTCGAACAACATCGGAATCTGTTCCTGATCGCCTTCCTCGACCGTGTCGGTCAGCAGGGGCGGTTGCAGGTTGTCGTCGCCGAGCAATTGGCGGATCGACTCAAGGTCGTCCAGCAGGTGCGCGGACTGTTGCAGCGGTTTTGGAGTGTCCATTGGAAGGCTCAGAGTCGCTGTAAACGGTGATCTTGCAGAGGATAGCCCTGTTCGCGGTAGAAACGGAAACTCTCCCGCGCGGCCTGGCGAATCGTCGGGTCTTCCACCACCACTTCTGCCACGCGGGCGAAACGCTGGGCAAAGGCCGGGACTTTCAGGTCAAGATTGACCAGCAGGTCCTGATGCTGACCGCAATCGTCACCCAGACCCAGGACGATCAAGCCGTCCGGTTCGTTTTCGGCGGGACCGTGGGGCACGAAGCTTTCACCTTTGAATGCCCAGAGACGCGCGTCGAGATCGTCGCGCTGGGAGGCATCGCTGCAATGCAGGTAGACGCGGTGACCCATGCGCCAGGCTTTTTCGGTGAGCTTGCAGGCGAAATCCAGGCGTGCCGATGGATCGGCGCTGGGCAGGATATAGAAGTCGACTTTGGTCATTGCGGTTCCTGAGCTTCACGTGGCGTCACCGCATAAGTGACGCCACGTGAAGTCATCGGTTTCAGGCTTTGGCGCGATCCAGCAGGTATTGGGTCAGCAGGGGAACCGGACGGCCGGTGGCGCCCTTGTCCTTGCCGCCGCTGGTCCAGGCAGTGCCTGCGATATCCAGGTGCGCCCAGTTCAGGTTCTTGGTGAAGCGTGACAGGAAGCAGGCCGCGGTGATGGTGCCGGCCTTCGGGCCGCCAATGTTGGCGATGTCGGCGAACGGGCTGTCCAGCTGTTCCTGGTATTCATCGAACAGCGGCAACTGCCAGGCGCGGTCGTCGGCAGCCTTGCCGGCGCTCAGCAGTTGGCCGATCAGTTCGTCATTGTTACCCAGCAGGCCCGAAGTGTGGGAACCCAGGGCTACCACGCAGGCGCCGGTCAGGGTCGCGATGTCGATAACGGCTTGTGGCTTGAAACGCTCGGAATAGGTCAGGGCGTCGCACAGCACCAGACGGCCTTCGGCGTCGGTGTTGAGGATTTCCACGGTCTGGCCGCTCATGGTGGTGACGATGTCGCCTGGACGCGAAGCATTGCCGCTTGGCATGTTCTCGGCGCAGGCCAGGATGCACACCAGGTTGACCGGCAGTTTCAGTTCGAGCACGGCGCGCAGGGTGCCGAACACGCTGGCGGCGCCGCCCATGTCGTACTTCATTTCATCCATGCCGGCGCCCGGCTTGAGGCTGATGCCGCCAGTGTCGAAGGTGATGCCCTTGCCGACCAGCGCGTACGGCTTCTCGGATTTCTTGCCGCCGTTG
This sequence comes from Pseudomonas sp. GM48, assembly GCF_000282335.1. Taxonomy (GTDB): domain Bacteria; phylum Pseudomonadota; class Gammaproteobacteria; order Pseudomonadales; family Pseudomonadaceae; genus Aquipseudomonas. The sequence continues at coordinate 60,965 of NZ_AKJM01000034.1, forward strand.
TATTGCATGACGATCAGGCGTGGCGGTTGGGCGCTACCCTGGCCTACGGCGTAGAACGAACCCATGCCCAAAGCCTTGATCTTCTTCTCGTCGAGGACTTCGACTTTCAGATCCTTGAACTCTTTACCCAGCTCTTTTGCCTGCTCACCGAGGAAGGTCGGGTGGCAGATGTTCGGCGGCAGGTTGCCCAGATTACGGGTGAAGGCCATGCCGTTGGCGATGGCGGTGGCGTGGGTCACGGCGCGTTGCACTTCAGCCTGAGCGGCCTTGATGGTCAGCAGAGTGATTTTTTTCAGGGCGCGGGGATCGGCTTTCTGGCTCTTGAACTGCTCGAAGGTGTACTCGCCGTCCACCAGGGTTTCGGCCAGCAGGCGGGTCTTGCCATAGCTGTCGCGGCCTTTGACGACCACTTCATCCAGGGCCAGCACCGCATCGCTGCCGCCCAGGCCTTTCAGGGTATTGAGGATACCCGCGATGATTTTGCGGAACGGGCGGTCACCCAGTTCGTCGTCCTTGCCCACGCCCACCAGCAGCACGCGCTCGGCCTTGAGGTTCGGCAGGCTGTGCAGCAACAGGCTCTGGCCAACCTTGCCGGCCAGGTCACCGCGCTTGAGCACTGCGCTGATCGCGCCGCCGCTCAATTCGTCGAGTTGCTTGGCAACCGTACCGAGCTTGCGGCCTTCGCCGACGGAAACCACCAGCGTGGCGGTCTTCAACGTTTCCGGGTTGACGCTTTTTACAACCAGTTCCATGTCCGGGTCCCTGAATTGATGGTTATCACGCATGCGCCCGACACCTTATGTGCGTCGATTGCTTATAGACAGAAAGGCGCCAGGATCGACCGGCGACAAAGGCCGCAGTTTGAACCTCGCTACCGGCGGCTGACAACCCTCGGTTGTACGATTGTAGGAGCGAGCTTGCTCGCGAAGAACCTGAGGCCACCGTGGGGTTTCAGGTTCTTCGCGTTATCGTTGACGACCATCGCGAGCAAGCTCGCTCCTACACTTGCCCGGGATGCATTGCGCAGTGACAGGCGCACCCAATCACAGGATAATGCGCCATCTTTTTTCGGCGGCTCTGTCTTGCGGGCTGTCCGATACGTTTGCTTGTTTGGCCGCCTTAGCCTGACAACCCTGGAGTGTCTGGTTTGATCGTCTTCCGTTATCTGTCCCGCGAAGTCCTGTTGACCTTGAGCGCCGTCAGCGCCGTGCTGCTGGTCATCATCATGAGCGGTCGCTTCATCAAATACCTCGCCCAGGCGGCCTCGGGCCTGCTGGATCCGGGCTCGCTGTTCCTGATCATGGGCTTTCGCATGCCGGGGTTCCTGCAGCTGATCCTGCCGCTGGGGCTGTTTCTCGGGATCCTGTTGTCCTACGGGCGGCTGTACCTCGAAAGCGAAATGACCGTGCTCTCGGCCACCGGCATGAGCCAGCAGCGGCTGGTCTGGATGACGATGTTTCCTGCCACTCTGGTTGCACTCGTCGTCGCGTGGCTGAGCCTGAGCCTGGCGCCACAAGGGGCCAATCAGTTTCAGCTGCTGCTGAACAAGCAGGATGCCCTCACCGAATTCGATACCCTGGAGCCAGGGCGCTTCCAGGCCCTGCGTGACGGTACCCGGGTCACCTACACCGAACGCATGTCCGATGATCGCGTGAATCTGGGCGGTGTGTTCATCTCGCAAAAGAACATCAGTTCCAACAACAAGGATCGCGGAATTTCTGTGCTCGTGGCGGAAAAGGGGCGTCAGGAGATTCGTCCGGACGGCAACCGCTACCTGATCCTGGATAACGGTTATCGCTATGACGGCAGTCCGGGACAGGCCGACTACCGGGCGATCAAGTACGACGAGTACGGCGTGTTGCTGCCAAAACCGGAAGTCAGTGACGAAGTCACCGACCGTGACGCGATGCCGACCAGTACGTTGATCGGCAGTGAAGACATTCGCCTGCGCGCCGAATTGCAATGGCGCATATCGCTGCCGTTGCTGGTGTTCATCGTGACCTTGATGGCGGTGCCGCTGTCGCGGGTCAACCCGCGTCAGGGCCGCTTCCTCAAATTACTGCCGGCGATTCTTCTTTATATGGCTTACCTGACCATTCTGATTGCCGCCCGCGGTGCCTTGGACAAGGGCAAGATCCCCGCGGCACTGGGCTTGTGGTGGGTGCACGGGATTTTCCTGGCCATCGGCCTGGGTTTGCTTTATTGGGAACCCTTGCAATTGAAGAGGGCGAGTCGCCGCAGCGCGCTGGAGGTGGCCCGTGGTTAAGCTGGATCGCTACATTGGTAGCAGCGTGTTCATGGCGATTCTGGCGGTGCTCGGGATCATTCTTGGTCTGGCGACACTGTTTGCCTTCATCGACGAGATGAGTGAAGTCAGCGATACCTACACCCTGGTCGATGCGCTGAGTTATGTGTTGTTGACCGCTCCGCGCCGGATGTACGAAATGCTGCCGATGGCCGCGCTGATCGGCTGCCTGATCGGTCTGGGCAGTCTGGCCAGCAACAGTGAACTGACCGTCATGCGCGCCGCCGGTGTGTCGATCGGCCGGATCGTCTGGGCAGTGATGAAACCGATGCTGGTATTGATGCTCGCCGGTGTGCTGGTAGGCGAGTACATCGCGCCGCCTGCCGAAACCGCCGCACAGGCCAATCGCTCGCTGGCCCAGGGCAGCGGCGATGCACAAAGCGCCAAGCACGGCTTGTGGCACCGCCAGGGCGACGAGTTCATTCACGTCAACTCGGTGCAACCCAACGGTATCTTGTACGGCGTGACCCGCTACCGTTTCGACAACGAACGGCACATGCTGTCGGCGAGCTTCGCCAAGCGTGCCGAGTTCGACACGGATCACTGGCAGCTGACGGACGTCACGACCACGCTGTTCCACGAGCGCAGCACTGAAGTGGTGTCGACTCCGATCGAGCGCTGGGAAGTAGCCTTGAGTCCGCAATTGCTGAGCACCGTGGTCATGGTGCCGGAGTCGCTGTCGATCAGCGGTCTGTGGGGGTATATCCACTATCTGGCGGAGCAGGGGTTGAACAACAGCCGTTATTGGCTGGCATTTTGGGTCAAGGTGTTGCAGCCGCTGGTCACTGCCGCCCTGGTGTTGATGGCGATTTCCTTCATCTTCGGTCCGCTGCGTTCGGTGACCCTGGGTCAACGAGTGTTCACCGGCGTGCTGGTGGGTTTCACCTTCCGCATCGTTCAGGATCTGCTGGGGCCTTCGAGCCAGGTGTTCGGCTTCCCACCCTTGCTTTCGGTGCTGGTGCCGGCGGGTATTTGTGCCGTGGCGGGGCTCTGGCTGATGCGCCGGGCAGGCTGATGGCGGGCATTTCCCGACCGCTTTGACGATAAAAAACGCCCTTGTCGCCAGACCGGGGCGTTTTTGTAGGTGCCGTCTGACCTGCGAACGTGACGCTTGCGCCGTGGATCAGGTACAATTCCCGGCTATTTTTCGGCGGGCTATGCCTGCAGCCTTTTTGAGTGTTGATCCGTGAGTGATTTGAGTCATATCCGCAATTTCTCCATCATCGCCCACATTGACCATGGCAAGTCGACGCTGGCCGATCGCTTCATCCAGATGTGTGGCGGCCTGGCCGAGCGCGAAATGGAAGCCCAGGTCCTGGACTCCATGGACCTCGAGCGCGAGCGCGGGATCACCATCAAGGCGCACAGCGTTACTCTGTATTACAAAGCCAAAGACGGTATCAACTACCAGCTCAACTTCATTGATACCCCCGGCCACGTTGACTTCACTTATGAGGTGAGCCGTTCGCTGGCTGCCTGTGAAGGCGCGCTGCTGGTGGTCGATGCCGGTCAGGGCGTTGAAGCGCAGTCGGTTGCCAACTGCTACACGGCGATCGAACAGGGCCTGGAAGTCATGCCGGTGCTGAACAAGATCGACCTGCCACAGGCCGATCCGGAGCGCGTCAAGGAAGAAATCGAAAAAATCATCGGCATCGATGCCACCGACGCGGTCACTTGCTCTGCCAAGACCGGTCTGGGCGTCGATGAAGTGCTCGAGCGCCTGGTGACCACCATTCCGGCGCCGACCGGCAACATCGAAGATCCGCTGCAAGCGTTGATCATCGACTCCTGGTTCGACAACTACCTGGGCGTTGTCTCCCTGGTTCGCGTTCGCCACGGCCGCGTGAAGAAGGGTGACAAGATTCTGGTCAAGTCCACCGGCAAGATCCACCTGGTGGACAGCGTCGGCGTGTTCAACCCGAAACACACCCCTACCGCCGACCTGAAGGCTGGTGAAGTGGGCTTCATCATCGCCAGCATCAAGGACATTCACGGTGCGCCAGTGGGCGATACCCTGACCTTGAGCACGACGCCGGACGTCGACGTGCTGCCGGGGTTCAAGCGCATCCAGCCGCAGGTGTACGCCGGTCTGTTTCCGGTCAGCTCCGACGACTTCGAAGACTTCCGCGAGGCGCTGCAAAAGCTCACCCTCAACGATTCGTCGCTGCAATACACGCCTGAAAGCTCCGACGCACTGGGCTTCGGCTTCCGTTGCGGCTTCCTCGGCATGCTGCACATGGAAATCATCCAGGAGCGCCTGGAGCGCGAGTACAACCTGGACCTGATTACCACGGCGCCGACGGTAATCTTCGAGCTGCTGCTCAAGACCGGCGAGACGATCTACGTCGACAACCCGTCGAAGCTGCCGGACCTGTCCGCCATCGAAGACATGCGCGAGCCGATCGTGCGCGCCAATATTCTTGTGCCGCAAGAACACCTGGGCAACGTCATTACCCTGTGCATCGAAAAACGCGGTGTACAGGTCGACATGCTGTTCCTTGGCTCTCAGGTACAAGTGACCTACGACTTGCCGATGAACGAAGTGGTGCTGGACTTCTTCGATCGTCTGAAATCCACCAGTCGCGGCTATGCTTCTCTGGACTACCATTTCGATCGTTACCAATCGGCCAGCCTGGTGAAACTGGACGTGCTGATCAACGGCGACAAGGTCGACGCCCTGGCGCTGATCGTGCACCGCGACAACTCGCACTACAAAGGTCGCCAGTTGACCGAGAAAATGAAGGATCTGATTCCGCGGCAGATGTTCGACGTGGCAATCCAGGCCGCCATTGGCGGGCAGATTGTGGCGCGGACAACCGTCAAGGCGCTCAGAAAGAACGTATTGGCCAAATGCTACGGCGGTGACGTCAGCCGTAAGAAAAAGCTGCTGGAAAAGCAAAAGGCCGGTAAAAAACGCATGAAGCAAGTCGGCAACGTGGAAATTCCACAGGAAGCCTTCCTTGCAGTGCTCAGGTTGGATAGTTAGGTCCTATGTCACTAAATTTCCCGCTGTTGCTGGTCATCGCCGTGTTCGTCTGCGGCCTGTTGGCGTTGCTCGATCTGTTGATCCTGGCACCACGTCGGCGCGCCGCCATCGCCTCCTACCAGGGCAGCGTCAGCCAGCCTGACATGGTCGTGGTAGAGAAGCTGAACAAAGAGCCGCTGCTGGTTGAATACGGCAAGTCGTTCTTCCCGGTGTTGTTCATCGTGCTGGTGCTGCGTTCGTTCCTGGTGGAACCGTTCCAGATTCCTTCCGGCTCGATGAAGCCAACCCTGGATGTCGGCGACTTCATTCTGGTGAGCAAGTTTTCTTACGGGATCCGCTTGCCGGTGATCGACAAGAAAATCATCGAGGTCGGTGATCCGCAGCGCGGCGATGTCATGGTGTTCCGTTACCCGAGCGATCCGAACGTCAACTACATCAAGCGTGTAGTCGGCCTGCCGGGCGACACGGTTCGTTATACCGCCGACAAGCGTCTGTTCGTCAACGGTCAATCGATTGCCGAGCAACTGGTCGGCTCCGAGCCGGGCACGCTGGGCAGCGCTGAGCTCTACAAGGAAAAACTCGGCGCCGCCGAGCACATGATCCGCAAGGAAATGAGCCGCTACCGTGCAACGCCGGACCATTCATGGACTGTGCCGGCCGGGCACTACTTCATGATGGGCGACAACCGCGACAACTCGAACGACAGTCGCTACTGGGATGATCCGAGCATTCCCAAGGATCTGCTGGGCATGGTTCCCGACAAGAATATCGTCGGCAAGGCCTTTGCGGTCTGGATGAGCTGGCCGGAACCAAAACTCAGCCACCTGCCGAATTTCTCGCGGGTTGGCCTGATCAAGTAATCAAACACGGCGCTGTTGAACACAGCGCCGAATGCATTTCTGGAACCGGCACATTCGGGGTCTGAAAGCATGAAGCCAATGATATTCAGGACGTAATTTTTGAACACAGCGTTAATTGTCCCAAGCCTGCGCCCCATCACGGCGATGGCGGTGGAATCCAGCCACGAACTCAGCGTGGGTAAACCGTGAGCGTCTCCTTAAGCCGTCTAGAGCGTCAGCTCGGCTACACCTTCAAGGATCAGGAACTGATGGTCCTGGCCCTGACTCACCGCAGTTTTGCCGGGCGTAACAACGAACGCCTGGAATTCCTCGGTGACGCCATCCTCAACTTCGTCGCCGGTGAGGCGCTGTTCGAGCGTTTCCCGCTGGCCCGCGAAGGCCAGTTGTCGCGTTTGCGCGCGCGCCTGGTGAAAGGTGAGACCCTGGCCGTACTGGCTCGTGGTTTCGATCTGGGCGAATACCTGCGCCTGGGCTCCGGTGAACTGAAAAGCGGCGGTTTCCGTCGCGAGTCGATTCTGGCCGACGCCCTGGAAGCGCTGATCGGTGCGATCTACCTCGATGCCGGCATGGAAGTGGCCCGCGAGCGTGTACTCGCCTGGCTGGCCGGAGAGTTCGAAGGCCTGACGCTGGTCGACACCAACAAAGATCCAAAGACCCGCCTGCAGGAGTTCCTGCAGTCCCGTGGTTGTGAGCTGCCGCGTTACGAAGTGGTGGATATCCAGGGTGAACCGCATTGCCGGACGTTCTTCGTCGAATGCGAAATCATCTTACTGAATGAAAAAAGCCGAGGTCAGGGTGTGAGCCGTCGTATTGCCGAACAGGTAGCGGCCGCCGCAGCACTGATTGCCCTGGGTGTGGAGAATGGCAATGACTGATACAAACGCAACTCGCTGTGGCTATGTTGCCATCGTCGGCCGTCCGAACGTGGGCAAGTCCACGCTGCTGAACCACATTCTTGGCCAGAAGCTGGCAATCACCTCGCGCAAGCCGCAGACCACCCGTCACAACATGCTCGGTATCAAGACCGAGGGCGATGTGCAGGCGATCTACGTCGACACCCCTGGTATGCACAAGGGTGGCGAAAAGGCTCTGAACCGCTACATGAACAAGACTGCTTCGGCGGCGTTGAAAGACGTCGACGTGGTGATCTTCGTGGTCGACCGCACCAAGTGGACCGAAGAAGACCAGATGGTTCTCGAGCGCGTCCAGTACGTGACCGGCCCACTGATCGTGGCGCTGAACAAGACCGATCGCATCGAAGACAAAGCCGAGCTGATGCCGCACCTGAGCTGGTTGCAGGAGCAGTTGCCGAATGCGCAGATCATGCCGATTTCCGCGCAGCACGGGCACAACCTCGATGCGCTGGAGCGAGTGATTGCCGGGCATCTGCCGGAAAACGATCACTTCTTCCCGGAAGACCAGATCACCGACCGCAGCAGCCGTTTCCTCGCCGCCGAGCTGGTGCGCGAGAAAATCATGCGCCAGATGGGCGCCGAGCTGCCGTACCAGATCACCGTCGAAATCGAAGAGTTCAAGCAGCAGGGCAAGACCCTGCATATCCATGCCCTGATCCTCGTCGAGCGCGATGGCCAGAAGAAAATCATCATTGGCGACAAGGGCGAGCGCATCAAGCGCATCGGCACCGAAGCGCGCAAGGACATGGAGCTGCTGTTCGACTCCAAGATCATGCTCAACCTGTGGGTCAAGGTTAAGGGTGGCTGGTCCGACGACGAACGTGCCTTGCGTTCGCTGGGTTACGGCGATCTGTAATCTCAGACTGTACAAAGATTCAAATGTGGGAGCGGGCTTGCTCGCGAAAGCGGTTTAACATTCAACATCCTGGTTGACTGTCACGCCGCCTTCGCGAGCAAGCCCGCTCCCACATTTGGTTTGTGTTGATCTCACGATGGCGCTCCTCCAACGAGATACCCATGTCCTCAACCCTGCCAATCGGCCAACCCGCCTACGTCCTGCACTCCCGCGCCTACCGCGAAAACAGTGCGCTGGTGGATTTCCTCACGCCGCAAGGTCGGCTGCGGGCGGTATTGCGCAGTGCGCGGGGCAAGGCCGGGACGCTCGCTCGGCCATTCGTGCCGCTGGAGGTCGAGTTCCGTGGACGTGGTGAGTTGAAGAACGTCGGGCGCATGGAAAGTGCCGGTGTTTCCACCTGGCTCAACGGTGAGGCGTTGTTCAGTGGCCTTTACCTCAATGAACTGCTGATTCGCCTGTTGCCCGCCGAAGACCCGCATCCCGGTGTATTCGATCATTACGCCGCGACCTTGCTGGCCCTGGCTGAAGGTCGGCCGCTGGAGCCGTTGCTGCGCTCTTTCGAGTGGCGATTGCTCGATGATCTTGGCTACGGTTTTTCCCTCAATACCGACATTCACGGTGATCCCATTGCGCCGAACGGTCTTTACCGTTTGCAGGTGGATGCCGGGCTGGAGCAGGTCTATCTACTGCAACCGGGTCTCTTCAACGGCACTGAACTGCTGGCCATGGCTGAGGCGGACTGGTCCGCTCCTGGCGCGCTGTCGGCGGCCAAACGCTTGATGCGTCAGGCACTGGCAGTGCATCTTGGGGGCCGACCTTTGGTTTCCCGCGAGTTGTTTCGAAAACCGTAAATTCTGCATGTATGCTGTGCACCGAACTTTCTCTTCTTCTGGAGCGCTTCCGTGACCACCAGCACCCGCATTCTTCTTGGCGTGAACATCGACCACGTTGCCACCCTGCGTCAGGCCCGGGGCACCCGTTACCCGGATCCGGTCAAGGCCGCACTGGACGCGGAAGAGGCGGGCGCTGATGGCATTACCGTGCACCTGCGCGAAGATCGTCGGCACATCCAGGAGCGCGACGTACTGGTGCTCAAGGACGTGCTGCAAACCCGCATGAACTTCGAAATGGGCGTCACCGAAGAAATGATGCAGTTTGCCGAGCGCATCCGCCCGGCACACATTTGCCTGGTGCCGGAAACCCGTCAGGAACTGACCACCGAAGGTGGCCTGGACGTGGCGGGTCAGGAGGCGCGGATCAAGGCGGCGGTCGAGCGCCTGTCGAAGATCGGCTCCGAAGTGTCGCTGTTCATTGACGCCGATGAGCGGCAGATCGAAGCCTCCCGCCGTGTCGGCGCGCCAGCCATCGAGCTGCACACCGGGCGATACGCCGATGCCGAGACGCCGACCGAAGTCGCCGAAGAACTCAAGCGTGTGGCCGATGGCGTGGCCTTTGGCCTGGCCCAGGGCCTGATCGTCAATGCCGGCCATGGCCTGCACTATCACAATGTCGAAGCCGTGGCGGCGATCAAGGGCATCAACGAACTGAACATCGGCCATGCGCTGGTGGCCCATGCGCTGTTCGTTGGCTTCAAGTCGGCTGTTTCGGAGATGAAGGCGCTGATTCTGGCGGCGGCTGCCAAGGCTTAAAAACCAACACAAAACCCTGTGGGAGCGGGCTTGCTCGCGAAAGCGGCTTATCAGTCAACATCTCTGTTGGCTGACACTCCGCTTTCGCGAGCAAGCCCGCTCCCACATTTGATCCAGGTTGTTCTGTTATAGCGGCGAAGGTTCCTGCGCCGGCTTGGTCTTGTCGATCCCCGGGACAAGCAGTTTGCCCTCGGCAACCTGGTCGCCTTCAAGCTGCGGCTGTGTAACCCAGGTCAGGATGTCGTAGTAGCGACGGATGTTCGCCACGAAATGCACCGGTTCGCCGCCACGGGCGTAGCCGTAACGGGTCTTGCTGTACCACTTCTTTTCCGACAGGCGCGGCAGGATCTTCTTCACATCCAGCCATTTGTCCGGGTTCAACCCTTCCTTGGCCGCCAGTTTGCGGGCGTCATCCAGGTGGCCGCTGCCGACGTTGTAGGCCGCCAGGGCAAACCAGGTGCGGTCCGGCTCCTGAATCGATGCGTCGAGCTGGTCTTTCATGTAGGCCAGGTACTTGGCGCCGCCCATGATGCTCTGCTTGGGGTCCAGGCGGTTGGACACGCCCATGGCCTGCGCGGTGTTCTGGGTCAGCATCATCAGGCCACGCACGCCGGTCTTGGACGTGACGGCCGCCTGCCATAACGACTCCTGGTAACCGATGGCCGCCAACAGGCGCCAGTCGACTTTCTCTTTCTTGGCGTACGCCTTGAAGTGCTGTTCGTACTTGGGCAAGCGTTGCTGCAAGTGCTGGGCAAACGTGGTGGCGCCCATGTAGCCGAGAACGTCGACATGCCCGTAGTAGCGGTCCTTGAGGCGTTGCAGGGTGCCGTTTTTCTTGACCTTGTCCAGGTAATCGTTGATTTCGTTGAGCAGGCTGTTGTCGTCGCCCGGCGCGACGGCCCAGCTCTGGTTGCTGGCGTCACCGAGGTCGAAGGCGACCCGGATATTGGTGAAATACACCTGGTTCATCGCGACTTCGTTGGAGTCGACCAGGGTCAGGTCGATCTGACCTTCGTCCACCATGCGCAGGAGATCGACGACCTCGACCGCGTCAGACTCTTCGTATTCGATGCCGGGAAAATTCTGTTTCAACTGCGCCAGTTGTTCGGCGTGGGTGCTGCCCTTGAGCACCATGATTTTCTTGCCCACCAGATCCTTCGCATCGGTCGGTCGTGACTGACCGTTGCGGTAGATGACCTGCGGGGTGACTTCCAGATAAGAGTGCGAGAAGCGCACCTGCTTCTTGCGTTCGTCGCTGCTGACCAGGCCGGCAGCCGCCAGCACCGGGCCGTTGGGCTTGCCTACCTGATTGAACAGGTCATCGAGGTTGTCGGCGGTCTCGATCTTGAGCTCGACCCCCAGATCGTCGGCGAAGCGCTTCACCAGCTCGTATTCGAAGCCGGTTTCACCGTTGCGATCCTGAAAGTAGGTGGCGGGGCTGTTTCGGGTAACCACCCGCAGCACACCATCCTCCTTTACGCGCTCGAGCGTGTTGGGTTTATCAACACAGCCACCGAGCATCAGGAAGAGTCCGGTTGCGATCAGCCATTTGGCGTACCGCGGACGTAAAGCCGTTGGGAAAAACATCTGCGCAGTATACGCAAAGGACCACGGGCGCCATATCTCGACAGTGAAGGGCTAGTCTGCTAGAGATCACAAATCCGGCCGAAACCCCGCAGGAACGGGCCTTGTCCGCATTTTGTTACAGTAAAAATAAGCTGTCGTCACATGCCCGGTTAACCTGACTTTCGAGGCAGAAACACAGATCGACACCCGAGTGCAACCGTGCGTAGCGTTTCGGGTGCTGTCGCGGGCTGTTTAGGCTAGAATGCACGGCCTCAAAGCACACCCCTTCCCGAGGCTGTCCCGAAGATGTTGATCCTGCGCGGCGCTCCTGCCCTTTCTGCCTTTCGCCACAGCAAGCTCCTTGAGCAACTGAGCCAGAAGGTTCCGGCTGTCAGCGGCCTGTATGCTGAATTCGCTCACTTCGCCGAAGTTACCGGCGTCCTGACCGGCGACGAACAGCAGGTGCTCGCGCGCCTTCTGAAGTACGGTCCAAGCGTTCCGGTACAGGAGCCGACCGGTCGTCTGTTCCTGGTGTTGCCGCGTTTCGGCACCATCTCGCCATGGTCGAGCAAGGCCAGCGACATCGCCCGCAACTGCGGCCTGGCGAAAATCCAGCGCCTGGAGCGCGGCATCGCGTTCTACGTGGCCGGCCAGTTCAGCGACGCTGAAGCCCAGCTTATTGCTGACGGTCTGCACGACCGCATGACCCAGATCGTCCTGGGCAACCTCGAACAGGCCGCCGGCCTGTTCAGCCACGCCGAACCGAAGCCCCTGACCGCCATTGACGTGCTGGGCGGCGGCCGCGCCGCGCTGGAAAAAGCCAACACCGAACTGGGCCTGGCCCTGGCCGAAGACGAGATCGACTATCTGGTCAATGCCTTCGTCGGCTTGAAGCGTAACCCGCATGACATCGAACTGATGATGTTCGCCCAGGCGAACTCCGAGCATTGCCGTCACAAGATCTTCAACGCCAGTTGGGATATCGACGGCGAGAGCCAGGAAAAAAGCCTGTTCGGCATGATCAAGAACACCTACCAGATGCACAACGAAGGTGTCCTGTCGGCTTATAAGGACAACGCTTCGGTGATCGTCGGTTCCGTGGCCGGTCGTTTCTTCCCGGACCCTGAAACCCGCCAGTACGGCGCGGTACAGGAACCGGTGCACATCCTGATGAAGGTTGAAACCCACAACCACCCGACCGCGATTGCCCCGTTCCCGGGCGCGTCCACCGGTTCCGGTGGCGAAATCCGCGACGAAGGCGCCACCGGTCGTGGTGCCAAGCCGAAAGCCGGCCTGACCGGTTTCACTGTGTCCAACCTGCAGATCCCGGGCTTCGAACAGCCGTGGGAAGTGCCGTACGGCAAGCCGGAGCGCATCGTTACCGCGCTGGACATCATGATCGAAGGCCCGCTGGGCGGTGCCGCGTTCAACAACGAATTCGGCCGTCCGGCGCTGACCGGCTACTTCCGTACCTTCGAGCAATCGATCACCACGCCACACGGTGATGAAGTTCGCGGCTACCACAAGCCGATCATGCTGGCTGGCGGCATGGGCAACATCCGTGAAGAGCACGTCAAGAAAGGCGAGATTCTGGTTGGCTCCAAGCTGATCGTGCTCGGCGGCCCGGCGATGCTGATCGGCCTGGGCGGCGGCGCGGCTTCCTCCATGGCTACCGGCACCAGCTCGGCGGACCTGGACTTCGCGTCGGTACAACGCGAAAACCCGGAAATGGAACGTCGCTGCCAGGAAGTCATCGACCGTTGCTGGCAACTGGGCGACAAAAACCCGATCAGCTTCATCCACGACGTGGGTGCGGGCGGTCTGTCCAACGCCTTCCCGGAACTGGTCAACGACGGCGACCGCGGTGGCCGTTTCGAACTGCGCAACATTCCAAACGACGAGCCGGGCATGGCCCCGCACGAAATCTGGTCCAACGAATCCCAGGAACGTTACGTTCTGGCCGTAGGCCCGGCGGATTTCGAGCGCTTCAAGGCGATCTGCGAACGTGAGCGTTGCCCGTTTGCCGTGGTCGGCGAAGCCACTGCAGAACCACAGCTGACCGTGACTGACAGCCACTTCGGCAACAGCCCGGTGGACATGCCACTGGAAGTGTTGCTGGGCAAGGCGCCGCGCATGCACCGTTCGGTGGTGCGTGAAGCCGAACTGGGCGATGACTTCGATCCGTCGGCCCTGAACATTGCCGAATGCGTCGAGCGCGTCCTGCATCACCCGGCCGTGGCGAGCAAGAGCTTCCTGATCACCATCGGCGACCGCACCATCACCGGCCTCGTGGCCCGTGACCAGATGGTCGGCCCGTGGCAGGTGCCGGTGGCCGACGTTGCCGTCACCGCCACCAGCTTCGACGTCTACACCGGTGAAGCCATGGCCATGGGCGAGCGTACTCCGCTGGCGCTGCTGGACGCTCCGGCGTCGGGCCGCATGGCCATCGGCGAAACCCTGACCAACATCGCGGCTTCGCGCATCGGCAAGATCTCCGACATCAAGCTGTCGGCGAACTGGATGTCGGCTGCCGGTCACCCGGGCGAAGACGCACGTCTGTACGACACCGTGAAAGCGGTCGGCATGGAACTCTGCCCTGAGCTGGGCATCACCATTCCGGTGGGCAAGGACTCGATGTCCATGGCCACGCGCTGGAACGATGAAGGTGTGGACAAGTCCGTCACTTCGCCGATGTCCCTGATCGTCACCGGTTTCGCGCCAGTGACTGACATCCGTCAGACCCTGACCCCGCAACTGCGCATGGACAAGGGCACCACCGACCTGATCCTGATCGACCTGGGCCGCGGCCAGAACCGCATGGGCGCCTCGATCCTCGCGCAGGTTCACGGCAAGCTCGGCAAGCAGGCTCCGGACGTCGATGACGCCGAAGACCTGAAGGCCTTCTTCGCCGTGATCCAGGGCCTCAACGCCGACGGTCACCTGCTGGCTTACCACGACCGTTCCGACGGTGGTCTGCTGACCAGCGTTGTCGAGATGGCGTTCGCCGGTCACTGTGGCCTGAGCCTGAACCTCGACGGTCTGGCGGAAACCTCCGCCGACATCGCTGCGATCCTGTTCAACGAAGAACTGGGTGCCGTGATCCAGGTTCGCCAGGACGCCACCCCGGACATCCTCGCGCAGTTCAGCGCTGCCGGTCTGGGTGATTGCGTATCGGTGGTCGGTCAGCCGATGAACAACGGCGAGATCAGCATCACCTTCAACGGCGAAACCGTGTTCGAAGGCCAGCGTCGTCTGCTGCAACGCCAGTGGGCCGAGACCAGCTACCAGATCCAGCGTCTGCGCGACAACGCCGACTGCGCCGAGCAAGAGTTCGACGTGCTGCTGGAAGAAGACAACCCGGGCCTGAGCGTCAAGCTGAGCTACGACATCAACCAGGACATCGCCGCGCCTTACATCAAGAAAGGCATTCGCCCACAGGTTGCCGTACTGCGTGAGCAGGGCGTCAACGGTCAGGTGGAAATGGCGGCTGCATTCGACCGCGCCGGTTTCAACGCGATCGACGTGCACATGAGCGACATTCTGGCCGGCCGTGTCGACCTGAACGAGTTCAAGGGCATGGTCGCTTGCGGTGGCTTCTCCTACGGCGACGTATTGGGTGCCGGTGAAGGCTGGGCGAAATCCGCGCTGTTCAACAGCCGCGCCCGCGATGCGTTCCAGGGCTTCTTCGAGCGCAACGACAGCTTCACCCTCGGCGTGTGCAACGGTTGCCAGATGATGTCCAACCTGCACGAGCTGATCCCGGGCAGCGAGTTCTGGCCGCACTTCGTGCGCAACCGTTCCGAGCAGTTCGAAGCCCGTGTAGCGATGGTGCAGATCCAGGAGTCGAACTCGATCTTCCTGCAGGGCATGGCCGGTTCGCGTATGCCGATCGCCATCGCCCACGGCGAAGGTCATGCCGAGTTCGCCAGCGAAGAAGCACTGCTGCAAGCCGATCTGTCCGGTTGCGTGGCGATGCGTTTCGTCGACAACCACGGCAAGGTCACCGAAAGCTACCCGGCCAACCCGAACGGCTCGCCGCGCGGGATCACCGGCCTGACCAGCCGCGACGGTCGCGTAACGATCATGATGCCGCACCCGGAGCGAGTGTTCCGCGCCGTGCAGAACTCGTGGCGTTCCGATGACTGGAACGAAGATGCACCGTTGATGCGCATGTTCCGTAATGCTCGTGTGTGGGTGAACTAAGCGCTGTGTACAAGCTCAGCTTTTTTGTTCCCGACAGTCATGTCGACCTGGTCAAGAGTGCCGTATTCGCCGCCGGTGGCGGACGGATCGGTGCTTACGATCACTGTGCATGGCAGGTGTTGGGCCTTGGCCAGTTTCGCCCACTGGACGGCAGCCAGCCGTTCATTGGGCAAGCGGGGCAGGTCGAACAGGTCGAGGAATGGAAGGTTGAGCTCGTAGTGGCCGATGAGTTGATTCGCCCGGTGGTGGCGGCTCTGAAGCAGAGCCACCCCTACGAGACGCCGGCTTATGAAGTGTGGCGGCTGGAGGATTTCTGATTCTCCGGTGCTGAAATGAAAAACCCGCTGAAAGTGATTTCAGCGGGTTTTTTGTTGCTTGCAATTCAAAGGATGTACACCGATCCAGGGTGGGAGCGGGCTTGCTCGCGAAGGCGGTCTAACCGGCAACATTGATGCTGAATGTGATGGCCTTTTCGCGAGCAAGCCCGCTCCCACACTGGTTCGGTGTGTTTCCAAAATCTAAACCTTGGCACTGACCTCACTGCGATTGACCAATGCCTCCAGCGCATCACTCAAGGTCGACGCCTTGTCGCCAATCAACAGATGCCAGACGCCACCGTCCAGTTGACTCACACCCTGACAACCCAGCGCTTTCAAATCAGATTCCGACAAGGCCTTGCCGTCGGCCAGTTGCAGGCGCAGGCGGGTCATGGCAATGCAATCGAGTTGCAGCACATTGTCTCCACCGCCCAGCGCCTCCAGCCATCGCCGGGCTTCAGGTGTCTCCACGGCGAGAGGTGCGGGTTCATCAATGACTGCCGCAGGCGACGACACGATGGCGCGACCCAACGCCGGCATCGCCAGGCGAATCTCGTCGGCGATGGCGTCGGCCATCGGTCCGACCACCACCTGCAAACTCCCGCCCTTGCCCGGACGCACCACGGCCATGGCGCCGAGCGCTTTCAAATCTGTATCCGAGGCCTTGTGGCGATCCACCATGTCCAGACGCAACCGCGTGGTGCAGGCGCCGACGGTGATCAGGTTTTCCGCACCACCCAAGGCCTTGATGTAAGCCCCGGCACGCTCGTTGTCGGCCACGGCGGCCTGCTCGGTGGTCGCGACACCTTCACGTCCCGGGGTTTTCAGATCGAAGCGGCGGATACAGAAATCAAACACCACGTAATAGATCACGGCATACGCCAGGCCCACCGGGAACACCAGCCAGCCGTTGGTGGACTTGCCCCAGCCAAGGATCATGTCGATGAAGCCACCGGAGAAGGTGAACCCCAGGTGGATGTTCAGCAGATTGGTGATAGCCAACGACAGGCCGGTCAGCAGCGCGTGCAACAAGAAGAGCAGTGGCGCAAGGAACATGAAGGCGAACTCGACGGGTTCTGTGACGCCAGTGAGGAACGAGGTCAGGGCCATCGACAGGAAGATCCCGCCCATGACTTTTCGCCGTTCCGGCAAGGCGTTGCGGTACATTGCCAGGCACGCGGCGGGCAGGCCGAAGAGCATCATCGGGAACATGCCGGTGGTGAATTGGCCGCCCTTGGGGTCGCCGGCGAAGTAGCGCGAGATATCGCCGGTCACGAGGGCGCCCGTAGCCGGGTCGGTGAAGTTGCCGAAGACGAACCATGCCATGTTGTTGATGATGTGGTGCAGGCCAGTGACGATCAGTAGGCGGTTGAACACGCCGAAGACGAACGCACCGATGCTGCCGCTTTCCATCATCAGTGTGCCGAAGCTGTTGATGCCGTGCTGGATCGGCGGCCAGATGTAGCCGAACACCACGCCCAGGCCCACAGCGGCGAACCCGGTGACAATCGGCACGAAGCGCCGGCCACCGAAGAACGCCAGGTATTCCGGCAGCTTGATGTCCTTGAAGCGGTTGTACAGCGCGCCGGCCATCAGGCCGCTGACGATCCCGGCGAGCATGCCCATGTTGATGCTCGGGTCGAGCACCTTGAGGGTGGCGATCATCACCAGGTAACCGATCACCCCGGCAAGCCCCGCCGTACCGTTGTTGTCTTTGGCGAAACCGACCGCGATGCCGATGGCGAAGATCATGGCCAGGTTGGCGAAAATCACCTGGCCGGCGTCGTGGATGATTGCGATGTTCAGCAGGTCGGTATCGCCCAGGCGCAGCAGCAGGCCGGCAATCGGCAGGATCGCGATCGGCAGCATCAGTGCACGGCCGAGGCGTTGCAGGCCTTCAATGAAAAGTTGGTACATGGCGGATCTCCCTGGATTCTTGTTGTTCTTTAGCTCAGAGGCCAATGCTGGTGGCAGGCATGACGCACGGCGCTGGCGCTGCTCAGCTTGAGCAGGTCCAGGCTGATGCGCCGGCATTCGCTGGCATCGAGATGGCGCACGCGGTCCTTGATTTCACCGATCTGTACCGGGCTCACCGACAACTCGCTGACCCCCAGGCCGATCAACACCGGCGTGGCCAGTGGATCGGACGCCAGTGCGCCGCACACGCCGACCCAACGCTTGTGCTGCGCCGCCCCGGCGCAGGTCTGGGCGATCAACCGCAGCAGGGCCGGGTGCAACGCATCGACGCGCGCGGCAAGCCCGGCGTGGTCGCGGTCCATGGCCAGGGTGTATTGCGACAGGTCATTGGTGCCGATGGACAGGAAATCCGCGTGCTCCGCCAGTTGCTCGGCCAGCAGCGCGGCGGCCGGCACTTCAATCATCACCCCCAGCTCCGGGCGTTGCGCCAGACCGAGTTCACCGCACAAGGCGTCGAGGCGCTGGCGGATGTGCAGTAGTTCATCGACTTCAGTGATCATCGGCAGCAGGATCCGGCAGCGTGACAACGGGCTCAGGTGCAGCAGTGCGCGCAGTTGCTGGTCGAGCAGTTCCGGGCGAACCTGGGCCAGGCGAATGCCGCGCAGGCCGAGCACCGGATTGGCCTCGGCGGGCAGTGGCAGGTAGTCCAATTGCTTGTCGCCGCCGACGTCGATGGTGCGGATGATCACCGACTTGTCGCCCATGGCATCGAGCACGGCTTGATAGGCCTGGTGTTGTTCCTGTTCATCCGGGGCAGTGTGGCGGTCGACGAAGAGAAACTCGGTGCGCAGCAAGCCGACGCCGTCGGCGCCATTGGCCAATGCGTCTGCCGCTTCCGTGCTGGACGCCACATTGGCCGCGACTTCGATGTGCAGGCCATCGGTGGTCAGCGCCGGTGTGTGCGCCTGGGCCTGTTGTTCGGCGCGGCGTTGTTGCTGTTGCTGTTGCAACTGGCGCACGTCCGCCAGGCGCTGTGTGCCGGGTGTCAGCTCGAGTCGGCCGCCGTCGGCGTCCAGCACCACCGGTTGCCCCTGTTGCTGATCGAGCAGCGTCGAGCCCAGTGCGACCATGCACGGCAGGCCTTTGCCCCGGGCCAGAATCGCCACGTGGGAGGTCGCGCCGCCCTCGGCCATGCACAGCCCGGCGACGCCTTGCTGGCTCAGTTGCAGCAAATCGGAGGGCGTCAGTTCATGCGCCGCGACGATGGCGCCGGCCGGCACGTCGTAATGCCAGGTATCGCCGAGCAATACGCGCAGCACCCGTTGCTTGAGGTCGCGCAGGTCGTTGGCGCGTTCGGCGAGCAATGCGCTACCGGTTTGCTGGAGCACTTCGCATTGCGCATCGATGGCCTGGCTCCAGGCGTGAGTCGCGGCCGTGCCATGGGCGACGGATTGACTGGCGGCGTCCAGCAAGGCCGGATCTTCGAGCAGTGCGAGGTGTGCGGCGAAGATGGCCTCTTCGGCGCTGTCCTTGTGTTTTTTCGCCAAGGCCAGCGTGTGGTCGATGTCGCTGCGCACCTGGCTCAGTGCTGCATCCAGAACCTGCCGTTGTTGCTGCGGATCATGATGGCCGGCATCCACCGGCAGGCTGATCGCATTCAGGCGAAACAGCGGCCCGCCGACCAGGCCGGGCGCCGCGCATACGCCGTGCAACACACCCGCTTCGGCGGGGCGATTGCGCTGTGCAATCGTCGGTGGCGCGGCAGCGTGACTGTCTTCGGCCAGGGCTGTGGATAACGCGGTGAGCAAGGCTTGCAGCGCGGCTTCGGCATCCGGACCCTGGCAACTGACCTGGACTTCCGCCTGTTCGCCGATGGCCAGCCCCATCAGGCCGATCAGGCTGTCGCAGGTGGCCGACTTGCCGGCGAAGTGCAGTTGCGATTTGCTTTTGAAACCTTGTGCGGTCTGACGGATCAACGCCGCCGGCCGCGCGTGTAGGCCGCCACGGTGAGCAATGCGTACGTGACCGACAATCTCTGCGCCGGCAAACTCGACATCGACCTCTGCGGTCGATGTCTGTCGACGAATGATGTGCAGCAGCGGTTCGCCGACCTTCACCGATTTGAGGGTGATGGGCCGCGCCTGAAAGTCCTGGCTGTTAGTGAGGATCAGCAGGCTGACCAGGCTTTTGCACTGTTGCGCGACCTTGTCCAGGTCGTAGCGCAGCAGGGGTTGGCCATTGGCGACGCGTGCGCCTTCCTTGACCAGCATCGAGAAGCCCTGGCCCTGCAACTCGACCGTGTCGAGGCCCAGATGCAGGAGCAATTCCGCGCCGTTGTCGGCACGCAGGGTCACCGCGTGACCGGTGCGGGCGACATGCACCACGACACCCGCGCAGGGGGCGTGGAGCGTATCGTTGAGCGGATCGATGGCGATGCCGTCGCCCATGGCACCGCTGGCAAACACCGGGTCCGGGACTTTGGCGAGCGTGAGCACCGGGCCGCTGAGCGGGGCGCTTAAAGTCAGCTCTTTATTGTTGTTGTGCATGGCTCGGTCTCATAAAAAATGCAGTTCAGATCAACGCGCTTCTCTGTAGGAGCGAGCTCGCTCGCGAAGAACCTGAGAACAACGCGTTCATTCAGGAAACACGCGTTATCGTTAACGTCCATCGCGAGCAAGCTCGCTCCTACAAGGGGGGTTAGTGCGTACGGGTGACTTTGTTCAAGTGCCGTGGCTGATCCGGGTCCATGCCGCGGGCCACGGCCAGGCCGGCGGCCATCACGTAGAAACTCTGGATCGCCAGAATCGGGTCGAGGGCCGGGTGTTCGGCGCGGGTCAGCGTCAGGTCGCGTTCGAGCACGTCATCCGGTGCGGCCAGCAGGACACGGGCGCCGCGCTGGCGCATGTCGGCCGCCAGGCTCAGCAAACCGGCCTGCTCGGCACCCCGTGGGGCGAACACCAGCAGCGGGTAGTTGTCGCCGATCAAGGCCATCGGGCCGTGACGGACCTCGGCGCTGCTGAAGGCTTCGGCCTGGATCGCCGAGGTTTCCTTGAACTTGAGCGCCGCTTCCTGGGCGATGGCGAAACCGGCGCCACGGCCGATCACCATCAGCCGCTGGCAATCGCGCAAGGCGTCAATGGCCGGGCTCCAGTCCTGCTGCGCGGCGTCGCGCAGGCCATCGGGCAAGGCAGAGCCGGCCTCGAGCAGTTCGGCGTCTTCTTTCCAGTGACCAATCAGCCGGGCGCTGGCGCTGAGGGTGGCGATAAAACTCTTGGTCGCGGCGACGCTGCTTTCGGTGCCGGCACACAGTGGCAGGCTGAATTCGCAGGCGGCTTCCAGCGGCGAGTCCTCGGCATTGACCAGCGAAATGCTCAAGGCACCGCGCTTGCGCAGCAGGCGCAGGCTGTTGACCAGGTCCGGGCTTTGCCCCGATTGCGAAAAAGCGAATGCCGCCTGGCCGCTGACCTTCAACGGTGCCTGCTGCATGGTCACCACTGACATCGGCAACGACGCCACCGGGATGCCCAGCAGTTGCATGGTCAGGTAGGCGAAGTAGCTGGCGGCGTGGTCGGAGCTGCCGCGGGCCACAGTCATGACCACTTGTGGCGGCTGACGGCGCAGGCGTCCGGCGATCTCGATCAACTGCGGGTCGAGTTGTTGCAGATGGGCTTGCACGGCCTCGAACGAGGACAGCGCCTCTTCAAGCATTTTTGAAGTCAATGTCTTCTCCTTCGACCATGACAGCGGTCAGTTTCAGTGAGCGATCCAGCCGCACGCAGTCGGCCCAGGCCCCCGGTTGCAGGCGCCCGCGTTCGGTGATGCCGAGGTAGTCGGCGGGGAATTGCGACAGGCGCTGCGAGGCTTCGGCGATGGGCAGGCCGATCTTCACCAGATTGCGCAGGGCCTGATCCATGGTCAGGGTGCTGCCGGCCAGGGTGCCGTCGGGCAGGCGCACGCCGCCCAGGCACTTGGTCACGGTGTGGCTGCCGAGTTTGTATTCGCCGTCGGGCATGCCGGCGGCGGCGGTCGAGTCGGTGACGCAGTACAGGCACGGGATCGAACGCAGGGCCACGCGGATCGCGCCGGGATGCACGTGCAGCAAGTCCGGAATCAGTTCGGCGTATTGGGCGTGGGCCAGTGCCGCGCCGACGATCCCCGGTTCGCGGTGATGCAGCGGGCTCATGGCGTTGTAAAGGTGGGTGAAACTGCTGGCCCCGGCTGCCAGCGCAGCCACGCCTTCTTCGTAACTGCCCAGGGTGTGGCCGATCTGCATGCGGATGCCGCGGGCGCTGAGGTCACGGATCAAGGCGTCGTGGCCGGCAATTTCCGGGGCAATGGTGATCACCCGGATCGGTGCGAGCGCCAGGTACGCTTCGACTTCGGCCATCAGCGCGGTGTGGGCGAAGTTGGGTTGTGCGCCGAGCTTGCCGGGGTTGATGTAGGGGCCTTCGAGGTGCACGCCGAGCACCCGGGCGCAGCCTTGGGGCCGCTGTTCACAGAATTCGCCGACGGCTTTGAGCACGCGCAAGATTTCTTCGCTCGGTGCCGTCATGGTGGTCGCCAGCAGCGCCGTAGTGCCGAAGCGCACGTGGGTGCGGGTGATGGTTTCGAAGGCCGGTGTGCCCTCCATGATGTCTTTGCCGCCACCGCCGTGCACGTGCAGGTCGATGAAGCCCGGCAGCAGGTACGGCAGGTCGTTGTCCGCCGGATCGCAGGACGCGCCTTCGATGGCGACGACCTTGCCGTGTTCGTGAACCAGCCGGCCGCGAACCCAGCCGTCGGGGGTGAGGATGTTGTCTTCGGACATGATCGGTTCTCTGGTTTGGCGGCTTCGCGGTGCGCGTTCTAGCGGCGAAGTTCTGCCACAAAGTCGTAGTAGTCGTTACGGCAATAGGTGTCGGTGACTTCGATCGGTGTGTTGTCTTCCAGGTAGCCGACCCGGGTCATCAGCAGCATGGCGGTGCCGGGGGCGATACCGACCAGCGCGGCGAACTCGTCCGAAGCGTTGATCGCCTGGATATGCTGCAAGGCGCGGACAACCGGTTTGCCGATGCCGTCGAGGAATTCGTAGAGGGAGTCGCCGATCATTTGCGGTTTGGGAATGATCGAGGCGGGCAGGGTGCTCATCTCGATAGCCATCACGGTGTCGTCGGCTTTACGCAGGCGTTTGAGGCGCGCGACTTTGTCGTTGGGCGACAGGCCGAGGCGGATCAGTTCTTCATGGGTCGGCAGGGTGATTGCCCGCTCCAGCCATTGCGAACTGGGAACAAATCCCTTGTGGCGCAGCATTTCACTGAAGCTTGAAAGGCGCGACAGCGGTTGTTCGAGGCGCGGCGTGATGAAGGTGCCGGAGCCCTGGTTGCGACGGATCAGGCCTTGTTCGAGTAGCACTTCCAGCGCCTTGCGGGCAGTGACGCGGGAGATGCCCAGTGTCTCGCTCAGGTTGCGCTCCGAAGGCATGGCCTGCTCGGCTTTCCACTGGCCGGCATGGATCGCCGCCTCCAGGTTGCGCGCCAGTTGCAGGTAGAGCGGCGTGGGCTGGGTGTCGTCGGGGCGCAGGGCGTGGAGATCGTTCATGGCGGTGTCCGGGGCGGATATTGGAGTGTTGTCACCCTTGAATGGAGCAAAAACTAATACCACTTGAATACCATGTCAACGCCACTGGCTGGCAGGGGCGCGGTAAATCCAGCTCTAAAGAGCGATTGAAATGGTGGGGTGTTCGAAGTGGTATTAGAGGTGGCGAGTTCAATAGCAAAGATCGCAGCCTGCGGCAGCTTCTGAGAAGGGAACTGGTATCTCCCCGGCAGATGCTGTCGCAGGCCGCGATCTATTGAATTTATTTTTTCGAGGGCGACCGACGGTGGCGGTCAGAGGAAGAAATTCGCCCTGTAGCAGCTGGCGAAGCCTGCGTTCGGCTGCGAAGCAGTCGTGAAATCAGCCGACGCGTTGTGTCAGGAATACTTCGCACTCAGGTTTTACGACTGCTTCGCAGCCGAACGCAGGCTTCGCCAGCTGCTACAAGGTAGGTGTTGCGATTACGGACGAATCTCGATCATCGTGCCGTCCGGCACCAGGTTCCAGACTTCGCGCATGTCCATGTTGCGCATGGCGATGCAGCCGTCGGTCCAGTCCAGGGTGTGGAACAGGTCTTCCGGAGTGTCTTCGCTGTCTGGCGTGCCGTGGATCATGATCATGCCGCCGGGCTCGACGCCTTCACGACGGGCGCGGGCCGAGTCACTGATGTTCGGGTAGGAAATGTGCATCGCCAGGTTGAAGCGGTCGCTGATCTTGCGCCAGTCGACCCAGTAGAAGCCTTCCGGGGTGCGCTTGTCGCCTTCCATCAGCTTCGGCCCCTTGGGGCGCTTGCCCAGGGAAATTCGATAGGTCTTGAGCGGCTTGCCGTCATTGATCAATTGCAATTGATGGGACGACTTGAGAATCAGGATTTTCTCGATGACCTTGCCGTCCAGGGTTTCCACGGCAGAAGCCTGGGACACCGTGACAAACGACAAACAGAACAGGGCAAGCAACCAGCGCATTGAAACGATTCCCCAGGAGGTGTCGCGACTATTTATTTATAGATGTTTTATGTAGGAACTGCCGAAGGCTCAGGCCGCGTTCGGACGATTTTTCAGCGGCTACGAATGATACCAATATGGCATCAGATAATGGCAGGCTGAGCAAGCGGCGGGATCGATTCAGACCGTACTGGATAGACCTCGGTCCGCCGGTCAGCGAAGAAGCATTCTAAGGTACGGCCCACCGTGCGGAAAGCCAGCTCATCCCATGGAATGTCCGCTTCGTCGAATAGTTGCACTTCCAGGCTCTCGGGGCCGGCAGAAAAGTCCAGGTCCACCAGCTCGGCACGGAAGAACACATGCACCTGGCTGATGTGCGGCACGTCGATCAGGGTATAGATGCTCAGGTTGCGCACCCGGGCGCAGGCTTCCTCGGCGGTTTCGCGAATGGCCGCCTGCTCGATGGTCTCGCCGTTCTCCATGAAACCGGCGGGCAGGGTCCAGTAACCGCGGCGCGGCTCGATGGCCCGCCGGCACAGCAACACCTTGCTGCCCCAGGTCGCCACGCAGCCGGCGACGATGTTGGGGTTCTGGTAGTGGATGGCCTGACAGCTGTCACAGACAAAACGCAGGCGCGAATCGCCTTCGGGAATGCGCTGGGTCACCGGGTTACCGCACTGGCTGCAAAATTTCATGCTGGGGTTCCTGAATGCTGCGCCTATCTTGGCGTGTGGCAGTGCCGGTCGGCAAGTTGTCGTTTCGCGACATGGGGCGGTTGCGGGGGTTGGGCGGCCGCAGCGATTGGTGCATGATGCCGGGTAAGGCACAGATCGAGAACACTCATGCTGGACGAGCTACTGCATCGGGTAAGTAACCACACACCACGCACGTTGGAGACCGACCATCGTTTTCCCGAGGCCGCAGTGCTGGTGCCGATCACCCGCAGTGACGAGCCAGAGCTGGTGTTGACCCTGCGTGCCAGCGGACTGTCGACCCATGGCGGCGAAGTTGCCTTCCCCGGTGGCCGCCGCGACCCCGAAGACCCCGACCTGATTTTCACCGCCTTGCGTGAGGCCGAAGAAGAGATCGGCCTGCCGCCGGGACTGGTCGAGGTGATCGGCCCGCTCAGCCCGCTGATCAGCCTGCATGGCATCAAGGTCACCCCGTATGTCGGGGTGATTCCGGATTTCGTCGAATACCAGGCCAACGATGCCGAGATCGCCGCCGTGTTCAGCGTGCCCCTGGAGTTCTTCCGCAAAGACCCCCGTGAACATACCCATCGCATCGATTATCAGGGCCACAGCTGGTATGTGCCGAGCTATCGCTTCGGTGAATACAAGATCTGGGGACTGACGGCGATCATGATCGTCGAGTTGATCAACCTGCTGTATGACGCCAAAATCAGCCTGCATCAACCTCCCAAAAGCTTTATCAACACCTGAAGCCATCGTTCGAATGGTTTGAACCTGCCTGCCAGAGCCTTGAGGACAACACGATGAAATACCGCCTGGGCGACGCCCGCGTCGAAACCCATCCACAAAGCTGGGTGGCTCCCAATGCCGTGCTGGTGGGCAAGGTCAAGCTGGAAGAGGGCGCCAACGTCTGGTTCAACACCGTTCTGCGCGGCGACAACGAGTTGATCCTGATCGGCAAGAACAGCAACGTCCAGGACGGCACCGTGATGCACACCGACATGGGCTACCCGCTGGTCATCGGCACTGGCGTGACCATCGGCCATAACGCCATGCTCCACGGCTGCACCGTCGGCGACTACAGCCTGATCGGCATCAACGCGGTGATTCTCAATGGCGCGAAGATTGGCAAGAACTGCATCATCGGCGCCAATTCGCTGATCGGCGAAGGCAAGGAGATTCCGGACGGATCGCTAGTCATGGGCTCGCCCGGCAAGGTGGTGCGCGAATTGACCGAGCCGCAAATCAAGATGCTCGAGGCCAGCGCTGCTCACTACGTGCACAACTCGCAGCGTTATGCCCGCGACCTGGCCGAGCAGGAACAATGACCACCACCGAACGCCCGGTAGCATCGCCCTGCGTGAACATTTGCGCGCTGGATGACGATGACATCTGTACCGGTTGCCAGCGCACGGTGGAAGAAATCACCCGCTGGAGCCGCATGGACAACGCCGAGCGCCGCAAGGTGCTGGGGTTGTGTCATGAGCGGGCCAAGGCCAGCGGGTTGATCTGGATGCTCAACAAATCACCGAACCGGTAGCAGCTGGCGAAGCCTGCGTTCGGCTGCGCAGCAGTCGTAAAACCTGAGCACACGGTATATCTGACGCACCGCTTTTGGCTGATTTTGCGCCTGCTTCGCAGCCGAACGCCGGCTTCGCCAGCTGCTACAAGGATCGCGCTGCATTTGGCGGCATTGCATGACTGAAGTACCCTGTGCGCCTTGAATCCTCAGGCATCCCACTGTCCATGCTCTTCCTGGTCGCCTACATCAGCAGCGTCGTGCTGATCAACTACGCCTTTTCCACCGCGCCGCACCTGGACATCATCTGGTCGGCCTGGGGCGGGCTGGTGTTTGTGTTGCGCGACATGGTGCAAGCCCGATTCGGGCATGGCGCCCTCGTGGCGATGCTGGCGGCGCTGGTGCTGTCCTACATCACTTCCGATCCGTCCATCGCCCTGGCCAGTGCCACGGCGTTCGCGATTTCCGAGTGCATCGACTGGCTGGTGTTCAGCATCACCAGGCGCCCGCTGCATGATCGCCTGTGGATAAGTTCGGCCCTGAGCATTCCCCTCGACACCTTTATCTTTTTCGGCATGATCGGCGTACTGACGCCGGGGGTGATCCTTACTGCCCTGGGGTCGAAGTTCGCCGGGGTCACCGCCGTATGGCTGATCATGGCCTGGCGCCTGCGCAAACAGGCTGTCGTCAGCTGAAGTTCATGTAAAATGCCGCGCTTTCTCCCCATGGGAAGCGTGCTTCCCTCGATGATCCGCTTCTTTGAGGACCTTCAGATGACCCGTATCGGAACTCCATTGTCGCCCACCGCGACCCGCGTATTGATGTGTGGCTGTGGCGAGTTGGGCAAGGAAGTGGTGATCGAGCTGCAACGCCTGGGCGTTGAAGTGATTGCCGTGGATCGCTACGCCAACGCGCCGGCCATGCAGGTTGCGCACCGCAGCCACGTGATCAACATGCTTGATGGCGCGGCCTTGCGAGCGGTAATCGAAGCCGAGAAACCGCACTTTATCGTGCCGGAAATCGAAGCCATCGCCACCGCGACCCTGGTGGAGCTGGAGGCCGAAGGTTTCACCGTGATCCCGACCGCCCGCGCCGCGCAGCTGACCATGAACCGCGAAGGCATCCGTCGCCTGGCCGCCGAAGAACTGGACCTGCCAACCTCGCCGTACCACTTCGCCGACACCTTCGAGGACTACAGCAAAGCTGTCGAAGACCTCGGTTTCCCATGCGTGGTCAAACCGGTCATGAGTTCTTCAGGCAAGGGCCAGAGCCTGCTGCGTAGCGTCGATGACGTGCAGAAGGCCTGGGACTACGCCCAGGAAGGTGGCCGTGCCGGTAAAGGCCGGGTGATCATCGAAGGCTTCATCGATTTCGACTACGAAATCACCCTGCTGACCGTGCGCCACGTTGGCGGCACTACGTTCTGCGCACCGGTCGGCCACCGTCAGGAGAAGGGCGACTATCAGGAGTCCTGGCAGCCGCAAGCCATGAGCCCGATTGCCCTGGCTGAATCCGAACGTGTCGCCAAGGCCGTGACCGAAGCCCTGGGTGGCCGTGGTCTGTTCGGCGTCGAGCTGTTCATCAAAGGCGACCAGGTGTGGTTCAGCGAAGTCTCGCCGCGCCCGCATGACACCGGTCTGGTGACCCTGATTTCCCAGGACCTGTCGCAGTTCGCCCTGCACGCACGGGCCATTCTCGGTCTGCCGATCCCGTTGATCCGTCAGTTCGGGCCATCGGCCTCGGCGGTGATCCTGGTGGAAGGGCAGTCGACCCAGACCGCTTTTGCCAATCTGGGTGCCGCCTTGAGCGAGCCGGATACCGCGCTGCGCCTGTTCGGCAAGCCTGAGGTCAACGGCCAGCGCCGCATGGGCGTGGCCCTTGCGCGCGACGAATCGATCGAAGCCGCCCGTGCCAAGGCGACCCGTGCTTCGCAGGCGGTTGTCGTAGAACTGTAAAAACCCGTAACCCTGTGGGAGCGGGCTTGCTCGCGAAAGCGCTGTGTCAGACACATTAATGTTGACTGACACTCCCTCTTCGCGAGCAAGCCCGCTCCCACAGGTTCGGTGTTCAGTCTCTATAATTTGGGGGTGCCCAAGACCCTTTATTAAAGCTTCAGGCCTGTACCCATGAATTCCCAAAGCATCATCGTCCCGAAAATCTCCACCCTGCCGGTGCACGAACCCCGGGCCAGGGCCGTTGTGCGCTGGCTGGTGCGCAAGAACATCGTCCAGGAAGAACTGACCACTTGCGGCCGCACCGGCAATCGTATGGGACACGCCATCGCCGAGGGTGCCCGTGAGGTGGTCCTGCATCCGGAAGCGCTGCCGTTTGGCGAAGCCGTCAACGGCCTGGAAATTGTCACCAAGCGCTGCATCTATACGCCGGCCAAGGGTTTCCTTGGAGAAGCAGGTTGTGCCGAGTGCCGCAAGGAAATCGGTGAAGCCCTGTTCGAAAGCCTGGAAGACTGGATGCCAGGACGCACCGACAACTTCACCTGCCCGGAATGCGGGCATGAAGACGACATCAACGGCTTCCTGTTCCTGCAGGAATGCGGCTTCTCCAACCTCGGTTTCATCTTCAACAACTGGGCCGAAGCCGGCTTTAAACAGCGCTTTCTCGACGAATTTGCCGATTGGCTGGATCAGCCGGTCAGTTGGGTAAAAGTCGAACTCTGAAACCTGTAGGAGCGAGCTTGCTCGCGATGAACTTTCAGGCCACGCGGGTTTCCAGACAACCCGCATTATCGTTCACGACCATCGCGAGCAAGCTCGCTCCTACGAAAAAGCGCCCCGTATGTCAGTAATGCCAATAATAGTCAGAGTTTTACATTGAACCCGAGGGGGTGTCTGACTATAATGGCGCGCTTCCATTTTCCCGCTCGGGAGCCCCCGCGATGCTGCGTATCAGCCAAGAAGCTCTGACATTCGACGACATTCTCCTAGTGCCCGGTTATTCCGAGGTGCTTCCTAACGAAGTCAGTCTCAAGACCCGCCTTACCCGTGGCATCGAGCTGAATATTCCACTGGTTTCCGCTGCCATGGACACCGTCACTGAAGCCCGTCTGGCAATCGCCATGGCTCAGGAAGGTGGTATCGGCATCATCCACAAGAACATGACCATCGAGCAGCAAGCTGCCGAAGTCCGCAAGGTCAAGAAGTTCGAAGCCGGTGTCGTCAAAGACCCGATCACCATCGAGGCTGACGCCACGGTGCGTGACCTGTTCGAACTGACCCGCATGCACAACATTTCCGGTGTTCCGGTGCTGCACGATGGCGACCTGGTCGGCATCGTCACCTCCCGTGACGTGCGCTTCGAAACCCGTCTGGATGCCACCGTTCGTGAAGTGATGACGCCTAAAGAGCGTCTGGTCACGGTCAAGGAAGGCGCCAACAAGAACGAAGTCCGCGAGTTGCTGCACAAGCACCGCCTGGAAAAAGTCCTGATCGTCGACGACAAGTTTGCCCTCAAAGGCATGATGACCGTTAAAGACATCGAAAAAGCCAAGGCTTACCCGCTGGCCAGCAAGGACGATCAAGGTCGTCTGCGCGTTGGTGCGGCCGTCGGCACCGGTAAAGACACCGGTGACCGCGTAGCCGCCCTGGTCAATGCCGGCGTTGACGTGGTGGTGGTCGACACCGCACACGGTCACTCCAAAGGCGTGATCGACCGCGTTCGCTGGGTCAAGCAGAACTTCCCTGAAGTGCAGGTCATCGGCGGCAACATCGCCACCGGCGCTGCCGCCAAGGCCCTGGCCGAAGCCGGCGCTGACGCAGTCAAGGTCGGTATCGGCCCTGGCTCGATCTGCACCACCCGTATCGTCGCCGGTGTCGGCGTGCCGCAAATCAGTGCCATCGCCAACGTCGCCGCTGCCCTTGAAGGCACTGGCGTGCCGTTGATCGCCGACGGCGGTATCCGTTTCTCCGGTGACCTGTCCAAGGCCATCGTTGCCGGTGCTTCCTGCGTGATGATGGGCTCGATGTTCGCCGGTACCGAAGAAGCGCCGGGCGAGATCGAATTGTTCCAGGGCCGTTCGTACAAGGCTTATCGCGGCATGGGCTCGCTGGGCGCCATGTCCCAGGCTCAAGGCTCCTCCGACCGTTACTTCCAGGACTCCTCGGCAGGCGCCGAGAAGCTCGTGCCGGAAGGCATCGAAGGGCGTGTTCCGTACAAGGGCACCCTGAGCGCGATCATCCACCAGTTGATGGGCGGCCTGCGCTCCTCGATGGGCTACACCGGTAGCGCCAACATCGAAGAGATGCGCACCAAGCCTGAGTTCGTGCGGATCACCGGTGCCGGCATGGCCGAGTCCCACGTTCACGACGTGCAGATCACCAAGGAAGCGCCAAACTACCGCGTAGGTTGAGCCTTCAAGTAACAAGCTAAGCAACCGGGGCTGTTTTATTCAGCCCCGAGTTGTTTCTGAATCACGACTGTTTCCGAATTTTTTAGACGAGACTGAATCATGGCCCTCGACATTCACGCTCACCGCATCCTGATCCTCGACTTCGGTTCCCAGTACACCCAACTGATCGCCCGCCGCGTGCGTGAAATCGGCGTGTACTGCGAACTGCATCCGTTCGACATGGACGAAGATGCGATCCGCGAATTCGCTCCTAAAGGCGTCATCCTCGCCGGTGGCCCGGAGTCGGTTCACGAAGCCAACAGCCCTCGCTGCCCGCAAGCCGTTTTCGACCTGGGCGTACCGGTCTTCGGTATCTGCTACGGCATGCAGACCATGGCCGAGCAACTGGGCGGCAAGGTTGAAGGTTCCGAGCTGCGTGAGTTCGGTTACGCCCGCGTAGACGTGGTCGGCAAGAGCCGCCTGCTCGACGGCATCGAAGACCACATCGACGCCGATGGCCTGTTCGGCCTCGACGTATGGATGAGCCACGGTGACAAGGTCACCAAAATGCCGTCTGACTTCCACATCCTGGCCAGCACCCCGAGCTGCCCGATTGCCGGCATGTTCAGCGATGAGCGTCGCTACTACGGCGTGCAGTTCCACCCGGAAGTGACCCACACCAAGCAAGGCGGTCGCATCCTGTCGCGCTTCATCCTCGACATCTGCGAGTGTGAAGCCCTGTGGACTCCGTCGAAAATCGCTGAAGACGCCATCGCCCAGGTTCGCGCCCAGGTCGGCACTGACAACGTACTGCTTGGTCTGTCCGGCGGCGTTGACTCCTCCGTGGTTGCCGCGCTGCTGCACAAGGCCATTGGCGACCAGCTGACCTGCGTCTTCGTCGACAACGGCCTGCTGCGCCTGCACGAAGGCGAGCAAGTGATGGCCATGTTCGCCGAGAACATGGGCGTCAAGGTGATCCGCGCCAATGCCGAGGAGCAGTTCCTGGGCAACCTGGCCGGCGAAGCCGACCCGGAGAAGAAGCGCAAGATCATCGGCCGTACCTTCATCGACGTGTTCGATGCCGAATCCTGCAAGCTGGACAACATCAAGTACCTGGCCCAGGGCACCATCTACCCGGACGTGATCGAGTCGGCTGGCGCGAAAAGCGGCAAGGCCCACGTGATCAAGTCGCACCACAACGTGGGCGGCCTGCCGGAAGAAATGAACCTCAAGCTGGTCGAGCCACTGCGCGAGCTGTTCAAGGACGAAGTCCGCCGTCTGGGCCTGGAGCTGGGCCTGCCGTACGACATGGTCTACCGTCACCCGTTCCCGGGCCCGGGCCTGGGCGTGCGCATCCTCGGTGAAGTGAAGAAGGAATACGCCGACCTGCTGCGTCGCGCCGACCACATCTTCATCGAAGAACTGCGCAAGGCCGACTGGTACCACAAGGTCAGCCAGGCGTTCGTGGTGTTCCAGCCGGTGAAATCGGTTGGCGTGGTTGGCGATGGCCGTCGTTACGCCTGGGTCGTGGCCCTGCGTGCCGTGGAAACCATCGACTTCATGACCGCGCGTTGGGCACACCTGCCTTACGAACTGCTGGAAACCGTCAGCGGCCGCATCATCAATGAAATCGAAGGCATCTCCCGCGTCACTTACGACGTGTCGAGCAAGCCGCCAGCGACCATTGAGTGGGAATGATGGCGGTTGAACCAGCCATGTGAATCAATGGTTTAGAGGAGGCTGCCGGTGATCGTGAATACGACATCGATTGCAGCTTCCCAAACTCTGGGTCGTTGAATTCCATAGGATGAACGGCAGCGCCTGCGGCTTGATGGGCAACTTCGGCGCAGGCCTGCATGAGTCCATCTACTCTACCCAAACCAGATGATGCGCATGCAGTACAACGCATAAAGTCTGTGAGTAGCTTTTTCGCAAGAGGGCGCTTCCATGACTGTGCTGCAATCCGTTCGTAAACTGACCGTCATCGCCAAGGATCCGGGTCTGCGTCTGGGCAACAACGGACCCATAGTGTTCGCGCAGGTCGACGTGCCGGCCGAGATCCTGGCTTCGGGCCCCACTGGCTACAGGATCAAGGTGGTCGACTACAACGCGACCGAGCGGCACGCCTACGCCGATCGCCAACGCTATCAAGTCGGCGACGTCTTGCTCGATCCCTTCGCGCCGCAGGACGGCGAAACACTGCACGACAAGGCCTACCAGGCCCGCTTGCTCGAGAATCCCAATTTCCATGCCCAGAACTGCTATGCGATCGCGATGCGCACGCTGGGTCTGTTCGAGCGCGCGCTCGGTCGCCGTGTCCGCTGGTCGTTCGGTGGCCATCAGCTGCACATTGCGCCACATGCCTTCGCGCTGGCCAACGCTTTTTATTCGGAGCCCGACAGGACGCTGATGTTTGGCTACTTCTTCGACGACAAGATGCAGCCGGTCTTTACCGCGCTCAGCCACGACGTCATCGCACATGAGACTACGCATGCGGTACTGGACGGCCTGCGCACGCGCTACACGGAGCCGTCTGGTCCCGACCAGGCCGCCTTCCATGAAGGCTTCGCCGACATCGTTGCGATCCTCTCGATCTTCTCGCTGCCCGAAGTGGTCGCAGCGGGTCTGGGCTTCAATGACAAACTGCCGGGCCTCGGCGAGCCGATGCAGCTGATTCCTGCCGAGAAGGTCACGGGCGATGCCATACGATCGTCGATCCTGCTCGGCATCGCTGCCGAGATAGGTGCCATCGCGGGTGGTGGACGCGAGGCTCTGCGCCAATCGGTCAAGATTACGCCTGATCCGGACATTCTCGATGCCCCCGAAATGCTGGAGCCGCATCGACGAGGCGAAGTCCTCGTGGCAGCGATGATGCGCGCTTTCGTCGAACTATGGACTCAACGCATCGCCCAGCTCGGCACATTCGATGGTGGTGGCTACAACCTCAAGTCTGTCGTCGAAGAAGGAGCCAAGGCCGCTGCGCAGTTGTTGCAGATGTCGATCCGTGCGATCGACTACTGTCCACCGACCGATCTCGATTTTGGCCAGTTCCTGGCCGGGTTGCTCACGGCTGATCGCGAGCTGGTGCCGGATGACAGCCGGTTTGGTTATCGCTCGCAGATCAGGAATTCCTTCGAGGCTTATGGCATCGTCCCACCCAGTGGACAAACTGACACAGACGGATGCTGGTTGGGTTTTTCGACGCCGGAAGAGCTGCAGTATTCGCGTAGCAATGCCGAAGCGCTGACGCGTGACCCTGATGAATGCTTTCGCTTCCTTTGGGAAAACCGCGAGGCACTCGGCATCACCGATCGGGGCCATACGCAAGTGCAGTCGATCGACGCGGCATTGCGTGTCGATCCCGACGGTATTCCGTTCCGGGAAACGATTTGTCAGTACGTCCAGATCGGGCATTTCTTCGGATCCGAGCTGATGTCGGAGTGCGGCATCAAACCCTTGCCCGAGGGTTTCACGACCCGCACGCGGGCCGATCTCTTCGGCGGTGGTGTCGTCGTCTTCGACCAGTACGGTCGCCTCAAGTACCACATCTGCAATGGCCTGCTCGATGGCGCGCGGCAAGTGCGGCGCCTCGAGTACCTGCGCGATACAGGGCAACTGCGTATGCCACGCGATGAGGCGCGCATGCGCTTCTCGAGCATGCATCTGGCGCGCATGGAGGATTGACAGCATGGTCACCACTGCTCACAGCGCAGGGCCGCAACCCGTCAAGGCGACGATTCGCGCCTACCAGGTCGGATTCGGCGACTGCTTTCTTCTGCGCTTCGATTACAGCGACAACAGCGCCAGGCACATCCTGATCGATTTCGGCAGCACCGGCATGCCGAAAAACGATCCGAAGGCGGACATGAAGCGCGTGGCCGACGACATCGCGCAGCAATGTGGCGGCAAGCTCGACATCGTGGTCGCCACCCACCGGCATGCCGATCACATCAGCGGGTTCGCCACGTCTGACAATGGCGATGGTCCTGGCGATGTGATCCGGGCACTCAAGCCCGATCGCGTGCTGCAGCCATGGACCGAGGCCCCCGAAGCCCCCGAGAACTGGGCGGGCCCGGCTGATGCGGCAGCGGCGAAGAAGGCTTTCGACACGCGTGTTGCCTCGCTCGAAAGCATGCATGCCATCGCCGAATCGGTGGTGCGGCGGCTCGACAGCGAGAAGGGCTTCAACGCCCAATGGCCGTTTGCCGACCGCCTGCGCTTTCTCGGCGAGGACAACATCAAGAACCTCTCCGCGGTCAAGAACCTGATGACCATGGCTGGTGATGAGACACGCAACGTCTATCTGTTTCACGGCTGCGATGTCGATCTCGACGAAATCCTGCCGAACATCAAGGTGCACGTGTTGGGCCCCCCGACATTGCAGCAGTCGCAGTCGATCAAAAAGTATGCGAAAGCCTCGAGCGACTATTGGTTACGTGCAAGTCCCCTGGTGGCTCTCGGCGCGGATGCCGCGGTGGCCAGGCAGTCGGACAGCAAGCTGTTCCCACAGCTTTCGAAAGAAGAAATGTTTCGCAAGTCGCGCCTGCCAAGCGAGATGCGCTGGGTCGCGGAACGGGTCGACAACGCGGAAGCTGATCAGTTGCTCGGAATCGTCACGGCGCTGGATGACGCCGTGAACAATACGAGCCTCATCCTGTTGTTCGAAGCGGGAACCAGAAAGCTGTTGTTTCCCGGTGATGCGCAACTGGAGAACTGGAACTACGCGCTCCAATCGGGCATGGCGGAACTGCTCGACGACGTCGATTTCTACAAGGTCGGACATCACGGCAGCCTGAACGCAACGCCCAAGGCGATGTGGAACCGCTTCAACAAACGCAACGAGGAACAGACGCCCGATCGCCTCAAGACCATGATGTCGACGATGGCGGGCAAGCATGGCGGCAAGAAAGGTGCACCGACTGAAGTGCCGCGCATGCCACTGGTGGACGAACTGAAGGCCCAATCGGAGCTTCACAACACGCAGGACCTGGAACCCGGCGATCTTTGCGAGATCATCGTGATCGACCTGACTTGAAGAAAACCATTGAGTGGGAATGATCCCGCACACGCCATAATGGCTTGAGTGCTGGAGCAGTAAAGCCGTGTGAAACCAGATTTCACACGGCTTTTTTTTGTGGGCGCGTTACAGAGGTTTCGACCAACCTGCCAAGGTCATGCCCATTTGATCCAGAGCTTCCAGTAACGCCTTGATACTGGGAAACCGTCGTCCATTGATCAAAGGCCAGGACGGCCGTTTGATGGAGTGGTAGCCATGCTCCGTCTCGATGGCGGTACGCACCAGCGAGTTGTCACTGCTTCGGTGCATGAGATATGTCGCGACCGGGTCCTGTTTCAAGGTGTACATGCCGGGCCTGGTCAGCAGCTTGTCGATCTCCGGCATTCTTTGGGCCATCCAGGGCGTTTCGATCTGCAGGCGCAAATCGTTTTTCACAAACTCGACCGCGTGCCCGATATGGTCAACCGCGTAGTTCCTGCCAGGATCTGCCACGATGCCCGTGGCCTGACCTTCGGCGACATCCTCGATGCGCAAACCAATGGCTTCTTCCAGCTCGCTGATGCCCGCAACATTACGGTAGGTGCCGGCATGGGAATTACCCGTCAAGGCCACCCACCGGTGAGCACCATGCGAGGCCTGATCGGCCCGGATGACTGTCCTGGCGTAGAAATTCATCATTTGCTGCCTGAGCGTCTCTGTGTCGATGTTCTCGCCAAGATGGGAAGAACGCATGCCGCTGAGCCTGTAACTTGCCATGCAGTCGATGGCCTGAACCCGAACACGGTGTTTCCCCGCGGTCCTGACCACTTCAAGAAACGTGTAGCGATCGAGCGGGTCGGTCAAATGCCCGTGATCGAGTCCCTCTAAGTACTGCTCCAGGCTTTCAGGCATTGAACCTGTATTGAAAAACTCATCCAGATCGGCCTGATGGAAGTCAGTGAGCAAATGTTCCATGTAGAGGGTTTTGACGTTCTGCCTGGCTAAGTGCTCCATGTTGTCGATCAAGAATTGCTTGCTGCCGGTATCGCCATGGCTTTCACCAATGACCAGTCCTCGGGTGTCCTGAAAAAGCGTCTGAATAATGGTCTGGTCGGTAGCGGCTGAATCCATCGACGCAATGGGCGGCCTTGGTGGCAGCTGAGGGTGTTCATAAAAGCTCACCGCATCTTGAAGCAGGCGTTGTCTGATCGCCTTGAAATCCCGGTAAGGGTCGAACTCACGAAAATTCTCGTAGACATCCCATATAGAACGGTCGTGGAAACCATTTGCCGCGTTCTTGAGCTCTGGACGCCATCGGATCGGCACCTCATAAACGGATGTTGCACTTTGCGCACCGGCGTCCGGATGGGAAGCGGAAGGCCCGGGCAAAACGGGAACTGGTTTGCTTTGAGTTTTTCCGCCTCCCTTGAGGCCCTCTTTCGCCATGGTTTCCCACTTCCCTTCGGCATTCAGGCGCACAGGGATCGAGCCCGACAGTGCTGTCGGGTTTTCCGGGTCGATGATCGCCCAGTGGCCAGCGCCGTTGACGTCGGGCTTGAAATCGACGTAGTACGGCGTGTCATCGAGCATGATGGCGGTCGAAGGGTTGGAGTTCAGACGATAGATGCCCTGGTATTTTCCAGGTTCGCTTTCGGCGCTCATGCTTTCGAGCAACTCGTTGGCCTGCCATGTGTCCGGTACGGACGGCCTCTGAATGTGCGGGAGCGCCTGCGCCAGTCCTTCGAGCACGGACGCGGCACCATCAGCTTCGCCGGCCAGTTCCGGCCATCCCATCGGCTTCATGCCACGTTCGATCAATGCCTGCTTGAGTTGCTCGAAGTTATCGACCGTCATGGCGTTACGGGTTGGTCCGAACGGTGTATCCAGGGTGATTTTCCCTTCGGCCGTGAACCGGATGACGCTGTCCGCCATTCGATTATTGGCGTCGCGATAAACCACCAGCAGGCTGCTTCTGTAGCGCTGGAAAGTGAACATCCCGGGTTCTGACAACAGTGCTCGCAGTTCTTGCGAGGTTCTGTCGGCCCATGACGTTTGTATTTGCACTCGCCAGTCGCCTTTGATGAGCGCCCCGATGTTGTCGATATCAGTGAGGCCTTCCACGGCTTCAACGACAAGGGAGTCTGGATAGTCGGCATATTCCACCGCCAAGCCAGGGTCCGAACCGATGGGCTGTACCTGACCCGGAGGCACGTCATCGATTCGCACACTCAAGGCGTCAGTCTGTTCGCTGATGCCCCTGTAGTCTCTGAAACTTGTCATGTATTCCTGATTGACCAGGGCAACCCATTTGGCTGGCCCCTTTAACTCTTCATTGAACTGAATCACCTGGCTGGCAAAAAAACTTCTCGCCATTTGGCTGTTACCCCGAAAGACATGGGTTCCATTAATGTTGTAGGTCGTCGTCATGTCGAGGGCTTGCACACGAATGCGCTGAGCGTTGGCAGCTTTCACCAGTGCCAGCAGGTTGAATCTGCCCTCGGGGTCGTTTCCGGCATTGATATCGAGCTTTCTCAGGTAGTTCTCCAGCTCCTCGGGCATTTCGCCGGTTCGTGCAAACAAGTCCAGATCAAGTTGATTGACGTTAACCAGCAGTTCCTGCAGGTACAACGTCCTTACGCCGCGACCGGCCAGAGCGGGCATGTTTTCGATCAGGAACTGTTTACTGCCGATGCTGCCGTAACGCTCTCCCACAACCAACCCCGGTTTTTCCGCGAATGCAGTATCGAGCAGCTCGGTCGATGTGTTTATCGGCTCAGACGATACCGGTGGGCGAGGTGTCGGGGTATTGAGTTCGTAGTAGGCATTTGCTTCGCTGACCAGGAGATCGCGGGATTCTTGTTGCGCCAGTTCGAAGGCGCTCACATTCTCAATGTTTTCCTCGAAAGTGTTCATGAACACGCTGCGGGGGCCTGCTGTGTTCACATCCCCCAGCACACTGCGGACATCTATTGAGCCGATCGTCCATATCCTCCGGAACTCTGCGCGCTGGTCTGCTCCGCCGAGTGCCCATGTCCTCATTTCAGGGTCTTCGATCTCGGGTAAGGAAACTCCCGGTGTGCGTGCCCATTCTTCGACGACGGGTTCACTTGATGCGCCAGCAAGGGACGACGCTTGCATGCCGCCCCGCAGTCCCAGGCGCGGAATCACTTCCCACTCGCCTTCGGCGCTCAAACGTACGGGAATCGAACCGGAGAATGCATGGGGGTTGGCCGGGTCGATGATGGCCCAGGTACCACGGCCGTTTATGCTGGATTCGTAGCGCACGTAGTAAGCATCACCGTTGAGCTTGATGGCGCTGGAAGGGTTGGACGCCAGCTGATAGATACCCTGGAGTCTGCCTGGCTCGCGAACCAGAGTATCCTCATTGAGCGGTACATCGATCCTGAAAGTTTCTGGCACTTTCACGCTCGGCTCGGCTTTGCCCGCTGTGGACACGGGAACTTCGGCCGGCGTCGGCTTGGGACTTTTGACCGGATTGGGCGCGTCCTTCAAATCGGCGATTTCTTGCGCTTCAGCAGCGTCAACCTCGGGGCCGACGTCTTCCAGCGATCCCGGACCTTTGAGTACAAGCAGGTTAAACAGCACATCGATGCCACTGAGCACCGCGCCAATGATACCGGCCTTGCGTTCTGCAGCGGTTTTACCGTTGACCGCCTGATCGATGTTCAACCCCATATTGGCGAGGCTGGCGCCGATCACCGGCAGGGCGATCGGCCAGCC
>NZ_AKJM01000035.1 GCF_000282335.1 Pseudomonas sp. GM48
GCCGAACGCAGCCTCGCGGGCTCGGCAGCTGCTACAAAGGGTGGCGCGGCTGAAATTGCTTAACTGACTGGCATTAACCCATGCAGTCGCCTTTTTCATTGACGAATCAGTGCCTTGGAGAGCCCCGCGATTTCGCGGGAAGGCCCAACAACGCTTGAGCGAAATCCGTTGGGCGTTAACAATATGTAACTTCGTTTTGCAAATTGAGATTCATTCATGATTGCCCCCGCCCGTTTCCTGGCCTGGCTGTTGCTGCCGCTGTTCGCGGCGTG
The DNA here is from genome assembly GCF_000282335.1 of Pseudomonas sp. GM48. Classification (GTDB taxonomy): domain Bacteria; phylum Pseudomonadota; class Gammaproteobacteria; order Pseudomonadales; family Pseudomonadaceae; genus Aquipseudomonas. The sequence goes on from NZ_AKJM01000035.1 coordinate 273, forward strand.
CAGCTTTCAACTGCTGGCCGCCTCCGCCGAAGGTGCGCCGCAGGCGCTGCACTTGCTCGATTACATCAGCGCGGATTACCCGGACACGGTGCAGGCGGGCAGCATCACGGACCAGGCCGGATTTCGTACGCAGCAAGAATCGGTCGAAACGCTGGGAAGTCTGATGGCGGCCATGCCAGCCAAACCGGAAACAGCCGCGCTGGAGCAAAGCCTGACCGCGCTGGAAGGTTCCATCAGCGCCCGTCAGGACGGTGTCGAAGTCACTCGCCAAGCCCGGCAACTGGGTGCGAAGCTGGCCGTGGCCTATGAAGTCAGTCAGGCCCCGGTCATTACGCCGGACCCGTCGCGTGGGGCGCCGCTGTACGCCCAGCATTGCTCGGTCTGCCATGGCGACACGGGGGCCGGCGATGGCCCGGCGGGTGTCGGTATGACGCCAGCGCCGTCCAACCTGCGCGATACCACGCGGCTGGATCGCCTGAGCCTCTACGCGATCTACAGCACTTTGGGCCTGGGCATTGAAGGGACTGACATGCCGGCCTTTGCCGACCAACTGGATGATCGCCAGCGCTGGGACCTGGCCACCTATATCGCCAGCTTCAGTGTCGACCTGGCGACGGCCAATGCAGACAAAACCTACAACATCGCCGACCTGGCCCGTCAGACCCCGGCCGAAGTACAGACCGCCGAAGGCCCACAAGCCGCTGCGACGTTCCGTGCCCAGCGGGCGCAACCGCCGCAGGTCAAGCGTGGCCCGGCACAACTGCTCGACTACACCGCGGCCACTCTGGACAAGAGCATCGCGGCGTATCGTGCCGGTGAGCATGATCAGGCTTATGACTTATCGGTAGCGGCGTATCTGGAAGGCTTCGAGCTGGTTGAAAGCTCGCTGGATAACATTGACGCCAACGTGCGTAAAGACACTGAAAAATCCCTGATGGCTTACCGTCAGTCGCTGCAGGACGGCCTGTCGGTGAGTGACGTCGAACAGCGCCTGGATGCGGCCAAGGCCCGGTTGAAAACCTCGGCCGGTCTGCTGGGCAACGACGGTTTGAGTTGGTCGCTGAGTTACATTTCCGGCCTGCTGATTCTGCTGCGCGAAGGTCTGGAAGCGATTCTGGTGCTGGCGGCGATCCTGGCTTTCCTGCGTAACACGGGTCAACAGACGGCGGTGCGCAGCGTCAACGTCGGTTGGGGCCTGGCGTTTGTAGCGGGGCTGGGTACCTGGGCGCTGGCAGCCTATGTCATTGATGTCAGCGGTTCACAGCGTGAATTGCTGGAAGGCGCGACGGCGTTGTTTGCCAGCGTCATGGTGTTGTGGCTGGGCGTGTGGATGCACGACCGTCGTCACGCGGCGGCCTGGCAGGATTACATCAAGACCAGCCTGGTGGGCGGCGGCGGGCGTTTCGGCTTTGCGACCCTGGCGTTTTTCTCGGTGTATCGCGAACTGTTCGAGGTGATTCTGTTCTACGAAACCCTGTGGTTGCAGGCGGGTCCCGCGGGACACAACGCAGTGCTGGCCGGCGGGGCCACGGCGCTGGTGTTGCTGGTCGGCCTGGCCTGGGTGATTTTGCGCGGTTCGGCGAAGCTGCCGCTGGCGCTGTTCTTCAGCATCAACGCGGGTCTACTGTGCGCCTTGTCGGTGGTGTTTGCCGGGCATGGCGTGAAAGCGCTGCAAGAAGCCGGGATCTTCGGCACGCGACCGGTACCGTTCTTTGACTTTGAATGGTTGGGAATCCATGCCGATGCGTATTCGCTGAGCGCTCAGGTTGTGGCGATCATTGCGATTGTCGTGTTGTACGGTCGTAGCCGGGTGGTCGAGAGGCAGCGGGTGCAGGTTTCTTAAACGGCATTCGCTTCGCTTACTTTCGCGGGCAAGCCATGCTCCCACAGGTTTAGCGTTAACCTGTGGGAGCGTGGCTTGCCCGTGATGCTTTTCAACAGAGGAAAAACCAATGCGTGTGTGGATCGATGCCGACGCCTGTCCGCGGGCAGCCAAGGACCTGGTGGTGAAGTTCGCCCTCAAGCGCCAGTTCGAAGTGGTGCTGGTGGCCGGACAGCCGCAGACCAAGCCGGAGCTGGCGCTGGTCAAGTTGATCGTGGTGCCGAGCGGCCCGGATGCGGCCGATGATTACCTGGTGGAACACGCGGTCCCCGGTGAACTGGTGATCTGCAGCGATGTGCCATTGGCCGACCGACTGGTGAAGAAGGGCGTGGCAGCGCTCGATCCACGGGGCAAGGAGTTTGATGCGCAGAACATGGGCGAGCGATTGGCCGTGCGCAACCTGTTCACCGATTTGCGCGAACAGGGGCAAATGGGTGGGGGGCCAGCGCCGTTCGGCGACCGTGAAAAGCAGGCGTTTGCCAATGCGCTGGACCGGATCCTCACCCGGCTGGCCCGCAAAACTTGAATGAGCCCGATCCTTGTGGCGAGGGAGCTTGCTCCCGTTGGGTTGCGAAGCAGCCCCAAAACCATTCACTTCGGTTTCAAGAGGCCCGGTCAGCCGGTACTACGGCTGCTGCGCAGCCGAACGGGAGCAAGCTCCCTCGCCACAAAAAACAGTCAACATTCAGGCGTCGTTTTCGTGGGTCAGTTCGAGCACGCGGTCGACCAGTTTGTTAATGCCGGAAGCCACCTCGCTGATGCTCTGCGCCAGCATATAAGCCGGGGTGCTCACCAGTTTGCGCGCCTTGTCCTCGACGATGTCGCCGACGGCGCAATCGGTATGAGTGGCACCCATCTTGTTCATCGCAGCAGCGGTGTCGGTGTCGTTGCCAATGGTGCAGGTCACGCCAGGGCCGTAGATCTTTGCCGCCAGGGCAGGGGAGATACACATCAACCCCACCGGTTTGCCGGCCTCGGCAAAAGCCTCCGTCAGTGCCAGGACATCCGGTTGAACGGTGCAGCCGGCGCCTTCGATGGCAAAGTTGGACAGGTTCTTGGCCGAGCCGAAGCCGCCGGGCACGATCAGCGCATCGAAGTCATCGACGTTCGCGTCACGGATATCCTTGATGTTGCCCCGGGCAATCCGCGCCGATTCCACCAGCACGTTGCGCGACTCGGGCATTTCTTTGCCCGTCAGGTGGTTGATCACATGCAACTGCGCGATGTTCGGTGCGAAACACTGCACCTGGGCGCCGCGCTGGTCCAGACGCAGCAGGGTGATGACGCTCTCGTGGAGCTCGGCGCCGTCGTACACGCCACAACCGGAAAGGATCACTGCAACTTTTTTGCTCATGGGCTTTTCTCCAGATTCATGGCGTTAAATGTCCACTAATTTGTCACTCGTTGCCATAGGGTTAATTCACGGCTACACATAGCATCTGTCCTCAAGATTCCGATCAGGGCGCGTCATGGACTTCATTCTGTATGCGGTGCCGTTTTTCTTTGTGCTGATCGCCGTCGAACTGCTGACCGACCGTTGGCGCGGGGTGAGCAACTATCGGGTGGCGGACGCGATCAACAGCATCAGCACCGGTGTGCTGTCGACCACCACGGGCCTTTTGACCAAGGGTGTGGGTCTGGTGACCTACGCTTTTGCCCTCCAGCATCTGGCGCTGTTTGAACTGTCGGCCGACAGCCTCTGGACCTGGGTGTTTGCCTTTGTCTTCTACGATTTCTGCTACTACTGGCTGCACCGCATGGGCCACGAGCGCAACATCCTCTGGGCCGCCCATTCGGTGCATCACCAGAGCGAGGACTACAACCTTTCCACGGCCTTGCGCCAGACCAGTACCGGTTTCTTGCTGAGCTGGATCTTCTATCTGCCGATGGCGGTGTTCGGCGTGCCGCTGCTGGTGTTCGTCAGCGTCGCGGCGCTGAACCTGCTGTACCAGTTCTGGGTGCACACCCGGCACATTCCCAAGCTTGGCTGGTTCGAATGGTTCTTCGTCACGCCGTCCAATCATCGGGCTCACCACGCACAGAACGCTCTCTACATGGATCGCAACTACGGCGGCGTGTTCATTATTTGGGACCGTCTGTTCGGCTCGTTCCAGGAAGAAGACGACAACGAGCCGGTGATCTTCGGCGTGACCACGCCGCTGGCGAGCTGGAATCCGGTATGGGCGAACGTGCAGTTCTACGCGCAGTTGTGGGCCGATGCCCGGCGTGCCGAAAACACCTGGGACAAGCTGCGGATCTGGTTCATGCGCACCGGCTGGCGCCCGGCGGACGTGGCGGCCAAGTACCCGATGAACAAGCCGGACCTGACCCGGTTCCGCAAGTTCGAGGTGCCGCTGGACGGGCGTCAGCAGCTCTACGTGCTGTTGCAGTTCTGCGTCTACATCGCGCTCGGCAGTTACTTGATGAATCTGGAGTCGCGCTTGCCGGCCGCCGCCCTGGTGTTGGGCTGGGGAGCGGTGGCGTTCGGTCTGTTTGTGCTGGGCGTGGCCCTGGAGAATCGCCCGTGGGCATTGAAGCTGGAGCTGGTGCGGCTGGCGTCGAATTTGCCATTGGTATGGCTGGCCCCGGTGCTGGGGCTGTGGCCGGCCAGTACGGTGGGCTGGGTCGGCCTGCTCAGTTACAGCCTGGTGAGCGGCATCGGTCTCTACTGTTGCAGAAACCGCATCACTCGGTTGGCGTCGTAGGGCCTTCGGTATTGGTCCGCGCAGTTTTCAGGGCTTGTTCGTCGGCGTAGACCTGCTTGGCCAGGCGGGCATTCTTGAAGCGCCGGCGCAGCCACAGTACGAAGCCCAGGACCAGCAGCGCACCGAGCACCCAGAGTTCGTACTTCTTCACACTGCCGAGCATGCCTTCGAGCACTGCGCCGAAATGGTACGCGGCCGCTGCCAGTGCGGCGGCCCAGATCGCCGCGCCAATGCCGTTGAGCAGCAGGTAACGACCCGGCGGATAGCCCGACAGCCCGATGGCCACCGGCATGACCGTACGTAAACCGTAAACGAAGCGGAAGCTCAGTACCCAGATGTCCGGATGCTTGCGAATGTGTTCCAGCGCCCGGTCACCCATCATTTGCCAGCGGGGTTTGCGCGCCAGCAGTTTGCGGCCGTGTTTGCGCCCCAGGAAATACCACAGCTGGTCGCCGGCATAACTGCCGAAGAAGGCCACGACCACCACCAGGTTGATGTCCATGTATCCACGGAACGCAAGGAAGCCCGCGAGTACCAGAATGGTTTCGCCTTCGAAGAACGTGCCTAGAAAGAGGGCAAAGTAGCCGAAGTCATGCAGAAATTGTTGGAGCATTGTCTGGGTGCTGGCGAAATGAACGCGCAGCCTAACCCTTCGGGCACATTCAGGAAAGTGTCCAAATGTGTCTCGACGTGAACATTTCCTACAAGGACAATGGAATGCGGCTACCTGTCGCAGCGCGCACATAACTGTCATGCGTTCGTCATAATGGCCGCTTATAACTGTCACGCTCGCCCGTAAGCGCGGGCTCAGGAGTCTGCCGTGAGCTTTACCCCCGCCAACCGTTTGTTCCCCGCAACCCGCCTGCGCCGCAACCGTCGTGACGACTTCTCGCGTCGTCTGGTCCGTGAAAATGTCCTGACCGTCGATGATCTGATCCTGCCGGTATTCGTGCTGGACGGTGAAAACCGTCGCGAAGCGGTGGCCTCGATGCCGGGCGTCGAACGCCTGACCATCGATCTGTTGCTGGAAGAGGCGGCCAAATGGGTTGAACTGGGGATTCCGGCGCTGGCGCTGTTCCCGGTGACGCCTGCGGAACTCAAGTCGCTGGACGCCGCCGAAGCGTGGAACCCGCAAGGTATCGCCCAACGCGCCACCCGCGCCCTGCGTGCGCAATTCCCTGAGCTGGGCGTGATCACCGACGTCGCCCTGGATCCGTTCACCACCCACGGCCAGGACGGCATTCTTGATGAAGAAGGCTACGTGCAGAACGACATCACTGTCGATGCACTGGTCAGGCAAGCCCTGTCCCACGCCGAAGCCGGCGCTCAGGTCGTGGCGCCATCGGACATGATGGACGGTCGCATCCAGGCGATCCGCGAAGCCCTCGAAGTGGCAGGTCACGTCAATGTACGGATCATGGCTTACTCGGCGAAATACGCCAGCGCCTATTACGGCCCGTTCCGCGATGCGGTCGGTTCGGCGCTGAACCTGGGCAAGGCCAACAAGGCCTCCTATCAGATGGACCCGGCCAACAGCAATGAAGCCCTGCACGAAGTGGCGGCGGACTTGTCAGAAGGTGCAGACATGGTCATGGTCAAGCCAGGCATGCCGTACCTGGACATCCTGTGTCGGGTAAAAGAAGAGTTCAAAGTGCCGACTTTTGTTTATCAAGTCAGCGGCGAATACGCCATGCACATGGCGGCGATCCAGAATGGCTGGTTGAGCGAAGGGGTTATCCTCGAATCCCTGACCGCTTTCAAACGTGCAGGCGCCGATGGCATCCTGACGTACTTTGCCGTTCGTGCCGCTCAATTGTTACGAGAGCAAAAATAGCCCTCCCAGGAACATTCGATGAATACCGAAGTACTCACTGAAGTTGCCGTAAAAGACGCTCAACCAGTGGTGGAGCAAGTCCACGAGACCCCGCCGGAGCTGGAGCCAGCTCCGCCCGCGGCGGTTGTCGAAACCGCTGCGCCAGTGCCGGCGGTGGCCATTCCCGGCCTGGATGACAGCAGCCTGTACATCCACCGCGAGCTCTCGCAACTGCAGTTCAACATCCGCGTGCTGGAGCAGGCGCTGGACGAGTCCTATCCGTTGCTGGAGCGGCTGAAGTTTCTGCTGATCTTCTCCAGCAACCTGGACGAGTTCTTCGAGATTCGCGTCGCCGGCCTCAAGAAGCAGATCACTTTCGCCCGTGAACAGGCCGGCGCCGATGGTCTGCAACCGCATCAGGCCCTGGCCCGCATCAGCGAACTGGTCCACGGTCACGTCGATCGCCAGTACGCGATCCTCAACGACATTCTGTTGCCGGAACTGGAAAAACATCAGGTCCGCTTCATCCGTCGCCGCTACTGGACGACCAAGCTGAAAACCTGGGTCCGCCGTTATTTCCGTGACGAGATCGCGCCGATCATCACCCCGATCGGCCTCGACCCGACGCACCCGTTCCCGTTGCTGGTGAACAAGAGCCTGAACTTCATCGTCGAACTCGAAGGCATCGATGCTTTCGGTCGCGACTCCGGTCTGGCGATCATTCCGGCACCGCGCCTGCTGCCGCGGGTGATCAAGGTTCCGGAAGAGGTCGGTGGCCCAGGTGACAACTACGTGTTCCTGTCGTCGATGATCCACGCCCACGCCGATGACTTGTTCCAGGGCATGAAGGTCAAGGGCTGCTACCAATTCCGCCTGACCCGTAACGCCGACCTGGCGCTGGACTCCGAGGACGTCGAAGACCTGGCCCGCGCCCTGCGCGGCGAACTGTTCTCCCGTCGCTACGGTGACGCGGTACGTCTTGAAGTCGCCGATACGTGCCCGAAACACCTGTCCGACTACCTGCTCAAGCAGTTCAACCTGAGCGAGAGCGAGTTGTATCAGGTCAACGGTCCGGTGAACCTGACGCGGCTGTTCAGCATCACTGGCCTGGACAGCCAGCGCGAGCTGCAATACCTGCCGTTCACCCCGCAGATTCCGAAACTGCTGCAGAACAGCGAGAACATTTTCAGCGTGATCAGCAAGCAGGACATCCTGCTGCTGCACCCGTTCGAGTCGTTCACCCCGGTGGTCGACCTGCTGCGCCAGGCTGCCAAGGATCCACACGTGCTGGCGGTGCGCCAGACCCTGTACCGTTCCGGCGCCAACTCGGAAATCGTCGATGCGCTGGTGGATGCAGCGCGTAACGGCAAGGAAGTCACGGCGGTGATCGAACTGCGTGCGCGGTTCGACGAAGAATCCAACCTGCAACTGGCCAGCCGCCTGCAAGCGGCCGGTGCGGTGGTGATTTACGGTGTGGTCGGCTTCAAGACCCACGCCAAGATGATGCTGATCCTGCGTCGCGAGGCTGGTGAAATCGTGCGTTACGCGCACCTCGGTACGGGTAACTACCACGCCGGCAACGCCCGCCTGTACACCGACTACAGCCTGCTGACCTCCGACGACGCCTTGTGCGAAGACGTTGGCAAACTGTTCAGTCAGTTGATCGGCATGGGTAAGACGTTGCGCATGAAGAAGTTACTGCACGCACCGTTTACCCTGAAAAAGGGCATGCTCGACATGATTGCCCGCGAAACCCAGTTCGCCCTCGACGGCAAACCGGCGCACATCATCGCCAAGTTCAACTCGCTGACCGATCCAAAGATCATCCGCGCGCTGTACAAGGCCAGCCAGTCGGGCGTGCGCATCGATCTGGTGGTGCGTGGCATGTGCTGCCTGCGGCCTGGCATTGCCGGGGTCTCGCATAACATCCACGTGCGTTCGATCATCGGCCGCTTCCTGGAACACACCCGGGTCTTCTACTTCCTCAACGGTGGCGACGAGCAGATGTTCCTCTCCAGTGCCGACTGGATGGAGCGCAACCTCGACAAGCGCGTCGAGACTTGCTTCCCGGTGGAAGGCAAGAAGCTGATCATGCGGGTCAAGAAAGAGCTGGAGTTGTATCTCACCGACAACACCCACAGCTGGAGCCTGCAGTCGGACGGCCGTTACATCCGTAACACGCCGACCGGTAACCAGAACCCGCGCAGCGCCCAGGCGACATTGCTGGAGCGTTTGGGCAGCCCGATCCTGGCAGTTCGTTAACACGGAACCTGTGGGAGCGGGCTTGCTCGCGAAGAGGCCATCACATCCAACATCAATGTTGGCTGTTCGGCCGCCTTCGCGAGCAAGCCCGCTCCCACATGGGTTGTGAACAAAAAAAGGCCTTCCGAAGAAGGCCTTTTTCAATTTCAGCGCACGCTCAGCACAATGTCGACCCGGGTCAGCCATTGCGCTTCAATTTCAAAGTCGGCCTGGGTCAGCTGGTTTTCGTCCAGCCAGTTTTCCGGGAATACCACTTCCAGGCTGTTGCCACTGGCGTTCAGTTCCACCTGAGGCATTTGCTGGGTGCCACGGATGTGGTGGAACAGGATCGCAAAGCGCAGCAGCACGCACAGGCGAATCAGCTTGGTGCCGTCGTCACCGAATTCGGCGAACTTGTCCTTGGGAATGTTGCGTCGGTGGCCGCGTACCAGCAGCGCGAGCATCAACTGATCTTCGCGGGAGAACCCGGCGAGGTCCGAGTGCTCGATCAGGTAGGCGCCGTGCTTGTGGTACTGGTAGTGAGCGATGTCCAGGCCCACTTCATGGACCTTGGCCGCCCAGCCGAGCAGTTCGCGCCAGACGCCGTCTTCCAGATCCCAGTCCTCGGCCACCTGATCGAACGCATGCAACGCCTTGCGCTCGACCCGTGCCGCCTGTTCCTGATCGACGTGGTAGCGCCCCATCAGCGAAGTGAGGGTGCGTTCGCGCACGTCTTCGTGATGATGGCGGCCCAGCAGGTCATAGAGCACGCCTTCGCGCAGGGCGCCTTCGCAGTGATCCATGCGTTGCAGTTCGAGGGAGTCGAATATCGCTTCGAGAATCGCCAGGCCGGCCGGGAAAATTGCCCGGCGATCCGGCTTGATACCTTCGAAATCGATTTTCTCGACGTCGCCCAGCTTGATCAGTTTGCGTTTGAGCCAGGCCAGGCCTTCGGCGTTGACCTCGCCGGTGCCGTGGCCGCCAGCCTTCAGTGCCAGGCCGATGGCGCGGATGGTGCCCGAGGAGCCGATGGCTTCATCCCAGGTCAGGCGGTGCAGGGCGTGCTCGATGCTCATGATCTCCAGACGCGCCGCGGTGTACGCCTGGGCGTAACGGGCCGGGGTGATCTTGCCGTCCTTGAAATAACGCTGGGTATAGCTGACGCAACCCATCTGCAGGCTTTCGCGCAGCAGCGGTTCGAAGCGCTGGCCAATGATGAATTCGGTACTGCCGCCGCCGATGTCCGTCACCAGGCGCTTGCCCGGGGTGTCGGCGAGGGTGTGGGACACGCCGAGGTAGATCAGGCGCGCTTCTTCACGGCCGGAAATGACTTCCACCGGGTGGCCGAGAATTTCTTCGGCACGATGGATGAATTCGGCGCGGTTGCGGGCTTCACGCAAGGCGTTGGTGCCAACGATGCGCACGGCGCCGGTCGGCATACCGCTGATCAGTTGGGCGAAGCGCTTGAGGCAATCGAGCCCGCGCTGCATGGATTCTTCGCTGAGGTGGCGTTCTTCGTCGATGCCGGCGGCCAGCTGAACCTTCTCCCCGAGACGCTCGAGTATACGGATTTCATCGTTCTGGGCCTTGGCCACGACCATGTGAAAGCTGTTGGAGCCCAGGTCGATTGCGGCGATCAGGGACAGATTCTTGGCTTGGGATTGCGGCATGGTCGGGGGTCTCGGTCGATAACCTCGACATCGTGCCACGATCAAAGGCTGCCGCCAACGCATAGGAGCTGCCGAAGGCTGCGATCTTCTGCCGCGGAAAGTTTTGTGGTGCTACGGATGGCCTCTTCGCGAGCAAGCCCGCTCCCACATTAACCAGTAACAACACGGTCAACTGTGGGAGCGGGCTTGCTCGCGAAGAGGGCCTTCCAGTCAACAAAAATCTATCAGCCCGCCGCCTCAACCGTCCCAATGAAATTCGCCAGCTCCGCCGTCTGCGGGTTGGCGAACAATACTTTCGGATCCCCCACCTCATGCACCTTGCCCTGGTGCATGAATACCAACTTGTCCCCAACTTCCCGGGCGAAGCGCATTTCGTGGGTGACCATGATCAGTGTCATGCCTTCCCTGGCCAGTTGCCGGACCACGCTCAACACCTCATTGACCAGTTCCGGGTCCAGGGCCGAGGTGATTTCGTCGCACAGCAACACTTTCGGCGACATCGCCAGTGCCCGGGCAATCGCCACCCGCTGTTGCTGCCCGCCGGACAGTCGATCAGGGAAGGCATCAAACTTTTCGCCCAGCCCGACCCGTTCCAGCATTTGCCGCGCCAGTTCGGCAGCCTTGGCTTTCGGAGCTTTTTGCACCACTTGCGGCGCAAGCATGACGTTCTCTCCCACGGTCAGGTGCGGGAACAGGTTGAATTGCTGGAACACCATGCCGACTTTCTGCCGCAGGCTGCGCAGATCAGCGCGCGCGGCATCGAGGTACTCGCCGTCGACTTCGATGACGCCGTCGTTGATCGATTCCAGACCGTTGAGGGTGCGCAGCAGGGTGGATTTACCCGAGCCGCTGCGACCGATGATCGCCACCACCTGGCCTTCCTCGATGCTCAGGTCGATGCCTTTGAGCACATGGTGATCGCCATAGTATTTATGCAGGGCGGAAATTCTAAGCAGAGGCATGCAGTCTCCTTTCCAGGTAGCGCGCACTGAGGGACAAGGGGTAGCAGAGCAGGAAATAACCGAGGGCCACGAGGCCGTAGACCATGAACGGTTCGAAGGTGGCGTTGGCAAGCATGCCACCGGTCTTGGTCAGCTCGGTGAAGCCGATGATCGAGGTGACGGCGGTGCCTTTGACAACTTGCACCGAGAAGCCCACGGTCGGCGCCACGGCTATACGCAGGGCTTGCGGTAAGATCACGTAGCGCAACTGCTCCAACGGGTTCAGCGCCAGGCTCGACGAAGCCTCCCATTGGCCGTTGGGAATCGAATCGACGCAGCCACGCCAGATCTCCGCCAGGTAAGCACTGGTGAACAGCGTCAATGCAATCGCAGCCGCCGCCCACGGCGAAATTTCCACGCCGGCCAGTGCCACGCCGAAGAACACCAGAAACAGCTGCATCAATAGTGGCGTGCCCTGGAACAGTTCGATGTAGGTGCGGGCGAAGCTGCGCGGCAGGGATTTGTCCGAGATGCGCATGACCATGATCAACAGGCCAATCAGCCCGCCGCCAATGAACGCCACCAGCGACAGCGCCAGCGTCCATTGCAGGCCGGTGAGCAGGTTGCGCACGATGTCCCAGAAGGTGAAATCGCTCATCGGCTGCTCCTTGCGATGAACCGTTGGCCGATCCAGTTCAGCAACTGACGGATCAGTAGTGCCATGCACAGGTACAGCAGCGTGGTCAGGGCGTAGGTTTCAAAGGCGCGGAAGTTACGCGATTGAATGAAATTGGCGGCGAAGCTCAGCTCCTCGGTGGCGATCTGCGAGCAGACTGCCGAACCGAGCATGACGATGATGATCTGGCTGCTAAGGGCCGGCCAGACTTTGCCCAGTGCCGGCAGCAGCACCACATGGCGGAATGCTTCGAGGCGCGTCATCGCCAGTGCCGCCGCGGCTTCCAGCTGACCCCGGGGGATCGCCTGGATGCCGGCGCGGATGATTTCGGTTGAATAGGCGCCGAGGTTGATGACCATCGCCAGCACCGCCGCCTGCCATTCGGAAATCTGCACGCCCAGAGACGGCAGGCCGAAGAAGATGAAAAACAACTGCACCAGAAATGGCGTGTTGCGGATCAACTCGACATAAACCGCGAAGATCCCCGCGAAAGGCCGGATGTTCCACGCCCGTACCAGCGCCCCGACAATGCCGAGGCCTACTCCCAATACTGCGCCGATGGCCGTCAGCTCAAGAGTGAACAGTGCACCGCGCAGCAACATGTCGGTGTTCTGCACCACCGGCAAGAAATCGAACTGATAAGCCATAAAGCGTCTCCTGCGCGCCGGATCAGAGGTCGGCCGGCAGCGGCTCTTTCAGCCAGGCCAGGGCGTTCTTTTCCAGTGCGCCGTCGCTCTTGGCGGTCACGAGGATCTGGTTGACCTTGTCCAGCAGCGCCGGCTCGTTCTTGTTCACGCCGACGTAGACCGGAGAATCCTTGAGCTTCACTTTCAGTGCGGGCACGCGTTTTGGGCTCTTCTCGCTGATGGCAACCATCACCACGTTGCCGCTGGCGATCAGGTCGACTTGCCCGGCCAGGTACGCGGCGATGGTCGAGTTGTTGTCTTCGAAACGCTTGATGGTCACGCCTTCGGGGGCGACCTTGGTCAGCTCGATGTCTTCGATGGCGCCACGGGTGACGCTGATGGTTTTGCCCTTGAGATCGTCCAGGCTTTTGATATCTGCGTCTGGCGGACCGAACACGGCGAGGTAGAACGGCGCATAAGCGCGGGAGAAGTCGATGACCTTCTCGCGCTCCGGGTTCTTGCCGAGGCTGGAGATCACCAGGTCGACCTTGCCGGTGGTGAGGAACGGGATGCGGTTGGTGCTGTTGACCGGCGTCAGTTCGAGTTTGACCTTGAGCTGGTCGGCCAGCAGTTTCGCGGTGTCGATATCGAGGCCGCGGGGTTTCATGTCCGGGCCAACCGAGCCGAACGGCGGGAAGTCCTGGGGCACGGCGACCTTGAGGACGCCGCGCTTGACCACATCCTCCAGGCCGTCGGCGTGGGCGGGCGCCTGGCTCAGCATCAGGCTGGCGAACAAGGCTGCGAGGAGGGCGCTGGAACGTTTCGTCATGGCAAATCTCCGGATCGGCAAGAGGTGATTTCTGCTGATCGACAGAGCACGGGCCATGCCAACATAGGGTTTGGGGGCCGCCAGAGCGCGGTTTTGCTGGCCTTTCACGGTCTTACTGGTCTGAACAGTCAGGTTGTTTTTCGCACCCCGATAGCGCATCCGTGAAAACCACCGAACTCCCTTGGGGCACGACTTGCCGAGCATCGCGAATAGCTTTACAACTGGGCGCACATTGGCCTGGTTCGTCTGGAAAACCATGAATTCGATCTCCCGCGCGGTACCTGAAGTGGCGCTGCAAGCCATCCGCAAACTGATTACCGAGCAGGGCTTCGGGCCGGGAGATGCGTTGCCCTCGCAACGGGACCTGGCGGTGCAGTTGGGGGTCAGTCGGGCGTCGTTGCGCGAGGCGTTGTCATCGCTGAGTGCGCTGGGGGTCATCAGCATCCAGCCGGGCAAAGGCGTGTTCGTGCAATCGCCGGTGGACCTGCCGCAAAGCGATGCGCCGCCGAGCTGGCCGTTCGCAGCGCAGGCTTCGCCGCTGGACATCTTCCAGTTGCGCTATGCACTGGAGGGTTTTGCGGCGGGGCTGGCGGCGGTGAATCTGGGCAGCGCCGACCTTGATGCGCTGGAGGAAAACGTCGCAGCCATGCGTGAGCATTTGCGTGCCGGCGAATTCGACGCAGCGTCGCGGCTGGATTTTGAGTTTCATCGGCGCATCCTGCTTGCCAGTGGCAATCAGGCGATGTTGAGCATCCTCACCGCCAGCGCCGATATCTTTCTTGAGAGTCAGAAACTACCGTTCATCCGGGCCGAACGGGCCATGGAAACCTGGCAGGAGCACCGCAAAATCCTTCGGGCACTGGCACGGGGGGCTGCTGGTGCGGCGCAAAAGGCCATGCATGAGCACGTACGCAATGCGGCGTTACGTACCGGAATCGCGTTCATCGCTCCCGCCACTTCATGACCTGAGCTATACCCAAATTCATGAATCACCATAGCGAGACTCAATCATCTGCACCTTCCTGAACGAGGGAAGGGCGGCTATGATGGGCCACGTTTTTTTGCTTACAACCTGGAGAATTCCATGAGCAGCGATCTTATCAAACACGTTAGCGACGCTAGCTTCGAGGCCGACGTACTCAAGGCCGAAGGCGCTGTACTGGTCGACTACTGGGCTGAATGGTGCGGCCCTTGCAAAATGATCGCTCCGGTTCTGGATGAAATTGCCGAGACTTACAAAGGCAAGCTGACCGTTGCCAAGCTGAACATCGACGAAAACCAGGAAACCCCGGCCAAGCACGGCGTGCGCGGTATCCCGACCCTGATGCTGTTCAAGAACGGCAACGTTGAAGCGACCAAGGTCGGCGCGCTGTCGAAGTCGCAACTGGCTGCTTTCCTCGACGCCAACATCTAAGCGTCGCTGCAAAGTGTCTTGAAAAAGCCCCGCAAATAGCGGGGCTTTTTGCGTATTCAGGGCTAGACGCTCCTAAACTCAGGTGGTACATTCGGCCCCGCACTGGTTTCTCCATTGCCCCCTGCTAGCCGTCGCCGACGCACTCCTTTTCGAATAAGTACGCGATCCTGTCGCCTTCTCTGCGGCGCGGCCTCATTAAGCCAAAAGCTTAATTTCCCCCCTCCATAAATGATTACGTCATTCCTATATGAATCTGACTGAACTCAAGCAAAAGCCGATTACCGAACTGCTCGAATTGGCCGAACAGATGGGCATAGAAAATATGGCCCGTTCGCGCAAGCAGGACGTGATTTTCTCCCTGCTCAAGAAGCACGCGAAAAGCGGTGAGGAAATCTCCGGTGATGGCGTGCTGGAGATTCTCCAGGACGGCTTCGGCTTCCTGCGCTCCGCTGACGCTTCCTATCTTGCCGGTCCAGACGATATCTACGTCTCGCCGAGCCAGATCCGTCGTTTCAACTTGCGCACCGGTGACACCATCGTTGGCAAGATCCGCCCTCCAAAGGAAGGCGAGCGTTATTTCGCGCTGCTCAAGGTCGACACCATCAACTTCGACCGTCCGGAAAACGCGAAAAACAAGATTCTCTTCGAGAACCTGACCCCACTGTTCCCGACCGTGCGCATGAAAATGGAAGCCGGTAACGGTTCCACCGAAGACCTGACCGGTCGTGTCATCGACCTGTGCGCCCCGATCGGCAAAGGCCAGCGCGGTCTGATCGTTGCTCCGCCGAAAGCGGGCAAGACGATCATGCTGCAGAACATTGCCGCGAACATCGCGCGTAACAACCCTGAAGTTCATCTGATCGTGCTGCTGATCGACGAACGTCCGGAAGAAGTAACCGAAATGCAGCGTACCGTGCGCGGCGAAGTGGTTGCCTCGACGTTCGACGAGCCGCCAACCCGCCACGTGCAGGTTGCCGAAATGGTGATCGAGAAGGCCAAGCGCCTGGTCGAACACAAGAAGGACGTGGTGATCCTGCTCGACTCCATCACCCGTCTGGCCCGTGCCTACAACACCGTGATCCCGAGCTCCGGCAAGGTATTGACCGGTGGTGTCGATGCCCACGCCCTGGAGAAACCGAAGCGTTTCTTCGGCGCCGCGCGAAACATCGAAGAAGGCGGCTCGCTGACCATCATCGCCACCGCGCTGGTTGAAACCGGCTCGAAGATGGACGAAGTGATCTACGAGGAATTCAAAGGCACCGGCAACATGGAACTGCCGCTGGATCGTCGTATCGCTGAAAAGCGTGTCTTCCCGGCCATCAACATCAACCGTTCCGGCACCCGCCGCGAAGAGTTGCTGACCGCCGACGACGAGTTGCAGCGCATGTGGATTCTGCGCAAGCTGCTGCACCCGATGGACGAAGTGGCTGCCATCGAGTTCCTGGTCGACAAGCTGAAAACGACCAAGACCAACGATGAGTTCTTCCTGTCGATGAAGCGCAAGTAAGTCGAACGTGCAAAGAGAGCCGGGGAAACCCGGCTTTTTGCTATCTGATTTTTGATCAAACGCCAGTTCGTGGTTCTGAACGGAGGGCTTCGGCGCTAAACTGCCAGCCCCCGAACGCCACGGCCAAAACGAGGCTCACGCATGCAGTATCGCGACTTGCGCGACTTTATCAGCGGCCTGGAACAGCGCGGTGAACTCAAGCGCATCCAGGTTCCGGTGTCCCCAGTGCTGGAAATGACCGAGGTTTGCGATCGCACCTTGCGCGCCAAAGGCCCGGCCCTGCTTTTCGAAAAGCCCACGGGTTATGACATTCCGGTGCTCGGCAACCTGTTCGGTACGCCTGAGCGCGTAGCACTGGGCATGGGCGCGGAAGCGGTCAGCGAACTGCGCGAGATTGGCAAATTGCTGGCGTTCCTCAAGGAACCCGAGCCGCCGAAGGGCCTGAAAGATGCCTGGTCCAAGCTGCCGATCTTCCGCAAGATCATTTCGATGGCGCCCAAGGTCGTCAAGGATGCCGTGTGCCAGGAAGTGGTCATCGAAGGCGACGACGTCGACCTGGCCATGCTGCCGGTACAGACCTGCTGGCCTGGCGACGTCGGTCCGCTGATCACCTGGGGTCTGACCGTCACCAAGGGCCCGAACAAGGATCGCCAGAACCTCGGTATCTATCGTCAGCAAGTGATCGGCCGCAACAAGGTCATCATGCGCTGGCTGAGCCATCGCGGCGGCGCGCTGGATTTTCGCGAGTGGTGCGAAAAACATCCCGGCCAACCGTTCCCGGTATCGGTCGCGCTGGGCGCTGACCCGGCGACCATCCTCGGTGCCGTGACGCCGGTGCCCGACAGCCTTTCCGAATACGCTTTCGCCGGTCTGCTGCGCGGTAACCGCACCGAACTGGTGAAATGCCGCGGCAACGACCTGCAAGTGCCGGCCACCGCCGAAATCATTCTCGAAGGCGTGATCCACCCGGGCGAGATGGCCGATGAAGGCCCGTACGGTGACCACACCGGTTACTACAACGAAGTCGACAGCTTCCCGGTATTCACCGTCGAGCGCATCACCCACCGGATCAAACCGATCTACCACAGCACCTACACCGGCCGTCCACCGGATGAGCCGGCGATCCTCGGCGTGGCGTTGAACGAAGTGTTCGTGCCGATCCTGCAGAAGCAGTTCCCTGAGATCACCGATTTCTACCTGCCGCCCGAAGGTTGCTCGTACCGCATGGCCATCGTGACCATGAAAAAATCGTACCCGGGCCACGCCAAGCGGGTAATGCTGGGTGTCTGGTCGTTTTTGCGACAGTTCATGTACACCAAGTTCGTTATTGTCACCGACGACGATATCAACGCCCGGGACTGGAACGACGTGATCTGGGCCATCACCACGCGCATGGACCCCAAGCGCGACACGGTGATGATCGACAACACGCCGATCGACTACCTGGACTTCGCTTCGCCGGTGTCCGGCCTGGGTTCGAAAATGGGCCTCGATGCCACGCATAAATGGCCGGGCGAAACCACCCGTGAGTGGGGGCGGGTCATCGTCAAGGACGATGCCGTGACCCAGCGGATCGATGCCATCTGGAATCAGTTAGGAATAGATTGATGCGTGTAACCTTGCAGCCCTCCGGAGCAGTGCTTGAGATATTGCCCGGCGAGCGGATTCTCGATGGCGCACGGCGTTTGGGCTACGAATGCCCGCAAAGCTGCCGCAATGGTAATTGCCACGTGTGCGCGGCGCTGCTGGTGGAAGGCCGGGTCGAGCAGGCCGGCAATGTGCGTGACCATGGCGAGTTCTACACTTGCATAGCGGAGCCGCTGGAAGACTGCATCGTGCTGTGGGATGGCGTGCTCGCCTTGGGAGAACTGCCGGTGCGCAGCGTGTCGTGTCAGGTCATTGAGTGCAAGGACGTGGGCGGCGATACCTGGCGCGTGCGTCTGCGGGCTCCGGCGGGCAAACCGCCGCGCTATCACGCCGGCCAGTACCTGATGATCGAACGCGAGAACGGCGAAAAGTCCGCCTTCTCCCTCGCCTCGGCACCGCATGCGGGGCGCGACCTGGAAATCCACATACTGGCGCGCGAATCCAGTGCGCTGAGCCTGATCGAGCAGCTCCAGCGCAACAGCATGGTGCGGGTCGAGTTGCCATTTGGCGATACCCACCTGGAGGAGTTGCCGGACGGTCCTCTCGTGCTGATCGCCGCCGGCACCGGCATGGGCCAGATTCACGGCCTGATCGAACATTGCCGGGCCACGGGTTTCAAGCATCCGGTGCATTTGTATTGGGGCGTGCGTCGTCCAGAAGACTTTTATCAAGTCGAACATTGGAACGAATGGCTGAAATTGCCCAACCTGTTCCTGCACAAGGTCGTCAGCGATCAGTGTGGCTGGGAGGGGCGTTGCGGCATGTTGCATGAAGCGGTCTGTGAAGATTTCCCTGATCTCAAGCCGCTGCACGTTTATGCCAGTGGTTCTCCGGCCATGGTCTACGGCACGCTGGATGCGCTGGTAGAGGCGGGAATGGACGCCCATCAGATGCGCGCCGACGTATTTGCCTACGCCCCCAGATCCTGATGCTGCCCCCCTCTGTAGGAGCGAGCTTGCTCGCGATGGAGGTCAACGATAACGCGTGCAGTCTGAATGAGCGCGATAGCCTTGACACCATCGCGAGCAAGCTCGCTCCTACAGGTATATAACTCTCTATATAGCCTATCGGTATTTATAAAAACATATAGATGCCGGTAGGTTATATTCCATTCAGGCAATTAATTAAGAACAGTGCCATGGCATTCAAATTGCCTTAAAACTTATGTGCCTTATTGTTACAGCGGTGCGTTCTATTAAGTAATTCTTCACCCGCGGGGAGCTGAACGCTATTCGCCATGAGCGCCATCGAATCTGCTTTTTTGAACCTGGCTTACCCTCCGCGGCTCGATCTGGGGCCGCAGCTCACACACGAACAATTGCTCAGCTCGATGCAATCGACCATGGCGCGCCACAAAGGTGGGCCGGTGTGGCTGTTCGCCTACGGCTCGCTGATCTGGCGGCCTGAATGCACGGCGGTCGAGCGGGTTCGCGGCCGGGTGCATGGCTACCATCGCGGGTTGTACCTGTGGTCCCACGAACATCGCGGCACCCCGGAAATGCCCGGCCTGGTATTCGGCCTGGATCGCGGCGGCTCTTGCAGCGGTTTCGCCTATCGCTTGCCCGAAGAGCAACTCGAAGCGTCGCTGTACGCACTTTGGCAACGCGAGATGCCATTTCCTTCCTACCGCCCGCACTGGCTTAACTGCCGACTCGAAGATGGCAGCCAGGTTCAGGCCTTGGGTTTTGTGCTGGAGCGACATCTGCCAAGCTATGCCGGCAACCTGCCGGACCACGTGCTGAGCCATGTGTTCGAAAACGCTTGCGGGCGTTACGGCACCACTCGCGATTATGTCGAGCAGACCGCGCACGCCCTGCGTAGCCACGCCATGCCAGACCGGAATCTGGAGGCGCGGCTCAAGCGCTGCAAATCAAAGGCCGACCAGGCAACTGCTTCACGGCCCTGACAGGCGACTTGGTTTGTGCCGCAGTGTTATTCGTCCGAGCTGAAATCTCTCTCGGCTCAGCGAACCTGCACCACCACTTTCCCGACCGCTTTACGCTGGCCAAGATCATTGATGGCCTGCGCCGCATTGCTCAATGGATACACCTGCGACACTAGCGGCTTCAGCTTGCCTTCAGCGAACCAGCCAAACAATTGCTGGAAGTTCGCGGCGTTGTCCTGCGGCTGGCGCTGGGCAAACGAGCCCCAGAACACGCCGAGTACTGCGGCGCCCTTGAGCAGCGCGAGGTTCACCGGCAGTTCGGGGATGCGGCCGCTGGCGAAGCCGACCACCAGCAGGCGGCCATTCCAGGCAATGGCGCGGATGGCCTGGTCGAACAGGTCGCCGCCGACCGGGTCGTAGATTACGTCGGCGCCCTGGCCGTCGGTCAGGCGTTTGATTTCGTCCTTGAGGCTGGTTTCGCTGTAGTTGATCAGTTCATCGGCACCGGCGGCCTTGGCCACGGCGAGTTTCTCCGCGCTGCTGGCCGCGGCGATGACCCGGGCACCCATGGCCTTGCCGATTTCCACCGCGGCCAGGCCGACACCGCCGGAGGCGCCGAGGACCAGCAGGGTTTCACCCGGTTGCAGGTTGCCGCGCTGCTTGAGGGCGTGCATCGAGGTGCCGTAGGTCATGCTGAAGGCGGCGGCGGTGTTGAAGTCCATGGACGGCGGGATCGGCAACACGTTGTAGCCCGGCACGGCGACCTGTTCGGCAAAACTGCCCCAGCCGGTCAGGGCCATGACCCGGTCACCGACTTTCAAGTGGCCGACCTTCTCGCCCACGGCGCTGACCACGCCGGCCGCTTCACCGCCCGGCGAAAACGGGAAGGGCGGCTTGAACTGGTATTTGCCCTCGATGATCAGCGTGTCGGGGAAATTCACCCCGGCGGCGTGCACCTCCAGCAGGATTTCATTTTTCTTCGCGACAGGACTGGCGACGTCTTCCAGCACCAGCGATTCGGCAGGGCCGAAGGCTTTGCACAGCACGGCTTTCATCAGGGCTATTCCTTTGGGAGTGATGGCCGATAAGTGTAGGTGTGTGGGTCGATGGGTCAACGAGCATGCCCGGCCCTGATAGCCAGCCATAAGCTTGTGCTTGCATGGCGGGTCGTTATGCTAGGCCGCAAACCGGATAAGGAGTGAATTGTGAAAGCGTGGATCATGTTGTTGCTGGCCCTGTCTCTGCCTGTGGCAGCAGTGGCCGAAGAAGCCAAAGAAGATGCAGCACCGAAGGTCAGCTACATCACCCTGAGCCCGCCGTTCGTGGGTAACTACGGGCTGGACGGCACGCCGAAACTCAAAGTCTACAAGGCTGATGTGGCATTGCGGGTGACCGGTGACGAAGCTGCCAAGGCAGTGAAGGCCAATGAGCCGTTGATTCGCAATCAACTGGTCGCGCTGTTCGCCCAGCAGACCACCGAGACGATGAACAACGTCGAGGCCAAGGAAAAGCTGCGTCAGGAAGCCCTGAAACAGACCCAGCAGGTGATGAACGATGAAACCGGCAAGCCGGTGATTGAGGATCTGTTGTTCAACAACCTGATTATTCAGTAAGTCTTCTAGCGCCTGTACCGGCCTCTTCGCGAGCAAGCCCGCTCCCACATTTGAAATGCATTCCAATGTGGGAGCGGGCTTGCTCGCGAAGAGGCCAGTCCAGGCGATAAATCACTCAAGTCTTTAAGGCGATCACCGTCGCCCACTGCTCCGGCGTCACCGGCATCACCGAAAGCCGCGAGCCTTTCTGCACCAGTGGCATCTCGGCCAGTGCAGTCTGCTGCTTCAGGTAATCCAGTTTCAGCACCCGGGCAAACGTTTCGACATGCGCGACATCGATCGCACTCCAGGCGTTTTTGTCCGGGGTGGCCTTCGGGTCAAAATAATGGCTCTGCGGCTCCAGTGCCGTCGGGTCCGGATACGCGGCTTCGACAATCCTGCCGACTCCGGCGATGCCCGGCTCAGGGCAGCTGGAATGATAGAAAAAGAACTCATCCCCCACTGCCATGGCCCGCAGGAAATTGCGTGCCTGATAGTTGCGAACCCCGTCCCAGCGCGCTTTGCCGAGCTTCTCCAGCCCCTTGATCGAGAGCTCGTCGGGCTCGGATTTCATCAGCCAATAGGCCATGTCTTTTGCTCCTTGCGTGGTGATTGAGCAGCTTATCGGCAATTTTATGACAAACCGACAGTCGGTTGACGTCAGCATTTGCGCAGCGGTTCACGTTGTCGCAAAATGCCGGCCTTTAAAGCTTGACGCTGCTGCACGGCCAACAAACGGAAACCGCTGCTGTCATCGTGTTGATATGCCTTTGGGGGGCAATCGATGAAACGCAAACCGGATTTACTATGGATTCTGGTCATTTTATTTGGCCTTGGCGTCGTGACCACTGGCTATGCCCAAAGCCTGTGGGCCAACAAGACCGATGCGCCGGTCGAGCTCGCGCAATTGCAGCAACAGTCGACAGCCTTCAAGCGCTGATCCTGTTGTTTCGGCGCCGCTGATCGAAGTGGCGCCTAGCCTGCGTAATACCAGGCCTTGTCCGTCACCGTTCCTTGCAGCGGCACATCCCAGCTCGCCTGAGCCAATCGCCCCACTTTCTGACATTCATGGGCCAGCCCCAATAGCGTCGGCTTGCGCCAGCCGTTTCGTCGCGCCAGGTAGGCCAGGCTCCGATCGTAGAAGCCACCCCCCATCCCCAGGCGTCCGCCAACATCGTCAAAACCCACCAATGGCAACAGCACCAGATCCAGCGCCCAAATCTTGCGCTGCCGTGCGATGTTTGCCCGTGGTTCAAGAATACGGAAGCGGTTGGGTTTGAGTTTCTCTCCGGGCCGGATGCGCTGGAACACCATTTTGGTTCGCGGCCAGGCACTCAGCACCGGTAGATAGGTGGCCTTGCCCCGGCGTTGCGCGGCACGCAGCAACAGGCGCGGATCGATTTCACCGTCGGTCGGCAGGTAGAGCGAGATGTGTCTGGCGCGGCGGAACAGCGGTTGCTGGGCCAATTGCTTGTACAGCCCGCGAGCAGCCCGGCGCTGCTGACTGGGTGTCAGTGCGCGGCGGGCCTTGCGCAGCATGCGTCGAAGTTGCGGGCGGGGAAGCAGCGCAGGTTCGGTCATGGATTCGGGCTTCGGCAGGGCAGGTACATAAATCGTACCCGTAAAAACGCCGATGCCGGTATTTAAACCGGCATCGGACTGGAATCAGGCTCCCCGAATGTGTCGCTGTCGACTTAGCCCTTGAACCCGAAAGTTCAAGGTGGAAGATGCAGTAAGCTTTAAGGCTTTCCGTCTAGCGGACATGCACACCAGCCCAACGTGCAACTTCCAGGGTATAGCAAATCGGCTCAGGGACATCGCCAACTGGCAAGCACCCCAGGGAGTGAAGGCAGTATACCGCAAGCGGCGACGTGAATCAGCCTTTGGTGACGTCCGGATCGGTGGCGAGCGCCAGATCGACGCGATCGAGCAGGTCGCGCACCTGTTCGCGGGTCGAGCCGCTGGCCTGGATATCCGGGCGCTCTTCCTTGTGCAGCAGGTCATGGGTGATGTTCAGCGCAGCCATCACGGCGATGCGGTCGGCGCCAATGACTTTGCCGCTGCTGCGGATCTCGCGCATCTTGCCGTCCAGATAACGGGCGGCGCTGACCAGATTGCTGCGCTCTTCCTGAGGACAGATGATCGAATACTCTTTGTCGAGGATCTGCACGGTGACGCTATTGCTTGAACTCATGAGTCTTGCTCCAGGGCCTTGAGGCGCGAAATCATCGATTCGACCTTACGCCGGGCGATTTCGTTTTTTTCAATGAGGTGCGCGCGTTCCTCGCGCCAGGTCTTTTCCTGAGCTAGTAAGAGTCCATTTTGACTCTTAAGTTGCTCGACTCGGGTAATCAGTAGTTCGAGTCTGGCCATCAGCGCTTGCAGATCGGTGTCTTCCATTGTGTTCACTGTCTGATGGGGGGCGGACTGTAGGAGCGAGCTTGCTCGCGATGAACCCGAGAACGCCGCGGAGTGTCAGGTACCCAGCGTTATCGTTGGCGACCATCGCGAGCAAGCTCGCTCCTACAGGGGTAGTCGATGTAGGATACAAGGCCTTCATTCTAGACATAGCGCCGTCTGGCGCCTAGCTGCCCATGACCATTCAGAATTCCCCGTACCAAGCCTTCGCCACCCTGCTGACTTCCAGTGGTCACAATGTCTCGCCTGCCGAACTGCACGGCCTGCTGCTCGGCCGCAGCTGCGCCGGCGCCGGTTTCGATGCCGAAGGCTGGCTGATCGACGCCGCCGAACTACTCGAAAGCGAGCCACAGGACAATGTTCGCAGCGCCCTGATCGGCCTGCAAGAGATGGTAAAAGGCGAGCTCACCGGCGATGACGTGACCGTCGTGCTGTTGCTGCCGACCGACGACGCGCCGCTGACTGATCGCGCCGCTGCGCTGGGCCAATGGTGCCAGGGTTTCCTCAGCGGTTTCGGCCTGAACTGCCGTGACAGCAGCGCCCTGAGCACCGAGGCCACCGAAGTGCTGCAGGACCTGGCGGCCATTTCCCAGGTGCAAGACGCGCTGGAAGAGTCCGACGACGGTGAAAACGACTACATGGAAGTCATGGAGTACCTGCGCGTCGCACCGCTGTTGCTGTTCTCCGAGACCAAAAAAGACGTGCCGGCCGCCGCCAAACCGTCGCTGCACTAATCGTTTGCCAGGGAACGCCATCTGCCCATGATCCATATCCCGAAATCGGAATACAGCCGTCGCCGCAAGGCCCTGATGGCGCAGATGGAACCCAACAGCATTGCCATCCTGCCCGCCGCCGCGGTGGCCATTCGTAACCGCGACGTCGAGCACGTTTACCGTCAGGACAGCGACTTCCAGTACCTCAGTGGTTTTCCCGAGCCCCAGGCTGTACTGGTGTTGATACCGGGCCGGGTGCATGGGGAATACATTCTGTTCTGCCGCGAGCGCAATGCCGAGCGCGAGCTGTGGGATGGCCTGCGTGCCGGGCAAGAAGGCGCGATCCGCGACTTCGGTGCTGACGACGCCTTTCCAATCACCGATATCGACGACATCCTGCCGGGTTTGATCGAAGGCCGTGACCGGGTGTATTCGGCCATGGGCAGCAACCCCGAATTCGACCGCCACCTGATGGAGTGGATCAACGTGATCCGCTCCAAGGCCAACCTCGGTGCCCAGCCGCCGAACGAATTCGTTGCCCTGGATCATCTGCTTCACGACATGCGCCTGTATAAATCGGCGGCAGAAGTGAAGGTGATGCGCGAGGCAGCACGGATTTCCGCCCGGGCGCATGTGCGGGCGATGCAAGCCTGTCGCGCCGGGTTGCACGAGTTCAGCCTGGAAGCCGAGCTCGATTACGAGTTCCGCAAGGGTGGGGCGAAGATGCCGGCCTACGGGTCGATCGTCGCGGCGGGGCGCAACAGCTGCATCCTGCATTACCAACAGAATGACGCGACGCTCAAGGACGGTGACCTGGTGCTGATCGACGCCGGTTGCGAGATCGACTGCTACGCCAGCGACATCACCCGGACCTTTCCGGTCAGCGGCAAGTATTCAGCGGAACAGAAAGCGATTTACGAATTGGTGCTGGCTTCCCAGGAGGCCGCCTTTGCCGAAATCGCCCCGAACAAAAACTGGAACCAGGCGCATGAAGCGACGGTCCGGGTCATAACGGCCGGGCTGGTCAAGCTCGGGCTGCTCCAGGGCGACGTTGACGAACTGATCGCCAGCGAAGCCTACAAAGCGTTTTACATGCACCGCGCCGGTCACTGGCTGGGCATGGATGTGCATGACGTCGGCGAGTACAAGGTCGGCGGCGAGTGGCGCGTGCTGGAAGTCGGCATGGCGCTGACCGTGGAGCCGGGGATCTACATCGCCCCGGACAACCAGAATGTGGCGAAGAAATGGCGCGGCATTGGCGTGCGCATCGAGGACGACGTAGTGGTCACCAAAACCGGCTGTGAAATATTGACGGGCGGCGTGCCGAAAACCGTCGCCGAGATCGAGGCCCTGATGGCCGCCGCGCGGACACAAGCGGCATGAGTCGAGTCAATCTGGCAATCATCGGTGGCGGCCTCGTTGGTGCGAGCCTGGCGCTGGCCTTGCAGGCCGGCGCCAAGGCCCGAGGCTGGAAGATCGTGCTGATCGAGCCGTTCGCCCCTGGCGATACGTATCAACCAAGTTACGATGCCCGCTCTTCGGCGTTGTCCTTTGGCTCGCGGCAGATTTATCAACGGCTAGGCGTCTGGCAGGAAGTCTCCCGTCGCGCCGAGCCGATCAAGCAGATTCATGTTTCCGACCGTGGGCGCTTCTCCACCGCCCGATTGTCGGCGATGGAAGAGGGTGTTCCAGCGCTGGGTTATGTCGTTGAAAACGCCTGGCTCGGCCAATGCCTGTGGCAAGGCCTGGACAAGGACGTGATCAGTTGGCGCTGTCCGGCGGAAGTCACCCGCATGGAGCCGCTGACCGATGGCTATCGCCTGACCCTAAACGATGAAACCACCCTGGAGTGCGATCTTGCGGTACTCGCCGATGGCGGTCGTTCCGGCCTGCGTGAGCAACTGGGGATCGGCATCCGCAAGCGTCCGTACAACCAGAGCGCACTGATCGCCAACATCACCCCAAGTGAGTCTCACAACGGCATGGCCTTCGAGCGTTTCACCGACGAAGGCCCGATGGCGTTGCTGCCGCTGCCGGAAAACCGCTGCGCGCTGGTCTGGACCCGCCTGGGCATGGACGCGCAACGCCTGGCGGCCCTCGATGAGCGCAACTTCCTCAGCGAGTTGCAGGGTGTGTTCGGCTATCGTCTCGGCACGTTGAAACAGGTCGGTGCGCGGCATCTGTATCCGCTGACGCTGGTCGAGGCCGAGGAGCAGGTACGTCCGCATCTGGCGGTCCTCGGCAACGCGGCACACAGCCTGCATCCGATCGCAGGCCAAGGGTTCAATCTGTCCCTGCGCGATGCCCAGGCCCTGGCCGATGCCTTGCTCGCCAGCGAAAAGCCCTTGGGCGACTTCGCCACGTTGCAAGCCTATCGCGAACGCCAGCGTCTCGATCAGAACCTCACCGTAGGCTTCTCCGATCGGGTCACGCGCCTGTTCGGCAGTACCCAGCCGCTGGTGTCCCTGGGGCGTAACATCGGCTTGCTCGGGCTCGATCTGTTGCCACCGGCCAAACGCTGGTTTGCCCGGCAGGCGATGGGCCTGGGTACCCGTCCAGATGCGTAACTGGTTGATCCTCCGGTTCGGCAAGGCGCGATTGATAAAAATACCTGCCGCAATTGCAGGTCGACATTCATGACGGCGCCGGCCACCCTGGCGCGGGTCGGGAAAACCCTTTACGTGCGGCTCAAGCCGCAAGAGAGACAGGCTTAAAGCATGGAAATGCGTGCAGATCTGCTGATTGTCGGAGCCGGAATGGTCGGCAGCGCCCTGGCGCTGGCGTTGCAGAACAGCGGGCTGGAAGTCCTGCTGCTGGACGGCAGCCCCATGAGTGTCAAACCCTTCAACGCTCAGGCCGCGTTTGAGCCTCGCGTGAGCGCCTTGTCGGCTGCCAGCCAGCGGATTCTCGAACGCCTTGGCGTCTGGGACGGCATCGCCGGGCGGCGCAGCAGCCCCTACACCGACATGCAGGTCTGGGATGGCAGCGGCACCGGGCAAATCCACTTCTCGGCGGCCAGCGTGCACGCCGAGGTGCTGGGGCATATCGTCGAAAACCGAGTGGTCCAGGATGCCTTGCTTGACCGCTTGCACGACTGTGACCTGGGGTTGCTGGCCAATGCACGGCTGGAACAGATGCGCCGCTCCGGCGATGACTGGCTGCTGACCCTGGCCGATGGCCGCACCCTGCGCGCACCGCTGGTGATCGCGGCGGATGGCGCCAACTCGGCAGTGCGGCGCCTGGCCGGGGTCGCGACCCGCGAATGGGATTATCTGCACCATGCCATCGTCACCAGCGTGCGTTGTGCCAAACCGCATCAGATGACAGCCTGGCAGCGCTTTACCGACAATGGTCCGTTGGCGTTTCTGCCACTTGAGCGCGACGGACAACAGGATTGGTGTTCGATCGTCTGGTCGACCACGCCCGGCGAAGCCGAACGTCTGATGGCGATGGATGAGCAAGGCTTCTGCAAGGAGCTGGAGCGGGCCTTCGAAGGTCGGCTCGGCGAAGTGCTGAGCGCCGACCCGCGCCTGTGTGTGCCCCTGCGCCAGCGGCATGCCAAGCGATATGTGGCTGAAGGCCTGGCATTGATCGGCGACGCCGCCCACACCATTCACCCGTTGGCCGGGCAGGGTGTGAATCTCGGATTCCTCGATGCCGCCGTACTGGCCGACGTGTTGCTGCAAGCGGCAACCCGTGGCGAACGCCTGGCGGATGTGAAAGTCCTCAGCCGTTACGAGCGTCGGCGCATGCCCCACAACCTGGCGCTGATGGCGGCGATGGAAGGCTTCGAGCGGTTGTTCCAGGCGGATCCGTTGCCGGTGCGCTGGTTGCGTAACACCGGGTTGAAAATGGTTGAGAAAATGCCCGAAGCCAAGGCGTTGTTCGTGCGTGAAGCGCTGGGGTTGACCGGGGATTTGCCGGCACTCGCCAAGCCCTGATTTCTGCGTTGAGGTTGCTGGCCTCTTCGCGGGCAAGCCCGCTCCCACAGGTTTTTTGGTGTACACAAAATTGATGTTTCACACCGGCCACTGTGGGAGCGGGCTTGCTCGCGAAGGCGTCAGCACGAGCACCGAAAATTCCAGGCGGCGCAACATCTGGTAACTCCTCCGCGAACGGGTTCGATTGAGAAGCTAAATGTGAGTCCTTATCATTTGCCCTCATTTTTCAATCGAGAGACCGCTCCCATGTTGGCACCGAAGCGTCTACTGACTGCACTGGCCCTGACCCTGATCGGCAGTACCGCCGCCCAGGCTGCTGACGAGGTGGTGGTCTACTCCTCGCGTATCGACGAACTGATCAAGCCAGTGTTCGATGCCTACACCGCCAAGACCGGCGTGAAGGTGAAGTTCATCACCGACAAGGAAGCGCCACTGATGCAGCGGCTCAAGGCCGAGGGCGCGAATACGCCGGCCGACCTGCTGCTCACCGTCGATGCCGGCAACCTCTGGCAAGCCGAGCAGATGGGCATCCTCCAGCCGTTCACCTCGAAAACCATCGACGCCAACATTCCGCTGCAATACCGGGCAGCCTCTCATGCCTGGACCGGCCTGAGCCTGCGGGCCCGGACCATCGCTTACTCCACTGATCGGGTGAAGCCAGGTGAGTTGACCACCTACGAAGCGCTGGCCGACAAGCAGTGGGAAGGCCGCCTGTGTCTGCGCACGGCGAAAAAGGTCTATAACCAGTCCCTGACCGCGACCATGATCGAAGTGCACGGCGCCGACAAAACCGAGGAAATCCTCAAGGGCTGGGTCAAGAACCTGTCCACTGACGTGTTCTCCGACGACACCGCCGTGCTGGAAGCGATCAATGCCGGCCAGTGCGACGTCGGTATCGTCAACACCTACTACTACGGCCGCCTGCACAAGCAGAAGCCAGACCTGCCGGTGAAGTTGTTCTGGCCGAACCAGGCTGACCGTGGCGTACACGTCAACCTGTCGGGTATCGGCCTGACCCAACACGCGCCACACCCGGAAGCGGCCAAGGCCCTGGTGGAGTGGATGACCACCCCTGAAGCGCAGAAAATCTTTGCCGACGTGAACCAGGAGTTCCCGGCCAACCCGGCGGTGGCGCCTTCCGAGGAAGTGGCGGCCTGGGGCAAATTCATTGCCGATACCTTGCCGGTGGAAATTGCCGGCAAGCGTCAGGCTGAGGCGATTCGCATGATGGATCGGGCGGGCTGGAACTGAGTCGATTTACTGTTGCTGGTAAGTCAGGGTTGAACACGATCCCTGTGGCGAGGGAGCTTGCTCCCGCTTGAGTGCACGGCACTCACAAAAATCTGCGCGGCTTGTCCGCGTTTTGGGGCTGCTACGCAGCCCAGCGGGAGCAAGCTCCCTCACCACAAACAGGGTGCGAACTGAATTTCTAGAGAACTCCCTTGGCCCATCCCGCCCAACGCCGTTGGTATCCAGTCGTCTTCGCCATCGCTGCGCTGGTCCTGTTGCCCCTGAGCGTCCTGCTGCTTTCCTGGCAAACCATCGACGCTCAAATCTGGTCCCACCTGTGGGGCACGCAAATGCCGCGTCTGCTGGGCAACACGTTGACGCTGGTACTCGGTGTCGGTGCGGGTGTCACCCTTTTGGGTGTCAGCCTCGCCTGGCTGACCAGTCTCTGTGAATTCCCCGGCAGGCGCTGGCTGGACTGGGCATTGATGCTGCCTTTCGCGATTCCGGCTTATGTGCTGGCGTTCGTGTTTGTCGGCCTGCTGGATTTCGCCGGGCCCGTGCAAACCCTGCTGCGCGAGTGGTTCGGTAGTGGTCTGCGGCTGCCGCGCGTGCGCTCCACGGGCGGGGTGATTCTGGTGCTGGTGCTGGTTTTCTATCCCTATGTGTACTTGTTGGCCCGTACGGCCTTCCTGGCCCAGGGCAAAGGCCTGATGGAAGCGGCGCGGGTCCTTGGTCAATCGCCCTGGCAAGCGTTCTGGCGGGTAGCTCTGCCCATGGCGCGGCCAGCCATTGGAGCGGGCGTGGCATTGGCGCTGATGGAAACCCTGGCGGATTTCGGCGCAGTGTCGGTGTTCAACTTCGATACCTTCACCACGGCCATCTACAAGACCTGGTACGGTTTTTTCAGCCTGTCCTCCGCTGCGCAACTGGCCAGCCTGTTACTGCTGGTGGTGATGCTTGTGCTGTACGGCGAGCGGCGTGCTCGCGGGGCCAACCGGGCGGGCAACGAGCGACCACGGGTCAAGGCGCTGTATCACCTGCGAGGCGTCAAGGCGCTGGCAGCCATGACATGGTGCGGGCTGGTGTTTGCCTGCGCCTTTGTCATTCCTATGCTGCAACTGATGGTGTGGTTCTGGCAGCGTGGGCGCTTCGATCTCGACGAACGTTACGCCGGGCTGATCGCCCATACCTTGTACCTGGGGGCGATGGCGGCGTTGATCACTGTAAGCGTTGCCTTGTTGCTGGCGTTTGCCCGACGACTGGCGCCCACCCGCGTCATTCGTTCCGGGGTCAGTCTGGCCAACCTCGGTTACGCCTTGCCGGGCTCGGTGCTGGCAGTGTCGATCATGCTGGCGTTCAGTTACCTGGATCGTGAACTGGTCATCCCGCTCTCGAGCTGGCTCGGGGGCACGGGCAAACCGCTACTGCTCGGTAGTCTGGCGGCGTTGCTGCTGGCGTATCTGGTGCGCTTCATTGCGGTGGCCTACGGGCCACTGGAAAACAGCCTGGCGCGTATACGGCCATCTTTGCCCGAAGCGGCACGTAGCCTGGGCGTCAGTGGGCCACGACTGTTTTTCAAAGTGTATCTACCATTGTTGTTGCCCGGCACGTTGAGCGCTGCGCTGCTGGTGTTCGTCGACGTGCTCAAGGAAATGCCCGCGACCCTGCTGATGCGCCCGTTTGGCTGGGACACGCTGGCGGTGCGGATCTTTGAAATGACCAGCGAAGGCGAATGGGCGAGGGCGTCTTTACCGGCATTGACCCTGGTGCTGGTCGGGCTGTTGCCGGTCATCGGATTGATCCGGCGCTCGGCACATCGAAACAGCTAGGTGTCAGTCCTACACCTTGCGGCTACAATGCGCGGCATTCGGTGCGGTCCGTCTGACAGACCAGGTAGCTGAAATCGGCTAAAGGCCCTTTGTTTCAAGGCCTTCAGTTCGTGCAGCGCTTGTCCGCACCTTCGCCACGCCCGGAAGGAGAAACCCATGGGACAGCGTACGCCTCTGTATGACCTTCATCTCGCACTCGGCGCGAAGATGGTCGATTTTGGCGGTTGGGACATGCCTCTGCATTATGGATCGCAGGTCGAGGAACACCACCAGGTGCGCCGCGATTGCGGTGTCTTTGATGTGTCCCACATGACCGTAATCGATGTCTGTGGCTCCCAGGCCAAAGCCTGGCTTCAGCATTTGCTGGCCAATGACGTCGAACGCCTGCACAGCCCTGGCCGTGCGTTGTACAGCGCCATGCTCAACGAGCAGGGCGGGATCGTCGACGACATGATCGTCTACCGCCTCGATGAGGGTTATCGCCTGGTGGTCAATGCCTCCACCCGCGATCAGGACATGGCCTGGATGCAAGCCCGTCTCGACGGTTTCGACGTGCAAATCAGCGAACGTTCCGAGTTGGCGATGCTGGCCATCCAGGGCCCTCAGGCCCGGCAAAAAATTGCCGAACTGGTAACCCAGTCCCGCAGCAACCTGATCCAGCTCCTCAAGCCCTTCGAAGGCCTGCCCGACGGTGACTGGTTCATCGCACGCACCGGTTATACCGGCGAAGACGGCCTGGAAATCATTCTGCCGGCCGATCAGGCGCCAGGCTTTTTCAACGATCTGGTCGGTGCCGGGATTTCTCCCATCGGCCTTGGCGCGCGGGATACCTTGCGGGTCGAAGCCGGCATGAACCTTTACGGCCAGGACATCCAGCAGGATGTTTCACCGTTGGCCTCCAACATGGCCTGGAGCATTGCCTGGGAACCTGCCACCCGGCAGTTCATCGGGCGCAAGGCGCTGGAAACCGAGCAGGCTGCCGGCGTACAGCACAAACTGGTCGGTCTGGTCCTTGAGGAGCGCGGGGTTTTGCGCGCTCATCAGGTGGTCCGCATCGCCGATGTTGGCGAAGGGGAGATCACCAGTGGTAGTTTCTCTCCTACGCTAAGCAAGTCGATTGCACTGGCGCGCGTGCCGATGGCAACTGCCGACCGCGCTGAAGTGGAAATCCGTGGCAAGTGGTACCCGGTTCGGGTGGTCAAACCGACCTTCGTACGCCACGGCAAAACCTTGATCTAATCTTTTCTGGCGGGAATGCCCGCCGACTATTTTCCTGAGGACACAGAACATGAGCGATATCCCTGCCGACCTGCGTTTTGCCGAAAGTCACGAATGGGCACGTCTGGAAGCCGATGGCACCGTCACCGTGGGCATCAGCGATCACGCGCAGGAAGCGCTGGGTGATGTGGTGTTCGTCGAATTGACTGAAGTCGGCAACGTGTTTGCCGCTGAAGATCAGGCCGGTGTCGTTGAATCGGTCAAAGCCGCTTCCGACATCTACTCCCCGATTGCCGGTGAAGTGATCGCGGTCAACGAAGACCTGAGCGCTTCGCCGGAACTGCTCAACAGCGACCCGTACGGCGCGTGGATCTTCAAGCTCAAGCCAAGCAACACCGCCGATCTGGAAAAACTGCTGGATGCCGCCGGCTACAAGGCTGCCATCGGCGAATAAGCCTGACGCAACATCCCAAAGCCCCGATCCGTCGGGTAATGCTGTTCACTTAAGGACGAACACTGAATCTGTGGCGAGGGAGCTTGCTCCCGCTGGGGCGCGAAGCGGCCCCTCCTTTTCTCTAAAGAGCAGGGGACTGCTGCGCAGTCCAGCGGGAGCAAGCTCCCTCGCCACAGGTTGTTTATTGTTCGCTCTATCTCTTAAGTGAGCAGCATTACCATCCGTCGGGGCTTTTTCATTGCAGGCTCAGGCGTCGCGCAAAACCGCTTTCACGGCAGCCACCGAACGCTCGACATCCGCTTTGCTCATCGCCGTGAACATCGGCAGCGAGACAATCAGCCGGCCGACCCGCTCGGCGATCGGGAACATGCCCTCCTTGAAACCGCGTTCGCGGTAAAGGCTCAACAGGTGAATCGGCGGGTAGTGATAGCCGATCCCGACACCCAGCGCCTGCATCTGCTCCATGAACGTCGCCCGTGCCGGTTTGCCATCTTTGCGTTCCGGTAGTACCAGCTGGAACAAATGCCAGTTGCTTTGGGTGAAATCCGCCGGAGGCAATTGCGCCCCGTACTGCGTTTCGAAATCCTCGCCAAAGCAGGCGAAGTAATGCCGTGCGAGGTCACGGCGATGAGCGGTGATGGCTTCGATATGAGCAAATTGCCCAAGGCCAATGGCCGCCGCGACGTCGGTCATGTTGAATTTGCCACCCAGCACGTCGACGTCCAGGCCATCGAAGCCGTTGCGGGTCACGCCCTGCAGCCGGTATTTCTCCGCCAGTCGTACCTCTTCGGCCGTATTCAACACCAGGCAACCGCCCTCGGATGAGGTGACGTTTTTGTTCGCCTGGAAACTGAAGGAGACGAAATCCCCCGTCGAGCCAATGCGCTGGCCGTTCCAGCTGGAACCCAATGCCTGGGCCGCATCTTCGACAATCCGCAGGCCGTGCTTTTTCGCCAGGGCGTACAAACGCGTCATGTCCACGGGCAGCCCGGCGAGGTACACCGGGATGATGGCTTTGGTGCGGGGGGTAATCGCCGCTTCCAGTTGATCCAGATCGATATTGCGCGTCACCGGGTCGATGTCGGCAAACACCGGGGTGGCGCCGACTTCCAGGATGACGTTGGCGGTGGCCACCCAGGAAATCGGCGTGGTGATCACTTCATCGCCCGGCCCGACCCCGGCAATACGCAAGGCGATTTCCATGGTGCAGGTGCCGGAATTGAAGGTACGCACCGGGCGCCCGCCAAAATACTCCGAGAGTTGCGCTTCGAAGGCCTGGACTTTTGGGCCGCTGGTAATCCAGCCCGAGCGTAATACGTCGCCAACGGCGGCGATCGTGGTTTCATCGATGGTGGGTTTGGAAAACGGCAGGAAAGGCAGTTGGCTCATGGATACAGTCACCCGATCAGCGGACATTTAGAGAGGCGCCGGACATGATGATCCGGATTGGTCGAGCGCGCCACGTCATCCATGCGGATATCGACTGCTATGCTGGTTTGACCGTGTTGCATCGACGCTGAGCGCCAGTCAAGAGAGAGCCCGTCATGTCCCAGTTGCCGTCCCTGAGCCAGTTACGCGACCCCAATGCCTTTCTTCGCCGCCACCTAGGACCCGATGCCGCCGAGCAACAGGCGATGCTCGATAGCCTCGGCCTCGGCAGCCGGGTCGAATTGATCGAGCAAACCGTGCCACCAGGCATTCGCCTCAACCGGGCGCTGGACCTGCCCCCGGCACTCGATGAAGAGGCCGCGCTAGCCAAGCTGCGTGGTTATGCCGAGCAGAATCAGGTCTGGACCAGCCTGATCGGCATGGGCTACCACGGCACCCTCACACCGGCCGTCATTTTGCGTAACGTGCTGGAAAATCCCGGTTGGTACACCGCGTACACACCCTATCAACCGGAGATCGCCCAAGGGCGGCTCGAAGCGCTGCTGAACTTCCAGCAACTGACCATCGACCTGACCGGCCTGGAACTGGCCAGTGCCTCGCTGCTCGATGAAGCCACCGCCGCGGCGGAAGCCATGGCCCTGGCCAAGCGGGTCGCCAAGTCCAAAAGCAACCTGTTCTTTGTCGACGAAAACTGCCACCCGCAAACCATTTCCGTGGTGCAGACCCGCGCCGAAGGTTTCGGCTTCGAGCTGATCGTCGACGCTGTGGATAACTTGAAGCAGCACCAGGTGTTCGGCGCGCTGCTGCAATACCCCGACACTCACGGCGAAATCCACGACCTGCGGCCGCTTATTGATCATCTGCACGCGCAACAGGCCCTGGCCTGTGTCGCCACGGATTTGCTGAGTCTGTTGTTGCTGACCCCGCCGGGTGAACTGGGCGCCGATGTGGTGTTCGGCTCGTCCCAGCGATTTGGCGTGCCCATGGGCTACGGCGGGCCTCACGCGGCATTTTTTGCCAGCCGCGATGAGTACAAGCGAGCGATTCCCGGGCGGATCATCGGTGTTTCGAAAGACGCGCGGGGCAACATCGCCCTGCGCATGGCCCTGCAAACCCGCGAGCAACATATCCGCCGGGAGAAGGCCAACTCCAACATCTGCACGGCCCAGGTGCTACTGGCCAATATCGCCAGTTTCTATGCGGTCTACCACGGCCCGGAAGGGCTCAAGCGGATCGCCCAGCGGGTTCATCGGTTGACCTGCATCCTTGCTGCCGGGCTTGAGCGCAACGGTATCACCCGGGTCAACCGGCACTTCTTCGACACCCTGACCCTGGAAGTCGGCGGAGCCCAGACCGCCATCATCGAAAGTGCCCGGGCCGCGCAGATCAACCTGCGCATTCTCGGGCGCGGACAACTGGGCTTGAGTCTCGACGAGGTCTGCGACGAAACCACGGTGGCGAAGCTGTTCGATGTGTTTCTGGGGGCCGATCACGGGCTCAGCATCGAGGACCTGGATGCCGAAGTCTTGCCTGGTGGAATTCCTGAAGGGCTGGCGCGAACTTCGCCTTATCTGCGCCATCCCGTGTTCAGCGCCCATCACAGCGAAACCGAGATGTTGCGCTACCTCAAGCAACTGGAAAACAAGGACCTGGCGCTCAATCAATCGATGATCCCGCTGGGCTCCTGCACCATGAAGCTCAACGCCACCAGCGAGATGATCCCGATTACCTGGCCGCAGTTCGCCAACCTGCATCCGTTCGCGCCCAGGGAACAGGCTGCCGGTTATGGGCTGATGATCGAAGAACTTGAGCGCTGGTTGTGTGCGATCACCGGTTTCGACGCGATCTGCATGCAACCCAACTCCGGTGCTCAGGGCGAATACGCCGGGCTGCTGGCGATCCGCAAATACCATGAGAGCCGGCAACAGGGCGGCCGCGATATTTGCCTGATTCCTTCGTCGGCTCACGGCACCAACCCCGCGTCGGCGCAAATGGCCGGGATGCGCGTGGTGATCGTCGAGTGTGACGAGGCGGGCAACGTCGACCTGGAGGACCTCAAGGAAAAAGCCGCGCAGGCCGCCGACAAACTCGCCTGCCTGATGGCGACATACCCTTCGACCCACGGGGTGTATGAAGAAGGCATCAGCGAAATCTGTGAGGTGATCCACCTGCACGGTGGTCAGGTGTACATGGATGGCGCCAACCTCAATGCCCAGGTCGGGCTGGCGCGGCCGGCGGATATTGGCGCCGATGTCTCGCACATGAACCTGCACAAGACCTTCTGCATTCCCCATGGTGGTGGTGGGCCGGGCATGGGGCCGATTGGTGTTCGGGCGCATCTGGCGCCGTTCGTGGCCAACCATCCGGTGGTGCCGATCGACGGGCCGCATCCGCAAAATGGCGCCGTCAGCGCAGCGCCCTGGGGCAGTGCAAGCATTTTGCCGATCAGCTGGATGTACATCGCGATGATGGGGCCGCAACTGGCGGACGCCAGCGAAGTGGCGATCCTCTCCGCGAATTACCTGGCGCGGCATTTGTCCGGTGCCTTCCCGGTGCTCTACACCGGGCGCAACGAGCGGGTGGCGCACGAATGCATCCTCGACCTGCGACCGCTCAAGGCGTTGACCGGCATTACCGAAGAGGACGTGGCCAAGCGCCTGATGGACTACGGCTTCCATGCCCCGACCATGTCGTTTCCCGTACCGGGGACGCTGATGGTCGAACCGACCGAAAGTGAATCGAAGGCCGAGCTGGACCGGTTCATCGGGGCGATGCTGAGCATCCGCGCGGAAATCAACGAGGTGCAAAACGGTAACTGGCCGGCTGAAGAAAACCCGCTGAAAGGTGCGCCGCATACGTTGGCCGATATCACCGGCGTGTGGGAGCGGCCGTACAGCATCGTTCAGGCGGTCACGCCGGATGCGCACACCAAGGCTCACAAATACTGGCCGGTGGTGAACCGGGTGGACAATGTGTATGGGGACCGGAACCTGTTTTGTGCATGTGTGCCGGTCGACGACTACCGCTGACATTTCCGGGTGTACATAACCCCTGTGGGAGCGGGCTTGCTCGCGAAGGCGTCGTGTCAGCCAGATTTATGCTGAATGACACACCGCTTTCGCGAGCAAGCCCGCTCCCACAGGGAGGTTCGGTGAACGTGGGATTTGTGTTCGCCGGGCAAAAAAATGCCGCTCATGTGAGCGGCATTTTTTATGCGGGGAATACTTAGTCAGAAGCTACGGCATTCTTGGCCAGGATCGCGTTCGCCAGTTCCATGTCCGTGGCCTGCAGGCCCGGGTTGTCGGTGCGGACTTTCTGCATGGCCGCTTCCAGGTACGGACCGCGGATCCCGCCGTCACTGGCGACGAAGCTGCTGGCGTCGTCCTGGGCCGCGACGATCAGCTTGTGATCCTTGGAAGTCAGATAGCTCGAACCGGTGGTTGCGCCGGACGTAAGAACGTTACGCCAAAAAGTATCGGCCATCGCTGAACCGACAGGCAGGGACAACAGGGCGACGGTAGCGACAGCAAGTTTGAAACGCATGAAAGGGTGACTCCACTGGGTTAACTACGCGGTTGGATTGCCAACCCCCAATCGAGTTCCGTGGTCGCCTATTCCGCCGTTTCGACCAGCAGGATCGCGCCTTGCTGGCCGACCACCCGCACGCGGCTGCCAGTGGCGGCGTCCGGCCCGCGGGCCATCCATACGCCGTCGGCCACCTTGATTTTGCCGCGACCGTCGACAATCGCTTCATACACCACGAAGGTTTTGCCGATCAGCTCCTGGCCGCGCAGATTCAGGTGTGGCTGATCGCTCGGGCGTACTGCCGTGCGCTGACGCCGCCACCAATACAACGCGGTAGTGATCGACAGCAGGCCGAACAACAGAAACTGCCATTCCCAGGACAGGCCCGGCAGGAAGAAGGTCAGGACGCCCACGGCTGCCGCCGCCATGCCGATCCACAACAGGTAGCCGCCGGCGCCGAACACTTCAAGAATCAACAGTACCGTGCCCAGCGCCAACCAGTCCCAGAACGAAAGATGCTGCAAAAATGCCCACATGGCGTGCCTCAGGCTTTTTTGTTATCGAAAGTGGCCTTGACGATTTCGCCAATGCCACCCACTGCGCCGATCATCGAGCTGGCCTCAAGCGGCATCAGGATCACTTTGCTGTTGTTGGCCGAAGACAACTTGCCCAGCGCATCGATGTATTTCTGCGCCACGAAGTAATTGACCGCTTGCACGTTGCCACTGGCGATGGCTTCGGACACCACTTTGGTGGCCTGGGCTTCTGCCTCGGCTTGCCGCTCGCGGGCCTCGGCCTCCAGGAATGCGGCCTGACGACTGCCTTCGGCTTCGAGGATCTGCGCCTGTTTCTTGCCTTCGGCGGTCAGGATCGCTGCGGCGCGCAGACCTTCGGCCTCAAGGATCTGTGCGCGCTTGATCCGTTCGGCTTTCATCTGCCCTGACATCGCCGCCATCAGGTCGGCGGGTGGGCTGATGTCCTTGATCTCGATCCGGGTGATCTTGATGCCCCACGGCGCGGTCGCTTCATCGACAGTGCGCAGCAGTTTTTCGTTGATCCCGTCACGCTGGCTGAGCATGGCGTCGAGCTCCATCGAGCCGAGTACCGTACGGATGTTGGTTTGCAGCAGGTTGCGAATGGCGTGTTCGAGGTTGTTGACCTCGTAGGCAGCCTGGGCCGTGTTGACCACCTGGAAGAAGCACACGGCGTCGATTTGCACCGTGGCGTTGTCGGCGGTGATGACTTCCTGTGGCGGAATATCCAGCACGCTTTCCATCACATTCATCTTGCGCCCGATGCGGTCCATGACCGGAATGATGACGTTCAGCCCCGGTTTGAGTGTGTTGGTGTAGCGCCCGAAACGCTCGACGGTCCATTCAAAGCCCTGGGGCACGACCTTGAAACCCATGAAAAGAATGGCGACCACCAGGCCGACAAAAAGCAAAAGCACGCTACCGATCTGCATAACGATTCCTTGTTGATGTGTGGAGTTGCATTCGCTGGAGTGTAGCGCTCCCGGGTAAGAACAGCGGGGGCTCAGTTCTGCTCGCTCTGGGGTGTCACTCGCAGAACCTCCTCGATGGTCGTCAGCCCGGCGGCGACTTTTTGCGCCCCGGACAGGCGCAGGCTGCGCATGCCTTCCTTGAATGCCTGGCGCCGCACGGCCAGCAGATCGGTGTCGGGACTGATCAACGCTTTGATGCCATCGCTCAGTTGCATGATTTCGTAGACCCCGGCGCGACCGTGATAACCGGTGTCGCGGCATTCCAGGCAGCCCATGGCGCGCTGGGCATTACCCGGCAAGGGTGCTTGCCAGGGCCGGGTCAGGGTTTGCCAGTCGCCTTCGCCCAGCGTCAGCGGCGCCTTGCAGTGCGGGCACAGGGTTCGCACCAGGCGCTGGGCCATGACGCCGAGCACCGTGGCCTTGATCAGGTAGTGCGGCACGCCGAGCTCCAGCAGGCGGCTGATGGCGCCAGGCGCATCGTTGGTGTGCAGGGTCGACAGCACCAGGTGCCCGGTGAGCGCAGCCTGGATTGCCATCTCCGCGGTTTCGAGGTCGCGGATCTCGCCGATCATGATGATGTCCGGATCTTGCCGCATCAGTGCGCGCACGCCGGCGGCGAAGGTCAGGTCGATGTTGTGCTGGACCTGCATCTGGTTGAACGCCGGCTCGACCATTTCAATCGGGTCTTCGATGGTGCAGAGGTTGACCTCCGGCGTCGCCAGTTTTTTCAGGGTGGTGTAGAGGGTGGTGGTCTTGCCCGAACCCGTCGGCCCGGTGACGAGGATGATGCCGTGGGGCTGGCGGGTCATGTCCTGCCAGCGGCGCAGGTCGTCGGCGGAAAACCCGAGCTGGTCGAAGTCCTTGAGCAGGACTTCCGGGTCGAAGATGCGCATGACCATTTTTTCGCCGAAGGCTGTCGGCAGTGTCGACAAACGCAGTTCGACTTCGCCTCCGTCCGGGGTCTTGGTTTTCACCCGGCCGTCCTGGGGTTTGCGTTTCTCCGCGACATTCATGCGCCCCAGGGTTTTCAGGCGGCTGACGATGGCCATGGTGACCTGGGGCGGGAATTGATAGACGTTGTGCAGCACGCCGTCGATGCGAAAGCGCACCGTGCCTTGCTCGCGCCGGGGTTCGATGTGGATGTCGCTGGCGCGTTGCTGGAACGCGTACTGGAACAACCAGTCTACGATGTTGACGATGTGTGCGTCGTTGGCGTCCGGCTCCTGGTCGCTGGCGCCGAGGTTGAGCAACTGTTCGAAGTTGCCCGGGGTACTGACCTGCGGGTCGGCGCTGTTCGCCCCGGTGACCGACTTGGCCAGGCGAAAGAACTCGACGCTGAAGCGCTGGATGTCCACGGGGTTGGCCACTACACGCTTGACTGGCAACTTGAGCACGTGGGTCAGGTCAGCCTCCCAGCCGCTGACATAGGGCTGGGCGCTGGCCACGGTCACCGCATCACGGTCGATCGATACCGCGAGGATTTTGTGGCGCTGGGCGAAGGCATAGGACATCAGCGGTGTTACGGCCGCGACGTTGATTTTCAGTGGATCGATGCGCAGGTAAGGCTGGCCGGCCTGCCGGGACAGCCACAGCGTCAGGCTTTCGAGGTCCAGCTGTTTGCCGGGACGGCTGAGGTCGTCCAGCTGTTGGCTGGCGATGAACTCCAGCGGATGCATCTGGCCATGGGCGGCGTTGCGGCGCCGGGCATTGAGCGCGTGTTCGGCCGAATCCTGGCTGAGAAAGCCCTGGGCGACCAGTTCGCGCAGCACATCATTGAGATCCAGCCAGCGGTCCTGAAGGGCGAGTTGTGCGGACATGCGGGCTCCTATTGAACGACAGTCCGCAAAGGATAGCCGTGGCCCGGCTGACCGTTGGGCCACTACTCGACGAAGCCGTTTCGGGGTTTTTCAGCCCAACGCTTGAGCCGCTTCGGCCCACGCAGAATCAGCCTCTTGCAGCTCCACCGAGCAGACGCTGATCAGGTTACGAAGTTTTTCCGCAATCACCTGCGCGCGGTGCCAGCTCAAACCGTCGATGACGATCTCGATGGTCAGCCAGTCTTCCTGGCGCTGCACGTTGACCTGTTCCGGCGTGAGCAATTGCAAGGCGAACAGGTTGAGGGCGCGACACAGCAGGTCGGGTTCTGCCTCGGCCAGCATTTGATAGCGAGCCCGGCAGTGGGCGTTGCTGATGTTCCAGACATCGGCGCGAGTGGGCGGGGTGTTCACGGCTTCGAGATACGGCATGGTCAGGCTCCAAAATCATTGGAGAAATATTTACATCCTGTACCGGGTATTTCTTCTCTATGATTGGAAAAATGACAGGAATGTAGAATCAATCAATTCGCGTATTGATCAATAAAAGGTTTTTTTATGCAGAGCGAACTGGACAGTTACGACCGCAAGATTCTCGCCTTGCTGCAAGAGGACGCTTCGCTCTCCAGCGCGCAGATCGCCGAGCAGGTGGGCCTTTCGCAATCGCCGTGCTGGCGGCGGATTCAGCGGATGAAAGAGGAGGGCATCATTCGTGGCCAGGTGACCTTGCTCGACCGCAAGAAGGTCGGCCTGAACACGCAGATTTTCGCGGAGGTGAAACTCAATGCCCACGGGCGTTCGAACTTCACCGAATTCACCGAGGCGATCCGTGGTTTTCCGCAAGTGCTGGAGTGTTATGTGCTGATGGGAGCGGTGGACTTCCTGTTGCGGATTGTCACGGCGGACATCGAGGCTTACGAGCGCTTCTTCTTCGAAAAGCTGTCGATGGTGCCGGGGATTCAGGAGGTCAATTCGATCGTGGCGTTGTCGGAGATCAAGTCGACCACCAGTTTACCGGTCTGAGATTTTACGGAGAGCTTGCGGGCCTCATCGCGAGCAGGCTCGCACACACGGGTTGCGGTGTACGCATAGCTCCTGTGGGCGCGAGCCCGCTCCCACAGGTTTAGGTGTTGTACTTCAGACCGCCATCGGCGCAGTCATTGGCGCGTGGTGTTCGTAGTCTTCCAGCGAAAAATCGCCCGGCTCCACCAGCTCCAGCCATTCCGGCTGGTACACGCCGGTCTTGGCAAACTCCGGCACACGGTCGGCAATCACCAGTTTCGGCATCGGGAACGGCTCGCGCTTGAGCTGTTCGTTGAGCATGTCCAGGTGGTTCTCGTAGACGTGCGCATCGCCGATGAAATAGGTGAACCAGCGCGGCGTGTAACCGGTCAGGCGCCCGATCAGGCTCAGCAGTGCAGCGCCTTCGGTCAGGTTGAACGGTGTGCCCAGGCCCAGGTCGTTGGAGCGGATGTAGAGGGTCAAGGAAATCTCTTTGGTCTCGACATTCGGGTGGAACTGGTACAGCAGGTGGCACGGCGGCAGGGCCATTTCATCAAGCTGCGCGCAGTTCCAGCCGTGGAACAGGATACGGCGGCTGCCCGGGTCCTTGATGATGGTGTCGACGCACTGGCGGACCTGGTCGATGGCCTTGTACAGCACCACGTAGGCCTGACCGTCTTCTTCACCTTCGGCGATCTGGCGGTATCCCTGTTTCAGGGTTTGCTCGATGGCGGCCTGGTTGCTGACCGGGATCTGCTTGTACGCCGGCCATTTGCGCCATTGCACGCCGTAGATCTCACCAAGGTCGTCTTCGCCCTGACGGAACGGGTTGGCCAGCCACTGGGCGTTTTCGTTGGCGTTCTGGTCCCAGACCTTGCAGCCCAACGCACGGAATTCGGCCGCGTTGTTCACGCCACGCAGGAACCCGCACATTTCGCCGATGGCCGATTTGAACGCCATCTTGCGCGTGGTGATCGCCGGGAAACCTTCCTGCAGGTCATAACGCAGCATCGCGCCGGGAAAACTGATGGTGTTCACGCCGGTACGGTTGGCCTGCTTGGTGCCGTTCTTGATGACGTGGGCGACCAGTTCGAGATATTGCTTCATGAGTTACCTGTGTCCTTGAACCCGCAGCCATCGCTGCGGGGTTCGAATTTTATACGGCTGCCGCTGGAGTTGCCGGGGCGCGGTGATATGCCAGCCAGATCAGGACCAGGCCGCCGACGATCATCGGCAGGCACAGCACCTGGCCCATGGTCAGCCAGTTCCAGGCCAGATAGCCCAATTGCGCGTCCGGCACACGGACAAACTCGACGATGAAACGGAAGATGCCGTAGAACAGCGCAAACATCCCGGAGACCGCCATGGTCGGCCGTGGCTTGCGCGAGAACAGCCAGAGGATCAGGAACAGCGCCACGCCTTCGAGGGCGAACTGGTACAGCTGCGATGGGTGACGCGGCAACTGCGCCGGGTCGCTGAACGGCGGGAAGATCATCGCCCACGGC
This sequence comes from Pseudomonas sp. GM48, assembly GCF_000282335.1. GTDB lineage: Bacteria > Pseudomonadota > Gammaproteobacteria > Pseudomonadales > Pseudomonadaceae > Aquipseudomonas. The sequence continues at coordinate 44,243 of NZ_AKJM01000035.1, forward strand.
ACGTCGGTCGGCTTGCCCCACAGCTCGGCGTTGATGAAGTTGCCGATTCGTCCGGCACCCAGGCCAATCGGCACCATTGGCGCAACGAAATCCATCAACTGGAAGAACGACTTGTTGTTCTTTTTACCGAACCACAACGCCGCCAGCATCACGCCGATGAAACCGCCGTGGAACGACATGCCGCCCTTCCACACTTCGAAAATCAGCGTCGGGTTGGCGAGGTACGCGCTCAGATCGTAGAACAGCACATAACCCAGTCGCCCGCCGACGATCACCCCCATCGACATCCAGAACACCATGTCGGAGAGTTTTTCCTTGGTCCAGGTCGGGTCGAAACGGTTCAACCGGCGGGACGCCAGCAGCCAGGCGCCGCCGATGCCGATCAGGTACATCAGGCCGTACCAGTGGATTTTCAGCGGACCGATGGCCAGGGCCACCGGGTCGATCTGCGGGTAAGGCAGCATTGCGACTCCTCGTTAGAGTTCAAATCTTAAAAATTCCCGGGCGACGCTGCCACCTCAGGATTAAGCCAGGATTGCGTTGCCCGTCAGAGCAGATGCTTCAGACTAGAAAGTTCAGACCGACGCAGAACAGCAAAGCGGCAAACAGCCTTTTCAGCAACTTTGCCGACAATCTGTGGGCCAATCGCGCACCCAGGCGGGCGAACACCATGCTGGTCAAGGCAATGCCCAACAGCGCCGGCAAATAAATGAAACCCAGACTATGGGCCGGGAGCAACGGATCGTGCCAGCCCAAAATCATGAAACTTAATGCACTGGCCAGGGCAATCGGCAGACCGCAGGCCGATGAGGTAGCCACTGCCTGCTGCATCGGCACGCTGCGCCAGGTCAGGAACGGCACGGTCAGCGAACCGCCGCCAATGCCGAAAATCGCCGAAGCCCAGCCAATCACGCTGCCGGCCACGGTCAGACCGAGTTTACCCGGCACGGTTCGGCTGGCCCTGGGTTTGAGGTCCAGTGTCAATTGCGCGGCGATCACCAACGCGAACACGCCGATGATTTTCTGCAGGTTCGGCCCGGAAATCGCCTCGGCGGTCAGTGCGCCGAACCCGGCACCGATCAGAATGCCGACGGTCATCCATACGAAGATCGGCCAACGCACGGCGCCGCGGCGGTGATGCTCACGGACCGCGTTGACCGAGGTGAAGATAATCGTCGCCAGGGAGGTACCCACTGCCAGATGCGTGAGGATCGACGGATCGAACCCTTGCGCTTTGAAACTGAACACCAGCACCGGAACGATAATGATCCCGCCGCCTACCCCGAACAGCCCGGCCAGCACGCCTGCGCAGGCGCCGAGCGCCAGATAGAGCAGAAATTCCATGGTCGTTCCCGCTCGCCTCCCCAAAACCGGAGCGGCATGGTAACGGATGCATGGCCTCAAGCTCCACTGTGCAAGGCGATGGATCGATGAGCGATGTCTGCGTAGAGTGGGCAAAAAACACACAAGGACAGCCTTATGTGCCTGATTGTTTTTGCCTGGCGCCCGGGTCATGCCCAGCCGCTGGTCGTGGCAGCCAATCGCGATGAGTTCTACGCCCGCCCCAGCCTGCCGCTGGCGCAATGGCCCGAAGCACCCCAGGTGTACGCCGGACGCGACCTGGAGGCCGGTGGTACCTGGCTCGGTGTCGGTGCCAACGGACGCTTTGCCGCGCTGACCAACATTCGCGATCCCCACCAGCCACCGGGGCGCAAGTCTCGTGGAGAACTGGTGGCGCGGTTTCTCACCGGGGAACTACCGATTGACGATTATTTGAGCGATGTTGTCGCACGTTCGTCGGAATATGGCGGCTTTAACCTGCTGGTTGGCAATGCCAACGAACTCTGGCACTTCAATGCCAGGGAATCTGAGCCTGTGATGTTGCCTGCCGGGGTTCATGGGCTGTCGAACGCCGGGCTGGATACGCCCTGGCCGAAACTGCTCAAGGCCAAAGCGGCGTTGAGAGAGGTGCTGGACGATCCGCAGCCTCAAGCATTGCTGGCCTTGCTCAGTGATTCGCAGCCAGCGCCGGTTGCCGAGTTGCCGGATACGGGGGTCGGCCTGGCCACCGAGACACTGCTATCGAGTGTGTTTATCGCCAGTCAGAGTTACGGGACGCGGGCCAGTACGGCGTTGATCGTGCAGGCGGATGGGACGCGGCATCTGGTCGAACGGAGTTTCGGGCCGTTTGGCGGGCATCTTGGGGAGGTGGAGATCAGGCTTTAGGGATGTGTAGTCTGACCTGCCGTCTTCGCGAGCAAGCCCGCTCCCACATTGGATCTGCGTCGTACACACAATCTGTGTGCCCTGGAGATCCAATGTGGGAGCACCGCAGGTTTAGAGGGCCTTGATCGCCCCCGGATTGATCATCCGCGCCAGCCCGAGGTTCTTCAGTGCCAGTTGCAACGAGCTGTGGATCACTTGCGGGTTGTCGATGGTCATCAGCTCGGCCAGCAATTCCCTGGCCTTGCTCAGGTTGATCTGGCGCAGCATCCACTTCACTTTCGGCAAGTTGGTGGCGTTCATCGACAAGCTGTCGAAACCCATCGCCATCAACAGCACGGCCGCCGCCGGATCACCGGCCATTTCACCGCAGATGCTCACCGGCTTGCCTTCGGCATGGGCGTCACGCACGACGTTCTGCAATGCCTGAAGCACCGCCGGGTGCAGGTAGTCGTAAAGATCGGCGACCCGCGGGTTGTTGCGGTCCACGGCCAACAGGTATTGGGTCAGGTCGTTGGAACCGACCGATAGGAAGTCGACTTGCCGCGCCAGTTCCTTGGTCTGATAAACAGCGGCCGGAATCTCGATCATCACGCCAATCGGCGGCATCGGCACGTCGCAGCCTTCGTCGCGCACTTCGCCCCAGGCGCGGTGGATCAGGTGCAGCGCTTCTTCCAATTCATGAATGCCGGAGATCATCGGCAGCAGAATGCGCAGGTTGTTCAAGCCTTCGCTGGCCTTGAGCATGGCACGGGTCTGCACCAGGAAGATTTCCGGGTGGTCTAGAGTGACGCGAATGCCGCGCCAGCCGAGGAACGGGTTGTCTTCCTTGATCGGGAAGTACGACAGTGACTTGTCGCCACCGATGTCCAGGGTGCGCATGGTCACCGGTTGCGGGTGGAACGCGGCCAGTTGTTCGCGGTAGATCGCCAGTTGTTCCTTTTCGCTCGGGAAACGCTGGTTGATCATGAATGGCACTTCGGTGCGGTACAGGCCCACGCCTTCGGCACCGCGCTTCTGCGCTCGCGCCACGTCGGCCAGCAGGCCGGTGTTGACCCACAGCGGCATGCGATGGCCATCGACCGTCACACACGGCAGATCGCGCAGCGCATCCAGCCCGAGGGCCAGTTGCTTCTCTTCCTCGACCACTTCGGCGAACTGCTTGCGCAGCACGTCACTCGGGTTGGTGTAGACCTCGCCGTGGTAGCCGTCGACGATCATCTGGATGCCGTCGACCTTGGAGTACGGCAGGTCGACCAGGCCCATTACCGTCGGGATGCCCATGGCACGGGCGAGGATGGCGACGTGGGAGTTGCCGGAGCCGAGTACCGACACCAGACCGACCAGCTTGCCTTCCGGCACCTCGCCGAGCATCGCCGGCGTCAGTTCTTCGCTGACCAGAATGGTGTTGTCGGGGTAGACCAGGGTTTGCTGGCGTTCTTCCTGCAAATAAGCCAGCAAGCGCCGACCGAGGTCCTTGACGTCCGACGCACGCTCGCGCAGGTAAGCGTCGTCCATCAATTCGAAACGGTTGACGTGATCGGTGACCACCTGGCGCAACGCGCCCTGGGCCCACTGGCCGGTCTTGATCACGGTGGTGACTTCGCTGCCCAGCGCGGCATCGTCGAGCATCATCAGGTAGACGTCGAACAAGGCCCGCTCTTCCGGGCGCAATTGCGTGGCGAGCTTGGTGGACAACGCGCGCATGTCGGCGCGCACGCCTTCGATGGCGGTCTTGAACAGCCCGAGTTCGGCGTCGATGTCGGTGATGGTCTTGTCCGGCACCACGTCCAGATCGGCCGGTGGCAGCATGACCACTGCGGTACCGACCGCGGCACCCGGCGAACCCGGTACGCCGACGAACTTGGCCTCCTGGATGCCTTTGCCCTGACGACCGAGACCGCGGATCGAACCGGTGGCTTCGGCGTGGGCGATAACGCCGGCGAGCTGCGCGCTCATGGTCACGAGGAAGGCTTCTTCACCTTCATCGAACTGGCGACGTTCTTTTTGCTGGATGACCAACACGCCGACGACGCGGCGGTGGTGAATGATCGGCGCCCCGAGGAATGAGGCGAAGCGCTCTTCACCGGTTTCGGCGAAGTAGCGGTAGCGCGGGTGGTCCGCAGCGTTTTCGAGGTTCAGGGGTTCTTCGCGCGTACCGACCAGGCCAACCAGACCTTCGTTGGGTGCCATGCTGACTTTGCCGATCGAGCGCTTGTTCAAGCCCTCGGTGGCCATCAGCACGAAACGGTTGGTCTCGGGGTCAAGCAGGTAGACCGAGCAGACCTGGCTGCCCATGGCCTCTTTGACGCGCAACACAATAATCCCCAACGCCGCCTTGAGATCCTTGGCGGAGTTAACTTCCTGGACGATCTTGCGCAGCGTATTGAGCATGGCTCGGGGTCGAACTCCGTCGTCAGTCGCGCGCTAAAAGGCGCGGGGCAAGCTCTTTGAGAGCGCGTCGATACACCTCGCGCTTGAATGTCACCACCTGGCCTAACGGATACCAATAGCTGACCCAGCGCCAGCCATCGAATTCCGGTTTACCGGTCAAATCCATCCGCACCCGCTGCTCGTTGGAGATCAGGCGCAGGAGAAACCATTTCTGTTTCTGGCCGATGCACAGTGGTTGGCTGTGGGTACGTACCAGACGTTGCGGCAAACGATAGCGCAACCAGCCCCGGGTGCAGGCGAGAATTTCAACATCTTCGCGCTCCAGGCCTACTTCTTCGTTCAGCTCGCGGTACAAGGCGTCTTCCGGCGTCTCTTCGGGGTTGATTCCCCCTTGCGGAAACTGCCAGGCATCTTGATTGATTCGGCGAGCCCATAGCACCTGGCCGGCGTCATTCGTCAGAATGATCCCGACATTGGGGCGAAAACCATCGGGGTCGATCACGGCAACAACCTCGCAAACGCATGTCGCCGCATTGTTCCACAAAGGTTGTGAAGGCAGCAATGAAGGTTCCTACCTTATGTGCACTCTTGTGAAAAGACCGTATTCTTGTCGCCTTTTTACTGACTTTTCAGCGGGTAACTGCAATGCGCCTGGCTTTATTCGATTTGGACAACACCCTTCTGGGCGGTGACAGCGATCACGCTTGGGGCGATTACCTGTGCGAGCGCGGCTTTCTCGACGCCGTCGCCTACAAGGCACGCAACGATGAGTTCTACCAGGATTACCTGGCCGGCAAACTGGATAACGCCGCGTACCTGAACTTCTGCCTGGAAGTCCTTGGGCGCACCGAAATGGCCACGCTGGATCAGTGGCACAGCGACTACATGCGCGATTGCATCGAACCTATCGTGCTGCCCAAGGCTATTGAACTGCTGGCCAAGCACCGCGCCGCCGGCGACAAACTGGTGATCATCACCGCCACCAACCGCTTCGTCACCGGGCCGATTGCCGTGCGCCTGGGCGTCGAAACCCTGATCGCCACCGAATGCGAAATGGTCGATGGCCGCTACACCGGGCGCAGCACCGATGTGCCGTGTTTCCGTGAAGGCAAGGTGACGCGGTTGAATCGCTGGCTGGAGGAAACCGGGTATACGCTGGAAGACAGCTGCTTCTATAGCGATTCGATGAATGATTTGCCGTTGCTGGAGCTGGTGGCTAATCCGATCGCTGTCGATCCTGATTCGAAACTGCGGGTCGAGGCCGAGAAGCGCGGTTGGCCGGTAATTTCATTGCGCGATTGATTGCACTTGTAGCAGCTGCCGAGGCACGAGGCTGCGTTGGGCTGCGAAGCGGCCCCTAAGGGTGGTCCTGCGGACCACAACGCAGCCTCGTGCCTCGGCAGCTGCTACAGGTTTGCCTTAAATTGGCTTGGCGCCCATCAACCCGGCAATGGCAACAAAACAGACAAAACTGAACAATGCCAGGGCAAAGGTGAATTTCCCCACAGCACCCGGCGCCTTGCGCAGCTTGTTCAGCCGCACCAGCAACCAGAACCACGCCAGCGCCGCCACGGTGTACAGCACGCTGGACGCCAGTAGCCAGGTCTGACCCAACGGCCATCCCACCAGATGCACCATCCACCAGCCGGTGAACGGCATGCTCAGCAGCGCCAGCCCCATCAACAGCCAGATAAATACACGCGGCCGTTGCAGGGTGCGGCTTCCCGCCGTCGCATCACCCTTGCGCCGCGCTAGCAAAACCCAGGTTCCCAGGCCCAGCGCACAGGCCAGCAGTACAACAGTTGCCACCATGTGCGCCGCTTTCAGGGCTGTTAACGTTTCCATGGTTCGATTTCCTTATGCCTTGCCCATCAGCGTAGCCGTTCAGCCAAGAAACAGCTGATAGGCCGGGTTGTCGCTTTCGTCCCAGTACGGGTAACCGATTTCTTCCAGCGCCGCCGGCACCAGGTGGCGCTCGTCGTGTGGCACTTGCAGGCCCGCGACGACCCGGCCATCCGCCGCGCCATGGTTGCGGTAGTGGAACATCGAAATGTTCCAGCGCCCGCCGAGCTTGTTGAGGAAGTTGAACAACGCCCCCGGACGCTCCGGGAATTCGAAACGCAGAATCACTTCATCGACCACATGCGCCGCACGCCCGCCGACCATGTGGCGGATGTGCAGCTTGGCCAGCTCGTTGTCGGTCAGGTCCAGCACCGGGAAACCTTGCTCGCTCAGGCTGGCGATCAGTGCGCTGCGCGGATCGCTTTCCGGGTGCGTCTGCACGCCGACAAAGATGTGCGCTTCGCTGCCAGTGTTGTAGCGATAGTTGAATTCGGTGATCTGGCGCTTGCCGATGGCCTCGCAGAACGCCTTGAAGCTGCCCGGTTTCTCGGGAATGGTCACGGCGATGATCGCTTCGCGGCCCTCGCCCAGCTCCGCACGCTCGGCGACGTGGCGCAAGCGATCGAAGTTGACGTTGGCCCCGGAGTCGATGGCTACGAAGGTCTGGCCACTGACGCCGCGCTGCTCGACATACTTCTTGATCCCGGCCACGCCCAAGGCGCCGGCAGGTTCGGTGATCGAGCGGGTATCGTCGTAGATGTCCTTGATGGCGGCGCAGATTTCGTCGGTGCTGACGGTGATCACTTCATCGACATGATCCTTGCAGATATCGAAGGTGTGCTGACCGATCTGGGCCACCGCAACACCGTCGGCGAAGAGGCCCACAGTCGGCAACACCACACGCTCGCCCGCCGCCATGGCGGCTTGCAGGCAATTGGAGTCATCCGGTTCGACGCCAATGATCTTGATGTCCGGACGCAGGTACTTCACGTACGCCGCGATGCCGGCAATCAGGCCGCCGCCGCCCACTGGGACGAAAATCGCATCCAGTGGCTGCGGGTGCTGGCGCAGAATCTCCATGGCCACGGTGCCCTGCCCGGCAATGGTGTGGGGATCGTCGTAGGGGTGAATGTAGACGTAGCCTTTTTCATCGACCAGTTTCAGCGAGTAGGCCAGGGCTTCCGGGAACGAATCGCCATGCAGCACCACTTTGCCGCCACGGGAACGCACGCCTTCGACCTTGATTTCCGGAGTGGTCTTGGGCATGACGATGGTCGCTTTCACGCCCAACACCTTCGCCGCCAGGGCCAGGCCTTGGGCATGGTTGCCCGCCGACGCGGTGACGACACCACGAGCACGTTCTTCGTCGCTCAACTGCGTCAGCTTGTTGTAGGCGCCGCGAATCTTGAACGAGAACACCGGCTGCAAGTCTTCGCGCTTGAGCCAAATACTGTTGCCCAGCCGCTCGGAGAGCTGACGGGCAGTCTGCAATGGGGTTTCTACGGCAACGTCATAAACGCGCGAGGTGAGGATCTTTTTGACGTACTGTTCAAGCATCGGAAAGCATCACTGAGCGGGTTGGGCAGGACCAAGGAGTCTAACCCGGCTTTCGACCGCACGACCACACTAAACCGGTGGTTTTAAAGCGCCGAGAGAGTTCATTACCTGTAGGAGCGAGCTTGCTCGCGAAAAATCCAATGGCGCCGTTGGGTGTCTGGTTTCACGCGTTATCGTTCACGACCATCGCGAGCAAGCTCGCTCCTACAGTTGTCGGGGCAGCAGGTATACATATCCGACCCGCCAATCGGGCAATGACCTTCCCCGCCCCGAAGCCTATAATGCCGGCCTTTCGTTCTCTCCTCGGCACCTCGGAGCCCGCATGAACCAGGATCAACTCAAACAGGCAGTGGCTCAGGCCGCCGTCGACTTCATCCTGCCGAAACTCGACGACAAGAGCATCGTCGGGGTCGGCACCGGCTCCACCGCCAACTGCTTCATCGATGCCCTGGCCCGGCACAAGGGCGCATTCGATGGTGCCGTCGCCAGCTCCGAAGCCACCGCCGCGCGCCTCAAGGGCCACGGGATTCCGGTGTACGAACTGAACACCGTCAGCGACCTGGAGTTCTACGTCGACGGCGCCGATGAAAGCGATGAGCACCTGAACCTGATCAAGGGCGGCGGCGCTGCCCTGACCCGCGAGAAAATTGTCGCGGCCGTGGCCAAGACGTTCATCTGCATCGCCGACGCGAGCAAACTGGTACCGGTCCTCGGGACTTTCCCGCTGCCGGTGGAAGTCATCCCGATGGCCCGCAGCCACGTGGCCCGCGAGCTGGTGAAGCTTGGCGGCGACCCGGTGTACCGCGAAGGCGTGCTGACCGACAACGGCAACATCATCCTCGACGTGTTCAACATGCAGATCACCAACCCGGTGGAGCTGGAGACGCAGATCAATGCGATCGTCGGCGTGGTCACCAATGGTTTGTTCGCGGCGCGTCCGGCGGATTTGCTGTTGTTGGGTACCAGTGAAGGGGTAAAAACCCTGCGCGCCCAATAAGCCAGACTGCCCACCTGTTTGTGGGCAGATGAAATACCTGTGGGAGCGGCGGTGCGACGATTCGACTTGCTCGCGAATGCAGACTGTCAGTTGACATCTCTATCGACTGGCACGACCCCTTCGCGAGCAAGCCCGCTCCCACATTTGTTTTGTGGTGTTGGTTAGGGTTGCGTTGGTTTTTTGAAGACGTAAAACAGGTTCGGCTCACTGACGAGGTACATCGTACCGTCGTCATCCATGGCAATCCCTTCCGCTTGCGGCACGTTTTTTTGCAACCCCTGGTGCCACTTGCTCAGGGACATGGTGCTCAGCGGACGCCCGTCCACATCGAGCTCCAGAATCAGCCGCGATTCATCGGATAGCGCCAGCAAATGCCCGCTGCGCTCGTCGTATTGCAGGCTCGACAGGTCGCGCACAAACATCCCGGCATCACGCTTGGGGTTGTTGATCACGTGCACCGAGTAGGATTCTTCGGGATTGAAGCGCGGAAAACCATGCACTTCGTAGATCAGCATCGGGTCGCGCTCCTTGGCGACGAACAGGCGCTTGCCCCGCGAATCGTAAGCCAACCCCTCGAAGCCCTTGTTGGTGCCCATGTGTACGCCAATGGTCACCTGCTCCGCGTCTGCTGCGTCGACGAAGACGGTGTCCTGCTCCAGATGAATCTTGATCAGCCGTTGCTCGCTTTCATCAGCGACCACATAGGTGTCCGCGCTGATGAACTCCACCGCCTCCGGATCGCCGAAGCCGACCAGCGCCACACGGCGCAAAACCTTGCCGTCGAGGGACAACTCGATCAACTCGCTGTTTTTGTTGGTGACGGTGAACAGGCTTTTGCGCACCGGGTCGTAGGTCAACGCAGAAACGTCGTCAGCCAGGCCATCGATCACCTGCGCCTGGGTCACGACCTGGTATTGGTCCAACCCCATGGACCGGGAGTTCACCGGCTGCAACAGCGTGTGCACATTGAACCACGCACGCTCGAACAGGCGCTGGTACTGGGCGATCACGGTCAACGCGATCAGCAAGACTACCGACAGGATCAGAATCAGGAATTTTGGGCGGGCAAATCGATGCATTCGGGCGGGCTCGGGTTAAAACAGGCGGATGAAATATCACGCCTGTCTGAACTGAAGCTTAATGGCCGCTGGCCCGATCCTACAACCGAACACAGGCAATCCTGCAAATCGTAAACGTCAGTGCTGTTTTTCGAAGCGATAAAACAGGTTCGGCTCACTCACCACGTACAGCGTGCCCGCTTCATCCATGGCCACGCCTTCGGCACGGGGAATGGTATTTTTCAGGCCGTTGAAGCCACGCAGCAGGGTGATGAAACTGACCTGCTCACCCTGTTTGTCCAGCTCCAGCAACAGGTGCGATTCGGCGGACAGTACCAGCATGTGGCCGGTCCGCGGGTCGATGGCCAGTGCCGACAGGTTGCGCATGTCCAGTGCATGACTGGCCAGCTTCAGCTTGTCGCCGGTCAGAACCTTGCCGTCACCTTTCCAGGCAAACAATGCCGGCGGGCGCTCTTCGCCCAGCACCAGTTGCTGATTACGAGGATCCCAGGTGACCCCCTCGAAAGCCTTGTTCTGGTCTTTGGAGGGCCCGAGGTCGTATTTCGGGAAATCGGCGATGTTCAGTTCGCGAGTGTCGGCATCGACCTTGACGATGGCGATCAAATGCTCACGTTCATCGACAATGGCCAGGCGGCCATCACCCAGAACTGTGACGCCCTCAGGATTGCTCCAGCCGATCAATGGCATTTTGCGCAGCACATCGCCCTGCAGGTTCAATTCGACCAGGAACGGGTTCTTGCCCATGACCGAAAACAGGGTCTTGGTTTGAGGGTCGTACGACAGATCCGACGCTTCGTCCTTTTCCATGCCTGGCAACGGCTTGGCATCGATCACCGCCCGATAGTCCGGAAGCCAGATACTCGCCTGGCGCTCGGCCGGGCTTTTGAATTGCTCTTTTACCCAGAGCATGCCTCGCGCATCCCAGTGCATGGCGAATGCAACACCGTAGGCGACAACGGCCACCAAAAGCAGCCAGGTGTGCCAACGCAGGGCGAAGCGTGAGCGGCGGGCAGATTCAAGCGTGGAAAGCGGAGGAGGGGCCATCGGGGAATGTATTCCAGAAATTCAGGCTATGGGTAATAGCACAGTTTGGGGCCGGCTCAGAGGCCGAAGGCCCTGAAATTATCCAGACAGGATGTGAAAAAAACGGGAAATGACAGGGTGAGCCATCTACAGGCCACGACAAGACCAATGTGGGAGCGGGCTTGCTCGCGAAGGGGGAGTGTCAGTCGACATAAGTGTTGCCTGACACACCGCTTTCGCGAGCAAGCCCGCTCCCACAGGGTACAGCGGCGCCTGGGCTAGCGAACGCTGCTGGTAAACCGGCTGGCGCCCGGCAGTTCCAGGACGATCTCGTCACCGACATTCAGCGGCCCGACACCCACTGGCGTGCCGGTGAGGATCACATCCCCAGCCTGCAACGAGAAGCAGCCGGCCATGTGCTGGATCATCGGCACGATCGGGTTGAGCATTGCGCTACTGTTGCCATCCTGGCGCACTTCGCCGTTGATGGTCAGGCGGATGCCAATGTCGGTCAGGTCGGCAAAGGTGTCGCCAGACACGAACGGAGCAAGTACCGCGGCACCATCGAAGGACTTGGCGATTTCCCACGGCAAACCCTTGGATTTCAGCTCGGCCTGCTTGTCGCGCAGGGTCAGGTCCAGGGCCGGGGCGAAGCCGGAGATGGCGTCGAGCACTTCTTCACGGCTCGGTCTGGTCGACAACGGCTTGCCGATCAGCACCGCGATTTCCGCTTCGTAGTGCACCGAGCCGCGCTCGGTGGGAATGCTGAAACCACCTTCCAGCGGCACCACGCAACTGCCCGGCTTGATGAACAGCAGTGGCTCGGTCGGCACCGGGTTATCCAGTTCCCTGGCGTGTTCGGCGTAGTTACGGCCGATGCACACCACTTTCCCCAACGGGAAATGAATACGCGTACCGTCGACATACTGGTGCTGATAGCTCATTTCCGACTCCTTCCTTCATTGATGCTTGAGGGGTGCAGATCAAACCGCGAAGATCTTGCCCGGGTTCATGATGCCGTTCGGGTCGAACACCGCCTTGACCGCTTTCATGTACTCGATCTCGACCGGCGAACGGCTGTAGGCCAAGTAGTCACGTTTGGTCATGCCCACACCGTGCTCGGCGGAAATCGAACCGTTGTACTTCTCGACGGTTTCGAACACCCACTTGTTTACGGTGGCGCACTTGGCGAAGAACTCGTCCTTGCTCAGGTTATCCGGCTTGAGGATGTTCAAGTGCAGGTTGCCGTCGCCGATGTGGCCGAACCAGACGATTTCGAAGTCCGGGTAGTGTTCGCCGACGATCGCGTCAATTTCCTTCAGAAATGCCGGGACTTTCGATACGGTGACCGAGATGTCGTTCTTGTACGGCGTCCAGTGGGAAATGGTTTCGGAAATGTATTCGCGCAGTTTCCACAGGTTCTGCAGCTGGGTTTCGCTCTGGCTCATCACGCCATCCAGCACCCAGCCTTGCTCAACGCAGTGCTCGAAAGTTTCCAGGGCGTGGTTGGCCACTTCTTCGGTGGTCGCTTCGAATTCCAGCAGTGCGTAGAACGGGCAGTCGGATTCGAACGGCGCCGGAACATCGCCACGGGCCATGACCTTGGCCAGGGCTTTGTCGGAGAAGAATTCGAAGGCGGTCAGGTCAAGCTTGCTCTGGAAGGCGTGCAGCACCGGCATGATCGAGTCGAAATCGGCGGTGCCGAGAACCATCGCGGTGAGGTTTTTCGGCGCACGGTCCAGGCGCATGGTCGCCTCGACCACGAAACCGAGGGTGCCTTCGGCGCCAATGAACAGCTGACGCATGTCGTAGCCGGTGGCGTTCTTGATCAGGTCGCGGTTCAGTTCCAGCACGTCGCCCTTGCCGGTGACCACTTTCATGCCGGCGACCCAGTTGCGGGTCATGCCGTAGCGAATCACCTTGATTCCGCCGGCATTGGTGCCGATATTGCCGCCAATCTGACTGGAACCGGCCGAAGCGAAGTCCACCGGGTAATACAGGCCCTTTTCTTCGGCCACGTTCTGCAGATGCTCGGTGACCACGCCCGGCTGACAAACGGCGGTGCGGTCAGTGAGGTTCACGTCGAGGATCTGGTTCATGTAGTCGAACGACACGACCACTTCGCCATTGGCCGCCACGGCAGCGGCGGACAACCCGGTACGACCGCCGGACGGCACCAGCGCCACCTTGTGTTTATTGGCCCACAGGACAATGGCCTGGACCTGCTCGGTGGTCTTGGGGAATACGATGGCGGTCGGGGCCGGGGCGAAATGCTTGGTCCAATCCTTTCCGTAAGCATTCAGGGAGTCGGCATCGGTCAGCACCTTGCCAGGCTCAACCAGGGTCTTCAGCTCTTCAATCAGGGCAGGATTGGTCATCGACAGAACTCTCGAACAATTCATGGTCATCCTGAGAACGCTTCACGTCGCAGGAATGAGTGTTTAGCGGGGCGCATATGCTAGCATACCGACCCCGCAGGATAGTGCCCAACGGCTATTCTGCGGCGACGGCTGTCATGCCGCTCGGGTCAGCGTCTGTTGACCATTTCCTGCCAATTTTCTCCGGGATACAGGTTTACGCAGATGAGCAAGACTTCTCTCGATAAGAGCAAGATCAAGTTCCTTCTTCTCGAAGGCGTCCACCAATCGGCTGTCGACGTCCTCAAGGCGGCGGGCTACACCAGCATCGAGTACCTCACAGGTTCTCTGCCGGAAGCCCAGCTCAAGGAAAAGATCGCTGATGCTCACTTCATCGGCATTCGCTCCCGTACTCAACTGACCGAAGAGATCTTCGATCACGCGAAGAAACTGGTGGCTGTCGGCTGTTTCTGCATCGGCACCAACCAGGTCGACCTGGACGCTGCTCGCGAACGCGGCATCGCTGTGTTCAACGCACCGTACTCCAACACCCGTTCCGTAGCGGAGCTGGTGCTGGCAGAGGCGATCCTGCTGCTGCGCGGCATCCCTGAGAAGAACGCTTCCTGCCACCGTGGCGGCTGGATCAAGAGTGCGGCCAACTCCTTCGAAATCCGTGGCAAGAAGCTGGGCATCGTCGGTTACGGCTCGATCGGTACTCAACTGTCGGTCCTGGCTGAAGGCCTGGGCATGCAGGTGTACTTCTACGACACCATCACCAAGCTGCCGCTGGGTAACGCTACTCAGGTAGGCAACCTGCACGAGCTGCTGGCGATGTCCGACATCGTTTCGCTGCACGTACCGGAAACTGCCGCCACCCAGTGGATGATGGGCGAGAAAGAAATCCGCGCTATCAAGAAGGGCGGCATCCTGATCAACGCCGCCCGCGGCACCGTGGTCGAACTGGACGCCCTGGCGGACGCGATCAAGGACAAGCACCTGATCGGCGCGGCCATCGACGTATTCCCGGTGGAGCCACGCTCCAACGACGAAGAGTTCGAAAGCCCGCTGCGTGGCCTGGACAACGTGATCCTGACGCCGCACATCGGCGGTTCCACTGCCGAAGCCCAGGCCAACATCGGTCTGGAAGTCGCGGAAAAACTGGTCAAGTACAGCGACAACGGTACTTCGGTATCGTCCGTGAACTTCCCGGAAGTGGCCCTGCCGGCTCACCCTGGCAAGCACCGCCTGCTGCACATCCACGAAAACATTCCGGGCGTACTCAGCGAGATCAACAAGGTCTTCGCCGAAAACGGCATCAACATCTCCGGTCAGTTCCTGCAGACCAACGAGAAGGTCGGCTACGTGGTGATCGACGTCGACGCCGAGTACTCGGACCTGGCGCAAGAGAAGCTGCAACACGTCAAAGGCACCATCCGTAGCCGTGTGTTGTTCTGATCACGACCTGAGCGACAAAAAAGGGAGCCTTCTGGCTCCCTTTTTCATTCACGCAACAAGGTTACTTGACGTTGACCGTGATCTTCTCGGAAACGATCGGCGGATCGAACGGCATGTGGTTGCTATCGCCCAGTTCAAGCTGCAGGGTGTGTTTGCCCGGCGTGAGCGTTATTTCCGCCTGGGTCTGCGCACCGCCGAAATGCAGGTGGTTGGCATCCTTGGGGATCGGCACACCGGCGGCTGGCAGCTCATCGACGTCGATCAGCACGTGGTGATGACCGGTGTTCTTGGTGGTATCGCCCGCCGGTGCCAGGGCAATGTTCTCGACCGCGAATTTGACGACGACAGTCTGTGGGATCGTCGCGCCGTCCTTGGGGGTAACGATGGACACTTCGGCGCCTTTCGGAGCCGGCGTGGCAGCACTGGCCAGCATCGAAACACCCATCAACAGGCCAGCCAAAGCAGCTCGTGACATAAAGGTTTTCATTATCTTCTCCAGTTTTTCCGTAAAATTCGCGTGGCCATGACAACTTCGTGGCCATTCGTTGTCGAAGGCTCTCGACAACCATAGCAAAGCGAGCCTGAATCAGAGGGTCGCGATAAAAAAATCAAAGGAGTGACCATGCGCTTTCTGCCTGGCCTGATCTGCCTGCTACCCCTTCTGAGCCCATTGGCTCACGCCGAACTGATTGATGACATCAACGACCGGGGCGAGTTGCGCATTGCCGTTGAAGCCAACACTCCCCCATTTAATTTCAAGGAAGACGACAAACTCACCGGGTTCGAAGTCGAGTTGGGCCAACTGCTGGCAAGTGAACTCGATGTCCGGGCCGACTTTGTCGTTACCGACGGCAGCGATCTGTTGAGCGGCGTCGAAAGCGGCAAATACGACATCGCCATCAATCACATAACAGAGACGCCGGATCTCAAGGATCGTTTCGACTTCAGCGAACCCTACATTCAAACCAATGCGCAATTGATCGCGCAGAAAGAAGAGCCGCGCTCCATTTTGCTGGTGCAGTCGCTGACGGAAGAGAAGCCCAGGAGCAATCCGGTCGTGAGCCTGGCAATTCCGTTTCAGAAGGGTAATCCGGCGTTCCATGCCAGCCTGGAAAACGCGTTGCAGCGGATCAAGGAGGATGGGCGGCTACAAGCGCTGGAGCAGAAGTGGCTGGGGGTGGATGCGGGCGAAGTGCCGAAACCTTGAAGAGGATTGAGATCCTTTGTGGGAGCGGGCTTGCTCGCGAAGGCGGTGTGTCAGGCAAGATTAATATCGACTGACCCGGCGCATTCGCGAGCAAGCCCGCTCCCACAGGGGGGTTGTGTTGGTCAGTCCTGCGCAGCCAATGCCTGCGCCGCCTGCGGCAACTCCAGCTCACTGAATACCTGCACCCCGTGGCGCTTGAGCAACGCGGCCGTCACGCCTTCGCCACTGACCTTCACACCGCTGAACGTCCCGTCATAGGTCAGCCGATTGCCGCAGGACGGGCTGTTGGCCTTGAGGATGGCGACGCGGATGCCGTGCTTTTGGACCAGCTCCAGTGCCTGATACGCCCCCGACAGAAACTGCGCACTGACGTCCTCGCCCTCGGTAGTGATCACCAACGCCTGGCCGTCGAGGACTTGCGCGCCTTGCCCGCCAGGGATTTCCGCCGCTGCCCGAGGGGTTGGCAAACCACCGGCCACCTCCGGGCACAACGGCACGACCCGTCCCTCATCAAGCCACTGCTGAAGCTGATCGAACGGCCCGCTGGCCCCACCGTCGTAACGGACGCGGTGGCCCAGCAGGCAGCGGCTGACAAGGATTTTTTGCATGATCAGAACGGCTCGTTGCCGCGCCGGCGGAACCAGCCGGTCAGCGACAGGCGATCCCGGGTCGCGGGCAGGACTTCGTGGGGCACCTCACCGGAGAGAAACACCACCAGGCAACCGCCGATAGGTTGCACGTCGTGGGCGCGAGCATTGTCGAGGTACATGCGCAACTGGCCGCCGTGTTCCGGAAGCCAGCCGTCATTGAGGTAAACCACCGCCGAAACCATGCGCCGGTCGTCATCGCGAAAACGGTCGACATGCTTCAGGTAGAAAGCACCGGGCGGGTACATCGCAAAATGGCTTTCGAAATCCTCCAGGCCGAGAAACAGACCGCGATTGATCGCCTCGCGCAGGCTGTCCATCAAACTCAGGTAGCTGTCGCAGGCCTCGGCCTGGCCGGGGTCGATCCACTGGATATGGTCGCCACGAATCCCTTCGCGGATCTCCGATGACGGCCCGCGGCCCACGGCGGCCGGAGCCAGTTCACCCTCGGCAGCTCGTTTACGGCACTCGGCCGCCAGCGCTCGAGTCAGATCCTGAGGCAGGAAAATATTCTGCTGCGACCAGCCGTGCTCGGCCAGGTCGTCGACGATTCGTAACAGCAGCGGGTGATCAGAGGATATTTGCATGTCGCGCATAGTATTCCTGTGCCCGGAAATCCGACAGAGCCGCGCAGCGGGTTGATACGAATTCTCGACAAGTACGGATGCCGCACGGAGAATAGTCGCCTGCTGACTGGAGTCCCTATGCGCCGTTTGCTTTTATCACTGCTGATGTTCTGCGTTTTGCCCGCCTGGGCAGACGGCCACGACCAGTTGTACAAGGTCGCCGGCTGGCCGGAACAACGCGCGCATTTCAACGACGCCCTTTCCGCTGCCCAGCAACGCTACCAGGGCAGCCTGCCTCCAGCGGTGTTTCAGGCGCTGGTCAATAACAGCAATCAGCGTTTTGCCGACCAGGCCGTGGACCAGCGTGCCGAAGCACAATTGCGCAAGAACCTCGCCGACCCCAAACCCGCGCTGACGTTTTTCAAGTCGCCCTTGGGCAAGAAAATCGTCGCCGCCGAACTGCTGGCGACCCGTCGCGACCAACTGGCGAAAAACGCCAAGGGTCTGCCGAAGATGCAGGCGAGCGACAGCCGCATGCTGATCATCGGCCATTTGGCCCAAGCCCTGCCCGCACGCGAGGCTGGCGCGGAAGTCAGCCTGGCAATTGCTGGCGTCGCCGCGGACAGTTTGAGCTCGATGATTCCTGGGCTGTTGGGTGCCGGTCAGGCACAGGGCATGTTGAACGGACAACGTCAGCGCCTGATGGATCAGATCGGCAGTGACCTGAACAACACGCTGCTCTACGTCTATCGCGACCTGTCGGATAACGAGCTGGAAGAGTTTGCGACCTTTGCCGAATCGGCGGAAGGCCAGGCTTATTATCAGGCGGCGCTGGCGGC
Source organism: Pseudomonas sp. GM48 (assembly GCF_000282335.1). Classification (GTDB taxonomy): domain Bacteria; phylum Pseudomonadota; class Gammaproteobacteria; order Pseudomonadales; family Pseudomonadaceae; genus Aquipseudomonas. The sequence goes on from NZ_AKJM01000035.1 coordinate 62,429, forward strand.
GATTCGCGCAGGGTTGGCGGTAGGGCAGAGCAATTCGAACCTGACCCAGTGATTTTTAGCGCCAGATAGATCGCTTTCGCGAGCAAGCCCGCTCCCACAGTGGGTCTGTGCATGCCCACTATTCTGTGATCACCGAAAAACCTGTGGGAGCGGGCTTGCCCGCGAAGGGGCCATAACTGTCGCTAAGGATTGCGGCCCTTGATCCGCCTGGTCAGAAACCCGAAATACTCCTGTCGCATCACCAGCGTCTCATTCGCCAGATGATGCCGTGCCTCGGGCAGCATCAGCACTTGTGGCCGATCAAACTTGCCCCGCAACATTTCCAGGTTGTGCTCCCAATCCACGGTCATGTCGGCCTGCCCCTGCACGATCAACGGTCGGCGGCTACTCGTGGGCGCGGCCTCGATGCGCTTGATCCAGCGCGCCAATGCGCCCACCCAGGCCGTCGGCAGACGCAAAGGCTGCAACGGATCGGCTTGCAGGAACGGCAGAAAGGCCGGGTCGTTGGAGTTCTCGCTGAAGCGGCGGGCGATGGCTTTGACGAAAGGCTTGAGCACGTAGTAGCTCAGTTGCGACCAACCCCACGCCCGCGGCCGCACCAGCGGCGACAGCAGAATCACCTGGCCCTGGGCCGGGCTGTTCGCCCCCGCATTCAAAACATGATCGATCACGATCGCCCCGCCGGTACTCTGCCCGCACAGGTGCCACGGTTGCGGTAAGTCGAGGGATTGCGCCTCTCTGAACAGCCCTTGCAACGCGTCCTGATACTCGGCGAAATCCTTGATACTCGCCCGCTCGCCGCTGGACAGGCCATGCCCCGGCAAGTCGCAGGCAATCACCGCAAAGCCCTGGTCCAGCGCCCACTCGATCACATGCCGGTAAAGCCCGGTGTGGTCGTAGAAACCGTGGATGACAAACAGCGTCGCCTTGGCCCGCTCAGGCCACCAGAACTGGCTGACCAGCTCATAACCATCGACCTCGAATCGCCCCAGGCCACTGCGCACCTGCCGCTGCGCAAAATCCAGCCCGTAGAATCGCCGGTAAGCCTGCGCCTGCGCCGACAACGGCTGCCCGGCCGCCAGTGGCAGG
>NZ_AKJM01000036.1 GCF_000282335.1 Pseudomonas sp. GM48
GCCTCGCGGGCTCGGCAGCTGCTACAAAGGGTGTCGCGGCTGAAATTGTTTAACTGACTGGCATCAGGCGTGATTAGCCGTTTTTTTATTACAGGCCGCTGGATCATTGCTGAAAAGAAAAACGGCGCGTGACCTAAGTCCTGCGCCGCTTTTGTTCAATCTTTGTGTTCAACTTTTAGCCTGCAACGCTTTGGCCATTTGCAGATGATTTTGCAATTTAGGCAGAGTTTCTTCGGCGAACGCCTTGATCTGCGGTACGTCGGTGGTCTGTGCTTCCTGCTGCAGCTGATCGATGGCTTCCTGCGTGGTCTTCACCTGACTGGCTGCATAGGCCTCGTCGAAGGTCGCCCCATCCATGGCTTGTGGCATCAGGGCCTTGGCCTTTTCGACAACCTCTTCACGTGGGGCTACCGGCAAGTCCAGTTGCCTGGCGATTTTCGCCAGATGCTGGTTCGCGGTGGTGCGGTCGTTGATGACGACGATGGTGTAATCCTTGACCTCTCTGGATTCGGACTTCTGGTGCGCCAGCCGGCTGGCTTCGATATCCGCCATGCCTTTGGCCGAAACCTCGTCGATGAATTCGGCGAGCGACTGGGCAAAGGCACTGCTGGCAAATAGCCCAAGTAACGTGGCAAAACTGGCATTACGTATTCGGGTGGCCATCCGGTTCATGGTCGCGCCCTCCTTTTCAAAATTCAAACGGGAGCTTTCGCCCCCGCTTCTCAAACAAAACCACCCGCATCCTTTAGCGGGATTTCTGACCGCCCTTGCGGCCCATGTCGGGTTTCGCCGGGTCTTTATCGACGGTCGTGGTGGTGGTTTTCCCACCCTTGCGACCGGCTTCAGAAGCCTTCGTTCGATCGTTGGCGAAGTTTCCCGAGTTCGAGTTTCTTGAATTAGGCATGATTCTCTTCCTCTTGGTGATAGTCGCGGCGAGCTGTAGCCCCCATAGAATCTGAAGTTGCGCGTCCCAAAAGGTTTAGAAAATTGCGTGGGTACCACGACGAACGGTACTCGTTACATTCAAACGCGATGCAAGTGATGCTCGCGTTTGGCGCAGTACATCGCCTCGTCGGCATGCCTGAACAACTGCTTTTCTTCGGTGCCGTGATCGGGGTATCGGGCGACGCCGATACTCGGCTGGATGTTCAGGCTGTGCCCGTCCAAACGCAGGGGCTGGGCCAGGACCTGACGGATTTTCTCGACCACGATGTCGGTATCGTCCGCAGCGCGAATGCTGTGCAGCAACACCACGAACTCATCGCCGCCGATGCGTGCCACGGTGTCGGTTTCGCGCACGCAGCCTTTGAGCCGGTTGGCCACCGCTTGCAGCAGCATGTCGCCGACCGCATGACCATGGGTGTCGTTGACTTGCTTGAAGCGGTCGAGGTCGACGTACAACAGCGCCATGCGCCCGCCATCCACCCGGGCCATTTGCAGTGATGCCTTGAGCCGGTCGCGCAGCAGCTCACGGTTGGGTAGCTGGGTCAGTTGGTCATACTGGGCCATGTGTTGCAGGCGGGCATGCAATTGCTTGCGCTCGATGGCGGTCGCGACCTGGGCGCAGACGTATTGCAGCAGTTCCATGTCTTGCTCGGTGTAGCGCTCGCCGCCCGGAATGCTTTTGACAATCAACGCACCGATGGTGCCGTTTTGCGAGTTCAGCGGCACACCCAGCCAACACGGAGCGTTCTGCTCGGCCACCAGCACTTCGAAGCCGGCAGGAGGTGTGCACTGGTCTGGGGTCAACAGGATCGGCTGCCCGCTGCGGATCACTTCGGTGCACAGGCGCCCGGTCATGGTTCCGGGTTGTTCGGGCTGTGGCTCGTGATCATCGACGTGATAAGGGAAATTCAGCTGCGCGCAGTGCTCGTCGTACAGCGCCACGGAAAAATTCAGTGCCGGCAGCCATTCACCGATGATCATGTGGATGCGTTTGAACAACGCCAGCAGATCCTCTGCCGCATGGGCCGCCTCGGAAATCGCATACAGCGCTGCCTGCCGGGATTCGGCCTGCTTGCGTTCGGTGATGTCACGAGCCACCGCGATACGCAATTGATCGACCTCGGACCAACGGGCCGACCAGAGGATATGCACCACGCGGCCATCCTTGCGCAGGTAGCGGTTTTCGAAATTGAGCTTGGGCTCGCCGCCCATGATTTCCCGGGCGGCATCGAGGGTGCGCTGGCGATCGCCCGGGTGCACCATATCGATCATCGGCTGGCCGATCATCTCATCGGCGCTGTAGCCAAAAATGCGCTCGCACGCCGCACTGACAAAGACGAAGCGGCCCTGTTTATCCACCGCACAGACGGCGTCCAGCAACAAATCGATATAGCTCGCCAGCGGCGCGGAATTTCGGTTTTCCATAGTTCTGCGTGGGTGTCCCGATAATGCAGCGCTTATCAATCATCCCTGCCCCATCAGCCTTGCATCCTTGTGATCACCTTCAAGCCTTGTTCGGCATCAGCCCCGGCAACGCATGCACCAGTGCGTTGATAGCGAAACCGATAAACATCACCCCGCACAACCGGGTGATTGCCAGTTCATGACGCTGGTACAAGCTGCGCACCCGCCGCGCACCGACAATGCCGATGAGAATAGCGTAGGCGAGCAACCCGCCGACGAAGCTCAGGACGATCAGCGCCGGCAGCATTGACCAGTTGAGCAGTTCCGCGCGGCTCGACAACAGCGCCGTGAACGTCGCCACCGCCACCGGATAGGCCTTGGGATTGGTCAGGCCAAACAGAATGCCGTGCCAGAACGGCTGCCGCGCCGGCCCCTGTGGCGCATCACCATTGCTGCGCCGGGCGCGCACCGCACGCCAGCCGAGCCAGAACAGGTACAGGCCGCTGAGCACGCCGAGCACGTCGAACGCGGTACTGCCGATCTCCCGCGCACCGACAATCGCGATCAGCGCCGTGCTGCACCAGATCACATCGCCGAGCAAATGCCCGCAAAGAAATCCCGCCCCGGCCCGTCGCCCATGGGCTGCGCCAATGCCAAACACCGCCAGCACCCCCGGCCCCGGAGTGATGCCGTAGATAAAACCCGAGGCAAGCACGGCCATTAGCAGGGACGGGGTCATTGAAAATCCTTTTGAACCGTTCAGTGAATGCACGCCAGTCTATATCAGGTCCCGCAACATCGACTTACAGATCATCGAAGAACTTCATCCCCGCATACGGTCGCTGCCGGCAGGCCGTAAGGCGCGACGCCAGATCACCAACATGGGCTTCCAGCTTGTGGCCATCCGGGTCGAGGAAGTAGAACGATGCGCCCTCGCTGCGGTTGTCGCGCCACTCCTGCACCTGGGTGGATCGCAGGCGCTCGACGAAACGCGAAAAATCCGCTGCATCGAGGCTGAAAGCGTAATGGGTGTAGTCGGCGGCGGGCTCCGGATGACGTAGCGGGTCGAGAGAGAGGCACAACCACAAACCCGGCAGTGACAGGTAGGCGCCGGTATCCCAAGTGGCTTCGAGGCGCAGTTGCAGGAGGTTCTGGTAGAACGCCACGCTGCGGTTTAGGTCGGTGACGGCGAGGGTCAGGTGGTTGAGGCCGGTGAGCATGGGGTTAAAGACCTTTGAGGTTTTCAGGTGCAACCCAGGTTTCACCTATGAGATTGGCAACGAAAAACTTCTGAATCTGTACACGGCAGATGGAAAGATTCAGCACTACCGCAAGACCATTTGTTACGACAGACGAACGGGGCGGCTCGCTGAGCAAGGCGTCGAGGATCACCAGCAAATTGAGGTCGATGCGGCGTAGATCATTCATCTGGTGCATATTCTGGATAACAAAACAGAATTTAAATCTGCGTGACGAATACCCTAGAGTCCAGCAAAACCTGTTGGAGATCGATCATGAGTACGTTGCATTGGGCCGGCCTGATAGTGCTGGCGATGATTGCCGGGGCGGTGGTGCCGTTTCAGAGCGCGATCAACGTCAACCTCGGGCGCGGGTTGGGACATCCGTTGTGGGCAACGCTCGCATCTTTGCTGGTGAGCGTTGTGGTGTTGTTGCCGATCATCGTTGCGCTGCGATTGCCGTTGCCTTCACTGGCATTCATCGGCAAGGCGCCGCTTTGGATGTGGGCCGGTGGCGCTTTTGGGGTGTGCTTTATTTCTTTGGCTTTGGTGCTGCTGCCCAAGCTCGGTGCCGCGGGGTTCATGGCATTGGCGCTGGCGGGGCAAGTGGTGGCGTCGTTGTTGCTGGATCACTTCGGCTGGTTTGGATTGATGGAGCGGCAGGTCACTTTGCCCAAGGTGTTTGGGGTGGCGCTGTTGATGGCCGGGGTGGTGTTGATTCAATTTTTTGATGCACCGGCCAAGGGGTTGGCGACGGCGGGTTGAAGGGGCAACCGACAGTACGATGGTGTTTTCCAGTCAGCCTTCGCGAGCAAGCCCGCTCCCACAGGAGGTACGCGGTCCTTGTGGGAGCGGGCTTGCTCGCGAAAGCGGTCTGTCTGGCAATGCAGGTTTCAGGCCTTGTCGAGGGTCCGCAACTTCTGCGGCAACCCCCACAGCAACAGCGCAACCGCGATCAACGCACAGACACCAATGACATACAGCGCCGGCGTGGTGCTGCCGGTCAGGTCCTTGATCCGGCCGACCATCACCGGGCTGACGATGCCGCCGAACTGGCCCAGGGTATTGATCACCGCAATCCCGCCGGCAGCGCCCGCGCCGGCACCGGCCAGCAGTTTCGGCGGCAGGGTCCAGAAGCTCGGGATGGAGGCGATGATCCCGGCCCCGAGCAGGCCCAACGCGACAATCAGGAAGGTCGTGTGGCTGGCGAAGATCCCCGCACAGAAGAACCCGACTGCACCGACCGCCACCAGGCCGGCGACATACTTGCGCCGCTCGCCGGAAGCATCGGACAGGCGTCCGATGACCACCATGCTGATGGCGCCGCAGATGTACGGGATGGCCGTCAGCAAGCCGATCATCACCGGGCTTTCGGTACCGGCGCTGCGGATCAGTTGCGGCGCCCAGAAATTCAAGCCGTAGGACGCTATCTGAATCAGGAAGTAGATCAGCCCCAACGTCAGGAAGCCCGGAATCCGCAGCGCGGCGAGCAGCGAACCACCGCTCTTGTGCGGCTCATGCTGAGCGATGCGGCTGGCCAGCAGGGTCCTCTCCGAAGGCGTCAGCCAATGGGCGTCTTCGATGCGATCCTTGAGCAGGGTCAGCACCAGCAAACCGAGGCCGATGCACGGCACGCCACCGAGCAGGAACAGCCAGTGCCAGCCACGCATTTGCAGCACACCGTCGAGGTGTTGCAGCACCAGGCCGGAGAACGGCGCGCCCACCAGGCCGGCGAACGCCGACGACAGGAACAGCATCGAGGTGATGCGCCCGCGATAGTGCTGCGGGAACCACAGGGTCAGGTAATACAGCACGCCCGGGGCGAACCCCGCCTCCATCGCACCGATCACGAAGCGCAGCACGTAGAACTGCCATTCGCTGTTGACGAACACCATGGCTGCCGTGGCCAGGCCCCAGGACATCATGATCCGGGCGATCCAGCGCCGGGCGCCGACCTTGTACAGCATCATGTTGCTGGGCACTTCGAACAGCACATAACCGACCACGAACAACCCCGCACCGAGGCCGTATGCGGTGTCGCTCAGGCTCAGGTCGGTCTGCAGCTGAAACTTGGCGAAGCTGATGTTGATGCGGTCGAAAAAGGCGAACAGGTAGCAGACCATGATCAGCGGCATCAGGCGCCAGGCGACTTTGCTGACCAGGGCTTTTTCGGTGTCGTGGCTAACGGACGGGTTCACGCCCGCCTCCAGTGCATTGAGGCTCATTGCGGTTCTCCAGGCGGACTTCCCGTAGGTGTCCGATTGTTTTTGTTGTCTGGTTGAAGTGCTTTTTACTGTGGGAGCGGGCTTGCTCGCGAAGGCGTTCTGACATCCGGTATAGACGTCGACTGACACTCCGCTTTCGCGAGCAAGCCCGCTCCCACAGGGTTTTGGGTTGGGTCAGGAAGGTACGGGGTGCAGGTCACAATTACGCCCGGCCTTGGCCAGTTGACCGGGCACTTCGTGGCCGAGCAGCGCCGGCAGTCCCCGGGACAGTTTCAGCAGCAGCGGCAAATCGATACCGGTGTGAATGCCGACTTCATCGCACAGGTTCACCAGATCCTCGGTACAGATGTTGCCCGACGCTCCCGGTGCAAACGGACAGCCGCCGAGGCCACCCAATGCGGCGTCGAAACGTCGGGCACCGGCCTCGTAGGCAGCCAGCACATTGCACAGACCGAGGCCACGGGTGTTGTGGAAATGCAGGGTCAAATCCGCCGGGGACACCCGCTGCAGCACCCTGCGCACCAGTCGGTCAACCTGGCGCGGATTGGCCATGCCCGTGGTGTCGGCCAGGGTAATGCCCTGGATGCCGAGTTCCTGATAGGCCTCGACGATTTGCAGGACGCGGTCCTCATCGATCTTGCCTTCGAACGGGCAGCCGAAGGTGGTGGCGATGCTGGCGTTGAGTCGCACAGGGCTGTCGCCAACGAACTGCACTATCTCGCCAAACGCGGCCAATGAGTCTTCACAGCGCATGCGCATGTTCGCCAGGTTGTGGGTCTGGCTGGCGGACATCACCAGGTTCAGCTCATCGGCACCGCACGCCAATGCTCGTTGCGCGCCTTTGAGGTTGGGGATCAGCGCGACATAGATCACCCCCGGCTGCCGGGTGATGCCCTTGAACACCAGCTCACCATCGCGCAGCGCAGGAATGGCCTTGGGCGACACGAACGAACCGGCTTCGATGCGGCTGAACCCGGCCAGCGACAGTTGGTCGATCAGGGCAATTTTGTCGACGGTTTCAACCCAGGTCGGCTCGATTTGCAAACCGTCGCGCGGGGATACTTCCTGGACGATCAGGCTATCGGAATAGTCGGTGATCATTGCACCACTCCTTCGACTTTCAGGCGCTCGATATCCATCGCGGTGAGGCCTAACTGCGCGAGGATGCCGTCGGTGTGCTGGCCCAGCCCGGGGCCGGACCAGTTCACGCCGCCGGGTGTCTCGGAGAGTTTCGGCACGATGCCCGGCATCTTCACCGTGGCGCCACCGGGCAACTCGGCATTGAGCAGCATGTCCCGGGCCTGATAGTGCGGATCGGCGACGATGTCGGCCACCGAGTAGATGCGCCCGGCCGGGACTTCGACAGCCTCCAGGGCGGCCAGTACCTCGTCGATGGGCAAACTGCTGGTCCAGTGCGTGATGGCGGCGTCGAGCAGGTTGCTTTTGGCTGCACGCCCGTCGTTGTGGGCGAACTCCGGGGCTTCGGCCAGGTCGGGGCGACCGATGGTGTGCATCAGACGCTTGTAGATCGGATCGCTGTTACCGGCAATCACCACGTAGGCGCCGTCGGCGGTCAGATAGGTGTTGGAGGGCGCGATCCCCGGCAAGGCGCCACCGCTGCGCTCACGCACATGGCCAAGCATGTCGTATTCCGGCACCAGGCTTTCCATGACGTTGAATACGCTTTCGGCCAGGGACACGTCAACGATTTGCCCGCCGCCCTGGCCGGTTTTGACCCTTAGCAACGACATCAGCGCACCGATCACCGCATGCAGCGAAGCCAGGGAATCGCCAAGGCTCACACCGACCCGCGCCGGCGGCGAACCCGGAGTGCCGGTGGTGTAGCGAATCCCGCCCATGGCCTCGCCAATGGCACCGAAACCCGGACGATCGCGGTACGGGCCGGTCTGGCCGTAACCGGAAATCCGCACCAGCGTCAGGTTGGGATTGAGCGCGTGCAACACGTCCCAACCGAGGCCGAGTTTCTCCAGGGCGCCGGGACGCAGATTTTCGATCAGCACGTCGGCGCTGGTCGCCAGCTGCTTGACCAGTTCGATGCCTTCGGGGGATTTGAGGTTCAGCGCCAGGGATTTCTTGTTGCGCGATTGCAGGTACCACCACAGCGAGGTGCCTTCGTGCAGCTTGCGCCATTTGCGCAGGGGATCGCCCTGGCCCATGGCTTCGATCTTGATCACTTCGGCGCCGAACTCGGCAAGCATGCGCGCGGCGAACGGCGCGGCGATCAGCGTGCCGATCTCGATCACCTTGATTGCACTCAGGGGGGCAGTCATCGCGGGGTACCTCTTGTTCTTGGAATATGGGCCAAGACTAGAGGACCGGTGTCTGAGGAATCCAACCTTCAGTTGGCAACGGGCGTTCGCGAAATGCGAACGCCCGGGGAGATTACTGTGACCTCAGGGCCGCCTTCGCGAGCAAGCCCGCTCCCACATTTGGAATGCATTTCCCTGTGGGAGCGGGCTTGCTCGCGAAGAGGCCCGACCATTCAGCCGAGTACTATCAGGCCGCCCCCCGCAAATGCTCAAACAACATCCGGCTCACCGGCGACAGCAACGCCTCATCGCGCACCACCAGAATCAACGCCCTATCGGACCATTCGTCCGTCAATGGCACCGCATGCAAACCCAACGCCCGGCCAAACAATTCATAGGCCCGCTGCGGAAGGATGCCGATCCCCATGTTGGCCTGGACCATGCGGCACATGGCATCGAACCCTGGAACATGAATGCGCACCCGCAATACCTTGCCGGCTTCGCGGGCCGCTGCATGGGTACGCATGTTGATCGAACTGGCGGCATGCAGCCCAACGTAATCGCTGCCCAGCGTATCGGCGAACGCCAGGCTCGACCGGCTCGCCAAGGGATGGTGCGGCGGCATCAACACCACCAGTTTGTCCTGGCGATACAGCACGCTATGCAGGCCTTTGATGTCACTGTCGATGGAACAGATGCCGAGGTCGGCCACCCCGTCGAGCACGCCCTGAATCACCCCGGCGCTGGGGCGTTCTTCGAGGTCGGTCTTGACCTGTGGGTGACGTTCGGAAAAATCCCGCAGGTCCTCGGGCAAAAACTGAATGATCGCCGACAGGTTGGCGAGCATCCGCACATAGCCGCGTACACCGTGGCTGTGCTCGCCCAGCTCAAGGCCCATTTTCTCGACGTTGAACAACATTTGCCGGGCGTGGTGCAGCAACGTTTCACCGGCCGGCGTGAGGGACATGCCCTTGGCCTGGCGCACAAACAGGCTGATGCCCAGCGCCTCCTCCAGCTCCATCAAACGCTTGCTCGCCGCCGAGACGGCAATCGCTTCGCGTGACGCGGCACGGGTCAGCGTGCCCTCCTCATGGACGGCGACGAACAGTTGCAGAGTGATCAGGTCGAGACGGCGGATCAGGCTTTTTTGCAGCATCGGGTACTCGGCGAAGTCGGCTCGGGCGAAGTCGCAGCATAGCGTTCTTCGCCCGAGTCGTGCCGTGGTCGGGCAGCCGGTCGTGATAAAGTCGCCGCCCAAAGACCTTTTGCCGTGAGACGAAGACCGCAATGACCGATTTCCAGGATGTCGATGCCCAACTTGAAGACTGGAACGCTCTGCGCAGCACGGCTTCGTTCAGTGGCTTGCTGGTGGGCAACGGTGCCAGTCGCGCGGTATGGGACGATTTCGGCTACGAGTCGCTGTTCGAAAACGCTCGCACCGTTGAAGAAAAACCCCTGAGCCCGTCCGAGCTGAGCGTGTTCGATGCGATGCAGACCCGCAGTTTCGAGCAGGTTCTGAGCGCCTTGAAAACCACCAGCCGGGTCAACAAGGCCCTGGCTGTCAGCTCCGCCGCCCCGCGCAATCGCTACTACGCGATCAAGGAAGCGCTGATCAACAGCGTGCATGCGCTGCATATCCCGTGGCGGCTGGTGGTGCCTGCGACGCTGGCGACGATCAATCAGGAACTGGCCAGCTATCGCACGGTGTTCACCACCAATTACGACCTGATCAACTACTGGGCGGTGCAACACCACCCTGAAGCGATCACAGATCTGTTCCAGGGTGCCGAACCCGCTTTCGACCTCAGCGACACGGCCACTGATAGAACCCGTTTGCTGTACTTGCACGGCGGCCTGCACCTGGTGCGCAACCAGGACGGCACGGCGCGCAAGCTGATGTCGACCGAGGGCACGTTGCTGGGTAACTTTGCCATCAACAACACGATCAAGACCCTCGACGACGTGCCGTTGTTCGTCAACGAAGGGCCAAGCGCGGACAAGCTCAAGACCATTCGCAGTTCGGACTATCTGTCGTTCTGCTACGAGCAATTACTCGGTCACAGCCAGGCGCTGTGCATCTTCGGCCATGCGCTGGGGGAGCAGGACAGCCACATCATCCACGCTTTGCGCCTGGCGAAACCGCAGGTGCTGGCGATCTCGATTTACCCGCGCAGCAAGGCCTTCATCCAGCACCAGAAGCGGCACTACGGGAAAGTGTTTGAGGGGACGGGAGTTGAGTTGCGGTTTTTTGATTCGAAGAGCCATGCGTTGGGTGGCCCCAAGTTATCGGTTCCAGTCGAAGTTTAGTACTGGCCGATCTGACGCTTTCGCGAGCAAGCCCGTTCCCACAGGTGACTGAGTTCCTTCAGATAAAATGCGGTCGACTGTAGGAGCGAGCTTGCTTGCGATGGCGGTTTTTCAGTCAACATCAATGTTGAATGTTATGGCCTCTTCGCGAGCAAGCCCGCTCCCACAGGGGATGTGTGTTGAATTCAAAGCACCGGCAAAGTTTTGTCCTTGATCACCGTCGTCGGGCCGTTGGCTTTTACGCTGGCGATGCCTTTCTCCATGGCGGCATCGGAGGAATAGGCCTCGCTGCTGCCGATGATTTCGTGATTACCCGCCTTGAGGTTGAAATACGGATGGCCATCCTTGGTGGTTTTCTTCTCGTAACGCTCATCCAGCGGGCTGTTGGCCTGGACCGAGGCGATGCCTTTTCCGGCGGCGGCGTGGGTGGTGTACAGCTCGCTGGTCAGAATGGTCTCGGCGTTGGCCGCCTTGAGGACAAACCTGAACTGGCCATTGCTGCTTTTGCTCACTTCATACCATCCGGACATGCTCTTTCTCCTTGGCGATTGAGAGGTTGCGCGCTTCACAGTAAAGACCAGGCCGGGATTTCTGTCGCCTGAACGGACCCCTTCGCGAGCAAGCCCGCTCCCACAGGTTCAGCGTAATCCCTGTGGGAGCGGGCTTGCCCGCGAAGGGGGCGACACAGTTTTGACTACTTCACCACTGCCCGCACCACCGACAATTCCGGCACCTGAGTCCGCCGCTGGCTCAGATACCGCGTACAACTCACCCGCAAGAATGAAGCGAAATTGACCACCTCGCCGCGATAGTCCATCACCTCTTCATACAGCTTGGCGATCAACTGATTGGTGGTCATACCATCGACCTCGGCGATTTCGCTGAGGATGTCCCAGAACTGATTCTCCAGCCGCAGAGTAGTGACCACCCCGCAGATGCGCAGCGAGCGGGAGCGCGATTCGTAGAGTATCGGGTCGGCTTTGACGTACAGCTCGCACATGGAAATGTCCCTCGTTACAGCGTGATTTTGGTACCCAGCAAACCCAGGAAACCGGCCAGCCAGTTCGGGTGCGCAGGCCAGGCCGGCGCCGTGGCCAGATTGCCCTGAACATGGCCGTCCGTCACCGGAATGTCGATATACGTACCACCCGCCAGTCGCACTTCCGGAGCGCAAGCCGGATAAGCGCTGCATTCGCGGCCTTCGAGAATACCCGCTGCCGCCAGCAACTGCGCGCCATGGCACACGGCAGCGATCGGCTTGCCGGCCTTGTCGAATGCACGCACCAGTTCCAGGACTTTTTCGTTCAGGCGCAGGTACTCCGGCGCACGACCGCCCGGAATCAGCACGGCGTCATAATCGGTGGCGTTGACCTTGGCGAAATCGAAGTTGAGGGCAAACAGGTGACCGGGTTTTTCGCTGTAGGTCTGGTCGCCTTCAAAGTCATGGATCGCCGTGCGCACGGTCTGCCCGGCGGCTTTGTCCGGGCAAACGGCGTGCACCGTGTGGCCGACCATCAGCAGCGCCTGGAACGGCACCATCACTTCATAGTCTTCGACGTAATCACCAACCAGCATCAGAATTTTTTTAGCAGCCATGGGGAGGACTCCTCTGGAAAATGCGTGGGCATGCAGGAGTATTCAAGGTAGTCCTTATCCGGCGGGTCGGGTAACAACCGGCTACTACGAACAATGCGGATCAGCCCCGCATTTGTGGCGAGGGAGCTTGCTCCCGCTGGGCTGCGAAGCGGCCCCCGACGGTCGTTGAGTTACACCGCGTTGACAGGTTTTGCGGCTGCTTCGCAGCCGAACGGGAGCAAGCTCCCTCGCCACAGGGGCCGCGAAAACTGTACGGACATTTCTGTGCCCAGCTGTAAGCGCTAAAGCCATGGGTTTATGGCTAGATAACGGCATCTTCCATCCCCCACGATTCTGGTTGCCATCATGTCCTCGCGCGAAAACACCGGCATGGCCCTGGGCCTGCTCGGCGTTGTGATCTTCAGCCTCACCCTGCCCTTCACGCGGATCGTCGTGCAGGAGCTCCACCCGCTGCTCAACGGCCTGGGCCGGGCACTGTTTGCGGCGGTGCCGGCAGCGTTGCTGTTGCTGTGGCGCCGGGAAAAATGGCCGACCTGGAAGCAGGTCAAAGGCCTGACACTGGTGATGGCCGGGGTGATCCTCGGTTTCCCGGTGCTGTCGGCCTGGGCCATGCAAACCTTGCCGGCGTCCCACGGTGCGCTGGTCAACGGTTTGCAGCCGCTGTGCGTGGCGCTGTACGCCGCGTGGCTGTCTCATGAGCGACCTTCGAAAGCCTTCTGGGCCTGCGCCGCATTGGGCAGCGCGCTGGTGCTCGGTTATGCGCTGATCAGCGGTGCCGGCAGCATTCAGGCCGGTGACCTGTTGATGCTAGGCGCCATTGCCGTGGGCGGACTGGGCTACGCCGAGGGAGGCCGACTGGCCAGGGAAATGGGCGGCTGGCAGGTGATCTGCTGGGCGCTGGTGTTGTCGACGCCGTTGCTGATCGGCCCGGTGGTGTATCTGGCGCTGCAACATCAGGGCGAGATTTCCGCCAGGACCTGGTGGGCCTTCGGCTACGTCTCGCTATTTTCGCAGTTCATCGGCTTCTTCGCCTGGTACGCCGGGCTGGCCATGGGCGGCATTGCCCGGGTCAGTCAGATCCAGTTACTGCAGATCTTCTTCACCATCGCCTTCTCGGCGCTGTTCTTCGGTGAACATGTGGAGCCGATTACCTGGCTGTTTGCTGGCGGGGTGATCGTGACGGTGATGCTGGGCCGCAAGACCGCAGTCAGCCGCTCTGTAGGAGCGAGCTTGCTCGCGAAGGACTTGAAACCGACGCGTTGATTCAGGAAGCACGCGTTATCGTTGACGTCCATCGCGAGCTAGCTCGCTCCTACAACAGAATCAGAGGTAGCCGTCAGCGCGCAACAGGGTTTCCAGGCAATGTTCGCTGATGTGATAGAAATCCTTCAGCTCCTGAATCTTCGCCAGCAACTGGGTCGGGTCCACCGGCTCGGCGCGTTTGACTGCCAGGATCATTTTGTTCTTGTTGGTGTGATCCAGTGAGATGAACTCGAACACCTTGGTCTCGTAGCCGCAGGCCTCGAGGAACAAGGCGCGCAAACTGTCGGTAACCATTTCCGCCTGCTGGCCCAGGTGCAGGCCGTATTGCAGCATCGGCTTGAGCAGCGCCGGGCTCTGGATTTGCAGGCGGATCTGTTTGTGGCAGCACGGCGAGCACATGATGATCGAGGCGCCAGAGCGGATGCCGGTGTGGATCGCATAATCCGTCGCGATGTCGCAGGCATGCAGGGCGATCATCACGTCCAGCTCGCTCGGCGCCACGCTGCGCACGTCACCGCACTTGAACACCAGGCCGGGGTGCTCAAGCTTGGCGGCTGCCGTGTTGCACAGGGTGACCATGTCTTCACGCAGCTCGACACCGGTCACCTCGCCTTCGGCCTTCAAGGTGTTGCGCAGGTAATCGTGGATGGCGAAGGTCAGGTAGCCCTTGCCCGATCCGAAGTCCGCCACACGCACCGGTTTGTCCAGCACCAGGGGCGACGAGGTCAGCGCATGGCTGAACACTTCGATGAATTTGTTGATCTGCTTCCACTTGCGCGACATCGCCGGAATCAGTTCATGCTGCTTGTTGGTTACGCCAAGGTCGGCGAGAAACGGCCGGCTCAAGTCCAGGAACCGGTTTTTCTCGCGGTTGTGTTCGGCGGACGGCACTTCACGCAATTGCTGAGGTTTGCTCTTGAACAGCGATGACTTGCCCTTTTTGCTGTATTCGAGCTGGGCTTCGTCGGTCAACGACAACAAATGCGCATTTTTGAACGACGCCGGCAGCAGCCCGGCAATGCTCGCCACGCCTTCGGCCAGCGGCAGGTTCTTGGTGATATCGCGAGTCTTGTAGCGGTAGACGAAGGACAGGCAAGGCTGCGTCTTGACCGTCACCGGCTTGATGATGATCCGCTGCAGGTCCGTTTCATCGCCCGCGTACTTGGCCAGCACCAGTTTGATGAACGCATTGTGCTCGAGGCTGGCTTGCAGCAGCTCGATGAACTGGGCGTGATGATCCGGCGCGAGGCTGGCGGGAGTGGCAGTGACGGACATGGAAAAACGGCCTCAGGCGATGCAAATCGGAGAATGCCGGTATTTTAAGGGGGACGAGGACTTTGGGCACGGGGTTATTTTGTAGCAGGTCCCAGTCATGCAGGCCAGGACCTCAATACAACCGTTGAAACCTCAGGGTTCCACCAGGCGAAGCCTGCGGCTGTTCGGCGAGTTAATGATGTGTTTGACGATCAGTCCCACTGGCACCGCCCAGGTCAGGCCATTGGCAGGATCAGTCACCACGGCGACCGTTTCGGAACTTGCATCGATGTCCAGGCGCCGACGGTCGTTGCACGACTTGAGTACGCCATAGGCTCGGCTGACCAGCCTTTCCGCCAGGTGCATCGGTACATCCATATTCTGCAGATGCTTCACCGCGCGACAAAACAGGACTTGATCATCGATCCCCCCGTCACTTTCATGACGCCCCAGAAACGCCTGGGCAATAGCCAATAGCTCCTGATTCAGCTCTGCATTTTCATCGATGACCTTCATGCTCACGTCTCCTGCGGCACTTCAGTCGTTGCAGGACTTGCTGCAACAGGCCGGGCGGCATGGCGCAAATCGGGTCCGGCGCAAGGCAGGCGTACGGCCGGGTTAGGCATGCCACTGGGCGAAAGTTCATGGGTCATTTCAAATTCGGCACGTACCGACCAACCGCACGCTTCCGACGTGCATTGCAAATACGCCACCCGCAGGAAAATATGTCGGCCCTCGCTGGTACGGATGCGCATCCTGTTCAAGCAGTGCGGGCACACCATTTTATAAGTACTCATACTGGATTCCCGGTGGTCATTGGGTGGCAATCAACCTGATCAAACGCAATACTGTTTGAGACATTCATCGCGGTGCTCCGGCCTTGCGAACAGTGTCTGCCAGACATAAGGAAGTGCATCGGGCAGACGCGTAATGGGTTCGAGCCATGCTCGTAGGAAATCACCCTGATACCATTAGGAAGTTTCGTCATCGTATTCTTCTGACTCATCTTTGATGATTGATTACTTACAAGAAAAAAAGTACTCATTACGCATAAATTAGGCACTCAAAAAGCATATGTCAAAAGGAAGAGGCTCAAATTGCGTAGCAAAAAATCACAAGCTGTTCTGGCTCGACTAAAGCAAGTAACGGGTACAAAAACCGATGCTTCCTTATCTTCCGCGCTACAGATCAGCCCGCAAACCCTTAGTAGCTGGAGAGGCCGCGACAGTACGCCGTACTCATTATGCGTAGAAATCGCTCAAGCACGAGGTATCTCCCTTGACTGGTTGCTGCTGGGTGAAGGGCCGATCCTGAGACAAACCGTTACTGATTCCCCGGAGGGTAATCAGCCAAGCACAACGCGGGAAAACACCATTCTCGCGCTCTGGCGGTTGCTCGACGAAGATGATCGCTGTGCCATACAAAACGCATTGGAAGAAAAGCAACGACTGCGTGATATGGAACTCAGGCTTTGCGAAATGGCCTCTATCCTGGCAACACTCAAACCTTCGAATGAAACTTGATGACCCAGGTAATCTGAAGCTTCATTGCTTCAAGACGTGCCACCCAGGCAACCCGCTCACGGACCATCATTTACGCCCTCTCAAGTGTCGAATGATTTCGCCGATACCGGCGCTATCGACCCATTGCATGAGCTTGATGCTGATGGGAATAACGATCAGTGCACACAGAAAGGCTGTTACGCCAGCTGTCAGAAAAGGCGCCAGCGGATGTGCGACAGGCGTAAAGAGGTAACCGACACCTGCAGACAGCAACCAGGAACCGATGCGCTGCCAGGCCTTGAAGTTGGTGCGAGTGGTAGTGACCAGCCACGCTCCGAGCATTGCACCGAACAGTGCCTCGCCATCAACAACCGGCAGTGTGGCAATTCCCATTCCCAACATGAGCCCACTGATGCCGTTGTAGGTCGAATCAGTCAGGCTCATGCGCACCTCGCGCAACCACCGAGTCCACGATGATAGCCCCCGACTCGATCGCCTTGAGTAGTGCGGAATTGCGCGAGCTGACGTCGAACTTTCGGCGAATATTGGTGAAGTGAAAATTCACGGTCGATTCCGAGCAATTCTCGATCCTGGCGATTTCCCAGGAGGTTTTGCCCTTGAAACACCACATCAGGATTTGAGTTTCTTTCGCCGTCAGCCTTGCCGTCGGCGTACTTCCCTCTCCGCCAGGAGCTACCCCTGCCACAGAGTCAATCGATTGTCGGGTTGACATAAAAATCCCTCTAAGCGAGAACACCCGTCGCTAGGCGTCCACTGTTAGAGAGAAATACTGACGACCAGGACGAACCCGGACAATCAACGGGAGTTGTAGCGGCGCGCGCTACACAACGCCAGGAAAAGTCTTAGCCGAGCACCACCAACCGGTTCGGCAATTCATTGCGCACGTGGGTCACAGGCACATGCACCTTGAGCAGCTCGCCGCAGGCTTCAATACATTGGACGAACCCCTGCAGCGTCTGCCCCTGCTTCACCTGCTGAGTAAACGTGGCGACGATCGCGTCCCAGTTCTTGTTGTCCAGGCGACTGGAAATCCCTTCATCCACCAGGATCTCCACATAACGCTCGGCCTCGGAAACGAAAATCAGCACGCCGGTGCTGCCCTCGGTGTGGTGCAGGTTCTGCTCCAGGAACTGCCGGCGTGCCAGGTTCGAAGCGCGCCAGTGGCGCACTGAACGCGGGATCAGATGGGTGGTGACTTTCGGCAGGCGGAACACCAGGCACAGCACGATGAAGATGGCCCATTGCACCATCAGCAGGCTGTGCATGGTCAGCCAACCGGTGAGGTAATGCACGATGCCCGGCACCAGCAGTGCCAGCAGGCTGGCCCACAGCAACGGGATGTACGCATAGTCATCGGCGCGGGCCGCGAGCACAGTCACCAGTTCTGCATCGGTGTCGCGCTCGACCCGGGCAATGGCCTCGGCCACTTTGCGCTGCTCGTGTTCAGTCAGTAATGCCATGTCGTGAATTGCCTGCTCATTTTTATTATCACCAGCCGCCGGACGAACCGCCCCCGCCGAAACTGCCCCCGCCGCCGCTGAAGCCTCCACCTCCACCGCCGCCGCCAAATCCACCACCGCCAAAGCCGCCCCCCGATCCTCCAGAGCCGCCCCGGCCGGCGGGAAGGATACCGAGCATCTGGCACACAAAAACAGTCAGGATGAACAACATCAGCAAAAACACCAACAACCCGGGATGCCGCGAGACGAAATCGTCCCCCGGATCGCCTCGGGATTCATACGCCGTGGAGGGTTCGTCCAAGGGGTTGCCGCCCAGCACTACCAGCATCGCCGCCACGCCGTCACTGATGCCTTTACTGAAATTGCCGGTCTTGAACGCCGGGGTGATGACCTGATTGATGATCACTGAACTCTGGGCGTCAGTCAGGCGATCCTCCAGGCCATAACCGACTTCGATGCGCAGTCGGCGCTCGTCCCGGGCGATGATCAGCAAGGCGCCGTTGTTCTTGCCCTTCTGCCCGATGCCCCAGTGGCGGCCGAGCTGGTAACCGAAATCGGCGATGTCGGTGCCCTGTAAATCCGGCAAAGTCACGACCACAAGCTGCTCGCCGGTAGCTTGTTCATGGGCCTGAAGTTGTCGGGTGAGTTGCTCGCGCACCGATGGCTCGATCATCTGCGCGCTATCGACCACCCGCCCGGTCAGCGCCGGAAAGCTCAGCTCGGCCCGGGCCGTGATTGTCATTACCCATAACAACAGCAACAGCCCCGTTTTCAGGACGCGCATTGGCAACCTCTTGCATGGTGACGCCGATGACCGCTTTTCAGAATTTGACCTCAGGGGCCTTTTCCGAACCCGGTGTGGCTTCGAAGGTCTCGCGCACCGGCAGGTCGCTGTACATCACGCTGTGCCACAAACGGCCGGGAAAGGTGCGGATCTCGGTGTTGTATTTCTGCACTGCGAGGATGAAATCACGCCGGGCCACACTGATCCGGTTTTCGGTGCCTTCAAGCTGCGATTGCAAGGCGAGGAAATTCTGGTTGGCCTTGAGGTCCGGATAACGCTCGGAGACCACCATCAACCGGCTCAAGGCGCCGCTGAGCTGATCCTGGGCCTGCTGGTACTGCTTGAG
Source organism: Pseudomonas sp. GM48 (assembly GCF_000282335.1). Classification (GTDB taxonomy): domain Bacteria; phylum Pseudomonadota; class Gammaproteobacteria; order Pseudomonadales; family Pseudomonadaceae; genus Aquipseudomonas. The sequence goes on from NZ_AKJM01000036.1 coordinate 18,616, forward strand.
TTTTTCCGGGTTGTCGAGGGTCGAGGCATCCACCTGGATCGAAGTGGCCTTGGCCCGGGCCTCAATGACCGCCGTAAGTGTCTCTTCTTCATGTTTGGCGTAGCCCTTGACGGTTTCCACCAGGTTGGGAATCAGGTCGGCGCGCCGCTGATACTGATTCTGCACCTGGCCCCAGGCAGCCTTGGCCTGTTCGTCGAGGGTCGGGATGTTGTTGATGCCGCAGGCGGTCAGCAACGTGGCCAGCATCAACAGCGTGGCGACCTGCAGGCGCGACCGGTAGGTTGGACTTACATTCATCAGGATGATGCTCCCTTGTACATTTCATGAAAAAACCGACCGTAAATCCTTCTGGGCCGGCTCTTGGGGCATAATCGCCCGCGCCTCTGGATTGCAACGGGCCAATGGGCTAAAAAGAGGCCCTGCGCGAAAACGTATCCGCCATTTGGCTGTCGTATTCCGAGCCTGCATCCGAACAACAATAGTCGCTCCCTAAATTTTGGCTGGCCGGCGTGTGCATCGCCGTTTGGGCCCTTGAGAAAACTATTCATGAAGAAGCTGTGTTTGCTGGGCCTGTTCGTCAGCCTGGCCAGTCATAACGTATTGGCCGCCACGACCCCCGCACCTCTGGAAAACAAGGACGCCTTCATCAGCAACTTGATGAAGCAAATGACCCTCGATGAAAAAATCGGCCAGCTGCGCCTGATCAGCATCGGCCCGGAAATGCCCCGGGAGATGATCCGCAAGGAAATCGCGGCGGGCAACATTGGTGGTACGTTCAACTCGATCACCCGCCCGGAAAACCGTCCGATGCAGGACGCGGCCATGCGCAGCCGCCTGAAGATCCCGATGTTCTTCGCCTACGACGTGATCCACGGCCACCGCACCATTTTCCCGATCCCGCTGGCCCTGGCCTCGAGCTGGGACATGGACGCCATCGGCCTGTCCGGGCGCATCGCCGCGAAGGAAGCCGCGGCTGACAGCCTCGATATCACCTTTGCGCCGATGGTCGACATCTCCCGCGACCCGCGTTGGGGCCGTACCTCCGAAGGCTTCGGCGAAGACACGTACCTTGTGTCGCGGATTGCCGGCGTGATGGTCAAGGCGTTCCAGGGCACCGGCGCGAACGCAGCCGACAGCATCATGGCCAGCGTCAAGCACTTCGCCCTGTACGGCGCGGTCGAGGGTGGCCGCGACTACAACATAGTCGACATGAGCCCGGTCAAGATGTACCAGGACTATCTGCCACCGTACCGCGCCGCCATCGATGCCGGCGCTGGCGGGGTGATGGTCGCGCTGAACTCGATCAACGGCGTGCCGGCCACCGCCAACACCTGGCTGATGAACGACCTGCTGCGCAAGGAATGGGGCTTCAAGGGCCTGGCCGTCAGCGACCATGGGGCGATTTTCGAACTGATCAATCACGGCGTCGCCTCCAACGGTCGCGAAGCGGCGAAGCTGGCGATCAAGGCCGGCATTCACATGAGCATGAACGACACCCTGTACGGCAAAGAGCTGCCTGGGCTGCTGAAGTCCGGCGAAATCCAGCAGAGCGACATCGATAACGCCGTGCGTGCGGTACTCGACGCCAAGTACGACATGGGCCTGTTCAAGGACCCGTACCTGCGCATCGGCAAGGCCGAGGATGACCCGGTCGACACCTACGCCGACAGCCGCCTGCACCGCGCCGAGGCCCGTGATGTGGCGCGCCGCGGCCAAGTACTGTTGAAGAACCGGAACGAAACCCTGCCGCTGAAGAAAACCGCGAAAATCGCCCTGGTCGGCCCGCTGGCCAAGGCGCCGATCGACATGATGGGCAGCTGGGCAGCGGCCGGTAAGCCGGCGCAATCGGTGACCCTGTTCGACGGCATGACCAACGCCCTGGGCGATAAATCGACACTGATCTACGCCCGTGGCGCCAACATCACCAGCGACAAGAACATCCTCGGTTACCTGAACTTCCTCAACTTCGACGCCCCGGAAGTGGTGGATGATCCGCGCCCGGCGAACGTGCTGATCGACGAAGCGGTGAAAGCGGCCAAGGATGCGGATGTCGTCGTTGCCGCTGTCGGCGAATCCCGTGGCATGTCCCACGAATCGTCGAGCCGCACCGACCTGAACATCCCGGAAAACCAGCGCGAGCTGATCCGTGCCCTGAAAGCCACCGGCAAACCGCTGGTGCTGGTGTTGATGAACGGCCGTCCACTGACGATCCTCGAAGAGAAAGAACAGGCTGACGCGATCCTGGAAACCTGGTTCACCGGCACCGAGGGCGGCAATGCCATCGCCGACGTGCTGTTCGGCGACTACAACCCGTCGGGCAAACTGCCGATCAGTATTCCGCGTTCGGTCGGCCAGATTCCGACCTACTACAACCACCTGACCATTGGCCGGCCGTTCACCCCGGGCAAACCAGGCAACTACACCTCGCAGTATTTCGATGACACCACAGGTCCCCTGTACCCGTTCGGCTATGGCCTGAGCTACACCGAGTTCAGCTTGAGCGACATGGCCCTGTCGTCGACCACGCTGAACAAGACCGGCAAGCTCGACGCCAGCGTTACGGTGAAAAACACCGGCAAGCGCGACGGCGAAACCGTAGTGCAGTTGTACATCCAGGACGTGGCCGGCTCGATGATCCGCCCGATCAAGGAACTGAAGAACTTCCAGAAAGTCATGCTCAAGGCTGGCGAGCAGAAAGTCGTGCACTTCACCATCACCGAGGACGACCTGAAGTTCTACAACTCCCAGCTCAAGTACGCGGCGGAACCGGGCAAGTTCAACGTGCAGATCGGCCTGGACTCCCAGGACGTGACGCAGCAGAGCTTTGAGTTGCTCTAATCCTTAAAACTGCATGAAGTACCTGTGGGAGCGGGCTTGCTCGCGAAGACGGAGTGTCAGTCAATGATGATGTCGACTGACAGACCGCTTTCGCGAGCAAGCCCGCTCCCACATTAGGTTTCTGGTGTTTGAAAGATTGGGATCAACCGCGCCGATCCAGCAGGTTCACCACCACCCGATCCACCCATCCCCACACCCGCTGCTTGACCCGCCGCCACAATGGCCGGCGTTGCCATTCCTCCAGGCTGACTTGCTCACTCAAGCCGAAATCCCGTTCGAAACTCGCCGCCACCGACCGGGTCAACCCGGGGTCCAGGGCTTCCAGATTGGCTTCCAGGTTGAAGCGCAGATTCCAGTGATCGAAGTTGCACGAGCCGATGCTCACCCAATCATCGATCAAGACCATTTTCAGGTGCAGGAAACACGGCTGGTACTCGAAAATCTTCACCCCGGCCTTGAGCAGTCGCGGGTAGTAACGATGCCCGGCGTAGCGCACGGACGGGTGATCGGTACGAGGGCCGGTCAGCAACAAACGCACATCGACGCCACGGGCAGCCGCCCGGCGCAGGGAACGGCGAACTTTCCAGGTCGGCAAAAAGTACGGCGTGGCCAGCCAGATCCGTCGTTGGCCGCTGTTCAAGGCGCGCACCAGCGATTGCAGAATGTCCCGGTGCTGGCGGGCGTCGGCGTAGGCCACCCGCCCCATGCCCTCGCCCATCGACGGCACCCGTGGCAGACGCGGCAAGCCGAAATGCGAGGCCGGTCGCCAGGCGCGGCGATGGCGGTTGGCGATCCATTGGCGGTCGAACAGCAACTGCCAGTCGAGCACCAGCGGCCCGGTGATTTCCACCATCACCTCATGCCATTCGCTGACGTCTTCTCCCGGGGTCCAGAACTCGTCAGTGACACCGGTGCCACCGACGACCGCCAGGCTCTGGTCCACCAGCAACAATTTGCGGTGATCGCGGTAGAAGTTGCCGACCCAGCGCCGCCAACTCAGGCGATTGTAGAAACGCAACTCCACTCCGGCGGCCATCAGTCGTTGACGCAAGGTCAGGGTAAAGGCGAGGCTGCCGTAATCATCGAACAGGCAACGCACCCGCACCCCGCGTTCGGCGGCCTGAACCAATGCCTGCACCATGGCTTCGGCACAGGCGCCGGCCTCCACCAGATACAACTCCAGCTCAACCTGTTCTTCGGCGCGGGCAATCGCCACCAACATGCGCGGGAAGAACTGCGGACCATCGACCAGCAGTTCGAAGTGGTTGCCTTCACGCCAGGGAAAAATCGCTCCGGCCATCTCAACGCGCCGTGAAAATCAGCACCGCACTCACCGGCACTGAAAGACTGATCGCCGATAAACCGGCCATTTTGCGCAACGTTTCCAGGCCGGGCGCCAGATCGAAATCTTCGGCGTTGATCACCAGCGGTTCGAGGGTCACCACCTGGAAGCGCCGGTCATCGAGACGGGTTGCCAGCAGTTCGGCGTGGTACTCGTGTTGTTTGCCGTGCAGGTCGACGGTCAGCGGCAGGCGTAATTCCAGCTGCGCGCCGGGAGCCAGGTCGTTGATCGGGCGCAGATCGATTTTCGTGGTGATCAAGGCGTCGGGAAACTGTTCGATCTGGAACAGTTCCTTGCGCATGCGTTCATCGCGCAACGGGATGCCGCTGTTGATCGACTCCAGCTCGACCTCCACTTGCGCCAGCCCTTCGGGGTCGACCTTGCCGTGCAGCACCAGAAAACGCTGAACCTCAGAAACATGGGCGTTTTTAGTGCTGACGAATGACAGGCGCGAGGACTCACCATCCAGATACCAATCGGCACGGGCCGACAACGCGGCACCGGCCAGCAGCAGGAAAGCGAGGGTGTGGAGGGTGGAGCGCTTGAACATAGAGACTCGTGGGGCAGATAAACCTGTGCTGAACCTTAACTGGCTTGTCACAGGTTGCAAACTTTCTGTTGCCCTTTGAGCACATTCTCTGTGGCAAGTGAGTTTTAGTGGCGAGGGGGCTTGCCCCCGTTGGAGCGCGAAGCGGTCCAAAAACCATGCAATGAGTTCCATCAGACAAATCGCGATTGCAGGTTTTGCGACTGCTACGCAGTCGAACGGGGGCAAGCCCCCTCGCCACAAAGGGCCATCGCCCGGGCCTCAAAACTTCAGCGCAGTCAAGGCTCCAAGCGACAGCCCTGACGCTCACCGATCCATACGGCGCTGTTGCTGCGGCCCATGCCGCTGACCGTGACACGCTTGCCGGCAGCGTCATCGGTAAAGCCACTGGCAGGCAGCCACTGCTTCACATAGCCGTGGCAGTACCCGGTGTCGTTACCCATCACATAGCGGCACGAGCAATATTCCTTGGCGGTGTAAGCGCTGATGATGTCGGGGAACGCCCACAGGGCCGTCCGCTCGTGCCAGATCCAGCCGAGCAAGGCGATCAGCAGGATCAGCAACAGCGAACCGAACGGTCGGCGGCGAAGGAAATGGATCATGGCTGCACCTTCCCGGCAAACGCCTTGAGCACGCGTTGAAGCAATTCGTTGTGCCGGTAACTGCCGTCGCGGTCATCGCCGTAGCGCACGATCACCAGGTGTTCGCTGGGGATCACATACATCGCCTGGCCCCAATGCCCCAGTGCGGCGAAGGTGTCGACGGGGGCATCGGGCCAGGGGCGCGCTGCGCCCTCAACGGCTCGATTGAGCCACCACTGACCACCGGGGACGGCATCGTCTTCATGGGCGTGATACCGCGCAAACGGCTCGCGATTGAACGCCACCCAGTCCTTGGGCAGCAGTTGCCTGTCTGCCCAGCGACCATCGCGGGCCATCAACAGACCGACCCGGGCCAGATCCCGTGCAGTGAGATAGGCATAGGACGAAGCGACGAAAGTGCCCGTGGCATCGGTTTCCCAGACGGCATGGCGAATGCCCAGCGGCTCGAACAACGCAGTCCACGGATAGTCGGGATAGCGGCCGGGGCCGACGATGTTTTTCAATGCAGCGGACAACAGATTGCTGTCACCGCTGGAGTAACGAAACGCCTGGCCCGGCGCCGCGTACTCAGCATGCGCCGCGGTGAACGCGGCCATGTCGCGGTGACCGAGGGTGTAGAGCATGGCTACCACCGAAGACTTCAGCGGTGCGTATTCGTAGTCCTCCTGCCAGTCGATGCCCGAGGCCCAGTGCAACAAGTCGGCCATGGTCGTCGAGGGGTGTTTTTGCAGCGGCGGATAAAACTTCTGCACCGGGTCCTGCAAGTTGAACAACCCTTCGCCGTAGGCCACGCCAAGGACAGTGGCCATCAGGCTTTTGCTGATCGACCAGGTCAGGTGCGGTGTCTCGGCCGTTGTCGGTCCGGCGTAGCGTTCGTAGATCAACTGGCCGTCGCGGATCACCAGCAAGGCATCGGTGCGAATGCCCTGGCGAGTGGTGTCATCGCGGGATGGAAAGGCGTAAGCCTCCAGGGCTTGAAGCGCCGGACCGGTGGGCGTCGGGGCGGTCGGCCATTGCTCGGCGGGCCAGTTTTCGGCTTGGGCCGTGAAGCTGAGCAACAGCAGGAAAATCAGGGACAAGCCTTTGGGCATGGCGGGGGCTCGGAGATTGAAATTGCTGAGCCTAGTCGAGGTTGATGACAGTTCAGAAATTTGTGCTGCCAATCAGTCCGTCTTCGCGGGCAAGCCCGCTCCCACAGGGTTCTCGGTTCTCGCTCACACCAAAGATCCATTGTGGGAGCGGGCTTGCTCGCGAAGGGGCCAGTCAATTCAACGAAAATTCCGCCAATGCCTTGGCCAACCTCTTCCCCCGAGCCCCCGCCGCCAACTCCATCACCGCCTGATCCCGCTGCCACATCGTCGCCCACTCCGGAGGTCCTCCAGCCAGCGCCTCATTCACCTCAGCCTTGAGCCCCTCGAACTGCGCAAACAACCCGCCGAGCAGCACATGCCCGGCCGAACTCGTCGGCGCTTGCCGACTGACCTCCGCACACCCCGCCAGCAAAGCCAACAGCCGCAGTTGCAAGCCTTGCGGCCAACCGCAGTCCTGGCCGATGCCGTACAACCACGCTGTCATCGAACTCAATACATAGACGTCTTCAAGGGTGCGAAACGGTTTGACGTAGGCCTCCCAGCCATCACCCGCCAACAGTTCGCATTGAGCGTTATCGAGAACCAGCCGGCCGTGACTGATATCCGGCATCAACGGAATCGGCGCCAGTTTTTCCACCCGCACACCCGGCTCATCGCGATAGATCACTGCCAGGCTCAAGCGTGGCTTGGCACCGGGCTCTTCGTTGCGCGCCGCCACCAGCAACCAGTCGGCGGCATCGCCGGCGGTGACGAAGTCCTTGCGTCCGCTCAGGCGCAAACCGCTCAGTCGGGTTTGCATGTCGGCCGGGCGCAGGCTGCGCTGTTCGGTGGCGCACAGCGCGCCGAGGCTCAGTGGCGCGCTCGGCCAGAGCATGCGCAATGCCGCTTGATACCCCACCAGAAACGCCAGCCCCGGCGTCGCCATCGACCGCCCGCCGAGCACGGCCAATTCGAACGGCGTGACCATGCCCAACTGCTGCAACAGGGTCGCGAAACCTTCAGCCAGATCCGGGTTGGCGGGCAAGCGATCACGGCGGTTCAACAGGGTTTGCCAGGGCATAAGAGGCTCCTTGAGGGCTGTCATATAAGCATCACCAAAGCTTAATGGCGATGACACCGGGGCTACATAGCCTGACTTTGCACAACACGGCTAGATAAAGAAAGTCGATCCGCTGTAACCCAAAGACGGGTGAGCAGCCCGCACGGAGAATCGCCATGACTCAGATCGCCCGCATCAGCGACACCGCCAACGAACGCCGCCTGCAAGCCGAACGCCTGGTGGGCGCCGAGGCGTTGCAGGAGGCCCAGGCCTTGCGTTTCAACGTGTTCAGCGGCGAATTCAACGCCAAGCTCAAGGGTGCTGAACTGGGTCTGGACATGGATGACTATGACGTTCACTGCGCCCACATCGGCGTGCGTGACCTGAACACCGGGCGCCTGGTGGCGACCACCCGTTTGCTCGACCACACGGCTGCCAGCAGCCTGGGCAAGTTTTACAGTGAAGAAGAATTCAGCCTCCACGGCCTGGTACACCTTAAAGGCCCGATCCTGGAAATCGGTCGCACCTGCGTCGACCCGGCCTACCGTAACGGCGGCACCATCGCCGTGCTTTGGGGCGAACTGGCCGAAGTCCTGAACCAGGGTGGCTACAGCTACCTGATGGGTTGCGCGAGCATTCCGATGCAGGATGGCGGCGTGCAGGCCCACGCGATCATGCAGCGTCTGCGCGAACGATACCTGTGCACCGAACACCTGCGCGCCGAGCCGAAAAATCCGTTGCCGAGCCTGGACATTCCGTCCAACGTGATTGCCGAAATGCCACCGCTGCTCAAGGCCTACATGCGCCTGGGCGCGAAGATCTGCGGCGAGCCCTGCTGGGACGAAGACTTCCAGGTCGCCGACGTGTTCATCCTGCTCAAGCGCGACGAACTCTGCCCGCGCTACGCCAAACACTTCAAGGCAGCTGTGTAATGAGCCGGTTGCGGGTGTACGCGCGAATCGCGCGAGTGCTGATGGTGGTGACGCTGGGCCTGGGCATGGCCAGTGTGTTCGGGGTGTTCGAACGCCTGGGCCTGGCCCATTCGATGGCGCGTCGTCAGCGCTGGTCGCGGTTTTTCATGGCCCGCCTGAGCAACGCCCTGCCCTTCGACGTGACCGTCCACGGCGAGCTGCCGAAGACACCGATGCTCTGGGTCAGCAACCATGTGTCCTGGACCGACATCCCGCTGCTGGGCATGCTCACGCCGCTGTCGTTCCTGTCCAAAGCCGAAGTGCGTACCTGGCCGGTGGCCGGTTGGTTGGCGGCCAAGGCCGGCAGCCTGTTTATCCGCCGTGGCTCGGGTGACAGCCAGTTGATCCGCAAGCAGATGACTCGCCACCTGGAACAAGCCTACCCACTGCTGATGTTCCCGGAAGGCACCACCACCGATGGCCGTTCGCTGCGCACCTTCCATGGTCGCCTGCTGTCCGCCGCCATCGATTCCGAAGTGGCGATGCAGCCGGTGGCGATCCGTTATGTACGCGACGGCGAGCCCTGCACGCTGGCACCGTTTATTGGCGACGATGATTTGCTCTCGCACTTGATGCGGCTGTTTGCCAATGATCGCGGTGGTGTAGAGATTCATCTACTCAAGCCAATTGCTTGCGAAGGTCGAGAACGTGCAGCGCTGGCGTTCGAGGCACAGCAGGCGGTGCAGAAGGCGTTGTTCGGGGCTGTCGTTGAACCTCAGCGAGCACCGATGCGCCCCGCTATCGCAGCATAAACACAGATCCCCTTCGCGAGCAAGCCCGCTCCCACATGGGTTTTATGTTGTTGGATAGTTCCGGGCAAAAGCCTGCAGCTGCGGATAGAACAACCGAAAGTCCTCGCTCAACGGTTCATACAACCGCCGCAACTCCTGCATCGCCGCCGCCAGTTCCTCCGGCCGGGTCAGACGCCGCGAGATCCCGCGCAGCACCTGCTCCAGCACTTCGAATTCCTGATACGACCCCAACCAGTCATTGGCCACCATGTGCGGCGCAATCTTCGCCAGTCGTTCCGGCAATTGCTGCTCGCTGGACAGCACCCGGTAAACATCCGAGGTGAACAACGCCAGGGGCCGATCGGCATACAGCGTCCAGTCCCGGGCCAGACAATGGTCGAAAAACACGTCGAGCACGATCCCCGCGTAGCGACGACGGGTCAGGGAGAAACGCGACAACGCGATGTCCACCTGCGGATGGCGATCGGTAAACACGTCGATGCTGCGGTGCAACTGGATGGCCCCTTCGATTTCCGCAGCGAACTGCCCTTGCAGGCGTCCCTTGACGAAATCGCCATACAGACTGCCGAGCAATTGGCCGGGACGCTGGCCACCGAGGTGAAGATGTGCGAGATAGTTCATGGGCGCAGCTTAGCACTGCCCCCTTGCATTGTTACACTCACCATATCGTTATAACCCGATATACCGAAATGTGAGTTGGTCAGAGCCAAATCATATTTGTATATCGCGAAATACCGATTTAAAGTTCGCCTCATCGCGATATAGCGTTTTAAACATCACGAGCCCACATCATGACCATCAATCTCGACGAAATAATAAAAGCCCTGGCACACCCGGTACGGCGAGAAATCCTGCACTGGCTCAAGGACCCGACCGTCGAATTTCCCGACCAGTCCCACAGCAACGAGCACGGCGTTTGCGCCGGGCAGATCGATCAACGTTGCGGTCTGTCGCAGTCCACGGTGTCCGCACACCTGGCGACCCTGCAACGCGCCGGCCTGATCAGCAGCCGCAAAGTCGGCCAGTGGCACTTCTTTAAACGCAACGAGGAAACCATCCAGGAATTCCTCAAGACCTTCAGTAAAGAGCTCTGACCCTTAACGTCAGTCGGCTAAAAAAGGAATTACCCCCATGCCCCTCTCGCTACTCATCCTGGCCTTGAGCGCCTTCGCCATCGGCACCACCGAGTTCGTCATCATGGGCCTGCTGCCCAACGTGGCGGCTGACCTCGGTGTGTCGATTCCCGGTGCCGGCTGGCTGGTGACCGGTTACGCCCTGGGCGTGGCCATCGGTGCGCCGTTCATGGCGCTGGCCACCGCCCGGCTGCCGCGCAAGGCCGCCCTGGTGGCGTTGATGGGCATCTTCATTGTTGGCAACCTGCTGTGCGCGGTGGCTGGCGACTACAACGTGCTGATGTTCGCCCGTGTGGTCACCGCCCTGTGCCACGGCGCCTTCTTCGGCATCGGTTCGGTGGTGGCGGCTGGCCTGGTGCCGGCCAACAAACGCGCATCGGCCGTGGCCCTGATGTTCACCGGCCTGACCCTGGCCAACGTCCTTGGCGTACCGCTGGGTACCGCCCTCGGTCAGGAAGCCGGCTGGCGTTCGACCTTCTGGGCGGTGACCGTGATCGGTGTGATTGCGCTGATCGGCCTGATCCGTTTCCTGCCGGCCAAGCGTGATGAAGAAAAACTCGACATGCGCGCCGAACTGGCCGCACTCAAGGGCGGTGGCATCTGGCTGTCCCTGAGCATGACGGCACTGTTCGCCGCCTCGGTGTTCACCCTGTTTACCTACGTCGCGCCGTTGCTCGGCGAAGTCACCGGTGTCTCGCCCCGTGGCGTGACCTGGACTCTGATGCTCATCGGCCTGGGCCTGACGGTCGGCAACATCATCGGCGGCAAGCTGGCCGATAAAGGCATGGCCGCGACGCTGATCGGCGTGTTCATCACCATGGCCGTGGTGTCCACCGTACTGACCTGGACCAGCGTCGCGCTGATCCCGACCGAAATCACCCTGTTCCTCTGGGCCACCGCATGCTTCGCCGCCGTACCGGCGCTGCAAGTGAACGTGGTGACTTTCGGCAAAGCCGCACCGAACCTGGTGTCGACCCTGAACATCGGCGCTTTCAACATCGGCAACGCCCTCGGTGCCTGGGTCGGCGGCAGTGTGATCGCCCACGGCTTCGGCCTGACCAGCGTGCCGCTCGCCGCGGCTGCACTGGCGGTACTCGCCCTGCTGGTCACCCTGATTACTTTCCGCCAGAGCGGCAATCCCGAGCTGGCCCCTGCTACCAACTGATCAACCATTTCCTCACGAGGGCTGCAATAAATGACGTCTATTTTCGATCCGATCAAACTGGGCGACCTCGAGTTGGCCAACCGCATCATCATGGCACCGCTGACCCGCTGCCGCGCCGACGAAGGCCGCGTACCCAACGCGCTGATGGCCGAGTACTACGTGCAGCGTGCGTCCGCCGGGCTGATCCTCAGCGAGGCCACTTCGGTGACACCGATGGGCGTCGGCTACCCGGACACCCCGGGTATCTGGTCCAACGATCAGGTACGTGGCTGGTCCAACGTGACCAAGGCAATCCATGGCGCGGGCGGCAAGATCTTCCTGCAGTTGTGGCACGTGGGTCGCATTTCCCACGGTTTGTACCTGAACGGTGAAGCCCCGGTCGCCCCGAGCGCCATCCAGCCCAAGGGCCACGTCAGCCTGGTTCGTCCGCTGGCCGATTTCCCTGTCCCGCGTGCCCTGGAAACCGCTGAAATCGCCGATATCGTCGACGCTTACCGCGTCGGTGCCGAGAACGCCAAGGCCGCCGGCTTCGACGGTGTGGAAATCCATGCCGCCAACGGTTACCTGCTCGACCAGTTCCTGCAAAGCAGTACCAACCAGCGCACCGACAACTACGGCGGCTCCCTGGAAAACCGTGCCCGCCTGCTGCTGGAAGTGACCGACGCCGCCATCGAAATCTGGGGCGCCGGCCGTGTGGGTGTGCACCTGTCGCCACGCGCCGACCTGCATGACATGGGCGACGACAACCTGGCCGAAACCTTCACCTACGTCGCTCGCGAACTGGGCAAGCGTGGTATTGCCTTTATCTGCTCGCGCGAGAAAGAAGGTGCCGACAGCCTCGGCCCACAACTGAAGGAAGCCTTCGGTGGCCCCTACATTGCCAACGAGCGTTTCACCAAGGACAGCGCCAATGCATTGCTCGCCAGCGGCATGGCCGATGCGGTCGCCTTCGGCGTACCCTTCATTGCCAACCCGGACCTGCCGGCACGTTTGCAGGCTGACGCGCCGCTGAACGAAGCGCGTCCGGAACTGTTCTACGCCAAGGGCCCAGTCGGCTACATCGACTATCCGGCGCTGTAATCAGCAACGGTTGAAACGCAAAAGCCCCGACTCGAAAGAGCCGGGGCTTTTTTATACCTGACGGTTTGACACTATCCACTATGTGGGAGCGGGCTTGCTCGCGAAGGCGGTGTGTCATTAAGCATCTATGTCGGCTGACACACCGCTTTCGCGAGCAAGCCCGCTCCCACAAGGTCCAAATGGATTTCGCATAGTCTCGACACAAAATCCCTACAAAATACTGAGCTTGCTATCTGTCATCCGGACGAGGGTGCGTATATAAAAGCAGCCATTACGGCTCATGCCAGTCAGTTAAGCAATTTCAGCCGCGACACCCTTTGTAGCAGCTGCCGAGCCCGCGAGGCTGCGTTCGGCTGCGAAGCAGTCGTGAGTCC
>NZ_AKJM01000037.1 GCF_000282335.1 Pseudomonas sp. GM48
TCGAAGGCGCGATCATTTCCAAGTACCGCAACAACGGTCAGACCTGCGTCTGCGCCAACCGCCTGTACATTCAGGACTCGGTCTACGACGCATTCGCCGAGAAGCTCAAGGCTGCTGTGGCCAAGCTCAAGATCGGTAACGGTCTGGAAGCAGGCACCACCACTGGCCCGCTGATCGACGAAAAAGCCGTGGCCAAGGTGCAAGAGCACATTGCTGACGCTGTTTCCAAAGGCGCTACCGTACTGTCCGGTGGCAAGTCGATGGAAGGCAACTTCTTCGAGCCGACCATCCTGACCAACGTGCCGAATAATGCTGCCGTGGCCAAGGAAGAAACCTTCGGCCCACTGGCTCCGCTGTTCCGCTTCAAAGACGAAGCCGACGTGATCGCGATGTCCAACGACACCGAATTCGGTCTGGCCTCGTACTTCTATGCTCGCGACCTGGGTCGTGTGTTCCGTGTGGCAGAAGCCCTGGAATACGGCATGGTCGGCGTCAACACCGGGTTGATCTCCAACGAAGTCGCGCCGTTCGGCGGCATCAAGGCCTCGGGCCTGGGCCGTGAAGGCTCCAAGTACGGCATCGAAGATTACCTGGAAATCAAATACCTCTGCCTGGGCATCTAAGCTCGAAGGTATAAGCCGGGAAGGCATTGCTTGAAACGCAAAGGGCACGAGAGCGCTGTCCCTTTGCGCCGCTTCAAACTGGAATATTCTCGGTGACCGGGAACGCAGTGGCAGTCGATCATCGCATGCTGCCGCTGTTGTTCCCCGTCGCTTTATCCTTGAACCACGCCGCCCGATGAGCGGTGAATGAGGACTGTATGAGCAAGACTAACGCTGATTTGATGGCCCGCCGTACCGCTGCTGTTCCACGTGGTGTTGGCCAGATTCACCCGATCTTCGCCGAGTCCGCGAAGAACGCGACCGTGACCGACGTTGAAGGTCGTGAGTTCATCGACTTCGCCGGCGGTATCGCCGTGCTGAACACCGGCCACGTGCACCCGAAAATCATCGCCGCCGTGACCGAGCAGCTGAACAAGCTGACCCACACTTGCTTCCAGGTGCTGGCCTACGAGCCGTACGTAGAAGTGTGCGAAAAAATCAACGCCAAGGTGCCAGGTGATTTCGCCAAGAAAACCCTGCTGGTGACCACCGGTTCCGAAGCCGTGGAAAACTCGATCAAGATCGCCCGTGCCGCCACTGGCCGTGCTGGCGTGATCGCCTTCACCGGCGCTTACCACGGTCGCACCATGATGACCCTGGGCCTGACCGGTAAAGTCGTGCCTTACTCGGCCGGCATGGGCCTGATGCCAGGCGGCATCTTCCGCGCGCTGTACCCGAACGAACTGCACGGTGTGAGCATCGACGATTCGATCGCTTCCATCGAACGCATCTTCAAGAACGACGCCGAGCCGAAAGACATCGCTGCGATCATCATTGAGCCGGTTCAGGGCGAAGGCGGTTTCTACGTCGCTCCGAAAGAATTCATGAAGCGTCTGCGTGCCCTGTGCGACCAGCACGGCATCCTGCTGATCGCTGACGAAGTACAGACTGGCGCTGGCCGTACCGGTACTTTCTTCGCCATGGAACAGATGGGCGTTGCTGCCGACCTGACCACTTTCGCCAAATCCATCGCTGGCGGCTTCCCGCTGGCCGGTGTGTGCGGCAAGGCCGAATACATGGACGCCATCGCTCCAGGCGGCCTGGGCGGCACCTACGCCGGTAGCCCGATCGCTTGCGCCGCGGCCCTGGCCGTGATGGAAGTGTTCGAAGAAGAGCACCTGCTGGATCGTTGCAAGGCTGTTGGCGAGCGTCTGGTGACTGGCCTGAAGGCCATCCAGGCCAAGTACCCGGTGATCGGTGAAGTCCGTGCCCTGGGCGCGATGATCGCTGTCGAGCTGTTCGAAAACGGCGACAGCCACAAGCCAAACGCTGCCGCTGTGGCATCGGTTGTGGCCAAGGCTCGCGACAAGGGTCTGATCCTGCTGTCCTGCGGCACTTACGGCAACGTTCTGCGCGTCCTGGTACCGCTGACCTCGCCGGACGAGCAACTGGACAAAGGCCTGGCGATCATCGAAGAGTGCTTCTCCGAGCTCTGATCATCCAGTGTGACCTGATCCACAAAAACCCGCTTCGGCGGGTTTTTTCATGCCCCTTGAAACACATCCCGCGCATTAGCGCTGTATCGAATGGCCTGCATTGGCTAAGGTTCCTGCATTGCCAGGGAGAGCTGTATGACAACTGTCATTTTACCCGCGGTTCCGAGAGTCCTGATCGCCGAGGCCGACCCCTGGTCCCGGGATCTGCTCAAGGAAGTGTTGTTGAGCGTACGCTGCGATGCGCGGCTGGATTTGTGCGCCGATGGTCAGCAAGCGCTGGAGCTGTTGGCGGCCAACCCCTATGACCTGGTGATCGCCGACTGGGAGTTGCCTGGCGTCGATGGCCTGAATGTCCTGCGCAGTATTCGTCAGCGCAAACGCAATCCGCCGCTGTCCTTTATCCTCATGAGCAGCCGCAACGACAGCGCCAGTGTGCGTGAAGCCTTGCCGCTGGCGCCGGCCGCGTACCTGACCAAGCCCCTGAACATGGAAAGCCTGACCCAGCGCCTGCAGGCTCTGTTACTCAACGCCGATGAAGAGGTTTCGTGCGAAGTACCGTTGCTGGCGTCGGGCATGACGTTGCCGGTGTATCTGGAGCGTCGACGCGAATTGGCCGACGGCGCGCCGCTGATGACCGACGTGCAGGTGGCGGTCAAGCGCAGCCTCAACCCCAATGGCCTTGATCTGACGGTACTGGAAGACGAAATCCGTACTGACCCGCAGGTTACCGCTGTACTGATCGCCGCGGCCAACAGCGCGGCCCAGCACCACGGTGCCGCTGTGCAAACCCTGTCCCAGGCGCTGCATCGCCTGGGTACCGGGCAGAGCATGAACCTGATTCTCGGGTTGGCGCTCAAGCGCAGTGCCCGGCTCAGCGATCCGCAATTGGCCGACTATGCCGAGCGTTACTGGGATCTGTCGCTGCACACCGCCGAATATGCCCGGACACTGGCGCGGCTGCTCGATCTGGATCAGGAGCGCTGCTATTGCGCGGGTATGTTGCATCGTCTCGGCGATCTGGCATTGCTGCGCTGTTTGCAGGAATGGAAACAGGCCGGTGGCGAACTGGACGAGTTGGAGGAAGTGGGCGAAGCGCTGGCCGAGTATGGCGCGGCCTATGGTTCGGCCCTGCGCACGCGCTGGCGCCTGCCGCTGGAGTTGCGGGAGCTGATTGCCGCGGCCTACCAGCTCGGTGGCGGGGTTTACTCCCGCGAAGCGTTGGTGATGAACATGGCGGCGCAGATGGCGCGCCTGACTGAGCATGAGGGCATCGAAGAGCTGGCAAAAAGTCGGACGGCGCGGTTACTCAAAATCGGCTTGCCTGAATTGATGCGCCTGCGCAAAAAGTAAGTTTCACGCAATTCCCTGTGGGAGCGGGCTTGCTCGCGAAAGCGGAGTGTCAGTCGACATAAAAGGTGACTGACGCGGCCCCTTCGCGAGCAAGCCCGCTCCCACATTGGTTTTGTGGTGGCCTGTCAGGCAGTAACAATCCGGTTCTTGCCCTCACGCTTGGCCTGATACATCGCTGCATCCGCCCGGGAAAACAGGTTCTCCACGTTTTCGTCTTTGGCGGTCAGGCTGGTCAGGCCCTGGCTGACGGTGATGCCGAACGACTGGCCTTCATGGTTGAAACTCAATTGCTGAATCTGCCGTTGCAAGCGTTCAGCCACTTGCAGGGCCATCTGTGGCGTACAGCCGGGAAACACCGCTGCGAACTCCTCACCGCCAATGCGCCCGAACAGGTCGCGACGGCGCAACGCTGCGCGGCCGCTTTCGGCAATGCGTTGCAACACGTTGTCGCCTTCCTGGTGGCCGTAGGTGTCGTTGATCGTTTTGAAGTTATCGATGTCCAGCATCAGGAACGACAGCGGCTCGCCCTGTTGCCGGGCGTGTTCGAACGCGCGGTGAGCGCATTCGAAGAAATGACGGCGATTGCTGCTCTGGGTCAGCGCGTCGGTGGTGGCCAGGCGATGCAGCTCGGTTTCCATCTGCTTCTTGTCGGTGATGTCTTCGGCGATGCCGACGATGATCACCGGTTGACCCGGCTCGGCCTGGCGATTGATGAAGCATTTGTCGCGGAGCCAGCGCACCTGGCCGTCGGCGGCAATGATTCGATACTCGCGGTCTTCCACGGCACCTTTGTCCAGCACTTCGGCCAGGCTGCGTTCGGCATAATCCAGGTCGTCAGGGTAAATGCTGTCGCGCCATTGATTGCAGTCGGCCAGCAGCAGATCGGCCGAGCGGCCGAAGATCCGTTCATAGGCGGGGCTGACGTAAAGCACCCGGCGCGATTCCCAATCGAATGCCCACAGCACCGCGTTGACGCTCCCCAGCAAGGTGCTGAACAACTGTTCGCGTTCGCTCAGGCGTGCGACTTCGCCTTGGGCTTGCATCAGCGCCAGCAGGGTTTGCGCGGCCTCGGGCCAATGGGGCGCAGATGAGTCTTGCAGGTTTTTTGGGGCCATCGACACAAATCTCAAAGGGCATGCCGCGAGTTCGATAGCGGCCAACACCAAGCCCGCCGGGATGGCGAAGTGTCTTTGAGATAGGGGTTTTTGGATGAAGTTCCCGCCGTTTGTGGCGAGGGAGCCGGCTCCCGCCGGGCGGTACTGGCGACGTGTTTTTGCGGTCATAAATCAATGTGGGAGCGGGCTTGCTCGCGAAGGGGTCGTGTCAGTCACCTTTTATGTCGACTGACACGACCCCTTCGCGAGCAAGCCCGCTCCCACAGTTTTTTCAGACGGCGGCAGGGCGCAGGGAGTAGGTTTTCAACTGGTCGGCGAAGTCGCGCAGGGATTGAATCCCGCTGGCTTCGGCTTCGTGTACCCAATCCTTGATGGCCGCCAGCATGTCGTGACCATTTGAGCTGGTCTTGACCCAGATCTGCTGCAGGGCCAGGCGTTTCTCGTAAATTACCTTCAGCGCCTGACTGTGCTCGAGCATGTTCTGGATGCGCACGTGGTGTTTGTCATCCAGCAGGCTGGTCTCCCGCGAAAGCAGGCGTTTGGCCCGGTGGAACTGGTGACGTACCGAGTGATCGACTTTTTCCAGCTCTTGCTTGACCAGCGGGCCGATCACCAATTTGCGGTACTGGGCCATGATCTGGAAGCGGTTGTTGAGGATCGCCATGGCAGTGTCCATGTCCAGGTTGCCCTTGCCTTCGACGCGATGGGCAATCGGCGCAACCCGTTGAACCTTGGCCAGGCGTAGGAAGCTGAAGACTTTGATCCATGCCCAGCCCAGGTCGAATTCCCACTTCTTCACCGACAGTTTTGCCGAGTTAGGGTAGGTGTGATGGTTGTTATGCAGTTCTTCGCCGCCAATCAGGATGCCCCACGGCACCAGGTTGGTCGCCGCATCGCGGCATTCGAAGTTGCGGTAGCCGATGGCATGGCCCAGGCCATTGACCACGCCGGCGGCCCACACCGGGATCCACATCATCTGGATAGCCCAGATGGTGATGCCGATGGTGCCGAACAGCAGCAGGTCGATAACGCCCATGATCGCGATGCCCAGCAGCGGGAAGCGGCTGTAGAGGTTGCGCTCGATCCAGTCTTCGGGGCAGTTCTTGCCGTAGATGCGCAGGGTCTCGGGGTTTTCCGCTTCGGCGCGGTACAGCTCGGCGCCTTTGCGCAGCACGGTGGACAAACCCTTGATGACCGGGCTGTGCGGATCATCGACGGTCTCGCATTTAGCGTGATGCTTGCGGTGGATGGCGGTCCACTCGCGGGTGTTCTGCGCCGTGGTCAGCCACAGCCAGAAACGGAAAAAATGCTTGAGGCCCCCATTCAGCTCCAGGGAGCGATGGGCCGAGTAACGGTGCAGATAGACCGTGACAGCAATGATTGTGACATGGGTCATCAGCAGGGTGACTGCTACCAGTGACCAGGGCGACAAGCCAAGAAAACCTTCGTACCACATAGGCTATAGGGCCCTCGATAAAGAAAAAAACAGCCGTTGCATTATCACTAAGCCCACACAGAAAACCAGTCGCCCTTTCAGATAAGAGTGGCTGGATGTGTCTTTAAACTATAATTCCAACCTTTTTGTAGGGACATGGATTGCCGGATGTCTGCCACCTATCGCGATGCCTTGCGCACAGCGCTGCTCTATCTGTTGCTTTCTGTGGTTTGGCTGCAGATCAGTGGCTATTTATTGAACAGTTTCTTCGATAGCTCCGTCGAGCGACTGCGATGGCAACTGATCAACGGTTACGTTTGGGGGCTATTCAGCGCCGGGTTGATCTTCATTGCCCGGGCGCGGCTGTTGCGGTGCCTGGGGATCGGCGCCACTTTGCACGAGCGCAGTACCAACCGCGAACGCCTGCGCCAGGCGGCTGCGGTGTTCGACTGCACCCGCGAAGGCGTGCTGGTCACCGATCGGGAAGGCGTGATCATCCATGTGAACCGGGCGTTCATGGAAATCACGGGCTACGGGAGTGAGGACGTGCAGGGCCAGCGGCCCGACATGTTCAAGTCCGGACGTCATCCGCCCGATTTCTATCGGGCGATGTTCGCCGCGCTTGAAAGCACCGGGGAGTGGAGCGGGGAAATCTGGAACCGGCGCAAAAGCGGCGAGATATACCCGCAATGGCAGACGATCCGCCTGATCCACGACGACAACGGCCAGCCGAGCCAGTTCGTGGCGGTGTTTTCCGACATCAGTGCGATCAAGAACTCCGAACACGAGTTGATGTACCTGGCGCACCACGACCCGCTGACCGACCTGCCCAACCGCCTGTTGTTCACCGACCGTGCCGAACAGGCCCTGGCTTCGGCGCAGGTTCACAAGCGTGGTTGCGCGCTGCTGATGATCGACCTCGATCACTTCAAGATGATCAACGACAGCCTCGGGCATAGCGTTGGCGATCAGTTGCTCAAGGCTGTGGCCGAGCGCCTGGGCGCCATGTTCGGCCCGGGCATCACCCTGGCGCGCTTGGGCGGGGATGAGTTCGCGGTACTCGCCGAAAGCTGTCCGCAACTGGTTCAGGCCGCTGCGTTGGCCCAGCGGATTATCGATGGCCTCAAAGAGCCGTTCCTCATCGATGGGCACCCGCTGTTCATCAACACCAGCATCGGCATCAGCCTGTTCCCCAGCGATGCCTTGAGCGTCGAGCAACTGCTGCGTAATGCCGACTCTGCGCTGTTCAAGGCCAAAAGCACGGGGCGCAATGATTATGCCCTGTACACCGAAGAGCTGACGGCCCACGTGCAGCAACGAGTCGAGATCGCCTTCGAATTGCGCCGCGCCCTGGACCGGCAAGAACTGCGGGTTCATTACCAGCCGGTTCACGACCTCAAGACCAGTCGCCTGATGGGTGTCGAGGCGCTGGTACGTTGGCAGCATCCGCAGCGGGGATTGGTGTCGCCGGCGGAGTTCATTCCGGTCGCCGAACGAACCGGTCTGATCGCCGAAATCGATGCCTGGGTCATGGCGCAGGCGTGCCGGCAGATGTGCCTGTGGCAGCAGGGCGGGGTGGTGCTGTCGTTTGTTGCGGTCAACGTATCTTCACGGCTGTTCGCCCGTCGTGAGTTGTATCAGCAGGTGGCGCAGGTACTGCGCGAAACCGGGCTGGAACCGGCCTTTCTGGAACTGGAAGTGACCGAAAGTGCGGTGATGGAGGACCCCGAAGTCGCACTGGAGCAGATGCATCGGTTGCGCGAGTTGGGAGTGCGCCTGGCCATTGACGACTTCGGCACGGGTTATTCATCGCTGTTGCGACTCAAGCGCCTGCCGGTGCAGAAGCTGAAAATCGACCAGGGCTTCGTGGCCGGGTTGCCGTGGGATGAGGACGATGCGGCGATTTCGCGGGTGATCATTGCCTTGGCGCAGAGCATGGGCATGCAGGTGCATGCCGAGGGAATCGAGCAGGTTGAGCAGGCGGCGTTCCTTCTTGAACACGGTTGCGATCTGGGGCAGGGCTACTGGTTTGGGCGGCCGGTGCCGGCAGGGCAGTTGAACTGGGCTCATGCGCCGGTGATCGGAGCAGTTACCTCACCGCTTTGCTGATACACAAAACCTGTGGGAGCGGGCTTGCTCGCGAAGGCGGACTGTCTGGCAACAGGGATGTTGAATGTGCCGGCCTCTTCGCGAGCAAGCCCGCTCCCACAGGGTTTTTGGTGTGCCTGGAAGAGGGCGATTCGCCTCAAGCCCTTGTCCCTCCAATTAATGTCTTATGGTTATATAAACATTCTTAAATAGTCTTTTTAAGAATATCTGTGCCTCTCTACTATTGCTCTCACGCCGCAAGCAGTGCTGCCACTGCCAGGCAACCTCTCAGTTGAAGGAGCAGCAATATGAGCGCATCCCTGCGTAGCGTCGACGGTCAAGACGAAGCCACCATCCTGCGTGAAATCCAGAGTGCCCTGCGCGACCTGCGCTTTGGTGCCGTGGAGATCACCGTGCACAACGCCCAGGTGGTGCAGATCGAGCGTAAAGAAAAATTCCGTTTGCAGCAGCCGGGCAACAAGCCGGGCTGAGGCGAATCAGGCACCGCGATTTCCGATATCCCATAAGAAAAAGCCAATAAACCAAGAATTCCAGGAGCTTTCACCATGTCGTCGATTCGTCATTTCGCTTTGGCCGCCCTGGCCAGCGCCCTTTTTGCCGGTTCTGCAGTTGCCAAGGACTACGAGTTGCTCAACGTGTCGTACGACCCGACCCGCGAGCTCTATCAGGACTACAACGCCGAATTCATCAAGTTCTGGCAGAAAGACCACGCGGGCGACACCGTGAAGGTCCAGCAATCCCACGGTGGCTCGGGCAAGCAGGGGCGTGCGGTGATCGATGGCCTGCGTGCCGACGTCGTGACCCTGGCCCTTGCCGGTGATATCGACGAAATCGCCAAGCTCGGCAAAAGCCTGCCAACTGACTGGCAAAAACGCCTGCCGGACGCGAGCACGCCTTACACCTCGACCATCGTGTTCCTGGTGCGCAAGGGCAACCCTAAAGGGATCAAGGACTGGGGTGACCTGATCAAGAATGACGTCTCGGTGATCACGCCGAACCCGAAAACCTCCGGCGGTGCGCGCTGGAACTTCCTCGCGGCGTGGGCCTATGGCCTGAAAGCCAATGGCGGTGACGAAGCCAAGGCCAAGGAATACGTACAAACACTGTTCAAGCACGTGCCAGTGCTGGATACCGGCGCTCGCGGTTCGACCATTACCTTCGTGAACAACGGTCAGGGCGACGTATTGCTGGCTTGGGAAAACGAAGCCTTCCTGGCCCTGAAAGAAGAGGGCGGCGCCGACAAGTTCGACATCGTCGTGCCTTCGCTGTCGATCCTCGCCGAGCCGCCGGTGGCGGTGGTTGACAAAAATGCCGAGAAAAAGGGCAACGAGCAGATCGCCGAAGCCTACCTCAAGCACCTGTACAGCCCGGCCGGCCAGGAAATCGCGGCGAAAAATTTCTATCGCCCGCGTGACAAGGATGTGGCCGCCAAGTACGCCCAGCAGTTCCCGAAACTGGAGTTGGTAAGCATCGACAAGGACTTCGGCGGCTGGAAAACCGCGCAGCCGAAATTCTTCAATGATGGCGGGGTGTTCGACCAGATCTATCAGGCGCAGTAATCTTAAATAGCCACTACGAGCCCCAATGCAAGTCAGCTAAGGTGCTTAACATGTGGGAGCGGGCTTGCTCGCGAATACGGTGTATCAGGCGGCATTAACGTTGACTGACACACTGCTTTCGCGAGCAAGCCCGCTCCCACATGAGTGGGTTTAGCTGATCGCTTTTTTAACCAAGGACTTTTATGTCGCGTCGTATCTCCCCCGTCATACCCGGCTTCGGGCTGACGCTGGGCTACACCTTGGTGTACCTCAGCCTGATTGTGCTCATACCACTGGCGGCGATGTTCGTGCATGCCGCTCAACTCACCTGGGATCAGTTCTGGGCAATCATCTCGGCGCCACGGGTGCTGGCGGCGCTGAAGCTCAGCTTCGGCACCGCCCTGTGTGCCGCGATCATCAACGGCATCATCGGCACGCTGCTGGCCTGGGTATTAGTGCGCTATACCTTCCCTGGACGCAAAGTCATCGACGCCATGATCGACCTGCCGTTCGCACTACCCACGGCAGTGGCCGGTATTGCGCTAACCGCGTTGTACACCCCTACCGGCCTGGTCGGTCAGTTTGCAGCGGATCTGGGTTTCAAGATCGCCTACACCCCCTTGGGCATCACCCTTGCCCTCACTTTTGTGACACTTCCATTCGTAGTACGTACCGTACAGCCAGTGCTGGCGGACATTCCTCGTGAAGTCGAAGAAGCGGCGGCGTGCCTGGGGGCGAAGCCGTTGCAGGTTTTCCGCCATATCCTGCTGCCGGCGCTGCTGCCGGCATGGCTCACCGGTTTCGCTTTGGCCTTTGCCCGTGGGGTCGGCGAGTACGGTTCGGTGATTTTCATCGCCGGCAACATGCCGATGAAAACCGAGATCCTGCCACTGCTGATCATGGTCAAACTCGACCAATACGATTACACCGGCGCTACCTCCATTGGTGTACTGATGCTGGTGGTTTCCTTCGTCCTGTTGCTGCTGATCAACTTGTTGCAGCGGCGCATCGAAACCCCATAAGGAGGCGCACACATGTCCCAATCGTCTATTGCTGCCGCTTCCTCGAACGCTGCCCGCCGTGGCAGTGCGACTTCGCGGCGAATCCTGATCGGCCTCGGCTGGCTGATTTTTGCGCTGTTCCTGTTGCTGCCGCTGTTCATCGTGGTGTCCCAGGGGCTGAAGCTTGGCCTCGGTGCGTTCTTCACCGCGATCTTTGAACCGGACGCCCTGTCGGCGCTGAAACTCACGGTAATCGCCGTGCTGATTTCGGTGCCGCTGAACCTGGTGTTCGGCGTCAGCGCCGCGTGGTGCGTGAGCAAGTACTCGTTCCGCGGCAAGAGCATGCTGGTAACGCTGATCGACCTGCCGTTCTCGGTGTCGCCGGTGATCGCCGGTCTGGTCTATGTGCTGATGTTCGGCGCCCAGGGCCTGTTCGGCCCATGGCTGCAGGATCACGACATCCAGATCGTCTTCGCCCTGCCGGGCATCGTATTGGCGACGATTTTCGTCACCGTGCCGTTCGTGGCCCGCGAACTGATCCCGCTGATGCAGGAGCAAGGCACTCAGGAAGAGGAGGCCGCGCGCCTGCTCGGCGCCAACGGCTGGCAGATGTTCTGGCACGTCACCGTACCCAACATCAAATGGGGCCTGATCTACGGCGTGGTGTTGTGTACTGCGCGGGCCATGGGTGAGTTCGGTGCGGTGTCGGTGGTGTCCGGGCACATTCGCGGGGTGACCAACACCCTGCCGTTGCACGTCGAGATCCTCTACAACGAATACAACCACGTGGCCGCGTTCGCCGTGGCGAGCCTGTTGCTGATCCTGGCGCTCTTCATCCTGCTGCTCAAGCAGTGGAGCGAAAACCGTATTAACCGCCTGCGCGCCAGCGCCGCGGAGGAATAATTCATGTCGATCGAAGTGCGTAACGTCAGCAAGAATTTCAACGCGTTCAAGGCGCTGGACAACATCAGCCTGGATATCCAGAGCGGCGAACTCGTCGCATTGCTCGGTCCGTCGGGTTGCGGCAAGACCACGTTGCTGCGGATCATCGCCGGCCTGGAAACCCCGGACCAAGGCAACATCGTGTTCCACGGTGAAGACGTTTCCGGCCATGACGTGCGCGATCGCAACGTCGGTTTCGTGTTCCAGCACTACGCCTTGTTCCGCCACATGACGGTGTTCGACAACGTCGCTTTCGGCCTGCGCATGAAGCCGAAAAACCAGCGCCCGAGCGAAAGCCAGATCGCGACCAAGGTTCACGAACTGTTGAACATGGTGCAACTGGACTGGCTCTCGGATCGCTACCCGGAGCAACTCTCCGGCGGTCAGCGTCAGCGCATTGCCCTGGCCCGTGCTTTGGCGGTGGAGCCGAAAGTGCTGCTGCTCGACGAACCCTTCGGCGCCCTCGACGCCAAGGTCCGTAAAGAGCTGCGCCGCTGGTTGGCGCGCCTGCACGAAGACATCAACCTGACCTCGGTGTTCGTGACCCACGACCAGGAAGAAGCGATGGAAGTCGCCGACCGTATCGTGGTGATGAACAAGGGTGTGATCGAGCAGATCGGCTCACCGGGTGACGTCTACGAAAACCCGGCCAGTGATTTCGTCTATCACTTCCTCGGTGATTCGAACCGTCTGCACCTGGGCGAAGACAACCACGTGCTGTTCCGTCCGCACGAGGTTTCGCTGTCGCGGCATGAACTGGAAGACCACCACGCGGCAGAAGTGCGCGATATTCGACCGCTGGGTGCGACGACGCGGGTGACGCTGAAGGTCGAAGGGCAAAGCGATCTGATTGAGGCCGAAGTGGTCAAGGATCACGACAGCCTGATCGGGTTGGCGAAGGGTGAAACGCTGTTCTTCAAGCCGAAGGTCTGGCAGAAGGTCGCGAATATTTAACATCAAAAGCTTCGCGAGCAAGCCCGCTCCCACAGGGGTTCTATGTACACCATAGACCCAGTGTGGGAGCGGGCTTGCCCGCGAATGCGATCTAGACAGCTGCACGCTTCGGATTGACCCGCACACCCCCCGCTCGCGCCTCAATCTGATCTTTGAGTTCATGCCGCATCCCGAGCATGAACGCCAACTCAGCCACCACAAACAACGGCCCGACAATCAATCCGGTCACGTCATCGACAAATGCCGGTTTGCGCCCTTCGTAGTGATGGCCGACAAACTGGATCGCCCAACCGATCACGAACATCGCCACGCCGCTGCTCAGCCAGACCAGCGTGCTTTGCTGAGCCAGCGCATGACCGGCCCAGACGCACAGCCCGAGCAAAACCGTCATCAACACACCCAGGCGCAATTCCAGGCGCAGGTAAAACCACGCCGATGCCAGCGAAACGAGCACCGCCGGTGACATCCACAGGCCGCCCAGCGACCACTGCGGCCGGGACAACAACACCGCGACGGCCACCACGATCAGCGGAATGCCGATAAAGTGCGAGGCAATGTTGCGCGGGTCACGGTGGTAGGCGGCGTATTGACTGAGGTGGTCGACGAGGCTTTTCATTGTTGTTCTCCTGTGGGGGTGATTGATCATCCCCCGGGGCCACTTCCCGCTCTGTCAGCCAGGCGACAATCTCTAGGAGTTTTCATGGATATGCAGGTCTGGCGTCCACGCCTGATGAGCGGTCAGTGGTTCAGCCATTTGCCTGTTTCCCTACAGGATAGTCTGCTGTCGGTGGCCAGGGTGCGGCGCTTGTCCCCGGGCCAGCGGCTGTTCAAGCGTGGCGATCCGCCCTGTGGCCTGTACGCGGTACTTGAAGGCGCGGTGCGCGTCGGTGCCGTGAGCGAGCAGGGCAAGGAAGCCTTGCTGAGCCTGGTGGAACCGCCGCACTGGTTCGGCGAAATCTGCCTGTTCGACGGCCAGCCACGCACCCACGATGCCTACGGCGTGGGCCAGTGCACGCTGCTGCACATTCCCCAGAACACGTTGCTGGCGTTGCTTGACGAGCATCCGCAGCATTGGCGGCAACTGGCGTTGCTGATGAGCCAGAAGTTGCGCATGACCTTCATCAACCTCGAGCAATTGAGCCTGTTGCCGGCCCCGGCAAGGCTGGCGCACCGTTTGCTGATGATCGCCGAAGGCTATGGCGAGACCGCCCCGCCGCGCCGCGTCCTGCAACTCCCCCAGGAGCAGCTTGCCGCCATGTTGTCGCTGTCGCGCCAGACCACCAACCAGATTCTCAAGGATTTACAGGGGCAGGGGATAATCGGACTGAGTTACGGCGAAATCGAAATCCTCGATGCCGTGCGGTTGCGAACACTGGCCACAATCTGACGGCTGGCACGAACCATTGTGGGAGCGGGCTTGCTCGCGAAGGCGTCAGGTCAGGTATATCAATTTCAACTGACACACCGCTTTCGCGAGCAAGCCCGCTCCCACACTGGATTGTTGTGAACTTCATCTTTGTGGTTAACCGAATAACCCTGTGGGAGCGGGCTTGCTCGCGAAGAGGCCGGTCCAGGCAACCCACCTCCGGGATCCGTCACCGCAACCCATCCCGAAACTGCCCAGGCGTCATTCCCGTCCAGCGCTTGAACGCGCGACTGAAGCTGCTGGTGTCGGCAAACCCGAGCAAATAGCTGATCTCGCTCAGCGACACCTGCGGGTCGCGCAGGTGCAACAGCGCGAGGTTTTCGCGGCTTTCGTTGAGCAGCGTATCGAACCGGCAGCCTTCATCGGCCAGGTGCCGTTGCAGGCTGCGCAGGCTCAGGTGCAGGGCCTTGGCGATGTGTTCGGCACTGGGTTCGCCTTCGGGCAGTTGTTCTTCAATGGCATCGCGGACCTTGCGTTCCCAGGTCAGTGGCTTGAGTTGCGCCAGGGTGCGTTTGAGTACGGTTTCGTTATGTTCGGCCAGTTCCGGGTTGGCATCGTCCAGATGGCTGTCGAAGTCGACGAAGGCGAATTCCAGCCGATCTTCGTCGGCGCCGAAATGTACCGGCGAGCGAAAGACTTTGTGCCATTGATGCGCGTCTTCCGGCTCCGGGCGGCGCAGGTAGGTGGCCAACGGCGCGTAATCACGACCCAGGCGATTGCGGCAGGTGCGTACGTAAATCGCCATGAACGCATCGATGGCTTCGAAGGCCGGGGCCGGGTTGCCGGAAGGAATTTTCAGCCGGAAACGGTAGCGATCCTCGTCGCGGGTCAGCTCCAGTTCCAGGGCATCGCTGACCACCTGGTGATAACGCACGATGCGTTCGAACACTTCGCGCAGGCTGCCGCTGGCGACCAGCGCATAACCCAGCGCATGAAACGTGGTCGGGCTGACAAAGCGTGATACGCGCAAACCAATCGCCGGATCGCCGCTGGCCTGCACCGCCAGTTCCCACAGGTGCGTGGTGCCCGACAGCGGGTAGCGCGCGTTCGGGTCGTCCATCAACAACGGGTCGAGCCCTGCTTGATGGCACAGGGCGGTGCTGTCGATGCCCAGGGCATCGAGTTGCTTGCGCAGGGCGCGGGTCCAGCTGGCGAGGGAGGTCGGTTCGGTCATGCTGATTGGCGCTTCCAGTCAACAGGTTGGCGTTCTCGGCTACCGCGTTGCGAGGGTTCGCAAGGCAGGATGCAACCATCGATAACCAGAGGATGGAAGCATGCACGGTACTTCTGCAAGTCCCCAGCGATTGAATGCAACTCAACGATCAGCGCATATTCGTGAAGTGGTGTTAGCCAAGGGCGTCGAGTTGCGCGAGCAATACCCGATTCTCAAGCATCAGGATGCCATCGGCGCGGGCATTCTGGCTTTCGCGCTGGCCGGGATGATCGGCTCGGCGGCGCTTTACCTGACAGGGCATATGGCGTGGTGGGCGTGCCTGTTGCTCAACGCGTTTTTCGCTTCGCTGACCCACGAACTGGAACACGACCTTATTCACAGCATGTACTTTCGCAAACAGCGGGTGCCACACAACCTGATGATGGGCCTGGTCTGGCTGGCGCGCCCGAGCACGATCAACCCATGGATTCGCCGTCACCTGCATCTCAATCACCACAAGGTGTCGGGTTCCGAGGCCGATCTGGAAGAGCGCGCCATCACCAACGGCGAGCCGTGGGGCATCGCGCGGCTGTTGATGGTTGGCGATAACATCATGTCGTCTTTCATCCGCATGCTGCGGGCGAAAACCTGGGCCCTCAAACTCAGCATCATCACTCGTACCTTGAAGGCCTACGCGCCACTGGCGCTGATGCATTGGGGCGCGTGGTATGTGTTTCTCGGTTTCCATGCGGCCAACGGCATTGCTCATTTGATGGGCGCACCGATTGAGTGGTCGGCGACCACGCTGTCGGTGATGCAGGTCATCGATATCGCAGCGGTGGTGATCATCGGCCCGAACGTGTTGCGTACCTTTTGCCTGCACTTCATCAGCTCGAACATGCATTACTACGGCGACGTGGAGCCGGGCAACGTGATGCAGCAGACCCAGGTACTGAACGCCTGGTGGTTGTGGCCGTTGCAGGCGTTCTGCTTCAACTTCGGCAGCACCCACGGCATCCATCACTTCGTGGTGAAGGAACCGTTTTACATCCGCCAGATGACCGCGCCGGTGGCGCATAAAGTGATGCGCGAAATGGGCGTGCGCTTCAACGATATCGGCACGTTTGGCCGGGCCAACCGGTTCGTGACCAAGGAAACGGCAGAGCCGCAACAGGTGCGTGCCGCTCAGGCCTGAGCAAATGCCGCAGGAAACTCGGATGTGAAGAAGCCAGTCATCAATTTGACCCAAAGCGACGCTACGGTATGACGCAAGCCAGGGACGGCGCCTGATCATGAGTGTGGGGATGATATATGTGATTTGGGTCTATTAAAGTAATTAAATATTCCTTTATTGGATAACCAATTTCGCCAATCATCGGCTCAAGGGTTGTTGATCAGCGCTGACAGATTCTGAGTTTCCGGGGCCGTCTCCTTGGCAGGGTGCGGCCCCTTTTTTTGGACTGGATTTGATCCCTGTGGGAGCGGGCTTGCTCGCGAAGGCGTCAGGTCAGGTATATCAATTTCAACTGACACAGCGCTTTCGCGAGCAAGCCCGCTCCCACATTTAAGTGTGTTGCATATTCAATTATCGCATTAACAAATAGCTTCTTATTCCTTAACGAATATATCTCTCCTCCCTATACTCGACCGGGAACAGACACGCAGCAGGAGAGCTCCCCCATGCGCAACGAATCAATTCGCTACCTGATTGTGCCGGGCTGGCAAGGATCGCCAGAAGATCATTGGCAAAGCCACTGGCAGAACAGCCTGCCGAACAGTGCGCGGGTGGAGCAGGCCGACTGGTTGACGCCGCGTCGCGAAGACTGGGTCGCGGCGCTGGCCGAGGCGATTGCCGCCGACAGCACGCCGGTGATTCTGATCGCCCATAGCCTGGGCTGCATCACTGTCGCCCATTGGGCGGCGACCGCACCCGTGCAGTTCTTGCGTCAGGTGCGCGGTGCCCTGCTGGTCGCACCGGCGGATGTCGAACGTCCGGCCTGCGCGCCGGCCTTGCGCAACTTCGCGCCGATCCCGACGGATCTGCTGCCCTTCCCGAGCCAGGTCGTCAGCTCCGACAACGACAGCGCCGTCAGTGCGCCGCGCGCCCTGGAACTGGCGCGCCACTGGGGTGCTGAGGCAGGGATTCTGGCGGGAGCGGGGCATATCAATGTGAAGTCCGGTCACCAGCGCTGGGAGCAGGGTTTTGCCTATCTCTATCGCCTGCAAAACCGCATGGAACACCACGCCCTGCGCCGTGCCTGAACCCTTTGAGTTTTCTTTTTCTGTAAATACGCCCCCGTCTCCCGGCGGTTTTGGGCGGGAGTCTGCCATGAGTTTTGAAACCTTCGGTCAGCCGCTGCTGACCTTTCCCGATGCCGAAAAAAGTCCCCTGAGCATCCGCGCCAAGGCGTTGGTGTTTGTCGATCCGCGTTCGCGCAAGTTGCGTGAGGAGCTGGAGCAACTGGCCACGCGTTCAGTCTCGGTGCTGATTCGTGGCGAAACCGGGACCGGCAAGGAATTGCTGGCGCGGCATATCCACCGCGCCAGTGATCGCGGCGGGTTGTTCGTGTCGGTCAACTGCGGCGCGATCAGCCCGACCTACGCCGACGCCGAGTTGTTCGGCTATGCGGCGGGCGGCTACAGCGGTTCGGCGAGCAGTCGTGCAGGCTGGTTCGGCTCGGCCAATGGCGGCACGCTGTACCTGGACGAAATCGGCGACCTGCCGCTGCCGATCCAGATCAAGCTGCTTGCCGCCCTGGAGAACCACGAAGTCACCCGCGTCGGCGCTCAGCAACCGAGCCCGGTGGATGTGCGGCTGGTGGCGGCCACCAGCATCGATCTTGCCCAGGCCGTCGCCGCCGGAAAATTCCACGAGCGGCTCTATCACTACCTCAGCGAAGGCCCGCTCGAACTGCCGGCACTGCGCGAGCGCACGGGTGACATCCTGTCGCTGGCCGAATACTTTCTCGGCATCTACAGCCAACGCCTCGGCCTGCCGGTGCCATTGATCAGCGAAGCGGCGCAACTTGTGCTGGAACGCCACAGTTGGCCGGGTAATACCCGGGAGCTGGAAAACGTCATTCACTTTGCGCTGTTGGTGAGTACAGGTGACGAGATTTTACCGGAGCATCTGAATTTGCCTGATGAAGGTCTGGGACGGATCGAACAGCAGCTCAAGCAGATTCTTGGCAACGGTTCCGATGCCGAAAAAGACGCCTTGAAACAACTGCTCGCAAGCGCTGGATTTCTGTAGGAGCTAGCTTGCTCGCGAGAAACCCGCAGACGCCGTTGGGCATCAGGTTTTACGCGTTTTCGTTCACGAACATCGCGAGCAAGCTCGCTCCTACAGCTGTATGAACAAAATGGAATATGAAGCTGAATAAACGTTATTGTTCGGGAATAAAAAATCCCGGTATTGTCCGCTTCACGCCAGCGATAGCACTTCACTGGCACTCTCATCTTCAAGCCGTCGCCATAAGCGACTGTGATTTTCGATAAGGACACTGCATGAAAAAGGTTCTGTTGTTCACCGCACTGGCGGCTGCCCTGACCGCGGGCCTGGCCCAGGCTGGCGAAAAACTAGTGGTTGCGGCAACCCCGATTCCACACGCCGAGATTCTTGAGCTGATCAAGCCAACCCTCGCCAAAGAAGGCGTGGACCTGGAAATCAAAGTCTTCACCGACTACGTTCAGCCGAACGTGCAGGTCGACCAGAAGCGTCTGGACGCCAACTACTTCCAGACCCTGCCATACCTCAAGAGCTTCAACGAAGGCAAAGGCACTCACCTGGAAACCGTGATCGGCGTGCATGTCGAACCGTTCGGCGGCTACTCGAAGAAAGTCAAAACCCTGGCTGAGTTGAAAGACGGCGCGACCATTGCCATCCCGAACGAAGGCAGCAACAGCGGCCGTGCCCTGATCCTGCTGCAGAAGGCTGGCCTGATCGAGTTGAAAGACCCGAAAAACGCCCTGGCCACGCCGAAAGACATCGCCAAGAACCCGCACAACTTCAAGTTCAAAGAGCTTGAGTCCGCTATGTTGCCGCGTGTGCTGGATCAGGTCGACCTGGACATGATCAACACCAACTATGCGCTGGAAGCGGGTCTGAACCCGGCTAAAGACGCCCTGGTGATCGAAGGTGCCGACTCGCCTTACGTGAACTTCCTGGTGGCCCGTCCGGACAACAAGGACAGCGTTGCCATCCAGAAACTGGCCAAGGCCCTGACCAGCCCAGAAGTGAAAGCATTCATCGAGAAGAAGTACAGCGGCGCGGTATTGCCTGCGTTCTGATTCGCGAAGTAAACCCCTTCAAGGTTTCAAACGCCGACGGCTGATTTAGCGTCGGCGTTTTTTTATGTGTGTCGGTTTACCAGTGGCGAGGGAGCTTTTGTGGCGAGGGAGCTTGCTCCCGTTGGACTGCACAGCAGTCCCATTTTTAGGGCCGCTTCGCACCCCAGCGGGAGCAAGCTCCCTCGCCACAAGATCAAAAGCCTTCAGGCCGGCCCGGCCTTCAAGGCCCTGCGCAACGCCATCAATAATTTCAGAATGTCCTGCGGATCCAGCCGGTGCGGCGTTTGTACGTCTGCCATGTTCTCGTCCTTGTGAGGTGTTGGCCGGGAGTCTGGCCAAAAGTGCTTCGTCCCTGGAGATGTACTGCGAAAAAAAGATCCTTCCTACGACGCTGGGGAAAATAGACGTCTTCCATCGTCCCGGCAAATCACCTGCCATTCAATCCGGCCAATACCATGCCGGCTCATCCAGCATGCGCTGGCCCACGATTCCGGTCTGGCCGAAATTTTTTTCCAGCACGATGCAGTTGCATTGGGGGGCCTGCTGCAATGCCGAAATCAAGCGTCGGGCATGGGACACCACCCACACCTGGCACTGTTCTGATGCACGGATAATCAAGCGTGCCAGCGCCGGCAGCAGATCCGGGTGCAGACTGGTTTCCGGTTCGTTCAACACCATCAGGGTTGGCGGCCGTGGCGTCAGCAGCGCTGCAACCAGCAGCAAATAGCGCAATGTTCCGTCCGACAATTCGGCGGCCGACAACGGCCGCAACAAACCTTCCTGAAAGAACTCGATAGTGAAGCGCCCGCCCGGCAAGGGTTCGATGTGCAGTCGTGCACCGGGAAAGGCGTCGCTGATCGCGGCCCACAATGCCTCGGGGTCGCCGATTTCGATGATCGTTTGCAAGGCCGCCGCCAGATCGCGTCCGTCGTGATGCAGCACCGGCGTTCGGGTGCCCAGTTGCGGTTGCCGCGCCGGGGCGTCGGCGTCGCTGCGAAAGTGATCGTAAAAGCGCCAGCGGCGGATGAACTCGCGCATCTCCAGCACTTCCGGCGAACCGCGCAGGCTGCCGACCTGATCGAACAGGCTGTCGAAAGTCGGCGTGTGCTGGGCCAGCACATCCCAGCTGCGATTGGCGCGGGCACGGATCATTGGACCGTCACGATCGACCAGCAGACTCGCCGGGCGATAGAACGCTCCGGCCCAGAGGCATTCGCGCTTGATCTGCGGGTCGAGGCTGAAACGTGACTGTATGGGCAAACTGTGCCCGGGCAGCATGAAATGGCCATTGGATTCGGGTATCCCCAGGCTGATCGAGTAACCAAAATCTTCACCGACAAACCCCATTCGCAGGCGTTTGGCGCCTTGGCGCATCGTGGCTTCGATGGGCACTTCGCCGTTGCGCATGCGCCGGGTGATGGTTTCCGGGCCGGCCCAGAAGGTTGAATTCAGCCCGCCTTCACGGGCCAGGGCATTGACCACGCCGCCCTGAGCGGTTTCCGCCAGCAGGCGCAGAGCACGGTAAAGGTTGGATTTGCCGCTGCCATTGGGGCCGGTGATCAGATTCAGCTGACCCAGCGGGATCACCAGTTTGTTGATCGAGCGGTAATTGGCCACCGCGAGGATCTTGAGCATGTGGGTTCCTGAAACGGTATCGACGGAGCTCATTGTCAGGCACGCGCAGCCGTCTATGCCAAGTGTTTCAGGCGTTAAACGTTGCGGTTTGTTTCTTCATAAGGGGGGCGTGCACGGTTGGAATACTGTTCTAAGCTCTCTGTCGAGTTGTCCATAAAAAAGGCCAAGGAGTGTGCATGGCGGTTCCTGGATTGAAAGTCGTAATGGCCTTGAGTGTCGTCACCCTGCTGACCGCTTGTGAGGAGAAAAAGCCTGTGCAGGAATACCTGCCACGGGTGTTCGTGCAAGTCGTCAAGCCAGCGGATTACGCGGCCTCGGTTACCCTCACCGGTGATATCCAGGCACGGGTACAGACAGAGCTTTCTTTTCGCGTGGGCGGCAAGATCATCCAGCGCTCGGTGGACGTCGGTGATCGCGTGACAGCCAAGCAAGTGCTGGCCCGGCTCGACCCCAAGGATTTGCAGACCAACGTCGACTCGGCCCAGGCACAAGTGTTGGCTGAACAGGCCCGAGTGACGCAGAGCGCGGCGGCGTTCGTGCGCCAGCAAAAACTCTTGCCCAAGGGCTACACCAGCCAGAGCGAATTCGACTCGGCCCAGGCAGCCTTGCGCAGCAGCCAGAGCGCCTTGAGCGCAGCCCAGGCGCAGTTGGCCAATGCCAGGGATCAGTTGAGCTATACGGCGCTGATCGCCGATGCGCCGGGGATCATTACCGCGCGTCAGGCGGAAGTCGGCCAGGTGGTTCAGGCGACGATGCCGATCTTCAGCCTGGCCCGGGACGGCGACCGGGATGCGGTGTTCAATGTCTATGAATCGCTGCTGGCCGAGAAGCCGAGGGATGAAACCATTGTCCTGAGCCTGCTCGACAACCCGTCGATCAAAACCACCGGCACCGTGCGCGAAATCACCCCGTCGGTGTCGGCACAATCCGGTACCGTGCAGGTCAAGGTCGGCCTCAACAGTCTGCCCGACGGCATGCAACTGGGCTCGGTGGTGAGTGCCACGGCCAGGGGGTCGGGCAAGTCGGTCATCGAATTGCCGTGGTCGGCGCTGACCAAAAACATCAGTGAACCTGCGGTCTGGATTGTCGATGACCAGGGTAAGGCCCAGTTGCATTCGGTCACCGTCAGCCGCTACCTGACCGGCAAAGTCATCATCAGCGCCGGGTTGAAAGACGGCGACAAAGTCATCATCGCGGGCGGACAACTCTTGCACCCGGGCATGGAAGTCGAGATTGCCGAAAACACTTACAAGGATCTGACTTGGGGAGCTAAGCCATGAAGCCTTTATGGGTGTTGTCCATCGGGCTGGTGCTGAGCGCCTGTTCCAAGAGCGAACCGCCGCCGACGCCGGTACGGCCAGTGTTGTCGATCAAGATTAAGGCCTTGAGCGAAGAGGACCTGGGCCGCTTCGCCGGCAGCATCCAGGCACGCTATGAAAGCAATACCGGTTTTCGCGTGGGCGGGCGCATCGCCAGTCGTAACGTCGATGTCGGAGCCGCAGTGGAGAAGGGCACGCTGCTCGCCACCCTCGATCCTTCCGATCAGCAGAACCAGTTGCGTTCGGCCCAGGGCGACCTGTCGAAAATCCAGGCGCAACTGATCAATGCCAAGGCCAGTGCCCAGCGTCAGCAAGCCTTGTTTGATCGCGGGGTCGGTGCGCAAGCGCAACTGGACCAGGCCAATACGTACCTGAAAACCACCCAGGCCTCCCTCGATCAGGCCCGGGCGGCCGTCAACCAGAGCAAGGACCAACTGGGCTACACCGAGTTGCGCGCCGACCATAAAGCCGTAGTCACCGCATGGAGCGCCGAGGCCGGGCAAGTGGTGACGGCGGGTCAGCAAGTGGTGACCCTGGCACAACCGGACATCAAGGAAGCGGTGATCGACCTGCCGGATACCCTGGCCGATCAACTGCCCAGCGATGTGGTGTTTCTGGTCGCTGCGCAACTTGATCCGAGCATCAACACCACCGCCGTGATTCGCGAAATCGAACCTCAGGCCCAAAGCGCCACACGCACCCGTCGCGCCCGCCTGACCCTGGCCGAAACGCCACCGGGCTTTCGCTTGGGTACGGCCATCAGCGTCACCCTGAGCTCGGCGATCAAGCCGCGCATCGAGCTGCCTGTCACCGCGCTGCAAGAGGTCGATGGCAAGCCACGGATCTGGGTGATCGATGCACAGAGTAAAACCGTCTCCCCCCGTGACATCACGGTGATCAGCCGCACCGACAGCACCGTGGTGCTGGCCGGCGGTGTGAAGAACGGCGAGCGGGTGGTCAGTGCCGGTGTGAACAGCCTCAAACCGGGGCAGCAAGTGAAAATCGACGAGGACAGTCAATGAAAGGGCCTTTCAACCTCTCGGAATGGGCCCTCAAGCATCAGTCGTTCATCTGGTATCTGATGTTCGTCGCGTTGTTGATGGGTGTGTTCTCGTATTTCAATCTGGGGCGCGAAGAAGACCCTTCGTTCACCATCAAAACCATGGTGATCCAGACCAAATGGCCGGGGGCGACTCAGGAGGAAACCCTCAAGCAGATCACCGACCGGATCGAGAAAAAGCTCGAAGAGCTCGACTCCCTCGACTATGTGAAAAGCTACACGCGCCCCGGTGAATCGACGGTGTACGTGTACCTGCGCGACACCACCAGTGCCAAGGACATCCCGGAAATCTGGTACCAGGTGCGCAAGAAGATCAACGACATCAAGTACCAGTTCCCGCAAGGCATACAGGGGCCGTCGTTCAACGACGAGTTCGGTGACGTCTTCGGGTCGATCTACGCCTTCACCGCCGACGGCCTGACCATGCGTCAGTTGCGCGACTATGTGGAACAGGCCCGCATGGAAATTCGTGGCGTGCCGGGGCTGGGCAAGATCGAAATGGTCGGCCAGCAGGACGAAGTGCTGTACCTGAACTTCTCCACGCGCAAACTCGCAGCGCTGGGTATCGATGAGCGTCAGGTGGTGCAGAGCCTGCAATCCCAGAACGCGGTGACCCCGGCGGGTGTCATCGAGGCCGGACCGGAGCGGATTTCGGTGCGCACTTCAGGGAAGTTCGCTTCGGAGAAAGACCTGGCCGAGGTCAACCTCAAGCTCAACGACCGCTACTATCGTCTGGCCGACATTGCCGAGATCAGCCGTGGCTACGTCGATCCGGCCTCGCCGGAATTCCGCTTCAACGGCAAACCGGCCATCGGCCTGGCGATTGCCATGCAGAAGGGTGGCAACGTCCAGGCGTTCGGCAAGGCCTTGCACGCCCGTATTGACGAGTTGACCGCCGACCTGCCGGTGGGCGTTGGCATTTACAACGTGTCCGACCAGGCCGTGGTGGTCGAAGAGGCGGTCGGCGGCTTTACCAGCGCGCTGTTCGAGGCGGTGGTAATCGTGCTGCTGGTCAGCTTCGTCAGCCTTGGCGTGCGCGCCGGGCTGGTGGTGGCCTGCTCGATCCCGCTGGTGCTGGCGATGGTGTTTGTATTCATGGAGTACAGCGGCATCACCATGCAGCGGATTTCCCTCGGTGCACTGATCATCGCCCTCGGCCTGCTGGTGGACGATGCCATGATCACCGTGGAAATGATGGTCACGCGCCTGGAGTTGGGCGAGACCAAGGAACAGGCCGCGACCTTCGCCTACACCTCCACGGCGTTCCCCATGCTCACCGGTACGCTGGTGACGGTGGCGGGGTTCGTGCCGATCGGCTTGAACGCCAGCTCGGCCGGTGAATACACCTACACCCTGTTTGCGGTGATTGCCTGCGCGATGCTGGTGTCATGGGTGGTGGCGGTTCTGTTTGCGCCAGTGATTGGCGTGCACATTCTCAGTGCCAACGTGAAACCCCATGAAGCTGAACCCGGGCGTATCGGCAAGGCGTTCAACGGCGGGCTGCTGTGGTGCATGCGCAATCGCTGGTGGGCCATTGGCATCACCGTACTGTGCTTTGTACTGGCGGTGTTCAGCATGCGCTACGTGCAGAACCAGTTCTTCCCGTCTTCGGATCGACCGGAAATCCTGGTGGACCTGAACCTGCCGCAAAACGCCTCGATCGACGAAACCCGCCGGGCCGTCGACCGCCTCGAAGCCACGCTCAAGGACGATCCGGACATCGTGCGCTGGAGCACTTACATCGGTCAGGGCGCCATCCGTTTTTATCTGCCACTGGACCAGCAACTGCAAAACCCGTTCTACGCGCAGCTGGTGATCGTCAGCAAAGGCCATACCCGTGAGGCCATGATGCAGAAGATCAGCGAGCGCTTGCGCAACGACTTTGTCGGCATCGGCGGTTATGTCCAGGCGCTGGAAATGGGCCCGCCGGTAGGGCGTCCGATCCAGTACCGGGTCAGCGGCAAAGACATCGACCAGGTGCGCCGACATGCCATCGACCTGGCCTCTGAGCTGGACAAGAACCCGCACATTGGCGAGATCATCTACGACTGGAACGAACCGGGCAAAGTGCTGCGGATCGACATCGCCCAGGACAAGGCGCGACAGTTGGGGTTGTCTTCCGAGGATGTGGCCAATTTGATGAACGGTATCGTCAGCGGCCAGTCGGTGACCCAGGTTGACGACGATATTTATCTGATCAACGTGGTCGGTCGTGCGGTGGATTCCGAGCGTGGTACGCCGGAAACCCTGCAGAACCTGCAAATCGTCACGCCTGGCGGCACATCGATTCCGCTGCTGGCGTTCGCCACGGTGCGCTACGAACTGGAGCAGCCGCTGGTGTGGCGTCGCGATCGCCTGCCGACCATCACCATCAAGGCGACGATCCGCGACGAGATCCAGCCGACGGACCTGGTGAAAATCCTCAAGCCGTCCATCGACGCTTTCGCAGCCAAATTGCCGGCGGGCTACAAGGTCGCCACGGGCGGTACGGTGGAGGAAAGCGGCAAGGCTCAGGGACCGATTGCCAAGGTAGTGCCGTTGATGCTGTTCCTGATGGCGACCTTCCTGATGATCCAGTTGCATAGCGTGCAGAAGCTGTTCCTGGTGGCCAGCGTCGCGCCGCTGGGACTGATCGGCGTGGTGATCGCGCTGGTGCCTACGGGTACGCCAATGGGCTTCGTGGCGATCCTCGGGATTCTCGCGTTGATCGGTATCATCATCCGTAACTCGGTGATCCTGGTGACCCAGATCGAAGAATACGAGCAGAAGGGTTATGCGCCGTGGGATGCGGTAGTGCAGGCCACCGAGCATCGACGTCGGCCGATCCTGCTGACCGCTGCGGCGGCGAGCATGGGGATGATTCCGATTGCCCGGGAAGTGTTCTGGGGGCCGATGGCCTACGCGATGATTGGCGGGATCGTTATCGCCACCTTGCTGACGCTGCTGTTTCTGCCGGCGCTGTATGTGGCCTGGTACAAGATTCGCGAGCCGAAGAA
This sequence comes from Pseudomonas sp. GM48, assembly GCF_000282335.1. Taxonomy (GTDB): domain Bacteria; phylum Pseudomonadota; class Gammaproteobacteria; order Pseudomonadales; family Pseudomonadaceae; genus Aquipseudomonas. The sequence continues at coordinate 26,422 of NZ_AKJM01000037.1, forward strand.
AGAGGTGGCTTAAAAGCGAGCAAGCCCGCTCCCACAGTTGACCGAGTTGTTCAGCAACACTCGGTTCCCTGTGGGAGCGGGCTTGCTCGCGAAGGCGTCAGAACAAACGCTGCAAATTTGTCGGCATTACACCTTACGCCAGACACTCGCCAACCAAGGCTGCTGCTCCCGCGGCAGCCCTGCCGGCCGGTAGTAATGCTCAAGCTCCACAAACCCCGCCTCGGTCAGCAACTGCTGCCATGCCGCCAGGTCGTGATACGCCCCATAACGCGGTCCGTTCCAGCCTTCCTGATTCTCGCCACGGGGATTGGAACTGAACAACACCCCACCCGGTTTCAGCGTTCCCCACAACTGCTTCAGCACCCGTGGTAATTCCTGACGCGGAACATGAAACAACACCGCATTGGCAAAAATCCCGTCGAAGCGCTCGGCCGGTAGATCGAGCTTCAGAAAGTCCTGCTGCCAGACCTCGCAACCACTGTCCTCACGGGCCATCTGCGCGAATTTTTCCGAACCGTCGAGGCCAATCGCTGTGTGGCCCATACGGGTGAAGGTTTGCAGATCGCGGCCCGGCCCGCAGCCGAAATCGAGAATGTCAAAAGGCGCTTCGCCCTGAATATGCCGCAACAGGGCATCGATGTTCTGGCTGACATCGTGATCTCGCGTGCCTTCACGGAAACTTTCGGCCACCGAGTTGTAGTGGCCCAGGGTTGTGGCGGTGATCTGTTCGAGGTCGTCGGGCGTCTGTTTCATGGTCGGCTACGCAAGCAAGTGGGATGTGCCGAATATACGCCATCAGGTATGGGGCTGCTTCGCAGCCATTCGCGAGCAAGCCCGCTCCCACACTTAACCGCGTCGAACAAATGGCTTGTATTCGCCAGAAACCAAGTGTGGGAGCGGGCTTGCTCGCGAAAGCTGTATCACTGACAACGGATTACTAAAGTCTGACTCAACTTTTTTTCATCCCCAAACATTCAATGGAGTGATCCACCATCGCCTTGGCAATCTCCAGCAAATGCCAGATCGAAAACACCATCGCCCGGTCGGCACCCTTGAGATGGTCGCCGCACTGATAGGCCGTGACCGAGGCACAACGCAGCAGATCGGCGACATAGAGCTGGGTGTCTTCGAAACTCACGTCCTTGCTGACGTTGTAGAAGCGCAGTTCATCGGGTGGTGAGGGTTGATTGCCGGTCAGGTAAAAATCGATAGCGCGATATAGCGCTGATCGATCCCTGAGAGGGTCTTCAGTGCTGGTTTCGTTGTTGGCATTTTCGGGAGGTGGATCGGGTACGGACTTTTCCATTGGTAAAACTCCTGGAATTAACTGGAGCCAACCGATATCGCGACTAAACGAATGGGGTGGCGGCTGCACGCAGGTTAGTCGACCGGTCTCCAGGCAACACCGGCGCACCCGAGGGTGCCCTGCGCACAGCCACCATAACTTTCAGGCAATGAAAACACCTGGAATGAGGTAGCGCTGTGCGCCTGGAAAGATCCGGGCGACTAAACCCGATCACTGATGAGCAGTGACGGACCGAGACTAGCCACGGAAAATGGCAGGCGCAAGCGAGCGAAATGATCTAGGAAATGTCCTGCAAATGAAAGGGAACGAGCCTGCAAAACCGCTGATTTCCCTGTACGAAAACTTCCCTCCGAAGTCCAATGATGACCTGTGGCAAGGGAGCTTTTGTGGCGAGGGGGCTTGCCCCCGTTCGACTGCGCAGCAGTCGTAAAACCAGCGGCCTCGTTTTTTCTGACACACCTCATCGAATGGTTTTAGGGCCGCTTCGCGCCCCAACGGGGGCAAGCCCCCTCGCCACAAAGAGTGTTCACAACATGCCTACCGCTTGTTGAGGCCCCGCGCCAACCGATCCCCACCCAACTGAATCACCGCCACCAGCACCACCAGCAGCACAATCACCGTCAACATGATCTGGCTATCAAAGCGCTGATACCCGTACCGATACGCAATGTCCCCCAACCCCCCCGCACCAATCGCCCCGGCCATAGCCGACGAATTGATCATCGTCACCAGCGTGATCGTGAACCCGCCGACAATCCCGGGCAGCGCTTCAGGCAGCAACACATGCCAGACGATGTGCCAGCGCCGGCAGCCCATGGCTTGCGCCGCTTCGATCAAGCCGTGATCGACTTCGCGCAAGCTGACCTCGGCGATGCGCGCAAAAAACGGGGTAGCGGCGATGGTCAGTGGCACTACGGCGGCCCACACGCCGTAGGTGGTGCCGACGATCAACCGGGTGAACGGAATCAGCGCCACCATCAAAATCAGAAACGGAATCGAGCGAAACAGGTTCACGAACCCGCCCAGTGCGCGGTTCAGCGCCGGAGCTTCGTAGATGCCACCCTTGGAACTGGTGACCAGGATCACTGCCAGCGGAATGCCCGCCAACAGCGCGATCAACGACGACACACCGACCATTAAAAACGTGTCGATAAAACCCTGCAGCAAGCGATCAAACCACATAACCCAGTACCTCCACCTGTTGCGCCCATTGGCCGGCGCGCTGACGCAATTCTTCGGCACCGAGGGCTGAGCCCGTCACCGCCAATAGCAGTTGCCCGAGCGCATGCCCCTGAATCCGTTCCACGCCGCCTTGCAACAGCCGCACGCGGCCACCGAGGGCGCTGAACAGTGCCGCCAGGTCCGGTTCGTCGTGCTGGCTGCCGGTGAACTGCAAGCGCAGGACCACGGCGGCGTCGGAGGCATTCGATTGCGCCAACAGACGGCTTTGCAGTTCTTCCGGCAATGCGTGTTGCAATGGCGCCAGCAACGTCTTACTGACCTCATGTTGTGGATTGCCGAAGACTTCCCACACCGGCCCCTGCTCGACGATGCGCCCGCGTTCGAGGACGACTACGCGATCACAGATCTCTCGGATCACCGCCATCTCGTGGGTGATCAGCACAATGGTCAGGCCCAGGCGTTGATTGATCTCGCGCAGCAGGCCGAGAATCGATTGCGTGGTCTCCGGGTCCAGTGCCGAGGTGGCTTCGTCGCACAGCAGGATTTGCGGGTCATGCACCAGCGCCCGGGCAATGCCCACGCGCTGTTTCTGCCCACCAGACAACTGCGCGGGGTAAGCCTTGTGTTTGGCCTGCAAACCGACCAGTTCCAGCAGCTCGCGGACTTTTTGCTCGCGTTTCTCCTTCGGCACGCCAGCGACTTTCAGCGGCAGCTCGACGTTCTGCCAAACAGTTTTGGCCGACATCAGGTTGAAGTGCTGGAAGATCATGCCGATGCGCCGACGCAAAGCCACCAACCGGTCTTCGTCGAACTCGCCGATGTCGACCTGATCGATCAACACCCGACCGCTGCTCGGTTGTTCCAGGCGATTGATGGTGCGGATCAGCGACGACTTGCCGGCGCCGCTGCGGCCGATGATGCCGAACACTTCGCCGCGCTGGATCGCCAGGTCGATGCCGTGCAACGCGGCCACCGGGCCTTGCTGGCCGTTGTAGGTTTTACCCAGGCCGATGAAGCGTACGTGGGCATGGTTCAGGTCGGGATGCAGCTCAGTGCGTTCAGCACTATGTGGCTCTGGAATCTCCAGTCGCCGTTGGATGGCGGCGGTCATGCTCAGCTTTCCCAACCGGCTTGATAGAGTTTGCCGTGGGCCTTATCCAGTGCGGCACGCACCGCGGGTGAGTGCTGGTAGATGTCGACGAACTTGATCAGGCGCGGGTCGGTTTTGCTCTTCGGCTGGATCACGAACTGGATCACGTATTCCTTGTGATCGAGGCCGTCGAACAGCAACGCGGAGCCGGCGTCGAAGGTTTTCGACAAGCGAATGTAGGCCGGGTAGCCCTGTACCAGATCGGCATCGTCATAGGCGCGCACCAGTTGTACGGCTTCGACCTGGAGAATCTTGATGTTCTTCGGATTGGTGACGATGTCTTCTTCGGTGGCCTTGTAGCCGACACCGGGCTTGAGGGTGATCAAGCCGGCCTTGGCCAGCAGTTGCAAGCCGCGACCACTGTTGATCGGGTCATTGGCGATGGCCACGCTGGCACCTTGCGGCAGTTCGTCGAAGCTTTTGTATTTCTTCGAGTAGAGGCCGACGTTGTTGATGATGCCCGGTGCGAACGGCACCAGGTCGAAACCCGAGGCAACTTTGGCGTTTTCCAGGAACGGGATGTGCTGGAAGTAGTTCACGTCGATGTCGCCGGCGGCGAGGCTGACGTTCGGCGCAATCCAGTCGCTGAACTCCACCAGCTCGACTTTCAGGCCTTGTTTTGAAGCCTCTTCGACGGCCGCTTCCAGGGGAATGGCGAAAGCGGCGGTGGTGCCGATTTTCAACGGCGCGTCGGCGGCGAAAACCGCAGAGCTGAACAGGCCGAAGGCCAGGGCCAGTGCTTTGACTGGGTGAGAGAGGTAGTACTTTTTCATAATGAGTTATCCAGTCAGTGCATTGATTTTTTGGTGTCTGGTGGGGCCTCTTCGCGAGCAAGCCCGCTCCCACATTTGGAACGCATTCCCCTGTGGGAGCGGGCTTGCTCGCGAAGCTTTTAGCGGCGGTAAGCCGAACCGGTATGTTGCTCAGGCAAAAACGCCCCTTCGCGAAACAGCTTTTGACGCAAGGTCCCGCTGTCATAAGCGGTCTTGTACGACCCACGGCGCTGCAACTCGGGAATCACCAGTTCAATGAAATCCTCATAGCTTTCCGGGGTGACGATGCGGGTCAGGTTGAAGCCATCCAGCCCGGTTTCGGCGATCCACGATTCCAGCTCATCAGCCACCTGTTCAGGCGAGCCGACCACGGTGATGTAGCGACCGCCAAGCGCGTGTTGTTCGAGCAATTTACGGCGGGTCCAGTCGTTGTTTTGCAGGTGTTTAGTGGCGGACTGAATAGCGTTGCTCTTCACGTACTGGATCGGCTCGTCAATTTCGTATTCGGAAAAGTCGATGCCGGTGGACGCCGAAAAATGCGCCACGCCCGCTTCGGCACTGGCGTAGCTCAGGTACTCGGCATGCTTGGCCCAGGCCAACTCCTCGGTGGCGCCAACGATCACGTTCAAGCCCATGAACACCTTGATGTCCTCGGGGTTGCGCCCGGCCTCGACGGCACTGGCACGGACCTTGTCCACCTGCGCCTTGGTCGATGCCTTGGTCTGGCCACTGATGAACACGCATTCGGCATGCCGCCCGGCGAACAGCAGCCCGCGATCCGAACTGCCAGCCTGGAACAGCACCGGTGTGCGCTGCGGCGACGGCTCGCAAAGGTGATAACCATCGACCTGATAGAACTCGCCCTTGTGCTCGACCTTGTGCACTTTCTCAGGCTGCGCGTAGATCCGCCGCTGCGGATCGTTCAGCACCGCACCGTTTTCCCAACTGCCTTCCCAGAGTTTGTAGAGCACCTCCAGGTATTCGTCGGCCTGGTCGTAGCGACGGTCATGCTCGACCTGTTCGCTCAGGCCCATGGCTTTGGCTGCACTGTCCAGGTAGCCGGTGACGATGTTCCAGCCGACCCGCCCACGGCTCAGGTGATCCAGCGTCGACAGGCGTCGGGCGAACAGATACGGCGCTTCGTAGGTGAGGTTGGCGGTCAGGCCGAAACCGAGGTTTTTCGTCACCGCCGCCATGGCCGACACCAGCAGCAGCGGGTCGTTGACCGGCAATTGGATCGACTCTTTCAGCGGCACGTCCAGCGAGTTCTGGTAGACGTCGTAGACCCCGACGATGTCGGCGATGAACAGGCCGTCAAACAACCCGCGCTCCAGCAGCTGCGCCAGTTCGGTCCAGTATTCGAGGGTGTTGTAGCGGGTGGATGTGTCGCGCGGGTGCGTCCACAGACCGTGGTTGATGTGCCCGATGCAGTTCATGTTGAAGGCATTGAGCAGGATTTTCTTTTTAGCCATCTAGATGGTCCCCCGCAGTGGCGGGTTTTCATCGTTGAGGTAGTAGTTGCCGACGGCGTGGTACTTCCAGCGCACCGGATCGTGCAGGGTGTGCACCCGGGCGTTGCGCCAGTGACGGTCGAGTCCGTGTTCGGTCAAGGTCGCCTGACTGCCGGCCAGTTCGAACAGCGTGCTGCCGGCGGCCAGGGAAATTTCGGTGCTGAGGGCGCGGGCTTCGGCGACGGCAATCGACGCGGCCGCGACGCTCTCGGTGTGTGTGTCGGCCTGGGCCTTGTCGAGGTATTCACCGGCACGCTCCAGCAGTGCCTCGGCCGCGTGCAGGCGAATGCTCAGATGACCGAAGCTCTTGAGGGTCAGCGGATCGTCTGTAGCTTTTTCGTGAGTGGCGTCGATCCACGGCCGGGTTTTCGTGCGCACGAAGTGCAGTGCATCTTCATACGCGGCGCGGGCGATGCCGGTGTCGATGGCGGCATGAAGAATCTGCGCCAGCGGACCGACCGGGGTTGGGCGCTCGAAGGCGCTTTGAAACGCCACCACATCCTCGGCAGCGACGTACACGTCTTCGAACACCACCGAACCGCTGCCCGTGGTGCGCTGGCCGAAGCCGCTCCAGTCGTCGATCACCGTCAGGCCTTTACTGTTGCGCGGTACGAATACCAGTTGCTGTACGCCGTTTTCATCCACCACTGAAGTCGGAATGCGCTGGGCGTAAATCGCACCCGTGGCGTAGAACTTGCGGCCGTTGATGCGATAGCCACTGCCATCGCGAGTCAGGCTTGTGACGCGGTCGTGTGCGGTTTTGGTGCCCAGCTCGGCCAACGCATTGCCGAAGCGCTGGCCGGCCAGCACCTCGGCATAAAGACGTTGTTTCTGCTCGTGACTGCCGTTCACCCGCAGGACTTCCAGTGCATAAAAATGGTTCTGCGGAATTTGCCCCAGTGAACCGTCGGCCTGGGCGATCAGGGCGATGACCTTGGCCAGGGTGACGTTGGAAACACCGGCGCCGCCATATTCCTTTGGCACGCTGATGCCCCACAGGCCCGAGCGGGAAAACACTTCCAGTTCCGGGTGTGGCAAACGGCGTTCACGGTCGCGTGTGGCGCTGTCGCGTTTGAAATCTTCGGCCAGATCGCTGGCGACGATCAGGGCTTGCTCATCGCTGGTGATGACCGCGACGGGGTGAGAACTTGTCATGTGTTTCTCCAGAGCTCTGGTAAGAAGGGTTCTGGTCGTCAGATCCAGGAATGCCGAGCCGGCAGCGTGCCATTGAGGCGATAGGCGCCGACGGCGTAGTACTTCCAGCGCACCGGGTCGTGCAGCGTGTGCACCCGGGCATTGCGCCAGTGGCGGTCGAGGTTGAATTCGGCGAGGGTCGCGCGGCTGCCGGCCAGTTCGAACAGCTTTTCGCTGGCCAGCAACGAAATCTCGGTGGTCAGCACTTTGGCTTCGGCCACGGCAATCGAGGCGCGGGCGGCGGACTCGGCGGTGAGTGGTGCGGCGCTGACTTCATCGAGTACTTGCCCGGCCTTGCGCAACAATGCTTCGGCGGCGTGCAATTCGATTTTCAACTTGCCGATGTCGGCGATCACGTACAGGTCATCGCTGGCCCGTTCGACCTTGGCGTCGATCCATGGCCGGGCGCGTGTTTTCACGAAGTCGATGGCGTCGTCGATGGCGCCTCGGGCGATACCGGCGTCGATGGCTGCTTGAATCAGTTGCGAGACGGCACCCTGGATGTTCGGCGTGTCGTTGATCCGCCAGTTATCCACCACCAGTTCGGGATCGACCTGCACGTTGTTGAGCAAAATCGTGCCGCTGGCGGTGGTGCGCTGACCAAATCCGGACCAGTCATCGACAATGCGCAAACCCGGTGTGCCGCGCCGGATGAACGCCAGCACTTGCTTGCCATCGTCATTCAATGCTTTGACTGCGACCCAGTGGGCGAACAGTGCACCGGTGGAATAGAACTTCTGGCCGTTGAGGACGCCGTCAGCAGTGATGCGTGCCTTCAGTTCCAGGGTGTTTCTGGTGCCGCGCTCAGGCCCGGCATTGCCGATGCGCCAGCCATCGAGGACGCTTTTGAACAGTTGTTTTTTCTGCACTTCGGTGGCGCTGCCGAGCACCAGGTTAAGAATGCCGAACTGGTTTTGCGGGATCTGTCCGAGTGCCGGGTCGGCTGCGGAAATGATCGCAAAGACCTCGGCCAGGGTGACAAACGAAACCTGCGGACCACCGTGCTCGCGGGGGATGGAAATGCTGCCCAGGCCGCTGCGGGTGAACTGTTCTATTTCGGCCCACGGCAGCTTGCGCTGCCGGTCGCGTTTGGCCGCTTGCAGGCGGGCGACTTGCGCCAGTTCGTGAGCCGCTTTGATGGCTTGAGCATCGTTGCGCAAGACTTGTGCGGGCAACAACAGCGGGGCGATGTCCAGGTCACTCTGGACGATTGCATCTGCCAGACTGGACATCAGTGCCGCTCCTTGGCTGCACGCAATGCCCTGGCGATCTGCACTGGGGTGATTGTGTTCCGGACCATACCTACCTCACATCTCATGGAAAGCCGCGAATGGCGGCGAACGAAAACAAGAATGTCCGGTGGTCCGGTTTATATACCCTAAACGCGTATAAATAATTTATTAACTAACTTTTAGGAATATACATAGAAGGATGATTCCGCTGGTGTGCACCGACCCCTGTGTTCATTGCTTGCGGGATTCGGCAGCCTTGAGCACTTTTTTCGGGGGGACTTTCAGATAAGGATTGGCACAACCAATCTTCAACGTCCGGGCCGGCGCCCAGCGCGAATTGTTGCCCACCCGGTCGAGGATGCAGTAAGTCACTTCCAGCCGCAGGTCTTCGCCGGCTTCGAGGATGATGGCCGGCGGTATCCAGACCTGAATCGGCTGACCCACATCAGCGGATTTGAGCCGCGGCAGGTCCATGCGCACATCGCCCCAGCGCAGGGTGATTTCGTCGTCGGCGGCCATGTTCAGGTAGGGCTCGATGGTCAAGGGAACACCGCGTTTGACCTGACTCGAATTGACCCCCTGACGGCGAATCGACTCGGGAATGCTCACCGGCGCCAGGCGCTGGTTTTCATCGCCGCACAGCGCGGAGGGTTGACCGCCTGGACAATCGAGTTTGATTTGCACGTTGCGGCTGGCCGATACCGCCGGACCCCGGCCAACTTGCATGACCCGGTAGTGAATGCGCGAAGTGCCGTTGGCGACAAAACTTTCAGGTACCCGCAATTGCACCGGTTGGCCGACATCGCTGGCCGTCAGCACGCGGGAGGCCACGTAGCAGTTGTCCCAGAACAGTTCGATCAGGTCGTTCTTGTCCATGGCGGGGTAGGGCGCTACCTCGATCAGCAGGTGAGCCGCGCAAGTAATGTTGATGCCGGTCTTGTTGGATTGTGCCAAGGTTGGGGCTACAAGCCCGGGTTTGTTCGAGGTGCTTTTCATGAAGTCTCCTTGAAGTCTTGCAACGATGTCCGTTTCTGGAAAGTCAAAAACTAAATATCGAACAGCAAAACCATTCATTACTTTGAATTGAAATAATGATTTGAGCGTAATGAGTGTCGCTGGCTGGAGACTAGATAAGAGTTATGGATAACCAGTGTCAATGAGATTTGTTAGTTGTTGGTGATGTTTGATGCTATTCAGAAAGTTCCTACGGTGACAAGTAAGTAAACCATGTCGCTGTGTCGACTTTATCTGCTGAGAGTCGCGTTGTGCGGGCGTTTCGTGGCAAGTGGCCGGTCATTCCATGCGATAGGCGACCGAGTTGAATAGCACGACTGAATTGTTGCGAAGCATATATATGTACCGCACGCGACTACAAAGCAGGCGTGGCGAATATATAAATTTAGTTTGATATTGTTGAGGTGGTTTTTTGAGGGGGTGTCACTTCCATCCGTGGAAGTTGACTGTTGTTGCGCAGGCTTATTAGTTGTGGGCGTTATTCAGGAACTTGCTGAGAAACTGCTTCGTTCGCTCTTCTTTCGGGTTGGCAAACAACGCCTTCGCTTCGCCTTGCTCGACGATCACACCCTTGTCGAAAAACACCACACGGTTGGCCACGTCCCGGGCAAAACCCATTTCGTGGGTGACGATCACCATGGTGCGTTTCTCTTCGGCCAGGCCGCGGATGGTCGCCAGCACCTCTCCCACCAGTTCCGGGTCGAGTGCCGAGGTCGGTTCATCGAACAGGATCACTTCCGGCTCCATCGCCAGCGCCCGGGCAATCGCCACGCGCTGCTGCTGACCACCGGAGAGGCGACGCGGGTAAGCGTCCTCCTTGCCCGCCAGACCAACCTTGGCCAACAGCTTCTTACCCAGGGTAACGGCGTCGGCGTGCGGGATCTTCTTCACGATGATCGGGCCTTCGATGACGTTTTCCAGGGCGGTGCGATGGGGGAACAGGTTGAAGTTCTGGAACACGAAGCCCACGTGCTGGCGCAAACGCCGCACCAGGCTCTGCTGCTGGTTCAGGGGACGGCTGGTATCGACCTCGATATCACCGACCTTGATCCGGCCGCTAGTGGGTTCTTCCAGGAAATTCAGGCAGCGCAGAAAGGTGGTCTTGCCCGAACCGCTAGGGCCGATGATCGCGACTACCTCGCCTTCCTTGACCTCAAGATCGATGCCGTTGAGCACGACTTGACCCTTGAACTGCTTTGTCAGTTTTTCCACGACAATCATTGGGTCAGGACTCCTGGTCGTGCCGATTGACCCGCGCTTCCAACTGGTTCTGCAGGTGCGACAGCACCGTGGCCAGGACCCAGTAGATCAGTGCGGCGGCAAGATACATGGTGAAGATTTCGAAAGTACGGGCGGTGATCAGTTGCGCCTGACGGAACAGTTCCGGCACCTGGATGGTGGCGGCCAGCGCGGTGTCCTTGACCAGCGAAATGAAGCTGTTGCCCAGCGGCGGCAAAGCCGTGCGCATCGCTTGCGGCAGGATGGCCCGGCGCAGGGTCTGCGCGCGGGTCATGCCGATACTGGCAGCCGCTTCCCACTGGCCGCGCTCGATGGAGCTGATCGCGGCACGCAGGATTTCACAGGCGTAGGCGGCCATGTTCAGCGAAAAGCCGATCAGGGCCGCCGGCAGCGGATCAAGTTCCAGACCCAATTGCGGCAAGCCGTAATAGATCACGAACAGTTGCACCAGCAACGGCGTGCCGCGAAAGAACGACACGTAGATGCGGGCGATCCAGCTCACCAGTTTGAAGCGCGACAGGCGCATCAGCGCCAGGCCGAATCCCATCACCAGGCCGAAGAACATCCCGCCCAGGCTGAGGATCACCGTGTAGTACGCGCCCTTGAGCAGGAAGGGCGCGGAGTCCAGTGCGAGTTGGAAAGCTTCTTCCATTATTGAGTGACGTCAGCGTTGAAGTATTTTTCCGAGAGCTTTTTCAGGGTGCCATCGGCGCGCAGCTTGTCGATCGCCTTGTTCACTGCAGCCAGCAGTTCAGGCTCGCCTTTGCGCAGGGCAATGCCGGCTTCCTGACGGGAGAACGCATCACCGGCGGCGGAGGTGTCCTTGGCCTTCTTGGCGTATTCCAGCGCGGCCAGGCGGTCGATCAGAATGGCGTCGATACGACCGACACGCAGGTCCTGGAACTTGGTCGGATCATCTTCGTAGGTGCGGATGTCCGCCTTAGGCACATTCTCTTTCACCCACTGCTCGTAGTTGGTGCCCAGGCCTACGCCGACTTTCTTGCCGGCCAGATCGGCGGCGGTCTTGATGGTGTCTTTGTTTTTAGTCAGGGTCAGCGCCTGAATCCCGGAAACGGTGTAAGGCGTGGAGAAGTCGTACTTCTTCTTGCGCTCTTCGGTGATGGTCACCTGGTTGATCACCGCGTCCAGACGTTTGGATTCCAGCGCCGCGAGGATGCCGTCCCATTTGGTCGGTTGCAGTTTGACTTTGACACCCAGCTCTTTGGCCAGGGCTTCGGAGAACTCGACTTCGAAGCCGGCCAGTTTGCCGTCGGCGTCGACGAAACTGAACGGTGGGTAAGTGCCTTCCAGGCCGACGTTGATCACGCCTTTGTCCTTGATTTGTTGCAGTTGCTCACCGGCAACCGCCTGGCCGATCAGACCGGCGCTGAGTGCCAGGCCCAGCGAGCCCACCAGCAGATTGCGACGTAGTGCGGAAAAATTCATGACAAGCCCCTGTGTTTTCTTATGGAAGACGCTTTAGGAAAGTTGGCAAATTCGGGAATTGGACGACTGCGATATCCTGCCCTAATGCAGCTTATGCGTCTCGCTGCAAATTCGCCTGCGGCGTGAATATAAGACGCCGCCGTTAGATAGGAAAATAATAAATATTCTATTTGTTATGCGCAAATTGAATATAAGGGCGATCCATTGTGGCGAGGGAGCTTGCTCCCGTCCGGCTGCGCAGCAGTCGTAAATCCGGGAACCCCAAATGGCCCAAGAATGCAGGGGGGCGCTTCGCGCCCCAACGGGAGCAAGCTCCCTCGCCACAGACAATCCCTATCCAAGATAAATGGTTCAGCCTGCCAGATAGTCTTTGTAGGCAAACAACGCCGGCGCCCCACCAGTGTGCAGGAAGATAATCGGACCTTCGTCGAAACGCTGACGCCCGATCCCGTCCAGCAACCCCGCCATGGCCTTGCCAGTGTAGACCGGGTCGAGCAGCAAGCCTTCCTGACTCGCCAGCAGCTTCACCGCCGCCAGTGTCCCGGCATTCGGCTCGCCATAACGCGGGGCGAAATATTCATCCCACAGTTCGACGTTGAATGCCGCCGGCAGACTCACCCCCAACAACTCCGCAGTGCGCTCAGCCAAACCTTGAACCTTCGGCCGCTGGTCTTCGTCGCTGCGCGAAACCGTCACGCCGATCACTGGCAGATCCGGCAGTGCTTCACTCAAGGCCAGTGCCAGGCCGCTGTGAGTACCGGCGCTGCCAGAAGCCAGAACCACGGCGGAGAAGGTCAGGCCGGTGTCCTTGATCTGTTCGGCCAGTTCCAGCCCGGCGCGCACGTAGCCCAGGGCGCCCAGGGCATTGGAACCACCGATCGGCACCAGATACGGCTTCTTGCCGTTGTTGCGCAGTCGGCCGGCCAGGGCTTGCAGTTGCTCGTCGGCGTTATCGAGGTTTTCCACCAGCTCGACCTTGGCATCGAACAGATCGAGCAGCAGTCGGTTGCCATTGCCGGTGTAATTGCTGTCATCGGTGCCGAGGGGGTTTTCCAGAAGGGCTACGCAGCCCAGGCCCAACCTGGCGGCAATAGCGGCCGTCTGGCGTACATGGTTCGATTGCAATGCGCCGGCGGTAATCAAGGTGTCGGCACCCTGGGCCAGGGCATCGGCGGCCAGGTATTCGAGTTTGCGCAGCTTGTTGCCGCCCATCGCCAGCGGTGTCAGGTCATCGCGTTTGACATACACGTCGCGGCCCAGCCAGGTCGACAGGCGTTCGAGTTTTTCCAGGGCGGTGGGCTGACCGAGCAGGTCGAGGCGGTTAAAGCGGGCGAGCTGTTGTTTGATCATGGGTCCGTACTGGCCGTTGAAGATCTCAGGACTATAGGCACGCCCAAAAGCCGGGGCAACCGCCAATCGCTTATAGCCAATCGTAATGAGCACAGCATTATTGGTTCTTAATTTGCTTTGCGACCCTTGCCGTAAAGTAAACGCCGTCAGTGCGGCCAGACAGTCCGGTCGCCCGTGAGGAGTTTTTACCGTGAGTGAGCGTTCCAGCCATTGGCAATTGCAGACCATCGTCAGCCAGCTGCGCACCGCACGTGAACAGTGGCGAGCGCAAAATGGCCGGGCCAGTACCGAGCAGGGCGGTCGCGAGCTGCCCTCCCGGGCGGCCATGGCGGAGATTCTCGAAGCCTTGTGCGGGGCATTGTTCCCGATGCGCCTGGGGCCGGTGGACCTGCGCGAAGAGAGCGAAGACTTCTACGTCGGTCACACGCTGGATGTGGCGTTGAATGCGCTGTTGGCCCAGGCGCGGCTCGAATTGCGCTACGCCGCGCGCCACAGTGCCCAGGCCGATACTGAGGTCGAAGCCAAAACCATCCAGATCATTCAGGACTTCGCCCTTGCGCTGCCGGGGTTGCGCAGCCTGTTGGACACCGACGTGCTGGCGGCCTATCACGGCGACCCGGCGGCGCGCAGTGTCGATGAAGTGCTGTTGTGCTACCCGGGGATTCTGGCGGTGATTCATCATCGCCTGGCCCACCATTTGTACCGTGCCGGGCTGCCGTTGCTGGCGCGTATCAGCGCGGAAATCGCCCATTCGGCCACGGGTATCGACATTCACCCCGGCGCGCAGATCGGCCGCAGTTTCTTCATCGACCATGGTACTGGCGTGGTGATTGGCGAAACCGCGATCATCGGCGAGCGCGTGCGGATTTATCAGGCCGTGACATTGGGCGCCAAGCGCTTCCCGGCAGACGAAGACGGGCAGTTACAGAAAGGCCAGCCGCGGCATCCGATTGTCGAGGATGACGTGGTGATTTATGCCGGGGCGACGATTCTCGGGCGGATCACCATCGGCCAGGGCTCGACCATTGGCGGCAACGTCTGGCTGACCCGCAGCGTGCCGGCGGGCAGCAACCTGACCCAGGCGAATCTGCAGCATGATGATGGGGCGCAGAAGTAGGCTCGGCAATGCAGAGTTTTTCTGTGGCGAGGGAGCTTGCTCCCGCTCGGCTGCGCAGCAGCCGCAAAAGCCTGTCACCTTGATCTAACTGAAAAAATGGGGTGCAGGTTTTGGGGCCGCATTGCGGCCCAGCGGGAGCAAGCTCCCTCGCCACATTTGATCTGTGCAACCACTCCACAAATTCCCGCAAACCCCGCCTCATAACATCCTTGAGCTAGCGTACGAGCAGTACCGCCGAGCCCTGCGATTAGTCCTTAGCACCCTATCCATGTTTAACTTGAACGTTCATTCAAGTTAAACCGGCGGTTCGCTGCCCGCTCACAACAGGAGGCTTGCCTTTGCTGAGTCCGATTTCCACAGCCACGTTTTACCCCTTCGAGGTGCACCGTACATGAGTGCATCGTCCATCCCTTCAAGCGGTTTGATCCGCATGAATCCGCCGGTGTTCTGGTTCTCGGCGAGTTTCATTCTGTGGTTTGGTGTCGTTGTCATCGCCATGCCCGAACAGGCCGGTGCCTGGTTGCTGGCGGCGCAAAACTGGGCCGCCAACACGGTCGGCTGGTACTACATGCTGGCAATGACTCTGTATCTGGTCTTCGTGGTGGTCACCGCCTTGTCCGGCTACGGCAAGATCAAGCTCGGTGCCGACCACGACGAACCCGAATTCAGCTATCTGTCCTGGGCCGGCATGCTGTTCGCCGCGGGGATCAGCATCACCCTGTTTTTCTTTTGCGTGTCCGAGCCGCTGACCCACATGTTGCAACCGCCCCAGGGCGAGGCCGGTACGGCGGATGCGGCGCGTCAGGCGATGCAGATCCTGTTTCTGCACTGGGGCCTGCATGGCTGGGGCGTGTTCGCCTTTGTCGGCATGGCGCTGGCCTACTTCGCCTACCGGCATAACCTGCCACTGGCCCTGCGTTCGGCGTTGTATCCGCTGATCGGCAAGCGCATCAACGGCCCCATCGGTTACGCAGTGGACGGTTTCGGCATCATCGCCACGGTGTTCGGCCTCGGTGCCGACATGGGCTTCGGCGTGTTGCACCTCAATTCGGGCCTGGACTACCTGTTCGGCATCGCCCACACCCAATGGATCCAGATCGGTCTGATCACGTTGATGATGGGCGCGGCGATCATCGTTGCGGTGTCCGGCGTCGATAAAGGCGTGCGGGTGATGTCTGACATCAACATGCTGCTGGCCTGTGCGTTGTTGCTGTTCGTGTTGTTCGCCGGCCCCACGCAGCATTTGCTCAATACCCTGATCCAGAATCTCGGCGATTACCTCGGCGCTTTGCCGATGAAGAGCTTCGACCTCTACGCCTACGACAAACCCAGCGACTGGCTGGGCGGCTGGACGGTGTTCTACTGGGCCTGGTGGATCGCATGGTCGCCGTTCGTGGGCTTGTTCATTGCGCGGATTTCCCGTGGCCGCACCATCCGCGAATTCGTTTTCGGCGTGCTGCTGATTCCGCTCGGGTTCACCCTGGCGTGGATGTCGATTTTCGGCAACAGCGCCATCGATCAAGTGCTCAACCACGGCATGAGTGCGCTCGGCATGTCGGCCATCGACAATCCGTCGATGACGCTCTACCTGCTGCTGGAAACCTACCCTTGGAGCAAGACCGTCATCGCGGTTACGGTGTTCATCAGTTTTGTGTTCTTCGTCACCTCCGCCGATTCCGGCACCGTGGTGCTGTCGACGCTGTCCGCCAAGGGCGGCAATCCCGATGAAGACGGGCCGAAATGGCTGCGAGTGTTCTGGGGCGCAATGACTGCGCTAGTGACAAGCGCATTGCTGTTCTCCGGCAGCATCGATGCATTGAAGTCGGCGGTGGTCCTGACCTCGCTGCCGTTCTCGTTGATCTTGCTGTTGATGATGTGGGGGCTGCACAAGGCGTTTTATCTGGAATCGCAGAAAAAAATTGCGCAGATGCACTCACTGGCACCGGTCTCGGGTTCCCTGCGTGGCAAGGGCGGCTGGCGTCAGCGCCTGAGTCAGGCGGTACATTTTCCGTCGCGGGACGAGGTCTATCGCTTCCTCGATACGACAGTACGCCCGGCGATTGAAGAAGTGTCGGCCGTGTTCATCGAAAAGGGTTTGCACGTAGCGACCCACCCGGACCCGGCCAATGACAGCGTCAGTCTGGAGATCGGCCATGGCGATCAGCATCCGTTCGTTTATCAAGTGCAGATGCGCGGCTATTTCACGCCGTCTTTTGCCCGGGGCGGCATGGGTTCCAAGCAGCTCAACAATCGCCGTTACTATCGGGCCGAAGTGCATCTGAGCGAGGGCAGCCAGGACTACGATCTGATGGGGTACACCAAGGAGCAGATCATCAACGACATCCTCGACCAGTACGAACGGCACATGCAGTTCCTGCACCTGGTGCGTTGATCGCGGGCAGGGCGCCGGGGCTTTTCAGCTCTCGGCGCTCAGCACCATGAACAACACCAGCGCCGCCACCGGAATGCTGAACACCATCGTGCCGATCCCCAGTTCCGTACTCAACGACTGGCCGGCGGTCACCACACCGATGGCGCCGTTGATCACTGTCAGCGCCAGCCACAGGATCACGAAGCTATAGGTGAGTGTCTGGCGGCTGAAGCCGAGTTTCTCGCCGATGAACAGCATCAGGGCGAGCAAGGCCAGGCCGAAGGTGATGATGATTGTGGTGTGCATGGCTGGTTCCGTCCTTGCGATAGGTATCGCCTCTTCGTTGCTTTGGCGACTTTGTTCCTGTCGACCCTGATCACGCAAGCCTGTCGCTGTTTTGTTCCATTCTCCGGGCAAATTAAATTTCTATGAAACGTTTCAGCATTTAGTCGAATCCCGGGTTTTTTGGTGTCCGTCCGGGCGTATGCTGGGCGACTGGCGAAGCAGTCGATACCAGATTCAAAACCGACAAGAGAGGATTCGATGACTTACACCGCTGCCGAAAACCGCTATGACGCCATCCCTTACCGCCGCGTGGGCCGCAGCGGTCTGGTGCTGCCGGCGCTGTCGCTGGGCCTGTGGCACAACTTCGGCGACAGCACGCCGATCGATACCCAGCGCGCGTTGTTGCGCACGGCATTTGACCTGGGCATCAACCATTTCGACCTGGCCAACAACTATGGCCCGCCGTATGGCAGCGCCGAGATCAACTTCGGTCGTTTGCTGCGTGAAGACTTCAAGCAGTACCGTGACGAACTGATCATTTCCAGCAAGGCCGGTTGGGACATGTGGCCGGGGCCATACGGTCAGGGCGGCGGTTCGCGCAAGTATGTGCTGGCCAGCCTCGACCAGAGCCTTCAGCGTCTGGGCGTGGACTACGTCGACATCTTCTATTCCCACCGATTCGACCCGGACACGCCACTGGAAGAAACCGCCAGCGCACTCGCGACAGCGGTGCAACAGGGCAAGGCGCTGTACATCGGCATCTCGTCTTATTCCGGGGTGAAAACCCGTGAAATGGCCGCGTTGCTCAAAGAATGGAAAGTCCCGTTGCTGATCCATCAACCGGCGTACAACCTGCTCAATCGCTGGGTGGAAGAAGACCTGCTGGATACCACCGACGAACTCGGCACTGGCGTGATTGCCTTCACGCCACTGGCCCAGGGTTTGCTGACTGACAAATACCTCAACGGCGTGCCGGCGGATGCGCGGGTCAACCGTCCGGGTGGTGGCTCGTTGCAGGCGTCGCACTTGTCCGAGGCCAACATCGCGCATGTTCGTGCGCTCAACGAAATTGCCAGGCGTCGCGGTCAGAGCCTGGCGCAACTGGCGCTGGCGTGGACCTTGCGCGACCCTCGGGTAACCTCGGCGCTGATCGGTGCGAGCCGGCCGGAGCAGATCATCGAGAACGTTGGGGCATTGAAGAATTTGAGCTTTAGCATGGAAGAACTGGCGGAGATTGACCGGTTTGCCCAGGAGGGCGGGATCAATCTTTGGGAGAAGCCTTCGACTGCGGAGTAAGTGATCGGTACTGGATTTTTGGTGCCTGTTCCGGCCTCTTCGCGAGCAAGCCCGCTCCCACAGGTTGGTGGTCGACACAAATCCCATGTGGGAGCGGGCTTGCTCGCGAAGGGGCCTGAACAGGCAATGAAAATGTCAGGGATTTAGCGAAAAAACGGCACATCCCCCAACACCGTCGCCCGCTGCATCACCCGCCGCGCCGGGCGGTAATCATCCACCGCGTAATGCTGGGTCACGCGGTTGTCCCAGAACGCAATGTCGTCCTGCTGCCAGCGCCAGCGAATGGTGAATTCCGGCCGTGTGGCATGGGCAAACAGAAACTTCAGAATCGCCTCGCTTTCGGTTTCCGACAACTCGTTGATCTTCGAGGTGAAGCCTTCGTTGACGAACAGCGAGCGCCGCCCGCTCAACGGATGGGTGCGGATCACCGGGTGCGCCAGCGGCGGATTCTTGCGCCGTGCTTCTTCCCACTGGACCAGCGCCTCGGGCGTGTTGCCATAGCGCTCCAGCGGGAACGAACGGGTGAAATCGTGGGTGGCGGTCAGGCCTTCGAGCAAGGTTTTCATCGGTGCCGACAAGGCTTCATACGCCGCAATCCCGCTGGCCCACAATGTGTCGCCGCCAAATTCCGGCAGCAGCTTGGCACTGAGCACCGCGCCCATCGCCGGAGTCGGCAGGAAGGTCACGTCGGTGTGCCAGATCGCGTTATCGCGCACGTCGGTGACGGCGGTATCGAGGATCAGCACTTGCGGTTGTTCCGGCACGTTGGGGTAGATCGGATGAATGTGCAGGTCGCCGAAATAGGCGGCGAATCGTGCTTGTTGTTGCGGTGTGATCGGCTGGTCGCGAAAGAACAGGACCTGATGCTTGAGCAGGGCCTGCTCAATGGCATCGCGTTGTTCCGCGCTCAGCGGCTGGCTGATGTCGACGCCGCTGATTTGTGCGCCGAGGGCCGAGCTTAAAGGGGTGATGGTCAACTCGCTCATGGTGTTTCTCTTGAATTCGGATGCGCTTTTTGTGGGAGCGGGCTTGCTCGCGAAAGCGGTGTGTCAGTCTCAATAAAGTTGCCTGACACTCTGCATTCGCGAGCAAGCCCGCTCCCACATTTATGATTTCAGTGGGCCTGGCCGTGCCACGGCACCAGTTTGCGTTGCAGGGCGCGCAGGCCCATTTCCATGGCGAAGGCGATCAGCGCGATCACCAGAATTCCCAGCACCACCACATCGGTGACCAGGAACTGCGCGGCTGATTGCACCATGAAGCCCAAACCGCTGGTGGCGGCGATCAATTCGGCGGCGACCAGCGTCGACCAACCCACACCGAGGCCAATGCGTACACCGGTCAGAATGTCCGGCAAGGCACTCGGCAAAATCACGTGGCGAATCAACTGCGCGCGAGTGGCACCCAAGGACTGCGCGGCACGCAATTTTGCCGGATCGACCGTGCGCACGCCGGTGGCGGTGGCGATGGCAATCGGGGCGAAGATCGCCAGGTAGATCAGCAGCACTTTCGACAATTCGCCGATGCCGCACCAGATCACGATCAGTGGCAGGTAGGCCAGCGGCGGAATCGGCCGGTAGAACTCGATCAACGGATCGAGTACACCACGGGCGATACGGTTGGCGCCGATGGCGATTCCCACCGGTACGGCGGTGAGAATCGCAAAACCGAGTCCCAGGCCGATGCGGCCCAGACTCGCACCGAGGTGCTGCCACAGGGTTGAATCCATATAACCCGAGGTCGCCAGCAGCCAGCCTTTTTGCAGCACGGCAGAAGGCGGCGGCAGGAACAGCGGCTCGATCAAACCGGTCGCCGTAACGACCCACCAAATGGCAACGAGCGCGGCCAGTGTCAGCACGCTGATCCAGCGAGTACTCAAGTGACGATTTACCGGAATCACGGCTGAGCCCGGTTTTATCGCCGCGACGGGAATTTCGTAACTGCTCATGCGCGCTCCTGCCGCTGGGCGGCGCTGCGTTGGGAGAACACTTTGGCGAGTACGTGTTCGCGGGTTTCGATAAAACGCGGGTCGGATTTGATCGAGCGAGCCGACTCACCGGCGGCGTAACGCTGACCGAAATCGAGGCTCAGGCGCTCGACGATTTGCCCCGGGTTCGGCGCCAACAGAATCAGGTCGGTGGCGAGGAATACAGCTTCTTCGATGTCGTGGGTAATCAGGAACACCGGTTTGGCGGTGCGTTGCCAGACTTGCAGCAACAGTTCCTGCATCTGCTCGCGGGTGAAGGCGTCGAGGGCGCCGAAAGGTTCGTCCATCAGCAACACGCGCGGGTCGGCGGCGAGGGCACGGGCCAGGCCGACACGCTGCTTCTGGCCGCCCGAGAGCTGCCAGATGCGGCGCTGTTCAAAACCGCAAAGATCGACCAGGGCGAGCATTTCCCTGGCGCGAGCTTCGCGTTGGTCCCGGGCGATGCCGGCCAGCTCCAGGCCGAAGCCGACGTTGGCCAGCACGTCCTGCCAAGGCAGCAGCGCGTCGTCCTGGAACACCACGCCGCGCTCGGCGCTCGGGCCTTTGACTGGCACGCCATCGAGGCTGATGCGCCCGGCGCTGGGCTCGACGAAACCGGCAATCAGGTTCAACAGCGAAGTCTTGCCACTGCCGGACGGGCCGAGGGCGACCAGCAATTGCCGGGGGCCGAGGCTCAGAGAGATATCCGCCAACACCGGTTCCGGGTTGCCGGGGTACTGTGCGCTGATACGCTCCAGCTGTAGCAAGGCCATCGCATTGACTCCCGATCAGTTGGTGATGAACTTGGCGCTGACGTACGGCGCGTAGTCCGGCAGCACAGCCTCGACCTTGCCTTGTTCCTTGAGGAACGCAGCGGTGTCGGTGATGGCTTTGGTGGTTGGCGCGCCGAGAGTGATCACCTGGTCAGCCGCCAGCGGGTAGACGTTGCCTTGCAGCAGCAGCGGAATATCGCTGGCCTTGGCGCCGGAGAGCTTCACCAGTTTGTCGACGTTGCCCTGGTTGGCGAGCCAGGCTTGTGGGTCTTTGCGGTAATCGGCGTAGGCGTCCAGGGTCACTTTGGCGAAGGCGGTGACGATCTCCGGATGCTTCTCGGCGAAATCCTTGCGCACGATCCAGGCATCGAACGTCGGTGCGCCGAACTTGGCCAGCTCGCCAGAGGTGATCAACACTTTGCCGTTTTCCTTGGCGACACCGAGGGCCGGGTCCCAGACGTAAGTGGCGTCGATGTCACCGCGTTTCCAGGCGGCAATGATTGCGGGTGGCGCCAGGTTGAGAACGGTGACTTTCGACGGGTCGATGTTCCAGTGCTTCAGTGCAGCGAGCAGGCTGTAGTGGCCTGTGGATACAAACGGCACGGCGATTTTCTTGCCGATCAGGTCTTGCGGGGTCTTGATCCCGGAACCATCGCGGGCAACCAAGGCTTCAGCGGCGCCGATCTGGGTGGCGATGAGGAAAGTTTCTACCGGGACTTTGCGAGTGATTGCAGCGGTCAGGGGGCTGGAGCCGAGGTAGCCGATCTGCACGTCGCCGGAGGCAATGGCGGCGATGATATCGGCACCGTTGTCGAATTTGCGCCAGCTGATATCGGCCTTGGTGGCTTTTTCGTAGGTGCCGTCGGCCTGGGCGACTTTCGCCGGGTCAACGGTGGTCTGGTAGGCGACGGTGACACCGGCCGCCTGGGCAAAGAAACTTGCGGTAGCCAAGGAAGCGGCCGCCAGCAAGCGTAGAGGGAAAGTCAGTTTCATCAGAAAGCTCCTTGTCAGGCGACCGAGTGTCGGCATGAGAAAGAGACTAAATGATCTAAGAATTCGAAAATAAATAACTTTTTCGAATTAGCTTATGAGGGGAAGAATTTAGACGGGCGTTACCGCGTACCGCTTTTTGTGGCGAGGGAGCTTGCTCCCGCTGGAGGCCGAAGGACTCCCAATCCAGCAGTGATGTTGTGTCAGATTAAACACGGCCACTGCACTTGCGACTGCTGCGCAGCCGAGCGGGAGCAAGCTCCCTCGCCACAAAGGTTCGTTTTTAGTTGCTGATTGCCAGAATGCTCGCCTGGTACGCCCCGACAAACACATCGAAATCACCAACCTCGTTCTGTTCCAGCTCAGCCTGTTGAGCCAGCGATGAACGTGCCAGTTCTTCAAACCGGGTTTGTTCCTCGGCTGCCAACGGCTCACTGCGGAAGAACTCGGCATGGGCCTGGCTCTGGCGCAGGGAGAACTGGGCAAAGCTCTCCTTGTGCTCGGCCATCGCCGCCAACACCTGCGCCGACGGCGTCAGGGACGGGTCCTGGACCTTGGCCATCTGGGCATCCAGCGCTTTGCTGTGGGCATCGCCGCCATGGCTCTGGTCGAGCATCGCCGCCAGCGGCGCGATTTTTTCCAGCAGCTCACCCGCCCATTCCTTCAGGTCAACCGGATGCCCGTCGCGTTGCAATTGCAGGCCCGGACGGCGACCTTCCTTGACCACGCTGAGGAAGTTCGAGGTCGCGTTGCCGCAGCTAGTGTTGGTCAGCAGCGGGCTGTCATTGAGGGCGCAGTACAGCAGGAATGCATCGAGGAAACGCGCCTCGGTGAGGTCGATGCCCATCGGCAGGAACGGGTTGATGTCCAGGCAGCGTACTTCGACGTACTGGATGCCACGGGCCATCAGTGCCTGGATAGGGCGTTCACCGGTGTAGGTCACGCGTTTCGGACGGATGTTGGAGTAGTACTCGTTTTCGATCTGCAGGATGTTGGTGTTGAGCTGTACCCACTCGCCATCCTGGTGGGTGCCGACTTCGACGTACGGTGCATACGGCGTGGCCACCGCTTTGCGCAGGCTGTCGGTGTAGCTGTTCAGATCGTTGTAGCACGGCGTCAGGCCGGCCTGGGCGTTGCTCTGGTAACCCAGGTCGCTCATGCGCAGGCTGGTGGCGTACGGCAGGTACAAGGTGTGCGGGTCCAGTTGTTCCAACTGGTGCGAACGCCCCCGCAGGAATCCGGCGTCCAGCGCAGGTGAAGCACCGAACAGGTACATCAGCAGCCAGCTGTAGCGGCGGAAGTTGCGGATCAGCGCGATGTAGGACGACGACTGAAAATCGCGGTCGGTGCCGACAAAGCCTTCGGCCTGCCTGAGCAACGGCCAGAGTTTTTCCGGCAGGGAAAAGTTGTAGTGGATACCGGCAATGCACTGCATGGTCTTGCCGTAACGCAGGGCCAGGCCCTTGCGGTACACGTACTTGAGCTGCCCGATATTGGACGTGCCGTAATAGGCGATCGGGATGTCTTCCTCGGCCGGCAACGGGCACGGCATCGATGGGCTCCACAGGTACTCGTTGCCGAGCTTGCTGTAGGCAAAGCGATGAATCCTGTCCAGGCTCGCCAACGTATCCGCCGGGTCGGGCAGGGCCGGAGTGATGAACTCCAGCAGCGACTCGGAGTAGTCGGTGGTGATCTGTTCGTTTGTCAGCGCGGAACCCAATTCTTCCGGGTGCGGCGTTTGCGCCAGGCGACCTTCGCCGGTCACGCGCAGGCATTCACGTTCGATGCCGTGAAGGCACTGTTCGAGCAGAGAGAGGTTAGCGCGCTCGCCGAGCAGAGCCAGGCGGCGGTTGAGAAGTTCGCTCAAGTTGGATTCCTTCACGCGTCAGTCGCCCCAATATGGGGGTGGGCAAGACGGTCTACAAGGGTGAAGTTAAAACTGGCGTTTTCGCCTGGTTTTGGAACTCGCCGCAATCAATGTGGGAGCGGGCCTGTGGCGAGGGGGCTTGCCCCCGTTGGGCTGCGAAGCAGCCCCAAAATCTCTGATGTTCCAAGATATTGTGAGTGCTTCGCACTCAAACGGGGGCAAGCCCCCTCGCCACAGGCGCTCCCACAGAAAAGCTCGACGCTGCGATCACAGCGTCGAAATTAACTCAATTTGATGACGACTAGCTACAGGACAGCGAACGTGCCTTGTGCTTTTGCGACCAGTTTGTCGCCCTGCATCACATCAGCCTCGACTACCAAGGTGCGGCGACCCGGGTGGATCACCCGCGCCGTGCACATCACCTCGCCTTCGGATACGGCGCGGATGTAGTTGATCTTGCACTCGATGGTCGCGCTCTGCTGGTCAAAGCCGTGGGTGCTGGAACAGGCCAGCCCCATGGCAATGTCCACCAGGCTGAACAAGGCCCCGCCGTGCAGCTTGCCGCCGCGATTGCGCAGCCCGGGCTCTAGCGCCAGGGCGACTTGCGCCACCCCGGTTTCCAGGCTGTGCAAGCGGCAACCCAGCAGCTTGAAAAACGCGCTTTCGGTCAGCCCGGCGGGAATGTCCATCAGCGTTTCTTCAACTGCTTGGCGTTGGCGAACAGCGAAGCCATGGCGTTGTTGCTCGGGGCTGCAGCCGTGGTTTCCTTGCGCGGTGCGGTGTTCTGGGATTGGCGTGGCGCCGATCCCGGACGCGCGCCGCGAGCGCCGTCGATTTTCTCGCCCGGGGTGTCGCTCATGCGCATCGACAGGCCCACGCGTTTGCGCGGAATGTCGACTTCCATGACCTTCACCTTAACCACGTCACCGGCCTTCACCGCTTCGCGTGGGTCCTTGATGAACTTCTCCGAAAGCGCAGAGATATGCACCAAACCGTCCTGATGCACGCCGATATCAACGAAAGCACCGAAGTTGGTCACGTTGGTCACCACGCCTTCGAGGATCATGCCCAGTTGCAGGTCCTTGAGGTCTTCGACGCCTTCCTGGAACTCGGCGGTCTTGAACTCGGGACGCGGGTCGCGACCTGGCTTGTCCAGCTCCTGGAGAATGTCGGTGACGGTCGGAAGACCGAAGGTTTCGTCGGTGAATTTCTTCGGATCAAGGCGCTTGAGGAAACCGCTGTCGCCGATCAGTGAGCGAATGTCGCGGTCGGTCTCGGCGGCGATGCGTTGCACCAGTGGGTAGGCTTCCGGGTGTACCGCGGAGGCGTCCAGCGGATTGTCGCCGTTCATCACGCGCAGGAATCCGGCGGCCTGTTCGAAGGTTTTTTCGCCCAGGCGGGCGACTTTCTTCAGCGCGGCACGGGTCTTGAACGCGCCATGCTCGTCGCGGTGGCTGACGATGTTCTGCGCCAGGGTCGCGTTGAGACCGGAAATCCGTGCCAGCAACGCCACGGAAGCGGTGTTCACGTCCACGCCGACGGCGTTCACACAGTCCTCGACCACCGCATCCAGGCCACGGGCCAGTTTCAGCTGCGACACGTCGTGCTGGTACTGTCCGACACCAATGGATTTCGGATCGATCTTCACCAGCTCGGCCAACGGGTCTTGCAGACGACGGGCAATCGAAACCGCGCCACGAATCGACACGTCGAGGTCCGGGAATTCCTTGGAAGCCAGTTCCGACGCCGAGTAGACCGATGCACCGGCCTCGGAAACCATGACCTTGGTCATTTTCATCGCTGGATATTTTTTGATCAGCTCGGCGGCCAGTTTGTCGGTTTCGCGGCTGGCGGTGCCGTTGCCGATGGCGATCAGGTCCACCGAGTGCTTGGCGCACAGGGCGGCGAGCACCGCGATGGTCTGGTCCCACTTGTTGTGCGGCACGTGCGGGTAAACCGTGGCGTGATCCAGCAGCTTGCCGGTGGCATCAACCACGGCCACTTTGCACCCGGTACGCAGGCCTGGGTCGAGGCCCAACGTGGCGCGCGGGCCGGCCGGGGCCGACAGCAGCAGGTCGTGCAGGTTGTGGGCGAATACGTTGATCGCTTCGGTTTCCGCGCCATCGCGCAGTTCGCCCAGCAGGTCGGTTTCCAGATGGGTGTAGAGCTTGACCTTCCAGGTCCAGCGCACCACTTCGCCCAGCCATTTGTCGGCGGCGCGGTTCTGGTTCTGGATGCCGACATGCTGGCCGATCATGCCTTCGCACGGGTGCATGGTGCCCGGCAGTTCGTCGCCGACTTTCAGCGCGGAGCTGAGGATGCCTTCGTTGCGGCCACGGAAAATCGCCAGTGCGCGGTGCGACGGCATGCTTTTCAGCGGTTCGTCGTGTTCGAAGTAATCGCGGAACTTGGCGCCTTCCTCCTCCTTGCCGGCAATGACGCGGGCACTGAGGGTGGCTTCCTGCTTGAGGTAGTTGCGCAGCTTGTCGAGCAGGCCGGCGTCTTCGGCGAAGCGCTCCATCAGGATGTACTTGGCGCCTTCGAGGGCAGCCTTGACATCGGCCACGCCTTTTTCCGCGTCGATGAAACGTGCGGCTTCGGTTTCCGGGCTCAGGGACGGATCGTTGAACAGGCCGTCGGCCAGTTCGCCGAGGCCGGCTTCCAGGGCGATCTGGCCCTTGGTGCGGCGCTTCTGCTTGTACGGCAGGTACAAGTCTTCGAGACGGGTCTTGGTGTCGGCGAGCTTGATGTCGCGTTCGAGTTGCGGCGTCAGCTTGCCTTGCTCTTCGATGCTGGCGAGGATGCTGATGCGCCGTTCGTCGAGTTCTCGCAGGTAGCGCAGGCGCTCTTCCAGATGACGCAATTGCGTATCGTCGAGGCTGCCGGTCACTTCTTTCCGGTAACGGGCGATGAAGGGAACGGTAGAGCCTTCATCGAGTAGCGCGACGGCCGCTTCGACCTGTTGTGGGCGTACGCCGAGTTCCTCGGCGATGCGGCTGTTGATGCTGTCCATAAAACCACCTGACAAATTGTGAAAGCAGGCTCGCAGGCGCAAGGATAAGGGCTCGGCGAGTCTGGTTGAGCGGCCTGGCCTGCGCCGCTACCTGGATCAAAAGGTATCCCGTTGACCCGTGAAATCGAACAATTACTGCCGACGCCATGAAAATAAATGGCGTCTGTCTGTAGTACCTGTCTGATGTTGCCTGACACAAAAGGCCGCGCATTATAACCAGCGTTCTGTCGTTCGGGGGCATCACGGGTTGCCGGTGCAGTGGCCGGTTTTCTGGCACTAAAGGAAAAATCTGCTAACAATGCACACGGTGCGTATAACGGCAGCTACGCCATAATGCGCGCCGAGATCAAAGGAGCATCCAATGAGCAGCACTGCACAAACTGCTGAAGGCGAAAAAATTCTTATCGTTGACGACGATCCGGGGCTCAGCAGCCTGCTGGAGCGTTTTTTCGTCAGCAAGGGCTACCGCGCCCGCGCTGTACCGAACACTGAGCAAATGGACCGCCTGCTGGCGCGCGAAGTGTTCAACCTGGTCGTCCTCGACCTGATGCTGCCCGGCGAAGACGGCCTGACTGCCTGCCGCCGTCTGCGCGGCGCGAACAATCAGATCCCGATCATCATGCTCACTGCCAAGGGCGATGAGCTGAGCCGTATCAAGGGCCTGGAACTGGGCGCCGACGATTACCTGGCCAAGCCATTCAACCCGGATGAGTTGATGGCCCGCGTCAAAGCGGTGTTGCGTCGCCAGTCGGCTCCGGTGCCTGGCGCTCCGGGCAGCGAAGACGAAAGCGTGACCTTCGGTGACTACGAGCTGTCCCTGGCTACCCGCGAACTCAAGCGCGGCGAAGAAGTGCACATGCTCACCACCGGTGAATTCGCAGTGCTCAAGGCCCTGGTGATGAACGCGCGTCAACCGCTGACCCGCGACAAACTGATGAACCTGGCCCGTGGCCGCGAGTGGGATGCCCTGGAGCGTTCCATCGATGTGCAGATTTCCCGTCTGCGCCGGATGATCGAGCCCGATCCGTCCAAGCCGCGTTACATCCAGACTGTCTGGGGCGTGGGTTATGTGTTTGTTCCGGATGGTACCGCCACCAAGTGATTGGCGATTTGTAGGAGCGGGTCAGGCGGACAACGGATCAATCGATCCTGTCCGCAGACTCGCGATCCGCAATATGCGAGCATCGCTCGCTCCTGCAAGTGTTTAACGGTTATCCATGAAAACCCCCGTTTGGTTCCCCCAGAGCTTCTTCTCCCGCACCCTTTGGCTGGTGCTGATCGTCGTACTGTTCTCCAAGGCGCTGACCCTGGTTTATCTACTGATGAACGAAGACGTGCTGGTGGACCGCCAGTACAGCCACGGCGTCGCCCTGACGCTGCGCGCCTATTGGGCTGCCGATGAAGAAAACCGCGGCAAGATCGCCGAAGCCGCGACCCTGATCCGGGTGGTGGGTGCCGGCGTGCCGGAAGGCGAACAACACTGGCCCTACAGCGAGATCTACCAGCGGCAGATGCAGGCGGAGCTGGGTGCCGACACGGAAGTCCGGTTACGCATGCATTCGCCACCGGCGCTGTGGGTCCGGGCGCCAAGCCTGGGCGATGGCTGGCTGAAAGTACCGCTTTATCCCCATCCGTTGCGCGGCCAGAAAATCTGGAACGTGCTGGGCTGGTTCCTCGCGATTGGTCTGCTTTCCACCGCTTCGGCCTGGATCTTCGTCAGCCAGCTCAATCAACCTTTGAAGCGCCTGGTGTATGCCGCACGGCAACTCGGTCAGGGTCGTAGCGTGCGCCTGCCAATCAGCGATACGCCGAGTGAGATGACCGAGGTTTACCGCGCCTTCAACCAGATGGCCGAAGACGTCGAACAGGCAGGTCGAGAGCGCGAATTGATGCTGGCCGGGGTATCCCACGACTTGCGTACGCCATTGACACGCTTGCGCCTGTCCCTGGAACTGATGGGCGATCGCACCGACCTGACCGATGACATGGTGCGCGACATCGAAGACATGGACGCCATTCTCGATCAGTTCCTGGCGTTCATTCGCGACGGGCGTGACGAATCGGTGGAGGAGGTTGACCTGAGCGACCTGGTTCGCGAAGTCGCCGCGCCATATAACCAGACCGAAGAAAAAGTGCGATTGCGTCTGGAGCCTATCCAGCCGTTTCCGCTGCGTCGGGTATCGATGAAGCGGTTGCTGAACAACCTGATCGGTAACGCGCTGCATCATGCCGGTAGCGGTGTGGAAGTGGCAGCGTATGTCTCGGGTGACACCGCCGCACCGTATGTGGTGCTGAGTGTCATGGACCGTGGCGCCGGTATTGATCCGTCGGAACTGGAAGCGATCTTCAACCCGTTCACCCGCGGTGACCGTGCCCGGGGTGGCAAGGGTACCGGGTTGGGATTGGCAATCGTGAAGCGGATTGCTTCGATGCATGGCGGCAACGTTGAACTGCGCAACCGCTCGGGCGGTGGACTGGAAGCGCGGGTGCGGTTGCCGTTGGGGTTGATGTTGCCGCGGGATGCTGTTTAGCAAACACAGAGGCCTTTGTGGCGAGGGAGCTTGCTCCCGTTCGGCTGCGTAGCCGCCGCAAAACCAGGCAACCGTGATTCAATGAAACAACACGGTTGCCGGAATCGGGAGTCCTCCGGCCTCCAGCGGGAGCAAGCTCCCTCGCCACAAGGCGACCGAGTCGGGTTAACCCTTGCCCTTGGTCCGCGTCATATTCGGCCCGCCATTTTTCTCCAGATGCTCGATGATGATCCCTGCGACATTCTTGCCAGTGGTGGTCTCGATCCCTTCCAGCCCCGGTGACGAGTTCACTTCCATCACCAGCGGCCCGTGATTGGAGCGCAGGATGTCCACGCCTGCCACCGCCAGCCCCATGACCTTGGCTGCGCGCAACGCCGTCATGCGTTCTTCCGGAGTGATCTTGATCAGGCTCGCGCTGCCACCGCGATGCAGGTTGGAGCGAAACTCGCCGGGTTTGGCCTGGCGCTTCATTGCCGCAATCACCTTGTCGCCGACGACGAAGCAACGAATGTCTGCGCCACCAGCCTCCTTGATGTACTCCTGAACCATGATGTTCTGCTTGAGGCCCATGAACGCCTCGATCACCGATTCTGCGGCTGTGGCGGTTTCGCACAGCACCACGCCGATGCCTTGGGTGCCTTCCAGCACCTTGATCACCAACGGCGCACCGTTGACCATTTCGATCAGGTCGGGAATGTCATCGGGGGAGTGGGCAAACCCGGTAACCGGCAAACCGAT
The DNA here is from genome assembly GCF_000282335.1 of Pseudomonas sp. GM48. Lineage (GTDB taxonomy): Bacteria > Pseudomonadota > Gammaproteobacteria > Pseudomonadales > Pseudomonadaceae > Aquipseudomonas. Next base: position 56,766 of record NZ_AKJM01000037.1, read on the forward strand.
CCCGCGGCGGGACAGCAATTGCAGCGAGCGCAGCTTGTCCCGCGAACGGGCAATGGCCACCGATTCGTTGAGCGGAAATACCCCCATCATTTCAAACTGGCGCAGCACCGCGCAGCCATAGAACGTCACGGACGCACCGATCCGTGGAATCACCGCGTCGAAACCCTCCAGCGGTTTGCCGCGGTAGTGGATCTGCGGCTTGTGGCTGGCGATGTTCATGTAGGCGCGCAAGGTGTCGACCACCACCATTTCATGGCCACGCTCGGTACCGGCTTCGACCAGGCGGCGGGTGGAATACAGACGCGGATTGCGCGACAACACAGCGATCTTCATGCAACACCTGTGGAGGAGGTAGATACCGGGAACACCGGCTTGTCTTGTACATACTTGATGCCCGGATTGACCACCAACTGGCCGTGGATCAGGGCTTTGGAACCGAGCAGCAGGCGATAACGCATGGACTTGCGGCAGGCGAGTGTGAACTCGACCCGCCAGACCCGGTCACCGAGGGCCAGGGTGGTGCTGATCACGTATCGCACCTGCGCGTGACCGTTTGAGCTTTTAATGGTTTTCATCGTCACCAGCGGCGCTTCGCAGCGCCGGTGACGCAGTTGCACGACGGAGCCCAGGTGCGCGGTGAAGCGCACCCACTGTTCGCCGTCGCGCTCGAATGGCTCGATTTCGGTAGCGTGGAGGCTTGAGGTACTGGCACCGGTGTCGATTTTTGCCCGAAGGCCCGCGACTCCCAAATCCGGGAGCGCCACCCACTCGCGCAGACCGACAACGGTCAAATGGTCAAATGTCTTCAAAAGTGCTCAACCGGTAGAAACCGCTCCGACCGCATGCGGCCGAATTCGCGGTATTCACGCAGAATAATGGTTAAAAGGCGACAGATATCTACGGCCCGTATTTCCAGCCTCGCAAGGAGGTTATGGAATGTCAGCATTGTAGTCCGGGACGGAGTAATTCTTGGCACGACAGAAACGGTAGTACAGTTCACCAATATTTCAGAATGAGGAAATTCCATGGCACAAAAAAACGAAGAGGACGACAAAGTCCGCCTCGATAAATGGTTGTGGGCTGCACGATTTTACAAAACCCGCGCCTTGGCCAAGGCGGCGATTGAAAGCGGCAAGGTGCATTGTCGGGGTGAACGTTGCAAGCCGGGTAAAGAGCCACGTGTCGGCGATGAGTTTGTGATTCGCACCGGTTTCGATGAGCGCACGGTGGTGGTCCAGGCGTTGTCGATCGTTCGCCGTGGCGCACCGGAGGCGCAGCTGCTGTACGCCGAAACTGAAGCCAGCATCGCCAAGCGCGAAAACGCCGCCGCCGAGCGTAAAGCAGGCGCTCTGGGCGTGAGCACCGATGGCAAACCGAGCAAGAAACAGCGGCGGGATCTGTTCAAGTTTCGTGGTAGCAGCAACGAATGATTGACCGTGTCCGTCGATCACTCAAACAGGCGAAGACTTGTAATTGTGCTTGCGCGTAGCCATATGGGGTAATTCGCCTACCCTACATGAGCCATCGGCAGTGCCATTCGTCGTAAAGCGCACACAGTCGCCGGCCTGTAAGCCATAACCAGACAGCAAGACGCTATGGCCAAAGCGCAACCTCGAATTCTGTAATCACTTTTGTCACCACTTCAGATACCCAGACTTATGACTGACCTACCGGATAATGACTTCACCCAACGCTTCATCTTCGATGACAGCGACACCCGTGGCGAGCTGGTCTCGTTGGAGCTCAGCTACGCCGAAGTCCTGGCCAAACACGCCTACCCGCAGCCGGTCGCGCAACTGCTCGGCGAGCTGATGGCAGCCGCTTCGTTGCTGGTCGGCACCATGAAGTTCGATGGACTGTTGATTCTGCAGGCCCGTTCCGAAGGCCCGATCCCGCTGCTGATGATCGAGTGCTCCAGCGAGCGCGACATCCGTGGCCTGGCCCGTTACGACGCGGACCGAATCGCTCCCGATGCCACCCTGGCCGACCTGATGCCCGATGGTGTCCTGGCATTGACCATCGACCCGAAACAGGGCCAGCGCTACCAGGGCATTGTCGACCTCGACGGCACCACCCTGTCCGAATGCTTCACCAACTATTTCGTCATGTCCCAGCAAATCGGCACGCGTTTCTGGCTGTACGCCGATGGCCGTCGCGCCCGTGGCCTGTTGCTGCAACAACTGCCTGCGGACCGTTTGAAAGACGAAGACGAGCGCGCCGCCAGCTGGCAGCACATCACCACGCTGGGCGGTACGCTGACCGCCGATGAGCTGTTGAGTCTGGACAACGAAACCGTGCTGCATCGCCTGTACCACGACGAGCAGGTGCGTCTGTTCGATGTGCAAAAGCTGCGTTTCCGCTGCAGCTGCTCGCGTGAACGTTCGGCCAATGCACTGGTCAGTCTGGGTATGGAAGACGCGCAAAAACTGGTGGTTGAGCACGGTGGCAACATCGAGATCGACTGCCAGTTCTGCAACCAGCAATACCTGTTCGATGCCGCCGATGTCACTCAATTGTTCGCCGGTGCGGGTATCGATACGCCGTCAGATACTCGTCACTAAAACGGTTCAGCGCAGGTAAATTCACTGGCTACCGCCGGATTAATGCCGTTACGACAGGAGGGGCCTACTTTTTTTGGGCTTTTCTGGCATAATCCGGCCCACTTTTTTCGCGGTAGTAGTGCACGACTTTCTACTACAAAAACGTTTGGAGCACTCGGCCACTGGCCGACGGGGAACCTCATGACGCAAGCCAATAATGCCGTGTACACCGATCTGAGTGTTGATGATCTGGTTAAAGAAGCCCTCAACCGCGGTGAAGGCGAGCTTGCCGATACCGGCGCACTGGTTGTTCGTACCGGTCACCGTACCGGCCGTTCGCCAGTCGATCGTTTCATCGTTGATGAGCCGAGCACCACAGGCGCCATCGCCTGGGGCCCGATCAACCGCAAGTTCCCGGCCGACAAGTTCGACGCCCTGTGGGCTCGCGTTGAGGCATTCAACAACGCGCAAGAGCATTTCGTTTCCCACGTGCATGTAGGTGCGGCTTCCGAGCATTACCTGGCCGTGAAGATGACCACCCAGACTGCCTGGCAGAACCTGTTCGGCCGTTGCCTGTTCATCAACCCGGCTCAGTACAACCCGGCGGGTCGTGACGAGTGGCAGGTCCTCAACGTTGCCAACTTCGAGTGCGTGCCAGAGCGCGACGGCACCAACTCCGACGGCTGCGTGATCATCAACTTCGCACAGAAGAAAGTGCTGATCGCTGGCATGCGTTACGCCGGTGAAATGAAAAAAGCCATGTTCTCGGTGCAGAACTTCCTGCTGCCGGCTGCCGACGTATTGCCAATGCACTGCGCCGCCAACATCGGCGAAGAAGGCGACGTGACCCTGTTCTTCGGTCTGTCCGGCACCGGCAAAACCACCCTGTCCGCCGATGAAAGCCGTTACCTGATCGGTGACGACGAACACGGCTGGGGCGAGGGCGTGGTGTTCAACATCGAAGGCGGTTGCTATGCCAAGTGCATCGACCTGTCCGAGAAGAACGAGCCGGTTATCTGGAAAGCCATCAAGCACGGCGCGGTATTGGAAAACGTCGTTATCGACGATGCCAAGCACGCCGACTACGCCGATGTCAGCCTGACCCAGAACAGCCGCGCCGCTTACCCGCTGGAGCACGTTGCCAAGCGCTCCGAGAAGAACCTCGGCGGCGAGCCGAACGCTGTGATCTTCCTGACCTGCGACCTGACCGGCGTGCTGCCGCCAGTGTCGATTCTCAACGAAGAGCAAGCGGCTTACCACTTCCTGTCTGGCTACACCGCACTGGTGGGTTCGACTGAAATGGGTTCGGGCAGCGGCATCAAGTCGACCTTCTCCACCTGCTTCGGCGCACCGTTCTTCCCGCGTCCGGCCGGCGAATACGCTGAACTGCTGATCAAGCGCATCCGCGGCTTCGGCTCCAAGGTCTACCTGGTCAACACCGGCTGGACCGGCGGTGGCTATGGCGTCGGCAAACGCTTCAACATCCCGACCACCCGCGGCGTGATCGCAGCGATCCAGAGCGGCGCTCTGATCGGTACCGAGACCGAGCACCTGGACACCATCAACCTCGACGTGCCACTGGCCGTACCGGGCGTTGAGACTGGCCTGCTGAACCCACGCAACACCTGGGCCGACAAAGCCGCCTACGACGAAGCCGCCAAAGCACTGGCCGGCCTGTTCATCGAGAACTTCAAGAAGTTCGAAGTGAGCGACGCGATCAAGGCTGCTGGTCCAAAGTTGTAAGTGTTGGATTGAGGTAATGAAGAAGCCGCCCCTCGGGGCGGCTTTTTTGTGGGTGCGATTCGGACGATGTGAGGCGCAGATACCATTATTCCAGCTGAAAAGGCTTCAAACGGCCAGAATAATGGCATTTACGCGCTCAACTGATCCCTTCCAGTTTTCGCGTATCCCAGCGTTGCGCTTTTATCGCTTGGTAAAGCATTTCGATAGTCAGTGGAACCTTATCGCCACGCCCCTTCGCCCGTCGCTTGAGAAACACATCAAAGCCTTCAGGCTGGAAGTAGCGATAGGCGTCGTAGTCGACGAAGTCGATGGCGAACTGTTCTTCCAGTGCTTCCATCAGGTGCCGAGCATCAGCGCCTTCGCAGCCCAGATCAAAGTTGATCGAGGTGTTGAGGCTGATGGTTTTGCGTTCGGGCAGACCGAGTTCTTCGTGCAGCAACTGCATGAGCAGTTGCATGGCGTGGTCGTCCGGGAAGTTGGGGGCGAGGTTCATTGCGGGGTGTCCGGTTGGGCTTGGTCGGATCTTATTGGTTGCCGATCGCGAGAGGAAGGAGCGACTGACTTGATTGTTTCCGGGCTCAATGTTTTCAGGTCGCGGGGAAGGCTGACTTTCATCCCGTAGGATCTCGTTCATCTGTTGCACGCTTTCCATTAGCTCATTAAAAAATTTGCTCATGGTTATCTCCTGCGCTCGATGGCGGCTTTCCTCGCATTTTGTCCTTTGGAGCAAATCTCGTTGTTTTGATCGTTCCCACGCAGAACATGGGAACTGATCTTCAGTCGACGTCAGGCGGGGGCTTTCCAGTTGAGCATGCGTTGCTGGGCAACCTTGAGCAGGTCGCAGCCGTCCTGGGTTAGCAGGTAGAGGGCGTGGGTGATGTGCGGGATGTCTTCGACATCGCCGTCCTTGAAGCTTTGGCAGTGCAGGGTTTGCAGCAGCTCGCTGGAGGCCCGGATGCGCTGGAGGGCGGCTTCGAGGATGTCTTGGGGGTTGGCCTCTGTGTCGATGATCAGGGGCGGGGTGTCGGTGAGGTTGGTTTCGAGCGGGCGGTAGCGTTTCGGAAATGGATTTAATGTGGTCACTGAAGAACACCTCTATTCAGTTGGGATGATGAATTCTCTCTTTTCAGGTGACCAAGCCCGAGTCGCTGATTTGGCAGCGACAGCCCGGACTATAGGTGTGAGTCTCTGGTCGTCGATAGCCGACAAGGTGTCTTCTTATGTAGGACCTTGCCGAAGCTTCCATAGGTCGTTGCTGACGGAGTTATCCACAGTGAATTTTCTTGCATTTATATGGCCTCAACGGGACCGCGTTATCGTTTTTCGCGAGCAAGCCCGCTCCCACAGGGAGTTGTGGTGGGGCAAGCAACGTGTTTCGGCAAGCGCTGCCGGGCGATGTCGAGCAGGTCGTTGCCGTCCTGGGTCAGCAGGTACAGGGCGCTGACGATCTTGGGGAGGTCGCTCGCTTCGGCCTGTTTGAAACACGTGCAATAAAGGGTTTCGAGCAGGTCGCTGGCGGCGCGGATGCGTTGTCGGGCGGCGTCGAGGATTTCGAAAGGGTCGGCCTCGGTATCGATGACCAGCACCGGGGTTTCGCTGTAGCGGGATTTGAGTGGGTGATAGCGATTTGTCAGAGAGTCGGGGTTGTCCATCCAGGTGGGTCCTGTGCGAAATCGGCAAGTGTTTCCGGCAGGCCGAGACACTGTTTTCAGCCGCGCCGGCAACTATAGGAGGGCGTGGCGTAGCGGGACAAGACGGCTGAGATGGACAGGTTTTGTAGGGTGTTTATCGTGCTCTGAGGACGGGGACTACGCATTGTCTGGGGGGTGGGCGACGAAACGGCTGAAGGTAAAAACGCCTACAGAGTTGTCAGTCTTTGTGCAGCATATCTCGGTAAACAGTGCTTCAGAAATTGTCGGGTATTTCGGGTTTGAGGTGATTGTGCCGGCCTCTTCGCGAGCAAGCCCGCTCCCACAGTTTTTTGCGTCGTACTCAAGCCTGTGGACGGCATGGATCGGTGTGGGAGCGGGCTTGCCCGCGAAGGCGATCTGAAAGGCGCCCATCCGCTGTATCATCCCGTATCGTTTTTGCCCCCGACCTTTTCTCGACGCGCTGCAATCGCCGGCTAGGCTTTGCTCATCGCAGCGGTCAACGGAGTGACAGCTTATGCACAACACCCTGGAACAGGTTTTCGGTTATCCACAGTTTCGACCTGGTCAGGAAGCCGCCGTCAGTGCCGTGCTGGCCGGGCGTTCGGCGGCGGCGATTTTCCCTACCGGCTCCGGCAAATCCCTCTGTTATCAGTTGCCGGCAGTGTTGCTTCCACACCTGACGCTGGTGGTCTCGCCGTTGCTGGCGCTGATGCAGGATCAGTTGGCGTTCCTGCAGCGCCATGGCATTGCCGCTGGCAGTATCGATTCGGCGCAAAGCCGCGATGACGCCAGCGACGTCATGGCTCGCGCCAAATCCGGCGAGTTGAAGATTCTGATGATCTCGGTGGAGCGTCTGAAGAACGAGCGTTTCCGCCATTTCCTGCAGCAAGTACCGATCTCGCTGCTGGTGGTGGACGAGGCGCACTGCATCTCGGAATGGGGCCACAACTTCCGCCCGGATTACCTCAAGCTTCCCGATTACCAGCGCCAGTTCAACATCCCGCAGGTGTTGCTGCTGACCGCTACAGCGACACCCAAAGTCATTGCGGATATGCAGACGAAATTCGCCATCGCCGCGGACGATGTCGTGACCACCGGTTTCTATCGACCCAACCTCAATTTGCTGGTGGAGCCGGTGCGCGGCCAGGACAAGCGCCGACGTCTCGTAGAGTGGATGAGCGAGCGACCCGGCCAGCCGAGCATCGTCTACGTCACTTTGCAGAAAACCGCCGAACACATCGCCGAACACCTGAACCGCAATGGTATTCAAGCGGAGGCCTATCACGCCGGTTTACCCCACGATCAGCGCGAAGGTATCCAGAAGCGTTTCATGGGCGGACAGTCCAATTGCATTGTCGCTACCATCGCTTTCGGCATGGGCATCGACAAGAGTGACATCCGTAACGTGGTGCATTTCGACCTACCCAAATCCATCGAGAACTACAGCCAGGAAATCGGCCGCGCCGGGCGTGACGGTCAGCCGTCGGACTGCCTGGTATTGGCCAACCGCGACAGCCTCAATGTGCTGGAGAACTTCGTCTACGGCGACACGCCCGAGCTGGACGGCATCCGCAATGTGCTCGACGAGATACGCGCCGTCGCACCCGAAGGACAATGGGAGTTCCTTCTGGGGCCGTTGGCGGATCAAAGCAACATTCGTCAGTTGCCGCTCAAGACCTTGCTGGTACAACTCGAATTGCGCGGGTTGATCGCCCCGCGCTACGCGTACTACGCCGAGTACCGTTTCAAATATTTGCAGGAACCCGAAGCGCTGCTGGCACGTTTCGAAGGCGAGCGCAGGGATTTCGTCGCTGCGATTATCCAGACCTCCAGCCGTGCACGGACCTGGGCCACGGTGAATTTCGACGCGTTGTATGAGCAGCACCAGGCCGAGCGCAGTCGGGTGGTCAAGGCGCTGGATTACTTTCAGGAAAAGGGATGGGTCGAACTGGAAAGCAAGCAGATGACCGAGGTCTACGGCGTGCTGCAAAGTGGTTTCGACAGTGTTGCATTGAGTGAAGAATTGCACGGGTATTTCACTCGGCATGAACAAACCGAGATTGCGCGGATTCACGCGATGCTGGATCTGTTCGCCACCGACCATTGCCTGGGTTATCGCCTGGCCGAGTATTTCGGCGACCACAATGCACCGCAGCAATGCGGGCATTGTTCGGTGTGTCACGGACAAGTGGCTCGGTTGCCCGCACCACCGGAGTTGCCGGCGCTTGTGGATAAAAACTTCGGGGCGCTATGTGGCGATTTTATCCACAGGCACGAGCAGCACACAGGCAACGTGCCCTCGGCTGAGCGAGTGACACGGTTTCTGTGCGGGATCAGCGTACCGCTATTCACCAAACTCAAGGCACGGTCGATTCCCGGTTTTGCAGCGCTGGAAGATTATCCGTATGCCGCGGTGCGCAGTTGGGCCGAGCAACATATGCTCGGTTGAAACACGATCAATGTGGGAGCGGGCTTGCTCGCGAAGGCGGTGGGTCAGGCACCATCACTGTTGAATGATTGATTGCCTTCGCGAGCAAGCCCGCTCCCACAGAGATTGGGGGCACATCCATCCGCTGAATGTTGCTCATCACAGGAATAAATTTCAAAAAAATCCACTGGCTGACTAAGGTGGTGGTTGTCTTCGGATCGCCAACAAGAGAACACAACATGAGCCAGACACCGTCGAGTATTCAGCGCGCCGCCGTCATCGGCGCGGGCACCATGGGCCGTGGCATTGTCATGTGCCTGGCCAACGCCGGAGTGGCCGTGCAGTGGGTCGACAATAACCCGCAAATGCTGGAGCAAGCGCTGGCCACCGTGGCGGACACCTACGCCCATAACGTGCGCCAGGGCCGGATTGACCAGCGCGAAGCCGATGCCCGTGTCGCGCGTGTTACGGCGGCAGAAGGTTTTACGGCCATCCGCGATGTCGACCTGGTCATCGAAGCGGTGTACGAAAACCTTGAGCTCAAACAGAAAATCTTCCGCGAGCTCGATGGCCTGCTCAAACCCGAAGCCATTCTGGCCAGCAATACTTCGGCGCTGGATATCGACGCCATTGCTTCGGTCACACACCGGCCGCAGCAGGTTCTGGGGCTGCACTTCTTCAGCCCGGCGCACATCATGAAATTGCTGGAAATCGTCCGCGGTGCCCAGACTGCACCGGCAGTCATCGAGGCTGCACTGGCGTTGGGCAAGCGCATGGGCAAGGTCAGTGTGGTGGCGGGTAATTGCGACGGCTTCATTGGCAATCGCATGCTCAATACCTACGTGTTGGAGGCGCGCAAAATGCTGCTGGAGGGGGCTTATCCCTATCAAGTGGATGCGGCACTGCAAGGCTTCGGTTTCGCCATGGGGCCGTTCCGCATGTTCGACGTGGTTGGCGTCGACCTGCAGTGGCGCGCGCGGCAACTCTCCGGTGTCGGGCAGGATGCGCCGGAAGTTCAGGTGGATAACCGACTGTGCGAAATGGAGCGTTTTGGCCAGAAGAGTGGCAATGGTTATTACCACTATGAGCCGGGCAGTCGCCAGGCCGAACATGATCCACAGGTGGATGCATTGGTGCTGGCCGTCAGCCAAGGGCTGGGGTTCCAGCGTCGCGAGATCGGCCCGGAAGAAATTCTGGAACGCTGCTTGCTGGCATTGGTCAACGAGGGCGCGAAGATCCTTCAGGAGGGTATTGCCCGGTCAGCTCATGACATCGATCTGGTTTACCTTAATGGCTACGGTTTCCCGGCGGACAAGGGCGGGCCGATGGCCTGGGCCGATCAGCAAGGGTTGGCGGATATTCATCGGCGCTTGATGGACCTTGAGACGCGTCAGGGCGATCACTGGAAACCGGCGCGGTTGATTGGTGAGCTGGCGGCGGCCGGCAAGGGGGTTGCCGACCATTGATTGACGGGGTGCCTGTAAGGGCGCCTTCGCGAGCAAGCCCGCTCCCACATTGAATATCGGTCGTACACACACACAATCTGTGCTCGCCGAAGATCAAATGTGGGAGCGGGCTTGCTCGCGAAGAACGATAACGCGGTTTTCGCCTTAGACTGGCGAACCTACTCAGGAACCAACGCTGATGCCCCAACGCACCGACTACCCCCACTTCCAGCCCATCACCACCCGCTGGCACGACAACGACGCCTACGGTCACGTCAACAACGTTACCTATTACAGCTTCTTCGATACGGCGGTGAATACCTACCTGATCGAAGTCGGCGGCCTGGATATCCATGACGGTGAGGTGGTGGGGTTCGTGGTGAGCTCGGCTTGTGATTACTTTGCTTCCATTGCCTTCCCGGATCGCATCGAGATCGGTCTGCGGGTGGGCAAGTTGGGCAACAGCTCGGTGCAATACGAACTGGCAGTGTTCAAGCAAGGGGAAGACGAAGCCTGTGCGGCAGGGCGCTTCGTGCATGTGTTTGTCGATCGGGTGTCGAATCAACCCGTGGCGATTCCAGCAGGGTTGCGCGGAGCGCTGCAGCGTCTGGTGGTTCAGTAAGGCAAAAAAAACCGCAGCCCTTGGGCTGCGATTTTTGATGTGCTCACCGGCAAGGCGCTCGAGGCCTTAGTCGCGGTAGTACCTGTGGTGGTGCTTGCGATGGCCATAGGCATGGCCGCGACCCGGATGGCCGTCACGGTAGTAACGACGATCACCATGGTCGCGATACGAACGACGATCGCCGTCTTCATCATCGTACTCTTTGCCCATGTAGTTACCCAGCGCGCCACCGGCGCCGCCGCCTGCTGCGGCGCCGATCAGGCTGCCGCTGGTGCCGCCCATGCTGCGGCCGACCACGTTACCGCCCGCGGCACCCAACGCACCGCCAAGGGCTGCTTCACCACGGCTGTGTTTGTTTGCGCCGACGGCACTACCACCCGCACCGCCCAGGGCCGCGCCGATGGTGGAACCTGTATTGCCGCCTAACGACTGGCCGACGACCGAGCCCAGAACCCCGCCCAATGCGCCGCCTACACCGGCTTCGGTGGTGCCGCCAGCAGACGCAATACCGCTGACCAGGCCAAGGGACAACAAGAGAATCGAGGAGAACTTCATGGAGGAACCTCAAGGGGATGACGGCGCGATCCTGAGGCTCTGGAATGGGCGTGACAATCGAAATCCGACGAATAACACGACCTGTATACAATATTGCAAGTTGCTGTTTTTTGGGCGGAACTTAACGTTTTTTTGCCGGTCTGTTACTACTTCGCAAAGGCCGTTTTCATGAGAAAACGGCCTTTTTTGTGGGCGATTGGAAAGTGCTGGATCCGGAAAATTTGTTGCTTGATCTACCGTATTCGCGAGCAAGCCCGCTCCCACATTGAATCTCTACCGTACACAAATTTTGTGTTCGCTGAAGATCAAATGTGGGAGCGGGCTTGCTCGCGAAGAGGCCGGCTCAGGCGAAGTGTTACGCAGACTTGGCCATGATTAACCCGGTCTCACTCGCCGCTTCCAAACGAATCGCCACAAACTTCGACGTTGGCGTATGGCTGCCATCGCCGGTGCTTTCCAGTGGCACCAGCGGATTCACTTCCGGGTAGTAGGCCGCCGCTTGCCCGGCCGGGATATCGAACGCCAGCAGCGTGAAGCCTTTTACCCGACGTTCAATGCCATCGTCCCAGAGCGAAACGATGTCCGCCTTCTGCCCCGGTCTGAAGCCCAGGCGAATGATGTCGGCTTCGTTGACGAACAACACGTCCCGCTGACCTTTCACGCCGCGATAACGGTCGTTGAGGCCATAGATGGTGGTGTTGTACTGATCGTGGGAACGCATCGATTGCATGATCAGGTCCGGCAACACACCCGTGGCGCGGGTGCGTTCGTGCACCAGGTCTTTTGGCAGCACATTCGGGCGGAAATTGGCCCGGCCCGAGGCGGTGTTCCACTTGCGTGCGCCGGCGCTGTTGCCCAGATAGAAACCACCGGGATTCTTGATTTTCTCGTTGAAGTGCTTGAAGCCCGGAATGGTCTCGGCGATCAGGTCGCGGATGCGGCCGTAATCGGCCACCAGCCAGTTCCAGTCCACAGGATGGTTGCCCAGGGTTGCGGCGGCGATGCCGGCCAGGATCGCCGGTTCCGAACGCATCTGGTTCGACAACGCCTGCAATTGACCGTTAGAGGCATGGACCATGCTGAACGAATCTTCGACGGTCACCGCTTGCGGGCCTTCGGTCTGGATATCGATGTCGGTGCGGCCCAGGCACGGCAGAATCAGCGCGTCCTTGCCGTGGGTCAAATGGCTGCGGTTGAGCTTGGTGCTGATCTGCACGGTCAGGTCGCAGTTTTGCAACGCCTGGAAGGTGCGCGGGCTGTCCGGCGTGGCTTGGGCGAAGTTGCCGCCGAGGCCGATGAAGACTTTCGCCCGGCCTTCAGCCATCGCATGAATGGCCTCGACTACGTTGTGCCCGTTGTGGCGTGGCACCTTGAACTGGAAACGGCGCTCCAGTGCATCGAGGAAAGCCACGGGTGGGCGCTCGTTGATACCCATGGTCCGGTCGCCCTGCACGTTGCTGTGACCACGCACCGGGCAAAGACCGGCCCCCGGCCGGCCAATGTTGCCACGCAGCATCATCAGGTTGGCGAGTTCCTGGATGGTCGCCACCGAATGGCGATGCTGGGTGATGCCCATGGCCCAGCACATGATGACGTTCTTGCTCCTGGCGTACATGCGTGCCGCTTGTTCGATCTCTACCAGCGTCAGGCCCGACTGCTCGACGATCTGCTCCCATGGGGTGTCGTCGATGGTCGCCAGGTACTCCAGCACGTTGGCGCTGTGTTCATTGAGGAAGTCGTGGTCAAACACTGCCGGGGCGCCGGTTTTCTGCGCATCGCGCTCCCACAGCAAAAGGAATTTGGCCATGCCGCGCATGATCGCCATGTCACCGCCCAGAGCCGGGCGGAAGAACGCAGTGTTGGTCGGCTTGTCGCCGTTGGTAAGCATTTCGATCGCGTGCTGCGGGTGCTGGAAACGTTCCAGGCCGCGCTCCTTGAGCGGGTTGATGCACACCACTTGAGCGCCGCGTTTCACCGCTTCACGCAGCGGTTCGAGCATGCGCGGGTGGTTGGTGCCGGGGTTCTGGCCCCAGACGAAAATCGCATCGGCGTGTTCGAAGTCGTCGAACGTCACCGTACCTTTGCCGACACCGACGCTTTGCGACAACGCAACGCCGCTGGCCTCGTGACACATGTTCGAGCAGTCAGGGAAGTTGTTGGTGCCATAGGCGCGCACGAACAGCTGATAGAGAAAAGCCGCTTCGTTGCTGGCACGCCCCGAGGTATAGAACTCGGCCTGATCCGGGCTCGACAAGCCGTTCAGGTGTTTGGCGATCAGCGCGAAGGCATCGTCCCAACTGATCGGTTTGTAGCGATCGGTTTCGGCGTCGTAGCTCATCGGCTCGGTCAGGCGGCCCTGATACTCGAGCCAGTAGTCGCTTTGTTCCAGCAGCGCGGTGACGCTGTGTTTGGCGAAGAACCCGGCATCAACACGGCGTTTGGTCGCTTCCCAGTTCACCGCTTTGGCGCCGTTCTCGCAGAACATCACCATGCCGCCTTCCTGAGAGTCACCCCAGGCGCAACCGGGACAGTCGAAGCCGCCGTTCTTGTTGGTCTTGAGCATCATGCGCAGGTTTTTCAGTGCGTTGTCGCTGGTCAACCAGGCCTGGGCCACGCTGATCAGTGCGCCCCAGCCGCCGGCCGGGCCTTTGTAGGGCTTGTAGCGAGGGACGGGTTTCTGGTCGGCTTGACGGTGTTGACTCACGCTTGATTCTCCAACGTTGGGCTGTAGACCCGCGGCGCATTCTTCTGTGGCAGATGGATGAGATTGAGGTTGTGGCGACGGGCCCATTGCACGGCAAGGCCCGTGGGCGACGACAGGCTGACCAGGGTCTGGATGCCTGCGCGCAAGACTTTCTGGATCAATTCGAGGCTGCAGCGACTGGTGACAATCGCCAGGCCGCCCGCGGTCGGGATGTTCTGGCGGACAAGTCCACCGATCAGCTTGTCGAGGGCGTTGTGCCGACCGATGTCTTCGCGGCCCAGCAGCAACTCGCCCTTGTCATTCATGAACACTGCCGCATGCACCGCGCCGCAATGCTGGCCCAAGGGCTGGAAGGCGCCGATGCGTTCGCGCAGGCCAACAAGCCATTCGACCGGCGGCAACGGGGCACCGGGCAATACCTGAAGGTCCGGCAAAGCCTGTTCGACCGCTTCCACGCCGCACAGCCCGCAACCACTGGTACCGGCCAGTTGCCGACGCTGCTGCTTGAGGTTCCAGAAAGCGCGGTTGGCAATGGTCACTTGCGCGTATTGCGCCGAGCCAGAGCCGCTCAGTTGCAGGTCATAGATGTCCGTGGCGTCCTGGATGATGCCGCTGCCCAGGCTGAAGCCGACGATGAAGTCTTCGAGGTCGGTCGGTGTCACCAGCATGACGGCCTGGCTGATGCCGTTGTAGGCGATCGCCAGCGCCACTTCCTCGGCCAGCGCGGTGCTGGCTGATTCCGAGTGCTCGAGGTTGCTGTAGCTGTACGTCTGGCTGGCCGCGGGCGCGGGTGTTTCGAGGGCAGGCGCCGCGCAGGCTGGGCGCTTGGTGTTCATGGCATCACCGACGGTTTGATCAGCTTTAAGACTAGGCGCGGCAACTTGTCGCGTCTAATCGCTATTACTGATCTACCGATAGATGCCGTCGATCAGGCACCGATCAGCGATTGCTGATAAATCGCGAAACAGGCCTCCGCCAAGGCCGAGCGTGGCGCGCTGCGACGCATGATCAGCCCCAGCCGGCCTAGGGTCTGGGCGTTTTCGATCGGTTGCAGGCGCAGATGATCGGTCAGACCTTCGAGGCCGCCGTCCGATGGCATCACGGCGCAGCACAGGCCGCCGTGCACAGCTTGTAACAGTTGATGGACGGCATCCGTTTGCAACATAGGCTGCGGGTTGAGGCCCCGACTGTGGAAGTTGTGGTCGATGGACTGGCGAAAGTGCATGCCGCTGGTGAGCATGCCCAGTGGCAGTTCAATCAACGATTCCCAACTCAGCGGTGCCTCGCCAAAGGTGAAAAAGCGCTGGTCGTAGAGCAGGCCCATGCGGGTTTCACTGAAGGTCAGCGAGTCGAAGCGTTCGGCGTCCAGGCGCTCCAGATACGACACGCCGAGATCCAGACGATTGTTCGCCAGTTGTTCGAGTATCTGTTCCGAACTCAGCGCCGAAAGTTCGAAGCGCAGGTTCGGGTGCTCGGCATGCAGGTGTTGCAACAGCGGCAGCGGATCGAAGCTCGACAGCGGCACCACACCCAGCCGCAACGTACCGACCAGATTGCCGCGACAGGCTGCCGCTTCGGCGTACAAGCCGTCGTAGGCTGCCAGAACGGTGCGTGCCCAGGCCAGTACCCGCTCGCCCGGCGCGGTGAAACCTTCGAAGCGCTGGCCGCGATTGACCAGCGGCAGGTCGAGCTCTTCTTCGAGGCTGCGCAGGCGCATGGACAGGGTCGGCTGGGTGATGTGGCAGCGTGCGGCGGCCTGGCCGAAATGGCGGGTTTCGTCGAGCGCGATGAGGAATTTCAGCTGCTTGATGTCCATCTTCGCTCCAGGATGCGGGAAGGTGCGGATTCTATCGCAAGCGGGGTCATTGGTCGGGTTGGAATCGCAGGTAACGGTCGTGGTCTAGGCTTTGGCGTCTGGAACCCGAACCCCAAGGAGAGTGCACCATGAGTCTTTTGAGCTTTGTGAAAGAAGCAGGCGAAAAACTGCTGGATTTGCTGACGCCGGGCAACGCCAATGCCAGTGAGCAGTTGAAGGCGCACATCAGCAAGGTCGGGCTGGGCAATCCGAATGTGCAGGCGACGGTCGATGGTGACAAGGTCACGGTGACCGGCGAAGTGGCGAGCCAGGAAGAGAAGGAGAAGATCCTGCTGGCGGTGGGCAACATCGCCGGGGTTGGCAGCGTGGATGATCAGATCGCTGTGACCGGGCCTGTAGTTGCTGCCGCACGTTTCGTGGCCGTGAAAAAGGGCGACACCCTCAGTGCGATATCCTTGGCCGTATATGGCAGTGCCAACCAGTACAACAAGATTTTTGAAGCTAACAAACCGATGCTGGCGCACCCGGACAAGATCTATCCGGGGCAGTCGTTGCGGATTCCTGAATAGCACAAAACCTGTGGCGAGGGAGCTTGCTCCCGCTGGAGTGCGAAGCGCTCCCAATTCGGGCAATGCGTTCTTTCAGATAGATCGCGTCAGCTGAATTGCGACTGCTGCGCAGCCGAGCGGGAGCAAGCTCCCTCGCCACAGTGACTGCGTCTTTTCAGAGCCCCGCAATCAAATCCCGATAATCCCCGACCGCTGCAAACTCCGCGGTGTCCTTCGGCCCTTTGCGGCTATCCGGCTCGCGCACGGCCAGCAAATGCGCCACGCCAAAGTCCCGTGCGCTGCGCAGGATCGGCAAGGTGTCGTCGATGAACAGGCTGCGCGCCGGATCGAAATCGATATCGGCTTGCAGCGCATCCCAGAATTGCGGGTTTTCCTTGGGGAAGCCGTAGTCATGGGAGCTGATCAGGCGTTCGAAGTAGGGCGCCAGTTCGATTTTTTCCAGCTTCAACGACAGCGCATCCCGATGGGCATTGGTGATCAGCACCACGCGCTTGCCGGCCCGTTTGATCGCTGCCAGAAAGGTGTCGGCATCCGGGCGCAGGGCGATCAGGTGCGCGGTTTCCAGTTTCAGGTCGCGCACCGACAGCTTCAATTCGGCGCTCCAGAAGTCCAGGCAGTACCACTGCAACTGGCCGGCATTGCGCTCGAACAACGGCTGCAACTCCATCTCGGCCATGGCCCGGCTGACCCCGTGCAGTTCGGCGTAACGCCGGGGCAAATGCTCCATCCAGAAGTGGTTGTCGAAATGCAGATCCAGCAGCGTGCCGTCCATGTCCAGCAGAACGGTATCGATGTCGGACCACGGTAATGAAGGCATGGCAAAGTCTCGGGCGGTAGAAAGATATCTGGCATAAACAATCGGGTAAGCCGCGTTATAGTAGCGCGTTCACGCCAAGGAGCTTTGCATGCGCCAGAAACCCACCATACTCGCCCGCGAAATTGTCGCCACCAGTCGATTGTTCTGCGTGGAAGAGCTGAAGCTGCGTTTTTCCAACGGCGTGGAGCGCACCTATGAACGCCTGGTCGGCAAGGGTGCCGGGTACGGCGCGGTGATGATCGTGGCGATGCTGGATGCCGAGCATGCGGTGCTGGTCGAGGAGTATTGCGGCGGCACGGATGAATATGAAATGTCGTTGCCCAAGGGCTTGATCGAACCGGGCGAAGACGTGCTGGCGGCGGCCGAGCGTGAGCTCAAGGAAGAGGCCGGTTTCGGCGCGCGACAGCTGGAGCATCTGACCGAGCTGTCACTGTCCCCCGGTTACATGAGCCAGAAGATTCAGGTGGTGCTGGCCACCGACCTCTACGAGGAGCGCCTGGAAGGCGACGAACCAGAGCCGATGCGGGTGGACAAGATCAATCTGCGTGAGCTCTCGGCGCTGGCACAAAACCCGAAATTTACCGAAGGCCGTGCCTTGGCGGCGCTGTACCTGGCCCGTGACCTGTTGACCCAGCGCGGAGCGTTCCAGTCATGAATTTCCCGCATCCGTTGATGGCACCGGTCATTGAGCTGGCCCTGCAGGCCGGTGATGCGATCCTGCCGTTCTGGCGCACAGGCACGGCCGTCACGGCGAAGGCTGATGATTCACCGGTTACCGCTGCCGACCTGGCCGCGCACCACCTGATTCTGGCCGGGCTGACGGCGCTCGATCCGCACATCCCGGTGCTCTCCGAAGAGGACGCCAACATTCCCCAAAGCGTGCGTGCCGGATGGCAGCGCTGGTGGCTGGTCGATCCGCTGGATGGCACCAAGGAGTTCATCAGTGGCAGCGAGGAGTTCACCGTCAACATCGCCCTGATCGAAAACGGTCGAGTGGTGTTCGGCGTGGTGTCGATGCCGACCAACGGGCGTTTCTATGTCGGTGGTGCCGGGCTCGGCGCATGGCGTGGCGATAAGGGCGGCACGCCGATGGCGATTCAGGTGCGAGACGTCCCGGCGCCAGGCGAGTCGTTCACCGTGGTGGCCAGCCGTCGTCATTCGAGCCCGGAACAGGAGCGTTTGCTGGCCGGGTTGAGCGCCAGCCTTGGCGAGTTGCAACTGGCCAATATCGGCAGTTCGCTGAAGTTTTGCCTGCTGGCGGAAGGGGCGGCGGATTGCTATCCGCGCCTCGCACCGACTTCACAGTGGGACACGGCGGCGGCGCAAGGTGTGCTGGAAGGCGCCGGCGGTGAAGTGCTGGAGCTGAGCGGTGAGCCGTTCAGCTATCCGGCGCGGGAGTCGCTGTTGAATGGGTTCTTTCTGGCGCTGCCGGCAAAGGCGGCGTGGCGGGAGAAGTTGTTGGAACTGGCACGCTCCTGAGCTCACCTTTACTTTGTGGCGAGGGGGCTTGCCCCCGTTGGGCAGCGTAGCTGCCCCAAAAACATGCAATCTCATTGTGTCTGACACGCTGCGGACGCTGGACGTGGGAGTGCTGCGCACTCCAACGGGGGCAAGCCCCCTCGCCACAGGTTGTACAACACCCCTCACATTCAGCGGTGCAACACGTACTGCCCCACAAACCTCACCGCATCCTCATCACGGCCTTCATTGACGACCCGCGTATGCAGGGTCAACCGCGCTCGGCTGTATCGCTGGAACGTGGTCAGGAATTTCTTCCAGATCACCGGGTCCGGCGCCTGGCAAATGGCGTTTGCATCGCCTGTCACCGGCAGCGGATAGCTGATCTGCCCTTCCTGAATCACAATGTGCCCATCTGTAATCCCTTCTTCCTTAAGGCGCAAGTGCAGCCAGCCCCAACCAGCCAGGACCGCGCCGCAATACAGGCTGCCGCCGAACATGGTGCTCTTGTGGTTGACGTTGGCTTCCAGCGGCAAGTGCAGGCGCAATTGCTGGTCATGCCAGTCGAGCACCGTGAGGCCCATGTCCCGGGTGAGGGGAATGTCGTGATGGAGAACGGATTCCAGTTGTCGACTGTCGCGGCTCATTCAGGGGCCTCTTGCTCGAAGTGGATGGTTGGACGGTAGCTCAGTCGAGGTCGTCAGGGTGGGCCGAGGCGCCACTGTCGGCGAAACTCAAACCGTGTTTGCGCAGTTTGTCGTGCAGGGTCTTGCGCGGAATGCCGAGCGCTTCGGCGACGCTGCGCACGGAGCTGTGCGAACGAGCCAGTTCGGCGGCGATCAGGGTTTTTTCGAAATTTTCCACTTGTTCGCTCAGCCCGCCGCTGACCATTTCCACCGGAGTTCCGGCCGCGTGCGATGACTCGCTGTTGTCCAGTGCCAGCTCCAGGCCCAGGGCAAAACGTTCAGCGGCGTTTTGCAGTTCACGCACGTTGCCGGGCCAGGTGTGGCGCAGCAGCAAGGCACGTTGCCCCGGTTGCAGCTCATGGGGCGGCAAGCCGTGGCGGGCACTGGCTTCATCGGCAAAATGCTGGAACAGCATCAGGGCGTCTTCGCCCCGTTCGCGCAACGGTGGAATCCGCAACGGTGCGACGTTCAGGCGGTAATACAAGTCGGCGCGAAAACGCCCCTGATCGGCCGCCTGACGCAGGTCTTCCTTGGTGGCGGCGATGATGCGGATGTCCAGCGGGATCAACTGATTGCCGCCCAGGCGTTCGACCACCCGTTCTTGCAACAAACGCAGCAATTTGACCTGTACATCCAGGCTCATGCTTTCGATTTCATCGAGGAACAGCGTGCCACCGTTGGCAAATTCGAATTTGCCGATGCGGCGTTTCTGCGCGCCAGTGAAGGCGCCGGGCTCGTGGCCGAACAGTTCGCTTTCCACGACCGACTCGGCGAGAGCGCCGGCGTTGATGGCTACGAACGGTCCGTTACGACGATTCGATAAATCGTGCAGCGCCCGGGCCACGACTTCTTTGCCCGCGCCGGTTTCGCCGAGGATCAGCACGTCGGCCCTGGTCGCCGCCAGGGCGCCGATCTGCTCGCGCAGGCGCAGCATCGAAGGTGATTGGCCAACCAGGCGGGCGCTCAGTTCATTGCGGTCGCTCAAGGCCAGCCGCAGGCTGCGGTTGTCCAGCACCAGCCGGCGCAGGGCCAACGCACGGCGCACGCTGTCGAGCAGGGCGTCGCTGGCAAACGGCTTTTCCAGAAAGTCATAGGCCCCGGCGCGCATGGCCTGCACCGCCAGCGGCACATCGCCGTGGCCGGTGATCAGCAGCACTGGCAATTCCGGGTCCTGGGCGTGCAGTTCGGTCAACAGTTCCAGACCGTCCATGCCAGGCATGCGGATGTCACTGACCACCACGCCCGGCCAGTCGCGTTCAAGTTGCGCGGCCAGGCCTTTGGCTTCGGCCAGCGGCAGGATTTTCAGGCCGGCCAGATCCAGCGTTTGGCTCAAGGCCTGGCGCAAGTGGGGATCGTCGTCGATCAACACGACCTGAATGCGGCTGTCGATGGTCATGCACTTCGGTCCTCGGACGGTTGCAGGCTCACGCCCGGTGCGCCTGCGCGCAGTTTCAGGGTAATCAGGGCGCCGCCCTCCTTGTGGTTGGCGAACGACAGTTCACCGCCGAAGGCGCGCATCAGGGTTTCGCAAATCGCCAGCCCTAAACCCAGGCCCTGGGTTCGGGTCTTGGTGGTGTAGAACGGCTCGCTGGCACGCCCGAGGGCTTCCATGCAAAAGCCGGGGCCATTATCGCGAATGTACAGGTTGACGCCATCGGCCGTGGATTGGGCACTTAGCCAGAGTTTGCGTGGTGGGCCTTTTTCCGTCAGGGCATCCAGGGCGTTGGCCAGCAGATTGCCGAGCACCTGTCGCAGGCGGGTTTCCCCGGCCTCGACCCACAAGGTGGCGGCGGGCAAGTCGCGGATCAGCTCGACGTCCATACTGCGTCGGCGCTTGGCCAGCAAGGCCAGGGCATCATCCAGCGCCGGTTGCAGGGCAACGCTTTCCGGAGCATGCCGGTCGCGCCGGGCAAAGGCGCGCAAGTGGGCGATGATCGAGGCCATGCGACCGGTCAATTCACTGATCAGCTTGAGGTTGCCGCGGGCATCGTCGGTGCGCTGGTGGTCGAGCAGCACTTCAGCGTTTTCCGCGTAGCTGCGAATCGCTGCCAGCGGCTGGTTGAGTTCGTGGCTGATGCTCGCCGACATCGTGCCCAGTGCCGACAATTTGCCGGCCTGCACCAGATCATCCTGGGCGCGTACCAGTTCCTGCTGGGCCTGTTCGCGTTCCAGCACTTCCTGTTTCAGGCGTCGGTTCAGGCCTTCGAGATCGCTGGTGCGTTCGGCGACCCGGCCTTCCAGCTCGCGGCGGGCCTTGGCTTCAAAGGCAATGCGTTCGAGGTAATGGCGGCGGCGCTGCATCATCAGGCCGAGCAGCAGCATCAACACCAGCAGCGTTGCGCCACCGATGGCCACCACTGTGCGCACCGGGCGGTCGATCAAGGTTCGCGGGGCAAGGATGCTGACATTCCAGCCGGTTTCGGTGATTTGCCGGGTCTGGGTCAGCCAGGCGTTGGGATTGAGTTCCAGCGGTTTTGGGTCGCGGGTCGGGTAGGGTTGAATCGCGGTGATGGCTTTGCTTTCTTCCTCGTTCAACGGACGGGTCGAGCGGAATCGCCACTCCGGTCGCGACGTGAGAATGACGACGCCGTTGTGGTCGGTCAGCAGCAGCTGCTCCGGGGTTTTGCCCCACAGGCTTTCGGTGTGGTCGAGGTCGACCTTGACCACCAGCACGCCGACGATTTTCTCGCCATCGCGAACACCGGCGGCGAAGAAGTAACCGCGCTTGGCGGAGGTAGTGCCCAGCCCGAAAAAGCGCCCGAGCTGGCCGGCCATGGCTTCGCTGAAATATGGCCGGAAGGAAAAATTTCGCCCGACAAAACTGTCGTGCTTGTCCCAATTGGAGGCGGCCAGGGTCTTGCCGGTGGCATCCATCAGGTACATGACTTCGGCACCGGTCTGGGTGGCGATATTTTTCAACAGGCGGTTGGCATTGCCTTGGGTGACACCGTCGTCAGGTGCGCCGAGAACCGCGCGTAGAGCCGGCAGGTCGCCGAGGATCTGCGGTAACACTTCATAGCGGTGCAGGGTACCCAACAGGTTGGCGACGTAGAGGTCGAGAGTCTGACGATTCTGACTGGCCAGTTCGCTGCGGTAATAGCGCTCGGCAAGATGCTCCAGCGGCCACAGCAACGGCGCCAGGCACAGTGCCAGCAGGGCCAGGCTGCGCCAACGGGGTCTGGGGGGGAGAGTCGGTTTCATGAGCAGCATGCGCCTGTGGGTACAGGCGCATTATGCCTAGGCTTGCGCAGCTTGGGTCAGGTGCATCTTGATGGAGGGAATTTCAAGCGGCCTTTCAGGCAAAGACGTCGGCGTCCTTGAAAAACACGCCGGCCTGATCTTTCACCGACAGTTGCGGCGTACCTTCGAGTTGCCAGTCGATCGCCAGGTCCGGGTCGTCCCAGCGAATGCAGCGCTCGGCGGACGGGGTGTAGTAATTGGTGGTTTTGTAGAGGAACTCGGCGAATTCGCTCAGCACCACGAAACCGTGGGCAAAGCCTTCCGGTACCCAGAGCTGGCGATGGTTATCGGCGGACAGACGCACCGCAACCGATTTACCGAAATGTGGCGAACTGCGGCGGATGTCCACGGCAACGTCGAGCACTTCACCGGCCGTGACGCGAACCAGTTTGCCTTGTGTGTTAGTCAGTTGGTAATGCAAACCACGCAACACGCCCTTTTGCGAGCGGGAATGGTTGTCCTGAACGAACTGGGGGTTCAGGCCGGTAGCTTCTTCGAAAGCCTTGGCGTTGAAGCTCTCATAGAAGAAACCACGCTCGTCACCAAAGACCTTGGGTTCGAGGATCAGAACACCGGGCAGGTCGGTGGTCACTACGTTCATGGTGGCTCTCCAGATGCATGCATTTAGGGCCGCCATTCTTGCGCAAAGTGCCATTGGAGGCGAGTCCCAGAGCAAAACCTGTGGGAGCGGGCTTGCTCGCGAAGAGGGCGTGTCAGTCACATTCAGGCTGCCTGTCACCCCGCCTTCGCGAGCAAGCCCGCTCCCACAAATGCCCTCATACCGGCTTGCGGGGGGTTGCGTATCGCCCGGAGCAGTGGCGATATAGGCGCCTAATAAAATTTCAGGGGTCGTTGTATGCCGCTCGCCACGTTGATTCATCGCGCCAGTTTGCCCAGCCCGCAGGTGTCTGCGGAGCAAGCGCTAGAGCTGCTGGAAGAACATTACGGGTTCAGCGGCAAACTGCAGGCCCTTGGCAGCCAGCAGGACCTGAACTACCGCGTCGACAGCGAGCGGGGGCGTTTCGTCCTGAAAATCTGCCGTGGCGATTATTCGGCGCTGGAGCTGCAGGCCCAGCACGCCGGGCTCAAGCATCTGGACGGACACCCGCAGGTGCATGTACCACGGGTGATGCCGGCAAAAAACGGTGCAGACCTGCTGTCACTGGAGGTGGGTGGCCAGGCGGTGCATGTGCGACTGCTCGATTACATCGAAGGCCAGCCCTTGACGAGCCTGGGGCATTTCAGTCGTACGGTGGTGGCCGGTTTCGGCCGACTGTGCGGCGAAATGGACCTGGCCTTGGCGGATTTCGACCATCCGGGTCTGGTGCGCACTCTGCAATGGGACGCCCGCCATGCCCACGCCTTGATCGCGCACTTGCTGCCGGTGATCAAGGATGAAGCCCGGCGCAAACTGATCGTCGAAGCGTCCGCACAAGCCGAGCGTCATTTGCAGCCATTGGAAGACAAGCTGCCGGTGCAGGCCATTCACATGGACATCACCGACGACAACGTGGTGTGGCAGCGCGATGCGCTGCGCCATTGGCAGCTGCAAGGCGTGATCGATTTCGGCGACCTGGTGCGCACCTGGCGCATTACCGATCTGTCGGTGACCTGCGCCGCACTGCTGCATCATGGCGAGGGCGATCCGTTCTGCATTTTGCCGGCGATCCAGGCGTATCACGCGGTCAACCCGTTGCAACACGAAGAGCTGCTGGCGCTATGGCCGCTGATCGTCGCCCGTGCGGCGGTGCTGGTGCTCAGCGGCGAACAGCAAGTCAGCATCGATCCGGGCAATGCCTACAGTCGCGATAACCTGGTCCATGAATGGGAAATCTTCCGCGTGGCCACCTCGGTGCCGTTGGCGTTGATGGAAGCGGCGATCCTCACGGCCGTTGGCCAGAACCTGCCAGCCATCGGCAGCGAAGGCTTCGCGCCACTGTTGCCGAGTCTGGTGGGACGTGAGTTCGCGCTGATCGACCTGGGCGTGCTCAGTCCGCACTTCGAGGCCGGGAACTGGGAGCAGGCGGGCGTCGATCAGCGCCTGCTGGATGAAGCGGCCACGGCACATGGTCTGGCGGCCAGCCGTTACGGGCAATACCGATTGTCCCGCACCCGGCCGGACAGCGCCGCTGAACCGGACACTTGCCCGTTGCACGTCGAGTTGCGCGTGCCTCAGGGCACGGCGGTCGAAGCGCCGTTTGCCGGGGTGGTGCATTACCCATCGACGGGCGTGCTGCAACTGGACGGTCCGCAATTGAGTGTGCGGCTATGGGGCGTCACGCCGTCGCTGCACAGTGGCGCGGCACTGGTCAAAGGCCAGGTGTTGGGTTCGGTCAGTGGGCCATTGATTGTGCAGTTGTGCCGGGGCGTGTCGATCGATGCGCCGTTGTTCTGCACGCCATCGCGCGCCGCTGCCTGGCAGGCGTTGTGCCCATCACCTGCGGCACTGCTGGGGCTGGCCTGTGACGCCGAAGCAGAACTCGATGGCGCGACCTTGCTGGCCCGGCGCGACGCCAGTTTCGCCCGCACGCAAAAACACTATTACGTCGATCCGCCGCGCATCGAACGTGGCTGGCGTAACCACCTGATTGACATGCAAGGACGCTCCTACCTCGACATGCTCAACAACGTCGCGGTATTGGGCCACGGTCATCCGCGCATGGCGGCGGTCGCCAGTCGGCAGTGGTCGTTGCTCAACACCAACTCGCGCTTCAACTACGCAGCCGTGGCCGAGTTCTCCGAACGCTTGCTGAAACTGTCCCCTGACGGCATGGACCGCGTGTTCCTGGTCAACAGCGGCAGTGAGGCCAACGACCTGGCGATTCGCCTGGCATGGGCCTACAGCGGTGGCCGTGACATGCTCAGCGTGCTGGAGGCCTATCACGGCTGGACGGTGGGCGCGGACTCGGTGTCGACCTCGATCGCCGACAACCCCAAAGCCTTGAGCAGCCGCCCGGACTGGGTGCACCCGGTGACCGCGCCAAACACTTATCGCGGTGAATTCCGTGGTCCCGACAGTGCGCCGGATTATGTGCGCAGCGTCGAGCACAACCTGGCGAAAATCGCCGGGCAGGAACGCCAACTGGCCGGTTTCATCTGCGAACCGGTGTACGGCAATGCCGGCGGTATCTCGCTGCCACCCGGCTATTTGAAACAAGTCTATGGCATGGTCCGGGCCCAGGGCGGCGTGTGCATCGCCGATGAAGTGCAGGTCGGCTACGGACGCATGGGCGATTTCTTCTGGGGCTTCGAAGAGCAAGGCGTGGTGCCGGACATCATCACCATGGCCAAAGGCATGGGCAACGGCCAGCCACTGGGCGCGGTCATCACCCGCCAGGAAATCGCCGAGGCACTCGAGGCCGAGGGTTACTTCTTCTCGTCCGCCGGTGGCAGCCCCGTCAGTTGCCAGGTCGGCATGGCCGTGCTGGATGTGATGGAAGAGGAAAAGCTCTGGGAGAACGCCCAGGTCGTTGGCGGGCATTTCAAGAAGCGCCTCGAAGCGTTGATCGATATTCATCCGTTAGTGGGTGCGGTGCATGGTTCCGGTTTTTACCTGGGCGTCGAACTGATCCGCAACCGCGAAACCCTGGAGCCGGCCACCGAAGAAACCACCGCGCTGTGCGATCGCTTGCGTGAGCTGGGGATCTTCATGCAGCCGACCGGCGATTACCTGAACATCCTCAAGATCAAACCGCCGATGGTCACCTCGCGCCAGAGCGTGGACTTCTTCGTGGACATGCTGTCGAAGGTGCTGGCGGAAGGTTTGTAAACCGGCCCACCTCTGAATGCGGCCCAATGTGGGAGCGGGCTTGCTCGCGAAGAGGGCGGTACATCCGAAGCATTTCTTGCGCCTGGAGTATCGTCTTCGCGAGCAAGCCCGCTCCCACATTGGGCAGGGTGTTAATTCGATTGATATCGGCTTTTTATCGATTGTTTTTGTAATCGTGGATTGATGGTGCTTTAAAAGCCGATATTTATCGGATATAAAGTCACCACAGTCCACGGCGTGTACCAATGCGCTTCCATTTCTGTCAGGCATCAACGCCACTCTGGAGTCCTGAGTCATGACCACGTTGAACAGCACCCCTCGCGCCGACGGCTTCTACATGCC
Source organism: Pseudomonas sp. GM48 (assembly GCF_000282335.1). Lineage (GTDB taxonomy): Bacteria > Pseudomonadota > Gammaproteobacteria > Pseudomonadales > Pseudomonadaceae > Aquipseudomonas. The sequence goes on from NZ_AKJM01000037.1 coordinate 83,152, forward strand.
AGCCGAATGGGCACCCCAAACCCAGGCCTGGATGATCTGGCCCGAGCGCCCGGACAACTGGCGCCTGGGTGGCAAACCGGCACAGGCCGCACACGCGGCAGTGGCCAAGGCCATCGCCCGCTTCGAACCGGTGACCGTGGCGGTTTCCGCCGGCCAGTACGAAAACGCCCGTGCCCGTCTGGACGTGCCGAATATTCGCGTGGTGGAAATGTCCAGTGACGACGCCTGGGTTCGCGACTCCGGTCCGACCTTCGTCATCAATAACAGTGGCGAAGTCCGCGGTGTGAACTGGGACTTCAATGCCTGGGGCGGTTTTGACGGCGGCCTGTATTCGCCGTGGAACCGTGACTCGCAGGTCGGCGGCAAGATCCTCGAGATCGAGCGCAGCCCGCGTTACCGCACCGAAGGCTTCGTGCTTGAAGGCGGTTCGATTCACGTCGACGGCGAAGGCACCCTGATCACCACTGAAGAGTGCCTGCTCAACCGCAATCGTAACCCGCACATGAACCGCGAAGAAATCGAAGCGGTCCTGAGTGCGAACCTGGCTGTGGATAAAATCATCTGGCTGCCAGATGGCTTGTTCAATGACGAAACCGATGGCCATGTGGATAACTTCTGCTGCTACGTGCGTCCGGGTGAAGTGCTGCTGGCCTGGACCGATGATCCGCAAGACCCGAACTACCCGCGCTGCCAGGCGGCGATGAAAGTGCTGCAAAGCAGCACCGACGCCAAAGGCCGCCCATTCACGGTGCACAAAATGCCGATCCCGGGCCCGCTGTTTGCGACCGAGGAAGAATGTGCCGGAGTCGATCCGGTCGATGGTACGCAGGAACGTAACCCGACTGTGCGTCTGGCCGGTTCCTACGTGAACTTCCTGATCGTCAACGGCGGCATCATCGCGCCGAGCTTTGACGATCCGCAGGATGGCCCGGCAAAGGAAATCCTGCAGAATCTGTTCCCGCAGCATGAAGTAGTGATGGTGCCCGGTCGTGAACTGTTACTGGGTGGCGGCAATATTCACTGCCTTACCCAGCAGCAACCCGCGCCGCACAAGGAGTGAGTGCGGTCGTAACAGCTTGAGTTGATTGCGAAATCCCTCAGGCTGTCGATTTGCCTCCTGCGTTACGCAGAGCCCGCAGCCCTGAAGGGCTGCGGGCTTTTTTGTATCCGCCTGGCCACATTCAGAAACCTTGGCACAGCTCTTGTATCTCTGCTGTTGTAACTCGGGGAGGGAGAGGACTTCGATGTTCTGTCATAAACCTTGGATAAGTTAGCCGCTCACAAACCAGGAGAGAGCGCTGAAATGAACGCCGAAGCGAATGTAGTGAGCAACAAGGCGTTGCATCCCCTGGCAGTAAACAGCGAATCGCTCCAGATTCTGGCGCACTGGTTCAAGTCCAATGGAATGCGTCAGATCAGCGAAACTGATCCGCGCCGGACGATGATCGAGCGTTACCCTGCTGGTTTATTCAGCGAGGCGGAACTGGATGCGTTGTGGGATGTGATGGAAGGATAAGAAGAATAACAACGGATTGATCAAGAAAAGCGCTGCCGGGATGGCAGCGTTTTTTTTTGCCTGATACAAATCTCCCAAACACGGGAGATCGACTGTGGGAGCGGGCTTGCTCGCGAAGGCGTCGTGCCAGTCAATGTAAATGTCGACTGATCCTCCGCTATCGCGAGCAAGCTCGCTCCTACGGGGTTTGTGGCGCAACCATTCGACCGATTCAGGCAACAGACTGGAAGCCAATCCGGCGTTTTTCCGGGGGCGCTGCGGCACTAATCTGCCGACATCGAATTTTCCTGAATTTCTGTCGGAGCTTTCCCATGATCCTGCATTACATTTACGACCCGTTATGCGGTTGGTGCTACGGCGCCAAACCACTGGTGCAAGCCGCCCAGGCTGTGCTGCCCGTGATTGCCCACGGCGGCGGCATGATGACGGGGGCCAATCGGCAACGGGTCTCGCCGCAACTGCGCAATTACGTCATGCCTCACGACCGGCGCATCGCCGAATACAGCGGGCAGCCGTTCGGTGAAGCCTATTTCGAAGGTTTGTTGCGTGATCACAGCGCCGTGTTCGACTCGACGCCACCGATCGCTGCAGTGTTGGCTGCCGAGCAAATGGCAGGTCGCGGGCTGGAGTTGCTGGGGCGTTTGCAAAGTGCTCACTACGTGGAGGGGCGCCGCATCGCCGACGAATCGGTACTGTTTGAACTGGCCCACGACATGGGGCTGGACCATCAAGGCTTCGAAAGAGCCTTCATGGCTGCCGACACCGAAGGCCACATCAGGAACAGCCGGGCGCTTCTGGCCAAGGTGGGCGGGCAGGGTTTTCCGACCCTGGCTCTTGAGCACAATGATCAATTCACCTTGATCGATATCGGGCCGTGGCTGGGCAAACCCCAGGCATTCGCGCAGTGGCTGGGTCAGTCGCTCCCCGAGCACGACTCATCCAATTCTGTAGCAGCTTGTGGTCTCGATAGCTGCATTGATTGAATATTCCTGCCGCGTAAAGCAGTTTCTTAGACGTTTTTCGCCTATTTTTAGAAGACTCATGAAATTGACACGTTATTGAGCGCGCAGCTACGATTCGGCCCAACGCCTGTGGCCGACCGCCACGACTCAAAACAATAAAAGGCCCGCCGCGAGAAATCGTGGGCGGGCCTTTTTGTTTTCGCCTTGAAATAAGAGCGCAATAGCGCCGTTTCGGCCGTTCGACACAGCGCGTATCAACCGTATCAAGGAAAAAACAAAATGTTGAACAAGCGAATCAGCCTGATCGCACTGGGGATTTTGAGCGCTACACAGGCCATGGCGAACGACCAGGCCGAATCCAAGGGTTTTGTTGAAGACAGCAGCCTCAAAGTGCTGCTGCGCAATGCCTACATCAACCGTGACTTCAAAGACGGCAATCCGGATAAATCCGAGTGGGGCCAGGCGGCCATCGGCACGTTCTCGTCGGGCTTCACCCAAGGCACCGTGGGTGTGGGTGTAGACGCTTTCGGCCTGTATGCACTGAACCTGGAGCGCAGCGAAGACCGTAGCGGCGCGCAAGGCATCGATTTCTTCAAAAAAGGCGACAGCGGCCAGCCGGCTGACGACCTGTCCAAGGGCGGCGCAGCGATCAAGTTCCGCCTGTCCAGCACCACCCTGACCTACGGCGACCAGATGCCGGCCCTGCCGGTGCTGAACTACGACAACTCGCGCCTGCTGCCGGAAAGCTACACCGGCACCCTGATCACTTCCAAAGAGATCAAAGGCCTGCAACTGGACGCCGGTCGCTTCACCGCCGAATCGCGTAAAAGCGCCGAAGGCCGTGACAGCGGTGGCTTGAAGTCGATCAACGTATTGGGCGGTAGCTACCAGTTCACCGAACAGTTCAAGGCCGCGCTGTACGCTTCCGACGTCGAAGACGTGCTGAAGAAACAATACGTGAACGCCAACTACGTGTTCCCGATCGACAAGGATCAGTCCTTGACCCTGGACTTCAACGGCTACCGCACCAAGCTGGAAGACTCCTACGTTCGCGAAAACGCTATCACCGGCGACGACAACAAAATCTGGAGCCTGGCGGCCACCTTCATCACCGGCCCACACTCGTTCACCCTCGCGCACCAGCGCAGCACTGGCGACAGCAACCTGGGTTACGCCTACGGCGGCTACCAGAAAGACCAAGGTCGCATCGGCGACGGTGGCAACACCATCTACCTGGCGAACTCCTACTGGTCCGACTTCAACGCCGAAGACGAACGCAGCTGGCAGCTGGGCTACGGCCTCGACTTCAGCACCTTCGGTGTACCGGGTCTGAGCTACAACGTGGCCTATGTGCGCGGTGACAACATCACCACGTCCACCAGCGAAGGCGGCACCGAGCGCGAGATCTTCAACCAGATCAAATACGTCGTACAAAGCGGCCCGGCCAAAGACCTCAGCGTGAAACTGCGCAGCTCGGTCCTGCGCGTGTCGCAGAAGTCGAGCGAGTACAACGTCAGCGGCAACGAAGTGCGTGTGTTCGTGGATTACCCGATCAACATTTTCTGATGATGGGTTGCGGTATCGAGGCCTGATCAAAGGCTGAGAAAGGAAAAGCCCCGACTGGTTTGGGGCTTTTTTTGCTTTTGATGTGTTCATGTCGCCGAAACTCGATTTCGGTAACACGTCTTGCGAACGTGTCGTCCGCGGCGACATGTCTTAGCACTTCGAACCGATTGCTCGTGTATACGGCATTGCCGTATAGTTCGCCCATGTTCACGATTATCGAAACCGAAATTTTCAAGCGTTATGCTGAGTCCATCCGGGACGATGGCGAACGTCATGAATTCATTACCTGGCTGGCGACTAATCCGTTGGCTGGCGATGTGGTTCCTGGTAGCGGTGGTCTGCGCAAGGTTCGTTGGTCCCGTAGCGGAATGGGCAAACGAGGCGGTACTCGTGTCATTTACTACAACACGCTTTCTGAAGGCTCTATCTGGTTGCTAATCGCCTACACCAAGGCGAAATTTGACAATTTACCCGTAGCCTTCCTTAAGCAACTGAAGGAGGAAATCAGCAATGGTCAATGAACTGGAGCAATTCCAGCAGGACTTGCTGGACTCTGTGCGTCAAATGAAAGCAGGCAAAGCCGCTCGCGTGACAGAGGTGCCGTTGTCTGCGGCAGCTGAAGCACGGGCCAAAGTGGGTGTGTCTCAAAGTGCATTCGCCAAGCTGATTGGAGTCAGTTTGCGTACGCTACAGGACTGGGAGCAAGGGCGGCGGCAACCGACGGGAGCCGCACAAACGTTGCTGCGTGTGGCGAGTCAGCATCCAGAGGCCTTACTTGACCTCCAAGCGATTTAGCTAGGAAGCCAAACTCCCTTCTCGACACATTGCCGAAATTGAGAAAGTTGCCAAGTCTCTCGATGGGCGCGAGTACTTTGCATGTCTTCTCTTTTATTGATTACCCCGCGTAACGAATGAAGTTCCCGCCCCCACCTTTATCCCCTCCCGCCAACCCCATACATTCATCTCCAACGCCTCTCCCATCATCCCGACGGGAAGGTCACTGGAGTTTCCCTCATGCCTTTCGTAAGTGTACGCATCACCCGCGATGGCGTTACCCCTGAGCAGAAAGCCCAGGTGATCGCAGAAATCACTGAAACCCTGGAACGCGTCCTCAACAAGCGCCCTGACCTGACCCACATCGTGATCGAGGAAGTCGACACCGATAACTGGGGTTACGCCGGAATCACCACCACCCAGTACCGCAAGCAACTGGCTGAGGCGGAGGGCAAGTCATGACGTCCTCCGTCACCATCGATTTCATCTCCGATGTCGTGTGCCCCTGGTGCGCACTGGGGGCGACTGCGCTGGAGCAAGCGATCGAGAACGTGGCCGGAGAGGTCTCGGTCGAGCTGACCTACAAGCCGTTCGAATTGAACCCGGACATGCCGGCCGAAGGTGAGCAAGCGGTCGAGCACCTGATGCGCAAGTACGGGAGAACCGCCGACGACGTCGCCGCCGGCAAGGCCATGCAGATCGCTCGCGGCGAGGCCATCGGCTTCAAATTCGATCTGGAGAAGCGCACGCATTTCTACAACACCTTTGATGCACACCGCTTGTTGCTTTGGGCGTTGCAGGAAGGCCGGCAAGTCGAGCTGAAGAAGGTGCTGCTGCGGGGCTATTTCAGCGAAGGCCAGAACCCGAGTGATCACCAGGCGCTGGTGAGTCTGGCGACTGAAGCGGGGCTGGACGGGGCAACTGCACAAGAGGTGCTGGCGTCTGGTGCGTTCGCCGCTGAGGTGCGGGAACTTGAAACGTACTACCAGCAGCGTGGCATCAACTCGGTCCCGGCCATGGTGCTGAACGGTCGCCACCTGGTGTCCGGTTCGCAATCGGTCGAGTACTACGAACAAATGTTGAGAGAAATGGCCAAGGCACCGGCCGACGCCTGATCACAGATTTTCTACCCCATTCTTTATTGTCAGAGGTCTTCATCATGAGCATTTCGAAAAAAGTCATCGTAATCACCGGCGCCTCCCAAGGTCTCGGCGACGGTATGGTCAAAGCCTTTCGTGAACTCGGCTACCGGATCGTCGCCACCTCGCGCTCGATCAAGCCGTCCACCGATCCGGACATTCACACCGTGGCCGGTGACATCGGCGAACCGGAAACCGCTCAACGCGTCATCCGTGAAGCGATTTCCCGTTTCGGCCGCATCGATACCCTGGTCAACAACGCCGGGATCTTCATCGCCAAGCCGTTCACCGCGTACACCGCAGAAGACTACGCCAATGTGTTGTCGGTGAACCTCAATGGCTTCTTCTACATCACCCAACTCGCCATCGCCGAAATGGAAAAGCAGGGCAGCGGCCACGTCGTCAACATCACCACCAGCCTGGTGGACCACGCCATCGACGGCGTGCCATCGGTGTTGGCTTCGCTGACCAAGGGCGGCCTCAACGCGGCAACCAAATCCCTGGCCATCGAGTACGCCAAGCGCGGGATTCGGGTGAACGCGGTCAGCCCGGGCATCATCAAGACCCCGATGCACGGCGAAGAAACCCATGCCGCACTGGGCAACCTGCACCCGGTCGGACACATGGGCGAGATCGATGATATTGCGCAAGCTGTCGTGTACCTGGACGGCGCCAAGTTTGTTACTGGCGAAATCCTGCACGTGGACGGTGGTCAGAGCGCGGGTCACTGAAAGCGATTTTTTCAAACCCCGGAAACAACAAAGCCCCTGCATTTCTGCAGGGGCTTTGTTTTGTATGGTGGCACCATACGAACGGTATATTTCGGCGAAATTAGGTTTTTCGGGCGCCTGGAGTTCGCTGGAAAATTCGGCGTACCCCAACTAGTAACTATAAATGAATCAGCTAATTATGGTGTTCGGTGGAATCGAACTCGGGATTTTTTAGATGTCAGCACGTTGTCGGTCTGCAAGTAAAGCATTCAGAGCTGCATACGGAATGGTAAACCTCCTGAGTTCGAACGTTGTCGACCATCCCCTCCGTAGAAAATAGAGCTACCAGTGGCGACAGGCAGCAGACGGCCGATTGTGTTGAAAAAGTCGGCTTCGGTTTCCACGGCAGAAAAGTATTCCTCGCTCAATGCCGCCTCGAATTTATGGCTCTGCATTACCTGTCGGGAAGCTCGCTGAAGAACACAAGGAGGTGCTTAAGGCATGAATCCAGCGAGAGAAGCCATACGCTGCTAGTCTTCGAGAATGCCCGCCATCGGGAAAAGGCGCCAAAAATCGATTGCATATTGACATCACAGAGGCGCGCGCCGAAACTCAAAAATAACCCCCACAATGATAGGGACATCCAAATGAAAAAGCGTTCTTTTCTAGTTCCTCTGACTACTCTGGCTGCAGCCATAGCCACAGAACAAGCTTCAGCGATAACTACTCATGAGGTTGTCGAGCCCAGAACCGACGCCACGCACACGTTCCAAACCGATGCACAAAGCGAAAACCTTTTGGTACGCAGTGGCGATGATCAATTCGCCTTTGTTCTCAAACGCGGGGACCAAGGTCAGATGATGGCTTACCACAGTTCTCACAGTTCACATGCCTCTCACGTTTCTCATGCCTCTCATACCTCGGGCTCCTAATGGCACTCTCGGATACGCTTGTCTTTGATGAGCGGCTTTATGACGCGCAGGTTCTGCAAAAAGCCGCTTATCGCTCAATCAATTCACTGACGGTTGATATCACATCAACAGGGGGGCAATTTATCTGTGCCTTATCCTCGAATATTGGTGTTGACGAGCCTTCCTTTCTGACTGCAGTGCAAGAGTTCAAGAAGGACGTACTTGACTACCAACTGCGCCACCGGCTGAACGTTGAGACGCAGCCGATCAAGAACCTGATCCTTGGACTGGCTTTTTCAAAAACCGGGCTGACTAGTGAGTAAATTCCAGAAGCTGGAGTTCTACGCGCAGCAACAGACCTACGAGTTGCTGCCCTTTAAGTTTGATCGCCTGAATGACGACGAGTACGTCATCACCAACATGGCTGGCGAGTTTCATGTCATACCGGCGCCGATGCTTGAGCCGATCATAAGCAAGACGTTTGCGCTCTCACCAGAACTGATTGCTACGCTGCGATCAAAACAGTTCATTCGATTCACCAATGAGCAGGCTCCACTCCAGCTTCTGGCACTCAAGATTCGCACGCGGCTGTCCAGGTTGGCCCAGTTCACCAATCTGCATATCTTTGTGGTGACCCTTCGCTGCGACCATAGCTGCCCGTATTGCCAGGTATCGAGGCAGTCGGAGAGCAAAGGCGAATTCGACATGACCACGGAGATGGCAGACAAGTCGTTAGATTTCGTTTTTAGGTCTCCGAATCCAGCCATCAAAATTGAATTTCAGGGTGGCGAGCCGCTGCTGAACTTTGAGATGGTGAAGTACGTCGTTCTTGAGGCAAAAAAACGTAACCTCAAGGAAGGACGTGACCTGCGGTTCGTCATTGCGACTACTTTATCGTTACTGACGGATGACATGCTCGATTTCTGTAAGCAGCACAACATCGTGCTTTCATCTTCTCTTGATGGGCCAATGGATCTACATAATGCAAATCGCCCACGGCCAGGTCGAGATAGTCACCAGCGTTTCGAGGAAGGCTTGAAGAAAGCCCGTGCGGCCCTCGGCTATGACCAAGTGTCAGCCCTGATGACAACCACAGATAAGAGCCTGCCACGAGCACGTGAGATCATTGATGAATACTTGCGCCTGGGCTTTGATGGCATCTTCCTGCGCACGCTTTCCCCTTACGGCTTTGCTATCAAGACCAAGAAATTCATGTCGTATGACACGGAGCGCTGGCTGGAATTTTACAAGGAAGGTCTTGAGTACATCATTGAGCTAAACAAATCGGGTATACGATTTGTTGAGCAGTATTCCGCGATCGTGCTGACAAAAATGCTGACATCAGGGGACCCCGGGTTTGTTGATTTAATGAACCCTGCCGGTGCTGGTATCGCAGCCATCGTGTTCAACTACGACGGATCGGTCTACGCCTCAGATGAAAGCCGTATGCTTGCCGAAATGGGTGATCATACGTTCCGGTTGGGGAGCATTCTTGAGCATTCATATGAGGAGATCATCCTCTCGGATCAGCTTCTGGATGCACTGGAAAACTCCTTCACTTTAAGTGCCCCCATGTGTTCTGACTGTGCGTTCGAACCTTACTGTGGCGCTGAGCCTGTCTACCATCACGCAATACACAAGGATGTGGTGGCAAGAAAGCCTGAGTCTGCTTTCTGCAAGCGGAATATGTCGATCTTCAAGTACCTCATAGAACTGATGGGAAGCGATGAGCAAACGAAACGGATTTTTATGGGGTGGGCCAACCGATGCTGAAGCTCGGCGGAAAGATTATCCGAATACATGCGGTTGATGTTGATAAGACCATCACCTTGGCCAAAGTATCAACCAGTCGGAATTTGCCTGAAGTTTTGCGACGAGAAATGGCCTACATGGTTTCCGATAACCAGATTCCCCAAGGATTCGCGCACTATTTGCTGGTTGAGAAACATCGGTATCTGGTTGATGCGCTCCCTTTGGACTCTGATTTTTCAATTCTGCCGGATGACTACAGCTATATCGGTGATGGCGACGTTATCCGGCTTTCAGCGGATCGTCAGAGCATCCGAGTGTTGTTTCGTGCATCGTCGCCCCACAACAGTATCCTGGTCACAGAGCAGTGTAATCATTACTGCCTCATGTGTTCCCAACCGCCGAAAGCCGCTGATGACTCATGGATACTCGACGAAATCGAGAGCCTGATTCCGCTGATTCCAAAAGATACCCGCGAGTTGGTATTTACCGGGGGCGAGCCGACGACCAGTCGGGAACGTTTCCTTAATATTATCAGCCTGACAAAAAGTTATCTGCCAAGAACCGCGATTCACATTCTCTCGAACGGGCGCAGTTTCAAGGATCCAGTGTTCGCTGAACGGTATGCGCAAATTGAATTGCCCGACGCGATGATCGGAATCCCTGTCTATTCAGACGATCCAACTCTGCATGACTACATTGTCCAGGCCCAAGGCGCGTTCGATGAAACCATTCAGGGCATTCTCAATTTGAAACGCTTGGGCCAGAAGGTTGAGATCCGAGTCGTCATCCACAAGCTATCGATACAACGCCTTCCTGAACTATGTGAGTTCATCGTACGTAATCTTTTGTTTGTTGATCATGTGGCGCTGATGGGCCTTGAGATGATGGGGTTTACTAGGGCAAATCTTGATGAGCTATGGATCGACCCATTCGAGTACAAAGACATACTCAGCAAATCGGTTGGAATTCTGGCCAAGTATGGCATGCATATCTCGGTCTACAATCATCAACTCTGCCTAGTGAACTCAGACATTTATCCCTATTACCGCAAGTCAATCAGTGACTGGAAGAATGAATACGCCACCGAGTGTGAGGTATGCACCCGCAAGTCGGACTGCGGAGGATTTTTTTCGTCAGGGATCAAGCATGGCTACAGTAAGAGCCTAATACCTTTTTGTTGATCTACGTTAAAGGTCAGCATCAAGACTGTTCGGTAGTTTGTTGCGCTGCGGAGTAAATTAATTATAGAAAAATACAGTCGACATAAAAAGCCAATATCCAATGAGCCATCAAGTTTTTTGGTGAGAGAGATATCCGGGCTGAATTTACCTGAAGGGTCTCTTGTTCTTGATTTGGGGTGCGGCTATGGTCGTAATTCCGTCTTGTTATCAAAGCATTTTGCGAATGTAATAGCCGCTGATTTTTCTTATAAAAGTTTTAGCGACTTATGGTATTTAAGTTGCAAAAACATACATCCGGTGATTCTGGATTGCCGGCAATTACTACCGTTTTTAAATAACGCATTCTCAGCTGTCATAGTTATTCATTTATACCATGAAGATTTAATTGCTAATTTGATTGATGCAATCCAGCCGGACGGTTTTTTTATTTATGAAAGCATTGCTGGCAATGGCGAAAACTGGCGAGAGCTGAGTCTTTCCGGAGAAGTGAAAAGGCTTTTAGAAAAACAGTTTACTATCAAGTATTACTTAGAGCGACCTGTAGGTCCTGATAAAAAAAATGCCACCGTGAAAGTGGTTGCCCAGAAAAAACATGAATCGCTCGTAGCTTTATAGGCGCATCTGATCGTCGGCTTCAGGTTCAGACTGTGTGAAAACGCTGAGGATTGACTAATCTTCTGATCGTCGAGATTGTATCGGGGGACGATCATGAAGCGATTCATTGAAGGTGTATCCATCACATCGCTGTGACCGTGCGAGCCGCCGGACGCTAATCGCACTTTGGGAGAACCACCACGGTGTGGCGTAACCTTAAAGGTTCTGGCTACCTGGGTTGCTGTCGACGACAGTGCTTTGCCCGATCTTTTCTACGTCTGTGGATAATTTGGGTGAAGGCTCGAATTTTCGGATGTTCTGAGGTCGTGGATGAAATTATCCACCGGTGGAAATCTGTGGTTTTCTAGAGACTCGTCAGCGGCGTTTAGATTTTATAAGTGAGATCCATCCAACCAAGGCGGCTTTGCAGCTTGGGTTGGATGGGCCAGCGGGGCACTGAGATGTTGAGGGTGTTCGCCTACTCTATTGCTCCATGTTTTGCCTTTAGCCGGCGACCTTGAAAAACGCGCCGCCAGCTCACTCAATTTCAAATGATTGATTGCAAGATGCCATCGTTGCGCTTCAATTGACCTTAGTGTCATCCCGGCACTTGGACTCCCTGACGGGAAAGGAAATCTGAATGTCTTCCCTGCAAGCTGAGATGCTAATTGAGCAAAAGGTCGCCAATGCTCAAAAGTCTACAGGCGTGGCTTATCTGCTGTGGTTTTTCCTGGGAGGCTTCGGTGGCCATCGGTTCTATCTCGGTAAGACCGGAACTGCGGTCACCCAATTGATTATCACGATCGTCGGGGTTTTTACTCTGATCCCTTTTATCGTCACAGGCATCTGGCTGCTAGTGGACCTCTTTTTGATTCCTGGCATTATTCGTGAGCATTCTGAAAAAGTTCGACACAATGCCCGCCTTGAAGTGGCTCTCATGCAGGAAAATTAAAGTTCGTTACCCGATTCGAGTCAGTCTTGGAGGCCGCTGAGTAAACACGACTGATGAGGTTCTGCCCCGCTGGATCAACCCAGAAAAGGATCCAGACCCTGTCAGCTCTTGCTGGTAACGAATCGATTTGAGTACCGGCAATCTCAACTTTGGCCAGCCTGGCCATCAGTGGACAGATCGACGTGCAAGCCTCGTTGCTTAGCAGCTCAAATTGCTGTTCTACGCTGAGGGCCGGCTTGTCGAAGGGCCTGATGTAGTTTTTTCCAGGCAAAAAAAACCCGCACGATTTGAGCTTGTTGACTGGGTCAACCTAGGCTTGGCGGGTGTATTGGGGGGCATTTTAGGTCGCAGGAAGAGATCGTCAACGTCGCGCTGAAGTGAAATTGTAACTGGTAGCGCAGGCAGATTTGGCGTGGGGGGCAGACGGTATCGACTAGGGCTGTTTGTGGCAGTTGGATTTCTGGATGCCAGAAACAACGAAGCCCTCGTATTTCTACGAGGGCTTCGTTTTGTATGGTGCCGGCACCAGGAATCGAACCCGGGACCTACTGATTACAAGTCAGTTGCTCTACCATCTGAGCTATACCGGCGTGTCAGGGCGACGATTATAGCGATTGGATTGGTTCTGTAAACCCCTGAATTTTGACTATTTTTACGCGGGCGTCAGGTCAGGCGCGCAGCAGGGTTTTCTTGAGTTTCTGAATGGCTTGCCAGGCTCGACTGTTTTGCATTGCGCGCAGTTGTGCTTCGGCCTGTTCGGCGCGTTGCAGGGCGGCGGCGAGCTGGTTTTCTGTGTCGCTGATCGGGTGGCTGAAGTTGTGGCCTTTGCAGAACCGGAATTCGTCCAGGTTGCACGGCGGGATATCGAAGGCGGGTTTGAGGTTCAGGTGTTCTTCGGCGAGGTAGTAGGTGTTGATGCCGTCAAACAGGATGGACTGGTAGCCGGCGCCGGTGACGAGGTTTTCCCAGCTCTGGTCGCGCTCCCACGGGGTTTCGATGAGGATGACCCACGGCCGCCACCGGGTGAAGTCCATGCCGCGCAGGACGGTCTCTTCGTGGCCTTCGACGTCGATCTTCAGGAAGTGGATAGCGCGGCCCTGGGCGTGTTCTTCGCAGATGGACGTCAGGGTGCGGGATTGGACGGTTTGGCTGCGCACGTCCATGCCGGCGTCTTTGTGCATCTGTGCCATGGCCGGGTCGACGGTCGAGAGGCCGGTGCCGGCGATGCCGTAGAAGGTCAGGCTGTCGGCGCTTTCGCCGGCCACGCATTGCAGGTTGGTGTCTTTGGGGCGTTGCTGGCACAAGGCTTCGTAGTAGTTGGGCATCGGTTCGACGTTGATGCCGGTCCAGCCGTTGTCGTAGAACGCCTTGGTGACTGAGTCATGGGTGGGATCGTTTGCCCCGACGTCGATGTAGAAACCGTTCTCGACGGTTTTGAGGGCGCGCCACAGGCGTATGTCTTCGAAATTCTGTGCGTAAGAAATGAACGTCACTGGCGCATCCTGTCGGAAGAATGTTCTTGTTCGTGGCTGCGCTGCTGGCGCCCTAGCGTGTGTGTATAGCAAGAGTAATGAAACGGTGCAATTTCCCCTGCTTGCGGTCCGGGATTAGGCATTTATGTCCTTTTCGCTGAATGCTTATGCACAATGCGATTTATAACGCACTAGATAAAACCCGAATTTGTGGACTCGTTCTCATTCGTTCGCAAATGCTTGTTTTTATGATTTTTTATGTAGTCGTACAAAAAATGAACAGTGTGGTTTTGGCCCTGAAGCAGGCGTGGATATTGGATCCATGATAATTCCATCAACAGAGTTATCCACAGGCTGGGTGTGTTTAAGCGCGTTCGGCCAGAAGCAGGAAATTGCGCGGCGTGAGCGGGGTTTCGCAGAAGATGCCGACACGGACGCTGTATCCCTGCTCGGCGAGGAAAAGTGCCCGGTCAAGGACCAGCCAAAGCTCCAGAGGACGTCGGAAAAGTCCGCGTAGTAGCTCGAGGTTGCGTACTTCGGCCAGTCGCTGCCAACCGGCGGCTTCGAGGGCCGGCCAATCTTGCGGGCCGATTGTGGATAATTCTTTTAGTGCGGCCAAGTGATAGCAGTAATCGGCGAAGGGTTTGTCCAGCCAGGCGCTGGGGAGGGAAGGGGTTGGCAGATATTCGTCAATGCCGCGCAGTTGCCGTTGCAGCAGATCGAAACTCAAGCGCCGGGCCATGGAGGTGTCGCGTTGACGTCGCACGCGGGCGCCGGCGGTAACGGTTTCGCTCATTGGCAACGCAAGGTCGTCGAGGGAAAGCTGTAGGCCGGAGCCTTTGGCGGCCGAGGAAATCGGTGAGTATTCGGTAAGACTGATCCGGTTGTAGCAGCACGGTGCAATGGCGAGTTGTTTGCAGTCTGTCGCGCTGGCGAGCTGAATCAGTCGCACATGTAAATCACCGCAGGCGTGCAGCGCGACGGGTGTGTGGTCTGCGCTCAGTAAATTAGCTGCGTCTGTCGCAAGCACATCCTGTTCGATATGCAGCGCATGCAGGTGATGGCGTTGGCTGAGTGCCTGGCCGCTGGTTACCAGTGCCGGGTCGTGTTCCAGGCAAGTCAGTTGTTGCCCCGGTTGCAGCAGGCGGCGCCCCAGATGTCCCTTGCCCGAGCACCAGTCCAGCCAATGCTTCGGTGCTTCGGAAAATTGCAATCGACTGGAGAAGGCTTCGATTTGCTGCCATTTTCGCCCTGGTACGTCGACGTTCAATCGATGGCCCGGCGCTTCGAGTACGCGTGTGGGCAATTCATCCACAGCACTCAAGGCAACGGATGTTGCCGCCAACGAAGCAAAGGGTTCGGGTGCATTCAGGAGGGCAGGTTGGTTGTGAGCGTTTTCCGCGTCTTCCAGCGAGCGCTCGCGTAGCCATTCGGCCAGAGCCGGGTAGGACGCTTCCCAGGGAAGCTGTAGATGAGTAAACGGCCGAGGTTTCCACAGCGCCTGATGCTCTGTCAGAAAAGCATCCAGCGCGGTGAAGCGGGCGAGCAGGGCCTCGCCCGTCAACACGCCATCCTCAACGCCCTTGGCAGGCATCGACGCGCAACCAGCGCTCCAGCAGCTTGAAGCCGCGCACCAGCACATAGGCCATCACCAGGTAGAACATGCCCGCGGCGAAGAATATCTCCACCGGCAGGTAGGTCCGGGCAATGATGGTGCGGGCCATGCCGGTCAGTTCCAGCAACGTCACGGTGCTGGCCAGGGCGCTGGCCTTGAGCATCAGGATTACTTCGTTGCTGTAGGCCGGCAGGCCGATGCGTGCGGCACGGGGCAGCATGATGAAAATCAGTGCCTTGGGTTTGGACATGCCCAGTGCTCGCGCCGCTTCGATTTCACCCGGTGGAATCGCCTGGATGGCGCCCCGCAGGATTTCCGCAATGTAGGCCGCGGTGTGCAGGGTCATGGTTGCGGTGGCGCACCAGAACGGATCGCGCAGGTATGGCCACATCGAACTGTTACGGATCACGTCGAACTGCGCCAGGCCGTAGTAGACCAGGAACAGTTGAACCAGCAGCGGCGTACCACGGAAAAAGAAGATGTAGCCGTAGGGAAATGCCCGCACCCACCACAGGCGCGACGAGCGGGCGATACCCAGTGGAATCGCCAGCAGCAAACCGGCGATCACGGCGATCGCCACCAGCTCCAGGGTCAGAGTCGCGCCCTGTGCCAGTTTCGGCAGCCACTTGATGATGACTTCCCAGTTCATTGGGTGCTCCTCGCGAAGCCGCGAGCGGCGCGTTTTTCCAGGTAGTGCATGCCGGTCATCGCCAGTACCGTCAGGCCCAGGTACATGAATGCGGCGACCATATAGAAGGTGAAAGGCTGTTTGGAGACGGTCACGCCGATTTGCGCGTGACGCATGATTTCTTCCAGGCCGATCACCGACACCAGCGCGGTGTCTTTCATCAGGATCATGAACAGGTTGCCCAGGCCGGGCAGGGCGATGCGCCACATCTGCGGCATGATCAGCTTGGTGAAGATGCGCCATTTCGACAGGCCCAGGGCCACGCCGGCTTCACGATGGCCTTTGGGAATGGCGAGGATGGCGCCGCGAAATACTTCCGTGGCGTAGGCGCCGAAGCACAGGCCCAGCGCGATCACGCCGGCGGCGAAGGCGTTGAGTTCAAGGTCGGGGTTGCCGAAGAACTCGCCCAGGGCGCGCATCAGGTTGACCGTGCCGAAGTAGATCAACAGCACCCAGAGCAATTCCGGGATGCCGCGAACCAGGGTCGAATAAGTGCCGCCAAGCCATTGCAGCGGCTTGTACGGGGAAGTCTTGGCCAAGGCGCCGAGCAGACCGAGCACCAGCCCCAGGCACAGGGCCGAGAGTGCCAGTTTCACAGTCATCAGCGCGCCAGCGGCGAGCGCCGGGCCGAATCCGTAGAGGTCGATAGTCATGGATTTCTTTTCAAATCGCGGCAGGCAAGGCCGAGAACCGGCGCCGCCAAAGGACGGTGCCGGTCAGGCAGTCAGGATCAATAGATGCTGAACGGGAAGTACTTGTCGTTGATTTTCTTGTAGGTGCCGTCAGCAACGATTTCTTTCAGGGCAGCGTTCAGCTTCTCGCGGATCGGGTCCTTCTTGCGCACGGCAATACCGATCTTGTCGCTTTCTTCCACTGGGTCGCCCTTGAACTCGTAGCCACGGCCAGCGTCGCTTTTCAGCCACTCGTAGTTGACGTACTTGTCGGCCAGGATGCCGTCCAGACGGCCGGAAGTCAGGTCGAGATAGGCGTTTTCCTGGGTGTCGTAGAGTTTGACTTCAACGCCCGGCATGTTGTCTTCCATGAAGGTGCCTGCCAGGGTCGAGCGCTGGGCGCCGATCACTTTGCCTTTCAAGGAGTCCTTGTCGGTCTTGAAGTCGACGTCTTTCTTGGCGATGAACTGCAGCTTGTTGGAGTAGTACGGGTCGGTGAAGTCCACCGCTTGCTTGCGCTCGTCGGTGATCGACATCGAGGAGATCAGGAAGTCGAACTTCTTGGCGTTGAGGGCCGGGATGATGCCGTCCCAGTCGGAGGTCACGACCGAGCACTCGACTTTCATTTTGGCGCACAGGGCGTCGCCGATCTCTTTGTCGAAGCCGACGACATTGCCACTGGCATCTTTATTGTTGAACGGCGGGTAAGCCGCTTCGATGCCCATCTTCAGGGTCTCGGCCATGGCACCGGCGCTGAACGCCAGGGTGACGGCGGCAGCCAGGAAGACCTTTTTGTAGTTCTGCATGTGGATAGCTCCGTTAGCGGTTGCTGGACATGAATTGTTTGCAGCGTGCCGAAAGCGGGTTTTCAAACACCTGCTGTGGCGATCCTTGCTCTTCTACCAGGCCCTGGTGGAGGAACACCACTTCGCTGGAGACCTGACGGGCGAAGCCCATTTCGTGGGTCACGAGCAGCATGGTGCGGCCTTCTTCGGCCAGTGCGCGGATGACATTAAGTACTTCCTGGACCATTTCCGGGTCAAGCGCGGAGGTGGGCTCGTCGAACAGGATGACCTTGGGCTGCATGGCCAGGGTGCGGGCGATGGCCGCCCGTTGTTGCTGGCCGCCGGACAATTGCGCCGGGTAGGCGTGGCGCTTGTCGGCGATGCCGACCTTGGCCAGCAGGGCTTCGGCGACTTCAATGGCTTCGGCCTTGCTCTGGCCGAGCACGCGGCGCGGGGCTTCGATGATGTTGTCGAGCACGCTCATGTGCGGCCACAGGTTAAAGTTTTGAAACACAAAACCGATTTCACTGCGCAGGCGATTGATCTGCTTGCCGTCGGCGGCCACCAGCTCGCCATTCTTCGCGGCCTTGAGCTTGAGTTCTTCGCCGGCCACCAGGATCTGGCCCTGATGCGGGTTTTCCAGCAGGTTGATGCAGCGCAGGAACGTGGACTTGCCGGAGCCGGAGGAACCCAGGATCGAGATCACATCGCCGTCGCGGGCGGTCAGCGAGATGCCTTTGAGCACCTCCAGCGAACCGTAGCGTTTGTGCAAGTTGCGGATTTCAAGCGCGGGCGTGGCCTCAGCCATGTGCGTTCCTCATATATGTTGCGCTCCTGCTGTTGGCGGCTTTCCTGACGAGGCGGCCAACCTAGCATAGCGTTTCAATGGCAGCCAACAGCGCTACGGACGGTAAACGGCTGGCGTGTGGCAGGTTGTCGCATCGGCGCAGCAGACTGTCGCCCCATCAACAACCGAACAGCCGTTTGAACCTTGCTCGTCGATAAAAAGCGCGGTGGCTGTCGCAAAAAAAGGCGCGATGTTGCCAGCTTTGACGGGGTGTTGGAAGCGCTATCCGGCCAAATGCACAGGTTGTGCACTTTTAATGTGCGCAGGGCCATTTTCAGGTGTGTTTCCGGTGCGCTGATTTGTCACGCAAAGTGGGTCGCAGGGTAACGTTCTGGCGAAGTGCCATTAAATTCAATGGGTTGCGATGACCGTCCGGTCAAAGCGAGATCGCCGGGCTAGAGGGATTTGAAACATTTTGGCGCAATTATTGCGTGCAGAATCCAGAACGCCCCGTTGGCTTCTTTTTACGAGAAGGATCGCCGAACGGGATGCATGCATTCGCTTCTCCTTACAAAGGTAGTTTTAATGAGCAGTACCCAAAGCTCTAATGGCCTCGAACAGGGGCTCAAACCGCGCCACGTGACCATGCTGTCGATTGCCGGGGTTATCGGCGCCGGCTTGTTCGTCGGCTCGGGTCACGCCATCGCCGCTGCAGGTCCGGCTGTTCTGTTGGCTTACGCCGCCGCCGGCATGTTGGTGGTGCTGGTGATGCGCATGCTCGGCGAAATGGCCGTTGCCTCGCCGGACACAGGTTCGTTCTCGACTTACGCCGACCGCGCGATCGGTCATTGGGCCGGTTTCACCATCGGCTGGTTGTACTGGTGGTTCTGGGTGCTCGTCATCCCGTTGGAAGCCAACGCTGCCGCGACCATCCTGCATGCCTGGTTCCCTGGCGTAGACATCTGGGCCTTTGCTCTGGTCATCACGATGCTGCTGACCGTGACCAACCTCTTCAGCGTAAAGAACTACGGTGAATTCGAGTTCTGGTTTGCCCTGATCAAAGTGTTGGCGATCATCGGTTTCATCATTCTCGGCGTAGCGGCGATCTTCGGCTTCCTGCCGAACAGCCAGGTCAGCGGTGTTTCGCATCTGTTCGACACCCAAGGCTTCCTGCCAAACGGCATGGGCGCTGTACTGGGTGCCATCCTGACCACCATGTTCTCCTTCATGGGTACCGAAATCGTGACCATCGCGGCCGCGGAATCGAAAAACCCTGGCAAGCAAATCTCCAAGGCCACCAACTCGGTGATCTGGCGGATCGGTTTGTTCTACCTCGTGTCGATCTTCATCGTTGTGGCCCTGGTGCCTTGGAACGACCCGGTTCTGGCCAGCCTCGGCTCCTACCAGACCGTGCTTGAGCGCATGGGCATCCCGAATGCCAAGATTATCGTCGACATCGTGGTACTGGTTGCCGTGACCAGTTGCCTGAACTCGGCGCTCTACACGTCGTCGCGTATGTTGTTCTCCCTGGGCAAGCGCGGTGATGCACCGGCCATGTCCACGCGCACCAACAAAAGTGGCACGCCTTACTGGGCGGTCATGTTGTCCACTGGCGCAGCGTTCCTGGCAACATTCGCCAACTACGTGGCCCCGGCTGCGGTGTTCGAATTCCTGCTGGCCAGCTCCGGCGCCATCGCGCTGCTGGTGTACCTGGTGATCGCGATTTCGCAACTGCGCATGCGTAAGCAGCGTATAGCGCGCGGGGAGAAAATCGCCTTCAGCATGTGGCTGTTCCCGGGTCTGACCTACGCGGTGATCGTATTCATCGTTGCGGCCCTGACCATCATGCTGTTCCAGGATGCCCATCGTGTGGAAATCCTCGCGACCGGCTTGCTCAGTGCCCTGGTAGTAGCGGCCGGCTTGCTGGTTGCGCGCCGTCGCAAACTGGAAAAGCGTGGCGCGGTAGTGCTGAACTGATCCATATCGCGTAATGCAAAACGGCCGCTGTCAGTGATGACGAGCGGCCGTTTTTGTTTCTGTCGATTGCTCTGTGTTCATTCGACATGAACCCAGTCTTCTACACGCAACCCCGGAACACGCTCGAACTCCCGCAGGTTGTTAGTGACCACGATAAACCCGCGTGAGCGTGCGTGCCCGGCAATCATTTGGTCGTACGGGCCTATGGGGGTGCCGGCCTTTGCCAGTTCGGATCGGATCATTCCGGTGTGTGCTGCCGCTTCGTTATCGAAGGGCAGGACCTCAAGTCGGGCAGCGAAGCCCTCGATGACCGCCAGGTTTTTTTCGGGGGCTGCTGACTTTTCCGCTCCGTAGATCAGTTCCATCAGCGTTATCGCACTGATGCACAGTTGGCCGTGATGACGGTTGAACGCCTCCCGTACCGCCTGTGGTTTGTTCTTGATGGTGAAGATGCAGATGTTGGTATCGAGCATGTACTTGATCATCAGAACGACTCACGCTCCTGTTCGGCAGGTTGCTCGCGATCGGTCATGAAGTCTGCCGTGACGCTTTCGCCATCGAACCAACTGTCCCAGGTTTCACCAGCGGGCGTGATGATGCGGGTTCTGCCGACGGCGACGACGTCGACCCGTTTCACGTCGCTTGGCATGGCCACAGCTTTTGGCAGGCGAACGGCCTGGCTTCGATTGCTCATGAAAAGGGTTGTCTGTTCCATTTGGGCCTCCTGCGCCTTTGCTGACGCTTTGAGTCCAAAGGATAGGTTTTGTGTTGGATATGTCAATGGGATATACGCGGCGCCTGACGGAAGGAAAGCGCCCAATTCAGAGCAAAAAAACGGCCGCTGTCAGTGATGAGAAGCGGCCGTGTTTGTTCAAGCAGCAACACTTACTCGGCTTTTTCTTCCGGTACTTCCAGCGACTCGCGGTAGACATCCAGTGCCGCGCCGAAATCGGCGATGAACTGTGGCTCGCTCAGCCATGCCTGGGCGGCGTCGCGGTCCATGCCGTCGGCCCACATGCGGTAGTCGATCAGCATGTCGGCGGCCAGGTGGGTGGCGGCCATGCCTTCGTCGTCGGCGTTTTCCATGTCCAGCAGTTCTGGATGGTCGATGATGATAAAGGCGAGGTTCGTCAGCAACACCGAGAGCATTTCGCTGCGGCTGACGGCTTCGGCGTCGCGCATTTTGCTGAACATCGCCAGGGTGTATTCCGGGATCGGCTCGGGGAAATCGGGCAGGTCCTGATCCACGATGGATTTTCTGCCGACCATGCGGATTTGCTTGGCTTTGGCTTTTGCACGCTTGGCGCGTTTCTGTTGCTTGTTCAGGGAGGCCATGGGAACTCAGTTCGGTTTCTGTTGGGTTTGCGCGGCAATGGCGTCGGACGCCGCCACGTAGTCGGCCTGGAAGGCCGGTGATTCGATCCACGCCAGGGCGCCGGCCTCGTCGGTTTCCGTGGACCATTGACGGTACTCGATCAGTGCGGCAAGGATGAAGTCCATCGCGCCTTCCTCGCCTTCCTGCTCGTACACCAGTTCCAGCAGCGGGTCTTCGAGGAAGGCCGTGCACATGGCTTGCTGGCTGACTTTTTCGGCGTCGATCATTTTCTTGAACAGCTCGGTCAGGTCAACCGACTCGAAGTCGATGCGATCGTCGTTCGGGTCCAGTTCGACCGGCGCGGCCGCCCGCTGGGTGCGGTTCTGCTTGGCCTTGGCCTTGGCGCGGGAGGCGCGTTTGTGCTGCTTGTTGGCGGAGGCCATGGGCGTCGTTCCGTATTCGTTGAAAGGGCAATTGACTTAGCTGCGCGGTACTCGCCGCCCGGGGGTATCGGGGGCCAGTTCGCCGTTTTGCAGCCAGGACAGTGCAATGGGCCATAGTGTGGCTTGGTATGCGCTGCGAAAAAAGGCGAAATGTCCGACTTCTTCTTCGCCGATGTCTTCGGGATGGATACGCAGGTGGGAGTTTGTGCTGCCGGTGAAGTAGCCGAGCAGGCGTTCGATGGCCGGGACCGTGCCGTAGGGATCGTCGCTGATGCTGATGGCCAGGGTTTGCGCGGTAACACCGGCAAAGGGCAGTTGCCCGGAGGTTGTGCTGATCGCGCGGCCGCTGGGGCGTTTTTCGTAACGGGCAGTGGAGAGGCTCCAGTCACGAACCACACCAGCGGGTGTGTCTTCCAGCCAGCCGAGGCGTTTGCCCGGGAAGTAGCCATAGATCATCGTCACCAGCGGCATCAGTACATGCCACTTGCCGAACATGCGCCAGCGATGGGCAGGCGCATAGTCGCGCCAGTAGGCGAATTGCGCACCGACCGTCACCAGGCGCCGGATCAGGTGCCCGGACGCCCCCAGGCCCGCTGCACAGCCGCCAAAGCTGTGGCCGACCACATCGATAGGCTGTCCGGGAAACTCACGCTGTGCGCGCTTGAGCATCGCCTCGAAATCCAGCGCTCCCCAATCGGTCCATGAAGCCTGGAGACCTTTGAGCGATGCCGGCCGCGACTCACCGATGCCGCGGTAGTCGTAGGTGATGACATCGAAGCCGTGGGCGAACAGGTAGTCGGCGAAGCGCGAGTAATGACGACAACGAACCGAGGTGGCGGCGTTGATGATCACGACCGGACGAGTGGCGTGCCGAGAAGGGTGTCGCCAGGTGAAGCCACCGAGGACAAAGCCGTCTGCAGCGGTTTCCTTGAACGGTTCGCCGGACGCGACGCATTGCAATGGCAACTCGATTTGAGTTGGAACGAGTGAAGGCGTGTCCTGCAAATTCATCGGCGTCGGACCTTTACGGGTAGCTGCCAACGATAGTCTTGATGTCGTTGATGAACAATCCATTGGCCTCAACGCAGTGATTGATCGAGCAGTCGTTCTTCAAGTGCTGCCCGTTCCCGATCCAGTTCGTTACGGAGTTCCTCTTCACTCGGCAGGACGAGCTTGTACTTGCTGGCGAACAGTTGTTCATTTCCTTCAAGCACCGAGTAACGCACCACGGATTCATCTTTTTGCGCACAGAGAATGATGCCGACAGTGGGGCCGTCTTCCACGCCGCGTTTCAGGTCGTCGTACATGCGCACGTACATGTCCATCTGCCCCACATCCTGATGGGTCAGTTCACCGCGCTTGATATCGAAGATGACGAAGCACTTGAGCAAGTAGTTGTAGAACACCAGATCGATGTAGAAGTCTTTGCTGTCGGTACTGATGCGTTGCTGGCGGGCAATGAACGCGAAGCCCTTGCCCAGCTCCAGCAAGAAGCCTTGCAGTTGTTCGATCAACGCTTGTTCGATCTCGCTTTCCTGAAGCTTGCCGGCATTGGGTAAACCCAGAAACTCCAGTACCACCGGATCACGGATGAAATCCCGAGGGCTGGCCTTCATGTTTTGAATGTTGGTGGCGGCCTCCTGCTTGACACTGCCGCGATCGCGGCTCGCCAGCAGGCGTTCGTAGTACAAGGTATTGATCTGGCGTTCCAGGGCGCGGCTTGACCAGTTTTGGATGGCTGATTCATTCATGTACCAGAGACGGGCGCTGTCGTTGTCGACCCGAAGCAGACGGCGGTAGTGGGTCCAGCTCAATTCGGAACGCACTGCGTTCCAAATTGGAAAAGTTTGATAAAAATCTCGCATATAACGCAGATTGCGCTCGTCAAAACCTTTGCCGAAGTCGGCACTGAGCACTTTCGCCAAAGTGGCCAGTAAACGTTTGCCATACCTCGCCCGCCGAGCCCCCTCCTGCTCGAACTCGACAATATGTCGCCCGATCTGCCAACAGGTTTGCACTTGAGCGGTATCGACCGCCCGAAGCACCTTCTGGCGTGCCTGATGGATCAGTTTGCCAAGGTTGCCCAGCAGTGAAGCCAGATAGGGGTCGTGAGTGTCGTTGGGTGTGAGGGCCGTCATGAGGTCTTCCGCAGCAGATTGGACAGCGAAAGAGAATGGCAAGTGAGCACCCTTCGAAGCTGCCGGGAGTTACTGAGAAACAGGCAGGAAATACCGGGTTCGCTGGCAGGACGTATCGGAGGGCAGGCGAGGGCTGAGGAACAAATAGCGTAGTACGTTTCGTACTCAGGCCAAATCAATCTAAAACCCCTGCCTCCGACCGGAAATCCAAAGGATGTAACGATTGGGTTCTGTAGAGCCCGGGAGTCGTCATCATGAAATACCTCCATTCACTCCTGTTGCCCCTCACCGCCGTAGGCGTGCTGATGTTTCCAGCGATGTCGCCCGCCACCAGTCTTGAGCCCATCGACAGCACGGGCGTGCAGGTGCAAAGCCAGGAGCAAAACGGCATTGCCTACCTGTCCGGCGGTATCGGCGAGGATGAGTCCAAGGCCATCCAGCAGACCACTGGTTACAACCTGCACATGACGTTTTCTGTCGGGTCGGGGAATGAATACACTTCTGACGTGACCGTCGTTATTCAGAAAGCCCCGGGGCAAACCGTGCTGACGCTCAATAACGCCGGTCCGCTGGTTTACGTGAAACTGCCTGCCGGTAAGTACACGGTCATTGCAACGCGCAACGGCGAAACACGGCATGACGTTGCCGATGTCGGTAGTGGTGCGGCGCGTAACCTGGTTTTCCACTGGAATGATGCGAGTTAACGAGAAGCTCTAAACCCTGAGTCCTGCGACTCAGGGTTGTTCGTTATTAACACCCGCGTACGCTTGGATGAGTGCAACGCGTAAAGGGTTGGTTTCTACGCTCAGCAGCTTGATGGCCAGGGCGCAGCAGACCACGATCAACATGGGTTTGATCAACCGTGGTCCGACCCGAACAGCGGCTCGTGCACCCAGTTGAGCGCCGACGAAGGCCGCCAAAGCCATGGCTATGGCTACCGGCCAGATAATCACACCTTTGGTAATGAAGACCGACAGCGAACCGAGATTGCATGAGGCGTTGGCAAGTTTGGTAAAGCTCATTGCCCGCATCATGCCCAAGCCGCAGAGCAGTACAAATCCGACAATAAAGAAAGAACCCACGCCGGGGCCAAATATACCGTCGTAAAAGCCCAGGATCGGCGCCACGGTAAACGAAAAAAGCAGAATGCCGATTCTCTTGCGTCGATCTTCATTGGCCAGCTTTGGAGAGAGCGCAAAATAGATGGCTACCAGAATCAGCATGATAGGTACGCAAACTTCCAGATAGCGCTTATCAATAGAGCTGACCAGCAAGGCACCACTGGCGCCGCCAATAAATCCGCAGATAACCAGGAAACGGCCTTCGCGCCACTCGATCATGCCTTTGCGGGCAAAGGTTACCGTTGCCGAAACAGTTGCCGAAGCGGCCTGGAATTTGTTCGTGGCAATTGCACTGATCGGATCTACACCTGCCAGGAACAATGCAGGCAAGGTGATCAAGCCGCCACCACCGGCAATCGCATCAAAAAAACCGGCGCAAAAAGCGACGAGCGCCAACATGCCTATTACGTCCCAAGACATTGCATTCTCTCTTTATGGTTATTGGCCATGAATCACATGACTGGTCGTTCAGGAGCCTGATCACATAAAAAATCAGCCCTGCGGCACTAACGGATCGTCTGAAGCAAAGATAGGGGAAGAAAATTTTTAAAGTCCGAAAATACGAACCAGGGCCTAACGCCAGTCAGTTAAGCAATTTCAGCCGCGACACCCTTTGTAGCAGCTGCCGAGCCCGCGAGGCTG
>NZ_AKJM01000038.1 GCF_000282335.1 Pseudomonas sp. GM48
CCGCTCCCACAAGGGACCTCATACATATACGGGAGACCACCATGCCGCGTTTCGCAGCCAACCTGTCCATGCTGTTCACCGAACAGGACTTTCTCGCCCGTTTCGAAGCGGCCGCCAAGGCCGGCTTCAGTGGTGTCGAGTACCTGTTCCCGTACGACTTCAGCTCCGCCGAAATCAAGGCCCAGCTCGACGCCAACGGTCTGACTCAAGTGCTGTTCAACCTGCCGGCCGGTGACTGGGGCAAGGGCGAGCGCGGTATCGCGTGCCTGCCGGATCGGGTTGAGGAGTTCCGTGCCGGTGTCGATCTGGCCATCGCCTACGCGCAAGTGCTGGGCAACACCCAGGTCAACTGCCTGGCCGGTATTCGTCCGCAGGGCTTTGACGATGCCACCGTGGAGAAAACCTTCGTCGCCAACCTCAAGTACGCGGCCGACAAGCTGCAAGCGGCGGGTATCAAACTGGTGATGGAAGCGATCAACACCCGTGACATCCCGGGCTTCTACCTGAACAACACGGCGCAAGCCCTGTCGATTCGCGAGCAGGTCGGCAGCGCCAACCTGTTCCTGCAATACGACATCTACCACATGCAAATCATGGAAGGCGACCTGGCCCGCACCCTGCAATCGCACCTGGGCGAGATCAACCATGTGCAGCTCGCGGACAACCCGGGGCGCAACGAACCAGGTACCGGTGAAATCAACTACCGCTTCCTGTTCGAACACCTGGACCGCATCGGTTATCAGGGCTGGGTCGGTTGCGAATACAAGCCGTTGACCACCACTGAAGCGGGCCTGGGCTGGCTCAAGACCCATAACGCAATCTGAGTTTAAACCGGGCCTCTGTGGCGAGGGAGCTTGCTCCCGCTGGGGTGCGAAGCGCCCCCAACAGCCATTCAGTGTGGTGATTCAGGCAGAACCGGTTCTCAGGATCTACGACTGCTTCGCAGCCGAGCGGGAGCAAGCTCCCTCGCCACAGGGTGTGGTCGCTTCAGCTGCGTGCACATTAATTGGCAAGACAAAAACAAGAGGATTTTCTCATGGCTAAAATCGGATTTATCGGCACCGGCATCATGGGCCACCCAATGGCGGCGAACCTGCAGAAAGCCGGTCACAGCCTGTTCCTGTCGGCGCACCACGACCCTGCTCCTGCCGACCTGGTCGCCGCTGGCGCCATCGCTCTGGCGACCCCGAAAGAAGTCGCCCAGGAAGCTGAATTCATCATCGTCATGGTGCCGGATACCCCGCAGGTCGATGACGTACTGTTCCGCGCCGACGGCGTTGCTGCCGGTGTTGGCAAAGGCAAAGTGGTGATCGACATGAGTTCGATCTCGCCGACCGCCACCAAGGCTTTCGCGGCCAAAATCAACGAAAAAGGCGCGCAGTACCTCGACGCCCCGGTATCCGGTGGTGAAGTCGGCGCCAAGGCTGCGACCCTGAGCATCATGGTCGGCGGCGATGCCGACGCCTTCGAACGTGCCCTGCCGCTGTTCCAGGCCATGGGCAAGAACATCACCCTGGTCGGTGGCAACGGCGACGGTCAAACCGCCAAAGTGGCCAACCAGATCATCGTGGCCCTGAACATTCAGGCCGTGGCCGAAGCCCTGCTGTTCGCTTCGAAAAACGGTGCGGATCCGGCCAAGGTACGTGAAGCGCTGATGGGCGGTTTCGCTTCGTCGAAGATCCTCGAAGTGCACGGCGAGCGCATGATCAAAGGCACCTTCGATCCAGGCTTCCGCATCAGCCTGCACCAGAAGGACCTGAACCTGGCCCTGCAAGGCGCCAAGGAGCTGAACATCAACCTACCGAACACCGCTAACACCCAGCAAGTGTTCAGCACCTGCGCGGCCATCGGTGGCAGCAACTGGGATCACTCGGCGCTGATCAAGGGCCTGGAACACATGGCGAACTTCTCGATTCGCGACAAGAAGTAAGCCCTGCCCCACCCTGCATCAAACCTGTGGGAGCGGGCTTGCTCGCGAAAGCGGTCTGACATTCAACATTGATGTCGACTGACACTCCGCCTTCGCGAGCAAGCCCGCTCCCACAGTGACCCGAGTTGCCCTTCAAATAACAAGAATTCCGGGAGCCCGCCATGTCGGTCGATCCGCAACAATTGCTGCGCGAGCTGTTTGCCACAGCCATCGACGCGGCGCATCCGCAACAAGTCCTCGAAGCCCATCTGCCTGCCGACCGCAGCGGTCGCGTGATCGTCATCGGCGCTGGCAAAGCCGCAGCCGCCATGGCCCAGGTGGTCGAGCGCTGCTGGCAGGGCGAAGTCTCCGGCCTGGTGGTGACCCGTTACGGTCACGGCGCCCCTTGCGAAAAAATCGAAGTGGTCGAAGCCGCGCACCCGGTACCGGACGCCGCCGGCCTGGCCGTGGCCAAGCGTGTACTGGAACTGGTCAGCGACCTCAGCGAAAACGACCGTGTGATCTTCCTGCTCTCCGGCGGTGGCTCTGCCCTGCTGGCACTGCCGGCCGAAGGCATCACCCTGGCCGACAAGCAGTCGATCAACAAAGCCCTGCTCAAATCCGGCGCGACCATCGGCGAGATGAACTGCGTGCGCAAGCACCTCTCGGCGATCAAGGGCGGCCGCCTGGGCAAAGCCTGCTGGCCTGCCACGGTTTACACTTACGCGATTTCCGATGTACCGGGCGACCTCGCCACGGTCATCGCCTCCGGCCCTACCGTGGCCGACCCGAGTACCTCGGCCGAAGCCCTGGCGATCCTCAAACGTTACGCCATCGAGGTTCCGGCCTCGGTGCGCACCTGGCTGCAAAGCCCCGAATCGGAAACCGTCAAACCCGGCGACCCGAGCCTGGCCCGCAGTCATTTCCAGTTGATCGCCCGCCCGCAACAATCCCTTGAAGCGGCGGCGGTGAAATGCCGTCAGGCCGGGTTCAGTCCGCTGATCCTCGGTGACCTGGAAGGCGAATCCCGCGAAGTGGCGAAAGTCCACGCCGGTATCGCGCGACAAATCGTACTGCATGGCCAGCCACTGGCGGCGCCCTGCGTGATTCTCTCGGGTGGCGAAACCACCGTCACCGTGCGCGGCAACGGCCGCGGCGGGCGCAATGCCGAGTTCCTGCTGAGCCTGACCGACAGCCTCAAGGGCCTGCCCGGCGTCTACGCGCTGGCCGGCGACACCGATGGCATCGACGGTTCCGAAGACAACGCCGGCGCGATCATGACTCCGGACAGCTACGCCCGCGCCGCAGCAATGGGCCTGAGCGCCAGCGACGAGTTGGACAACAACAATGGCTACGGCTATTTCGAGGCTCTCGACGCTCTGATCGTTACCGAGCCGACCCGCACCAACGTCAACGACTTCCGCGCCATCCTGATCCTCGAGAGCACTAAACATGACGCCTGACAAAAAGGTCAAAATCCTCGCCACGCTCGGCCCGGCCATCGACGGGATCGACGACATCCGCGAACTGGTGCTGGCCGGGGTCAACATCTTCCGCCTGAACTTCAGCCATGGTGATCACGCCGACCACGCCCAGCGTTTTCAGTGGATTCGTGAAGTCGAGCGCCAGCTGAATTATCCATTGGGCATTCTGATGGACCTGCAAGGCCCGAAACTGCGGGTCGGCAAGTTCGCCGAAGGCAAGGTGCAACTGGTGCGCGGCCAGGCCTTGCGCCTGGACCTCGATGCCACGCCGGGCGATGAGCGCCGGGTCAACCTGCCGCACCCGGAAATCATCGCGGCCCTGGAGCCGGGCATGGACCTGCTGCTGGACGACGGCAAGTTGCGTCTGCGGGTCGTGACCAAGTACGCCGATGCCATCGACACCACCGTGCTCAATGGCGGCGAACTCTCGGACCGCAAAGGCGTGAACGTGCCGCAAGCGGTGCTCGACCTGAGCCCGCTGACCGCCAAGGATCGCCGCGACTTGACCTTCGGTCTGGAGCTGGGAGTGGATTGGGTGGCGCTGTCGTTCGTGCAACGTCCGGACGACATCCGCGAAGCCCGCACCTTGATCGGCGACAAAGCCTTCCTGATGGCCAAGATCGAGAAACCCTCGGCCGTTGAACAACTGCGCGAGATCGCCGAGCTGAGCGACGCGATCATGGTCGCCCGGGGTGACCTGGGTGTGGAAGTGCCAGCCGAAAGCGTGCCGCAGATTCAGAAGAACATCATCAGCACCTGCCGCCAGCTCGGCAAACCGGTGGTGGTGGCAACGCAGATGCTGGAGTCGATGCGCTTCTCGCCGGCGCCAACCCGCGCCGAGGTCACCGATGTCGCCAACGCCGTGGCCGAAGGGGCGGACGCGGTGATGCTGTCGGCGGAAACCGCGTCCGGCGAATACCCGCTCGAAGCCGTGCAGATGATGAGCAAGATCATCCGTCAGGTGGAAAACGGTCCGGACTATCAGACTCAACTCGATGTCAGCCGACCGAAAGCCGAGGCGACTGTTTCCGACGCGATCAGCTGCGCCATCCGCCGTATCAGCAACGTGCTGCCGGTGGCGGTGCTGGTGAACTACAGCGAGTCCGGCGCATCGAGCCTGCGTGCAGCGCGGGAGCGGCCGACGGTGCCGATCCTCAACCTGACACCGAACCTGCAAACCGCCCGTCGCCTGAGTGTGGCGTGGGGCGTGCACTCTGTGGTCAATGACCGCCTGCGACAGGTCGATGAAGTCTGCTCGACAGCGCTGGAGATCGCCCAGGCCCAGGGCATGGCACAGCGTGGCGACACATTATTGATCACCGCCGGTGTGCCCTTTGGGCAGCCGGGATCGACTAACTCTCTGCGTATCGAGACATTGATCTAGCGCTTGAACTGGCCTCTTCGCGAGCAAGCCCGCTCCCACAGTTGATCTGTGTGCACCACAGAATCAATGACTGAACAAAGATTCAATGTGGGAGCGGGCTTGCTCGCGAAGCAGGCAACTCGGTTTCATTGACTTTCAGAACTGCCATGCCTGCCAACCATTTCAACACCCACTGCCCCGACTGGGCCGAAGCATTGCTCAACGGCTTCAGCCAGATCTTCCTCCAGCGCAATCCGCTGTGCGGCCTGCTGTGCCTCCTGGCCATTTTATTCACTGCGCCCGCCTTGCTCGGTGGCGCATTGCTCGGCGGTGTCGCCGGGCTGCTCACCGCGCAACGCCGCAACTATGCCAAGGCTGATCGCCAGGCCGGGTTGTACAGCTACAACGGCGTCCTGCTCGGACTGTTGCTGAGCCTGTACTTCCCCTGGTCGGCGATGATGCCGCTACTGATTCTGGCCGCCGGTGGCCTGAGCGCGATGATCACTCAACAATGGCTCAAACGTGCCCGCGTCAGCCAATGCCTGCCCGCCTACACCGCACCCTTCGTCGGGCTGAGCTGGTTGCTGCTGTGCTTCGCCACGCCCTCTACAGAGGCGCATTTGATCGAAATCAACACGCTGAACATGCTCGCCGCACCGCTCAAAGGCATCGGCCAGGTGATGTTCCTCGGTCATCCGCTGGCCGGTGCGATGATTGCCGCCGGTTTGCTGATCGCCGATCGCCGCGCATTCTGCTGGGCGTTGTTGGCGTCTGTCGCGGGCATGGGCTGGAGCCTGCTGCACCACGACTTCTACACCGCATTGCTCGGCCTCGGTGGCTATAACGCCGTGCTGGCCGCCCTCGCCTTCAGCTCGCGGCGTCGCCAACCGTGGCTGCCGCTGGTTGGCATTGGCCTGGCGCTGTTGCTGACGCCGGTGTTTGCCGCCATCGGTCTGCCTACGCTGACTGCGCCGTTCATTCTTGCCTGCTGGCTGATCCGCTGCGTTGTGCAAATGCTCGGCAAAGCCACGGTCGAAAGCGCACCTTGCGCTCCCGGGGAGAATCAACCTAGGCTGCGTTGATTTGCGGCCAAGGCGATGTGCATGATCAGCAACGACACGTGGCGTAATCGCCTGTACGTGATTATTTTCCAGACCGACACAGTCGCCGGGCGACGTTTCGACACCACCCTGCTGCTGATCATCCTCGCCAGCCTGGTGGTGGTGATTCTCGACAGCATCGATGACGTCCACCAGAACTACGCCAGCCTGCTGGCGTACATCGAGTGGGGCTTCACGATCATTTTCCTCGGCGAGTACATCCTGCGCCTGTACTGCTCGCCCAAACCGCTGCACTACGCGTTCAGTTTCTATGGGCTGGTGGATCTGCTGGCCATCGTGCCCGGCATCCTCGCGCTGTACTACAGTGATGCCCAGTACCTGCTGATCATCCGGATCATCCGGATGCTGCGGATCTTCCGCGTGCTCAAGCTCGGTCCCTACCTCAAACAAGCCCATTACCTGCTCGATGCCTTGCGCGGCAGCAAGCAGAAAATCCTCGTGTTCCTGCTCAGCGTCTGCACTCTGGTCATCGTGTTCGGCACGTTGATGTACGTGGTCGAAGGTCCGCAACATGGCTTCACCAGTATTCCCAAGGGCATCTACTGGGCGATCGTCACCCTGACCACCGTCGGTTACGGCGACATCGTGCCCAAGACCGCCCTGGGCCAGGTCATCTCGTCGATGGTGATGATCACCGGTTACTCAATCATTGCCGTGCCCACCGGGATCTTCACCGCCGAACTGGCCACCGCCATGCGCGGTGGTCAGTTGCAGCACAATTGCCCGGTGTGTGCGAAAAACAGCCACGAACAGGAAGCGTCGTTCTGTTCCCGTTGTGGCAATGCGTTGTTCAAAAAGCTGGAATAAGTAAAGAGCTTTTTAATCTTTAAGGGACTATGCGAGCCCAGTTATAGTCGCCGGCAAATTGCCCCACTTTTAAATAGAACAAGGACTTCGCAGTGAAAAAACTCTTTGGCGCCTCTCTTCTCGCCGCTGGCCTGGCATTGACCAGCGTGGCTCATGCCGCACCAACCCTGCTCAACGTTTCCTACGACGTGATGCGCGATTTCTACAAGGACTACAACTCTGCGTTCCAGAAACACTGGCAAGCCGAGCACAACGAAAACATCACCCTGCAAATGTCCTTCGGCGGCTCCAGCAAACAGGCGCGCTCGGTGATCGACGGCCTGCCGGCGGATGTCATCACCATGAACATGGCCACCGACATCAACGCCCTGGCGGACAACGGCAAACTGGTGCCGGACAACTGGGTCACACGCCTGCCGAACAACAGTGCGCCGTTCACTTCGGCCACCGTGTTCATCGTGCGCAAGGGCAACCCGAAAGCCCTGAAAGACTGGCCGGACCTGCTCAAGGATGGCGTTCAGGTTATCGTGCCGAACCCGAAAACTTCCGGTAATGGTCGCTACACCTACCTCTCGGCCTGGGGCTACGTGCTGAAAAACGGCGGCGACGAAAACAAGGCCAAAGACTTCGTCGGCAAACTGTTCAAGCAAGCGCCGGTACTGGATACCGGTGGCCGAGCCGCCACCACCACCTTCATGACCAACCAGATCGGCGACGTATTGGTGACGTTCGAAAACGAAGCGGAAATGATCGCCCGCGAGTTCGGCCGTGATCAGTTCGAAGTCATCTACCCAAGCGTTTCCGCCGAAGCAGAGCCACCGGTGTCGGTGGTCGACAAAACCGTCGACAAGAAAGGCACCCGTGCGGCAGCCGAGGAATACCTGAAGTACCTGTGGTCACCGGAAGGTCAGGAGATTGCCGCAGCAAACTACCTGCGCCCGCGTGACCCGGCTGTTTTGGCCAAGTACACCGACCGCTTCCCGAAAGTGGACTTCCTGTCGGTCGAGAAGACCTTCGGCGACTGGCGCACCGTGCAGAAAACCCACTTCAATGATGGCGGGGTTTTCGACCAGATCTACAGCGGTAAGTGATCACTGAACGGCAATGAAAAAGGCGACCTGCACAGGTCGCCTTTTTTGTGGGTACAACACCAACCCACTGTAGGAGCGAGCTTGCTCGCGAAAAGACCAAGGACTCCGCTGGGCATCAGGCTTTACGCGTTATCGTTCACGACCTTCGCGAGCAAGCTCGCTCCCACAGGTTTTGTGCCTGCTGTTTCAGCTCAGGTTGCCGCAGAAAATAGCCTGATGACCATCGGCCGGGCTTTCACGCACCACCAAGGCGTAGCCACCGGCTCGAAGGGTCTCGACGGCGACCGGTGCGCTTTTCCAGAAACGCTGGTTTGACGCTTGCGAATAGAACCGGGCATTTGGACCGTCATTCATGTCATAGGCTGGTTTCGAACCCAGGTTCCCACAGCTTCCCGGATAGATGTAGGCCGTCAACCGACCCGGCAATGTGCTGCCGATGCTCTCGCCGCTGACCTCAACCCAGAACGTTGTTGCGTTATCACTGGGCATCATGACCAACCGGGCAATATTCCCGGGATTATTGGATGTAGCATTCAGGGGAACGCTGGTGACCTGACTGTCAGGCACTGTCGAGCACCCAGAGATCCAACCGACCGCTACCACTAACGCCAGCGAAGTTACGATTTTCATCGTGATACTCCCGCTTGCAAGGACACATTAAAGTGATCCCCCCTGTAGATTCTAGCTGCCGGGGCTGTGCGGGCTTTTCTTCAGATGGCCGGTTGCCACGTGCAGGCTACATCGGCGGCGTCACTCCATCCTTGCCCGCCGAAATGGATTGAGCAGTGAGCGTGCCGTCAGCGCCCTGCGTGACAAAGGTCACGATCTTCACGCCCACCTTCAACAGACTGCGATCGGCCGGCATCAGGTTGACGATGGGGACGTCTTCGGGCACCAGGATCTTCTGTTGGCCACCCTTGTAGTTGACGGTCAGCACCCGGCCATTGCTCACCACCAGGTCGCCGACGCTGCCGTTGGTCATGCTGCTGCCCTTGACCAGATCAAACGGCCGATGACCGTCGCCACTGCCGGCCAGTTCCGGCGGGAAAACATGGACCTCCAGGGCCTTGAGGGTGCCATCCTCCTGGGGAATGGCTGCGGAGCCGATGTAGCTGCCAGGCTTGATGTCTTCGATGTTGGCCAGGGTCACGGCTCGGACCTTGGTGTCCTGGGTCAGATTGATCACCACGTTTTCGCCGCTGTTGGCATGGACTTTCAGAACGTCCGGGCTGACGCCGGTGATCTCGCCGCGCACACCGATGCGCGTGCCCGGCGCATCCCCAGCCTGGGCCGGGCCCACAGCACACAAACCGATCAAAGTACCGGCGCAAACGCCGCGAAACAGGTAACGGAACATCGCATTCATGGAACGGCCTTCCGATGACGGGACGTGGAAAGAGAACATAAGCACGCTATCGAACAATATGTAAGTGAATGTATCATCCACCCTCGATGTTCTGACGCAAGGCACAACGGCGGACGACACACGCGTCCGTCAGTCATTCCGCAATGGAATGATTGCTATCACTCCAATCCCACTTCCGCCGTTTCCGCCAGCCCATTAGCCTGCGCGCATTCCTTTCCGTACAGCGAGACCGTTATGAACCCAGCGACCCAGGTGCCCCACCGCACCGCGACAATGACCCGAGGCATGGTGCTGCTGTTCGCCTTCTGCTGCGGCGCCATTGTTGCCAACATCTACTACGCCCAACCAATCATCGGCCTGATCGCCCCGGACATTGGCCTGACCAGCACCATGGCCAGCCTGATCGTTTCCCTGACTCAGATCGGCTATGCGCTGGGGCTGTTTTTCCTGGTGCCGCTGGGGGATTTGCTGGAAAACCGCCGGTTGATGATCATCACCACGGTGGTGGCGATTATTAGCCTGCTGGGTGCGGCGTTCACCGATCAGCCAAACGTGTTTTTGCTGATTTCGCTGTTGGTGGGGTTCAGTTCGGTTTCGGTGCAGATCCTGATTCCATTGGCTGCGCACCTGGCGCCGGAAGAAACTCGTGGCCGTGTGGTGGGCGGGATCATGGGTGGTTTGTTGCTGGGTATTCTGCTGGCCCGGCCGGTGTCCAGTGTGGTGGCCGACCACTTCGGCTGGCGGGCGATGTTTGTGATTGCCGCGGTGTTGATGGCGGCCATCAGCATCGTGCTGGCAGTGACCATTCCCAAGCGCGAGCCTGATCACAGTGCATCCTATGGCCAGTTGCTGGGCTCGCTGTGGACGCTGTTGCGCACACAACCGGTCCTGCGCCAGCGTGCGTTTTACCAGGGTTGCATGTTTGCCACCTTCAGCCTGTTCTGGACCGCCGTGCCGCTGGAACTGGCGCGCAATCACGGTTTGTCGCAAAGCGAGATCGCGATTTTCGCGCTGGTGGGGGCCATCGGTGCCATTGCCGCCCCCATCGCCGGACGCCTGGCCGATGCCGGTCACACCCGCATTGCGTCATTGCTGGCCCTGCTGTTCGCCAGCCTGAGCTTTCTGCCGGCGTTCATCCATCCGGCCTACAGCGTCATCGGCCTGGCCGTGACCGGCGTGGTACTCGACTTCTGCGTGCAGATGAACATGGTCCTCGGCCAGCGTGCGGTCTACGCCCTCGACGGCAAAAGCCGCAGCCGCCTGAACGCGCTGTACATGACCAGCATCTTCATCGGCGGCGCATTCGGCTCTTCGGTAGCCAGTGCGGTGTACGAACACGGCGGCTGGTTGTGGATCGTGATGGTCGGCAGCGCGTTTCCGTTGCTGGCGTTGTTGCGGTTCTTGAGTGTTTCACAGAAGGTCTCGCTGGCGACGGCGTAAGCCCTCAATAGCATCGCGAGCAGGCTCGCTCCTACAGGTTTTCCATTAACCCTGTTGAATCGAACTTGCTTGCGATGTGATTGGCCTCACTCATTGCCGAACCAGCTTTTCCATCGCCGCATCCGCCAGAAAGGAGGAGCGGCTTTTGACATTGTGCTCGCGCACATAGCGGTCAATGCGCTGGATCACATAGCCGGGTAACGTGACATTGACCTTCTCGGTCTTGCCCATGTACGGCGAAATGTCCAGTTCCAGCATGCCCCAACCCATGTCGGCGAATTCCGGATTGCCGCGGTGCAATGCCGCCGAAGTCGGCATCGGAATCGTATCGCCGTCTGCCGCCATCTCCTGCAGCATGATGTGGGCAATTTCGACAGCTGCGTTGTAGGCCTCTTCAAAGGTATCCCCGGCGGTCACCGCACCTGGAATATCGGGAATCTGGATACCGATGGCGGTGTTCTCATCGCCCCATTCGATACAAATTGGATATTGCATTATGGATCTCCTGCGTAACTGGCTGGCGGGCAATACAGCCCGGCTCGCCGCCTGATGCTCTTGACCGTCCCGATCGGTAAGTCCTTTTTGGGATGAGGAACGGGAATGGTGTACGGGTTGTAACGGTGCGTGAAGATATGATGACTGCCAGTGACCCGGTCCAGGGCCCAACCCGCTTCCACCAACTCCTTGATCAATAGCCTGCTCTGCACCACCAGCCTCCTTGCTTGGCAAAAACAAAAATAACCCTAGAGTTATCTTTACTCAAGCACAAAAATCCGCAGTGCGACGTCCGGTTGTTTTACAGAGTGTGAGATGAAGGCCCCGCCATTCCCCCCCAGCATGAATGCTATGCCACCCGCCTGCGTTCCGCGCTCCCCGCCCTGAGGTCAACATTGATCCCAGCCAAACCGGCTTCGTCCACGAGGATTACGATCATGTCCCTGCAAGCAAAACTCGATGCCTTCAAAGCCGACTTCAAGGCTGGTAAACCGCCCTACAACGCACCGGCTGATATCCACCCGGTCATGGAGCGCGCAACGGCCGAACTGATCGCCTCCGGCGCGGCGAACAAAGCCCTGAAAGTCGGCGACAAGGCACCGCTGTTCACCTTGAAAGATCCCGACGGTCATCCAGTGTCATCCGCTGAACTGCTGGCCAAAGGTCCATTGGTGCTGACGTTCTACCGAGGCGTGTGGTGCCCTTACTGCAATCTGGAACTGCAAGCCTTGCAGGCCTTCCTGCCGACATTGCAGGAGGCCGGTGCCAGCCTGGTGGCCATCTCTCCGCAGATTGCCGCCAACAGCCGCAAGTCGATGCGCACCAACGGCCTGCAATTCCCGATCCTCAGCGACCGCCATAACGATGTGGCCGACGCCTTCGGGCTGCGCTTCGCGTTGCCGGACTACCTGATCGAGTTGTATAAAAACCTGCGTAATGACCTGCCGACCTTCAACGATGATCCGTCCTGGACATTGCCGATGCCGGCGCGTTATGTGATCGGGCAAGATGGCGTGATCCGTTACGCCGAGGTCAACCCCGATTACACTCAGCGCCCAGAGCCTGAAGCGATGCTGGACGCGATTCGCGGCTAACCCGTTCGAGTGCCGCCTGGCTGGCGGCATGCCCTCACAAGGAGTTGCCATGAAATGTGGGAGCGGGCTTGCTCGCGAATGCGGACTGACATTCAACATCGATGTCGACTGAAACACCGCTTTCGCGAGCAAGCCCGCTCCCACAGTGGGTCACCGACAACATTCAGACTACACAAGGACCTTCGATGGACCGCCTCGGCGCAATGGAAACCTTCGTCTACGTGGTGGAAACCGGCTCGTTTTCCGCCGCGGCCCGGCGCCTGAATATCGGCCAGCCGGCCGTGTCGAAAACCATCGCGCAACTCGAATCGCGGTTGGCGGTGCGGCTTTTGCTGCGTTCGACCCGGGGCCTGACGCCCACCGAAGCCGGGCTGGCCTTTTTCGAACGGGCCAAGCGCGCCATCGAAGAAGCCGACGAGGCCGATAACGCCGCACGAGGTTCTGCCAGCGGGCTGAGTGGCAACCTGCGTATCTGTGCGGCGGTCACCTTCGGCCGGTTGCACATCGTTCCGCACCTGGGCCCCTTCCTGGAGCAAAACCCGGAGCTGAACATCGACCTGATGCTCGATGATCGCAACGTCAATCTGGTGGAAGAAGGCGTCGATATCGCCCTGCGCATGGGCATGCTGAGCGACTCGGGCCTGACCGCGCGCAAGATCGCCGAATGCCGGCGCATGGTACTGGGCACGCCGGCGTATTTCGCAAAACACGGCGAACCCACCTGCCCCGCCGACCTGTGCAAGCATCAGGCAATCGTCTACACCCTTGGCGGTGGCACCAGTTGGCAATTCAAAAAGGGGGGCGAGGAGCAATCGGTGATCGTCAACGGCCGAATCCGCGTCAACGCCGCTGAAGGCTTGCGTGAAGCCGTGCTCGCACATCAAGGGCTGACCATGGCCTCGCAATGGATGTTCGCGCCGGAACTGGCCGACGGCTCAGTCCGCGAGGCAATGAAGGACTGGACCTTGCCGAACCTCGATCTGTGGGCAGTGTTCCCCACCGGAAGAATGGCCAGCGCCAAGGCTCGGGCGTTTGTGGAGTATGTGCAGGGGTTGCTGGACAGGAAGGCCTGACAGGCAGCTCAATCAAGATCAAAAGATCACAGGCTGCGCCATTGCCTGCATTGGCCGCGTAAGAAGGTAATTGCTCATCGTCCGTTCCCGGCAATGTCAGGTAAATCGGTGTCACTCGTCAATGCAGACCAGCAAACGCTCGACCGTTTGCTCAAGTGGCCCGGAGTTGTCGAGCACGTGTACGGTCGGGTCGTCCACCAGCAGTTGCTCGCTGAATCGGGCATTGCGTGCCAACCGCTGATCGATCTCGATCAGCGATTCTCGCCCGCGCTCCAGCAAGCGATGGCGCAGTACCGTTTGATCCACAGTCAACAACAGCACCAACACGTCTGGATAGCGCAGGCGCGTGTTCTGCAAATGCCCCCGAGAGCCATTGACCAGCACGTCCTCGCCGGCGGCCAGCCAATCGTCGATTTCCCGCGGAATGCCATAGGACAATCCATTGGCGTGCCAGCTCAAGGCGAATGCCCCTTGAGCTTCCATATCGGCGAATTGTTGCTCACTGACGCCCAGCGCCGCCTCGCCCACGGCTTCGGCCGAGCGGGTAATGACCCGCCGCACGATACGGCAGCCGCGTTCGGCCAACCGCGCTCGCGCGGCATCCAGCAGGCTGTCCTTGCCCGAACCTGAAGGCCCGATGAGATAGATCAACCTGCCCGCCATCAAAACACCCTCTTCGCTTGCCGCCATACTTGCTGGACCACCGGCAGACCGTCCCGGCTGCGCTTACACCAGATCAGCCCGCAGGCCCGGCGAATGATCCATCACCTGCACCCGTTGCACCAGCAGGTTTTCCACCAGATCACGGTATAGGCTCAGGGTGTCCGGATGATACAGCTCGCAGCGCAGGTCAATCCGGCGTCGGAGTCTGTGGGTACATGGCTTGCCTGCGATGGCTATGGAGCAAAAAGCGGCATAAACACCGTAATCGATGTCCGGGATTACTTAACCAGTTCACCGTTACCGAAGAAACGGATATGTACACCCGTAAAAATCCACGCCGCCTGACACACCGCTTTCGCGGGCAAGCCCGCTCCCACAGGGTTCGGCAGTGCCCCGGCAATCACATTTCAGCAGGCACAAAAAAGCGACCCGAAGGTCGCCTTAGTGCGTTACTGCCCGAATTGCCGTCCCAGGCCACCCGGTACACCGTGAATGTCCGTCTCTTCCCACGGCCCGTTCGGACCAATCGACCGGCTCCAGCCGTTATCCCAGCGGTAATAGGTACGCTGGCGATAGAAAGTATTGGGCTGATCATCCAGCACATAGACCCCAAGCTT
This sequence comes from Pseudomonas sp. GM48, assembly GCF_000282335.1. Taxonomy (GTDB): domain Bacteria; phylum Pseudomonadota; class Gammaproteobacteria; order Pseudomonadales; family Pseudomonadaceae; genus Aquipseudomonas. Next base: position 14,524 of record NZ_AKJM01000038.1, read on the forward strand.
CGGGTCCCAATGGCTATTGCCCCCCGGTGGCGGCGCGAAGCTGGCAGACGTGCGTGGCAACGGCTTGGAGGGTTTGGCCGGGATGGTCGGCTTGCCCGGTGCAGGCGACGTCGATGGCGTGGGGCTGGGCTGCGACGGCGGGATCGGCGGCGGAGCCGTTTGCTCCGGTGGTCGCTGGACCGCACAAGCGCTTAACCCCAATACGACACTGAGCAGGGTGATGCGAGCGAATGCGGTCATGTTTGCGTTTTCCTGTTATTTGTCCGGGCTATCGATAGTCAGTGTTTGTGGCGCGGTGGTGCTGCTGGCCATGGGCTGGCTGCGACCGATCCATTCGCCGGCGGTGGGTTTGCCGGCACGGGAAATGCGCGCAACCAGTTGGACTTCAGGGAAGTTCGACAGTTTCAATTGCGGCATCATCGCGTCGGCATCACCCAGTTCAACGGTCACTGGCAAGTCGGCCACGGTCAGGCGTTTGGCTGCCAGCGGTGCCGGAGGACCGGAAGTGGCACGGGCGAAGATGAACACGCTGTCGCCAGGCTCGACCTTGGCCTTGAGCTCCGGCGCCAGATCGACACTGACCTTGAGCAATGCCGAGGCCTTGGCTGCCGGGGCCTTGGCAACCTGTCCACCACTGGCCAGCAGTTTCTCCGTGGCCCGGGTAATCCCGCCTTGCAACGCCTCGCGGGATTTGTCGTCCGCTGGCAACTGCGCCAACAGGCGATTCCAGTAATCGATGGCGTCCTGATAACGCTCGCCTTCAAACGCGGCAATGCCGAGCAGGCCGAGGCTGGTGACTTCTTTCGGATCGGCCTTGAGCGCTTCGTCGGTCAGGGCCTGGACTTTGTCCGACCACTTTTTGCCATCGGCAAAGTACAGGGCCTGGGCCCATTGACCGAGCAGCTCGGGCTGACGACCGGCCAGGTTCACCGTGCGTTCGAACATCTTCGCCGCGTCCGCCGGGCGGTCCTGAGCCATGTAGGTACGACCGAGGAAGTACATGCCTTCGGCGGATTCCGGCTGAGCGGCGACCACGCGCTCCAGGCGCCGGGTCATCTCTTCCATCGTCTTGGGTGCCTGGGAGAATTCGCGGGTCAGTTCGACCTTGTCGCTGGCACCGAAATGCAGATACAGGCCCAGGCCGATGACCGGCACCAGAATGGCCGCCAGCAACGGCAAGGGTTTACCCAGTCGCGACACCTGCGGCGCTTCGACACCCTCGGTATCCGCCAGCAACTCGCGGGCAGCTTCGGCGCGACCGGCGTCCATTTGCGCGGCATCGAGTACGCCCTCTTCCTGCTGAGTCTGCAACTCAGCCACGCGCTCCTGATAGAGCGCGACGTTCAGGGCAGTACGATCCTCTTCGCGCTGGGCACGACGACTGCGCAGAACGGGGATCAACAGAAAACTCAGGGCAACCAGAAGCAGCAGACCTGCAGCGAGCCAGAAATCAATCATTCTTGGTTTTATCCAACAGGTGGTCGAGGCGCGAACGCTCCTCGGGAGAAAGCTCATCCCGGGTGCCGGCGCGTTGCACGCGACGACGGCGAACGATCACCGCGATGATCACGACACCGCCCAGTAGCAGGCCGGCGGGGCCGAACCAGAGCAACGCCGTCTTGGCGTTCAGGGCGGGCTTGTAGCGGACGAAGTCACCGTAGCGGTCGACCATGAAGTCGATGATCTGCTGGTTGTCCTTGCCCTCGCCGATCATGCGAAAAATTTCTTTGCGCAGGTCGGCGGCAATCGGTGCGTTGGAATCGGCGATGTCCTGATTCTGGCACTTGGGGCAACGCAGCTCTTTGGTCAGTTCGCGAAAGCGCTCGCGATCACCTTCCTTGGCGAACTCGTAGGTGTCGATGGCCGCGTGGGCCACGCCCGCCAGGCTCAAGCCCAGGACAACGGCAGCAATCCAGCGCTTCATGGCTTGACCTCGTCGACCAGCGCCTGGTACTTGGCTGCCAGTTTTTCGCGCCAGACCTGCTCGTCGATCACGCCGACGAACTTGTCGCGGATGATCCCCTTGGCGTCGATGAAGAAGGTTTCCGGCGCGCCGTACACGCCGAGATTCAGGCCCAGTGAGCCTGCGTCGTCACGAATATCCAGTACATAAGGGTTGTGGAAGTCCGTCAGCCACTTCAAGGCATCGGCGTTGATGTCCTTGTAGTTGATGCCGTAGATCACCACGCCTTGCTGGGCCAGCTTGTTCAGCACCGGGTGCTCGACCCGGCAGGAAATGCACCAGGTTCCCCAGACATTGACCAACGCCGGTTTGCCGAGAATGTCCGCCTTGGTCAGGGTCTTGTCGCCCTGCACCGCCGGCAGGGAAAACTCCGGGAACGGCTTGTTGATCATGGCCGACGGCAGCTCGGCCGGATCCAGGTACAACCCACGGTAAAGGAATACAGCGACCACCAGAAAAATCGCCAGTGGCAACAACATCAACCAACGCTTCATGCAGTGGCTCCCGACATGCCCAGTGCTTCACGCACGCGGCTTTTTACCTTGACCCGATAACGTCGATCCAACGCCGCCAGCAAACCACCGAAGCCGGTCAGCAAACCACCGAACCAGATCCAGCGCACGAACGGTTTGACGTGTACGCGCACAGCCCAGGCGCCGTTGCCCAGCGGTTCACCGAGAGCGACGTAGAGGTCACGAGTGAAACCGGCGTCGATCCCGGCCTCGGTCATGACCGAGTTCTGCACGGTGTACAGGCGTTTTTCCGGATGCAGCACGCTGACTTCCTTGCCGTTGCGGATCACCCGCACGGTGCCCTTGTCGGACGTGAAGTTCGGGCCTTCGAAGTGCTTGGCACCTTCGAAGATGAAGTGGTAACCGGCCAGGTCCATGGACTCGCCCGGGGCCAGGCGCAGGTCACGCTCGGCACTGTTCTGGCTCGACAGCACGACACCCAGCGCACACACGGCAATGCCCAGGTGCGCAATCTGCATGCCCCAGTAGCTGCGGGTCAGGGTCGGCAGGCCCTTGATCAGGCCTTTGTGGCGGGTCTTGTCGAAGATGTCTCGCACACCGGCCAGCAACACCCAGGCGGCGAGCATGAAGGTCGCGAGCACCGCCCAGTTGAAATCGCCGTAGGCGACGCCGGCCACCACGGCCATGGCGGCGCTGCCGAGCAATACCGGAGTGAGCATGTTCAGCAGCCACTTCACCGGGGTGTCTTTCCAGCGCACGATCACACCGACCGCCATCACTACCATCAGCAACGCCATCAACGGAATGAACAGCGCGTTGAAGTACGGCGGGCCAACCGACAGCTTGGCCCCGGTCATGGCATCGAGAATCAGCGGATACAAGGTGCCGAGCAGGATCATCGACGCCGCCACCACCAGCACCAGGTTGTTGCCGAGCAGCAGGGTTTCCCGGGACCAGAGGTTGAAGCCCACCTGACTCTTGACCACCGGCGCTCGCAAGGCGAACAGCGTCAGCGAACCACCGACCACAAACAGCAGGAAAATCAGGATGAACACGCCACGTTCCGGGTCGGAGGCAAACGCGTGAACCGACGTCAGCACCCCGGAGCGCACGAGGAATGTCCCCAGCAGGCTCAACGAAAACGCAGCGATGGCCAGCAGCACGGTCCAGCTCTTGAACACGCCACGTTTTTCCGTGACCGCCAACGAGTGAATCAATGCAGTGCCCACCAGCCAAGGCATGAACGAAGCGTTTTCCACCGGATCCCAGAACCACCAGCCACCCCAGCCGAGCTCGTAGTACGCCCACCACGAACCGAGGGTGATGCCGATGCCGAGGAACGCCCAGGCGACGATGGTCCACGGACGCGACCAGCGCGCCCACGCGGCATCCAGGCGACCGCCCATCAGTGCGGCGATGGCGAAGGCGAAGGCCACCGAAAAACCGACATAGCCCATGTACAGCATCGGCGGGTGAACGATCAGGCCGATATCTTGCAGCAACGGGTTGAGGTCGGCACCGTCGCTCGGGACTTGCGGCAGGATGCGCTTGAACGGGTTGGACGTCATGATCAGGAACAACAGGAAACCGGTACTGATCATGCCCATCACCGCCAGCACGCGGGCCAGCATGACCTGCGGCAACTGCCGGGAGAATACCGACACTGCGAAGGTCCAGCCGCCGAGGATCAAGGCCCACAACAACAAGGAACCTTCGTGGGCACCCCACACGGCGCTGAACTTGTAGTACCACGGCAACGCGCTGTTGGAGTTGTTGGCCACATAGGCCACGGAGAAATCATCGACCATGAAGGCATAGGTCAGGCAGCCGAAGGCAAACACCAGAAAGGTGAATTGCCCCCACGCGGCCGGCTGGGCCAGGCTCATCCACAGGCGATCGCCGCGCCAGGCACCGAACAGCGGCACCACGGCCTGGGCCAGGGCGAAGCACAGGGCCAGAATCATCGCCAGGTGGCCAAGCTCGGGAATAAAAATGCCGGATGTCATGGATCAACCCTCCTTCGCGGGCGTTGGAGCCGATTGACCGCTGTCTTTCAACGCCTTGGTCACTTCCGGCGGCATGTACTTCTCATCGTGCTTGGCCAGCACTTCATCGGCCACCACCACGCCATCGGCATTGAGCTTGCCCAGGGCGACGATGCCCTGCCCTTCACGGAACAGGTCCGGCAGGATGCCGCGATAGGTGATGGTCACGGATTTATTAAAGTCGGTGACGACGAATTTCACATCCAGGGAGTCGCTGGAACGCTCCAGCGAGCCCTTCTCGACCATGCCACCGGCGCGGATGCGCGTGTCATGCGGGGCTTCGCCATTGGCGATCTGGGTCGGTGTGTAAAACAGATTGATGTTCTGCTGCAGGGCGCTCAGGGCCAGGCCGACGGCTGCGCCGACCCCGACCAGGATCGCGAGAATGATGGTAAGACGCTTTTTGCGCAGCGGATTCACTTGCCGTTCTCCCGGCGCAGACGACGCGCCTCTTGTTGCAGATACCGCTTGCGGGCCAGGATCGGCGCCGCCACGTTGAGGGCCAACACCGTCAGGCAGATGCCATAGGCTGACCAGACATACAGGCCATGATGACCCATGGCGATGAAGTCGCCGAATGAAGCAAAACTCATCGAGCGACCTCCAGGCTGTTTTCCACTTCGGCCTTGACCCAACTGGCCCGGGCTTCGCGCTTGAGCACTTCAAGACGCATGCGCAGCAGCAGGACCGCGCCGAAGAAACAGTAGAAACCCAACGCCGTCAGCAGCAATGGCAGCCACATTTCGGCAGGCATTGCCGGTTTTTCGGTGAGGGTGAAGGTCGCACCCTGGTGCAGGGTGTTCCACCACTCCACCGAGTACTTGATGATCGGGATGTTGATCACGCCGACAATCGCCAGCACCGCACAGGCCTTGGCCGCGCTGTCACGATTGCTGATGGCGTTGCCCAGTGCAATCAGGCCGAAATAAAGGAACAGCAGAATCAGCATAGACGTAAGGCGTGCATCCCAGACCCACCACGAGCCCCAGGTCGGCTTGCCCCAGATAGCGCCGGTGACCAGCGCCACCGCGGTCATCCACGCACCGATGGGCGCCGCACATTGAAGGGCGACGTCGGCCAGTTTCATTTTCCAGACGAGGCCGACGATACCGCACACGGCCAGCATCACGTAGATGGACTGCGCCAGCATGGCGGCCGGGACGTGGATATAGATGATGCGAAAGCTATTGCCTTGCTGGTAGTCCGGCGGCGCAAAGGCCAGGCCCCAGACCACGCCGACACCAATCAGCAGCAATGCCGCAATGCTCAGCCAGGGCAGCATTTTGCCGCTGATGCCATAAAACCATTTGGGCGAGCCGAGCTTGTGAAACCACGTCCAGTTCATACTGTTTCCATCACGGTTGCTCTTTGCTGTGAAGAGCCAGGGTCTTTACTGATCAAAAAATGACCAGACCTCATTATTCGCCGACGCTGATCTTCAGGCCAGCAGCTATTGCAAAAGGTGTCAGGGTTATCGCCAGGGCGGTCAGGCTGCCAAGCCACAGGAGATAACCGGTCGCCGGCATCCCCTGTAGGGCGGCCTGCAAGGCGCCACTGCCAAGGATCAACACCGGGATGTACAGCGGCAGAATCAGCAACGCCAGTAACAGGCCGCCACGTTTCAAACCGACCGTCAGCGCCGCGCCCACCGCACCGAGCAGGCTCAGTACCGGTGTACCGAGCAGCAACGAAAGCAGCAACACTGGCAGACAGGCGGCAGGCAAACCGAGCATCAACGCCAGCAAGGGTGCGAGCAAAACCAGTGCCAGGCCGGAAAAGGCCCAGTGTGCCAGCACCTTGGCCAAAACCAGAAGAGGCAGGGGGTGCGGCGAAAGGACCCACTGTTCAAGGGATCCGTCTTCGAAATCACTGCGGAAAAGCCCGTCCAGCGAGAGCAGAACCGATAAAAGCGCCGCCACCCAGACCAACCCCGGAGACAAGGTTTGCAACAATTGAGACTCGGGGCCGACCGCCAACGGGAACAGCGAAACGACGATGGCAAAGAACACCAGCGGATTGGCCAGTTCCGCCGGGCGACGGAACAGCAGACGAGCCTCGCGGGCGACCAACAGGCCGAAAACACTCATACGGCCCAGCTCCCCAGATCGATGTCGCGATAACCGGCTGGCATCCGGCTCAGCGTGTGGTGGGTGGTCAACACCACCATGCCGCCGCGTTCGCAGTGGCCGGCCAGGTGTTCTTCGAGTTGCGCCACGCCCTGCTTGTCGAGGGCGGTAAAGGGTTCATCGAGGATCCACAGCGGCGGGCTGTCCAGGTACAGCCGCGCCAGCGCGACGCGGCGCTGTTGACCGGCAGACAGGGTGTGACAAGGCACATCCTCGAATCCGCGCAGCCCGACCGCAGCCAGCGCCTGCCAGATCGCCTCATGGGTCGCCGGGTGATGCAAGGCACACAGCCAGCTCAGATTCTCTTCCGGTGTCAGCAAATCCTTGATCCCGGCGGCGTGGCCGATCCATAGCAGGTTGCGCGCCAGCTCGCCGCGTTGCTCGTTCAGCGGCTGGCCATTGAGCAACACCTGACCGGCGGTCGGGTGCATCAGCCCCGAGAGCAGGCGTAACAGGCTGGTCTTGCCGCTGCCGTTGGGGCCACTGATTTGCACCATTTCGCCACTGGCCAGTCTCAAATCGAGATTTTCGAAGAGCAGCCGAAGGTCTCGCTCACAGGCAAGGGCAACGGTTTGCAGGACAGGACTGGTCAAGGGTTCACGGGCCTTATACGGTTCAAGTCGGCTCTGGTGCGGCCGTTAAAGAGATGCAGCATAGATGCAATGACGTCTTGTTCTAGAGAGCTGCGTCAAACAATTGCAAAGTTTTCGCCATTTTTGGATACAACGGCGCGGCATTATACATGCCAAACCTTAGTCTAAAGAGTGCATTTTCCTCAGGTTGTGACCGCGTATGACAGGCGAAATGAACATCCTCCCGCTACCGCAAACCGTCCCGGCGACCTCGCGCCCGCAGGTGCTCAGCGGTGAGTTGCTCAAGTTGCTGACGCCGGTGGAGGGACTGATCAGCGTCGGTCAAACCGCCCAGGCCGAAGTGTTGTCGCTCAAGCAGGCGGATCAGACTTTCCAGATGCTGCTCAAGGTCACCCTCGACAGCGGCCGCCAGACCACGGTCCAGGCCACCAGTAATCAACCGCTGGCCCAGGGCACCACGCTGCTCGTCACCCAGCCCTCGGCCGGCAATCTGGCCGTGACGGTGCAACAGGCCATTGCCGCCAGCGTCGCCACCCTCACCCGCCTCGACATCGCGCAATTGCCGGTCGGCACCCTGCTGCAGGGCAAAGTGCTGACCTCGCAAGTGCTGCCACAGGTGCCCGGCCAGCCCATGGTGTTTCGCTCGATGGTGAGCCTGCTCAATACCGCGCTGAGCGGCAGCACCTTGAGCATCGACAGCCCGCAGCCATTGCGCATCGGCACCTTGCTGAGCGCGCAGGTGCAGGACGCCCAGACCGTAAAGTTCGTGCCGCTGAGCAGCCGTCAGGAACAACTGGCGGTGACCCGGCAACTGGTCGACCAGCAAAGTCGCCAGGGATCGCTGGATGGCTTGCTCAAGCTCCTGCAGAACCTTCCGCCCTCGGACCAGACATCCGTTGAATTGCGTAGCGCCGCGGCCAGGTTGCTCGCCGGCCTGCCGGATGTTCAGCAATTGAGTACCCCCAAGGGCCTGGCCCAGGCCCTGGTCAGCAGCGGTGTGTTTCTCGAAAGCAAACTGCTGTCCGGGCAAAACCCGACGCTCGCACCGGACATGAAAGGCGACCTGCTCAAACTGGTTGCGCAACTGACTCAGGGGTTACCGACCAACACCAGCTTCGGCGCGATCATCGCCGCCAATACCCTTGCGCAGGCCATGCCGAATTTTGTCCGCAATGCCCTGGGCATGCTCGGCCAGGTCAGTGCCAAGCCTTCGCCGACCGCTTTCCCGTTGCCTGAACGTCTGCTGCAAAGCGCTGAGGGTGAAAACGACCTTGAACACCTGCTACGCCTGGCCGCCGCTGCGGTTTCGCGCCTGCAAAGCCATCAGCTGTCGAGTCTGGAACAAACCGGCGTAACCGCCGACGGACGACTGATGAGCACCTGGCAACTGGAAATCCCGATGCGCAATATGCAGGACATCGTGCCATTGCAGGTCAAGTTCCAGCGCGAAGACGCGCCCGAAAAAGAACAATCGAAGGAGCGTCGCGAAGAACGCGAACCCAAGCAACAGCTGTGGCGTGTGGAACTGGCCTTCGCCATGGAGCCTTTGGGACCGCTGCAAATCCAGGCGCAATTGATCAAGGGCAGCCTCTCCAGCCAGCTCTGGGCCGAACGGCCCTATACCGCGAGCCTGATCGAAAGCAATCTGAGTGGGCTGCGTGACCGTTTACTGTCCGCCGGCCTGAACGTCGGCGACCTGGACTGCCACCTCGGCACACCGCCGCAAGGCCCGCAAACCCGCCTCGATCAACGCTGGGTCGACGAAAACGCATGAAAAACCCCAACGCTCCACGCCAGGCCATCGCCCTCAAATACGACGGCACCCACGCCCCCACCCTCACGGCCAAGGGCGACGAAGAGCTGGCGGAAGAAATCCTGAAAATCGCTCGCGACTGCGAAGTGCCGATCTACGAAAACGCCGAGCTGGTGAAACTGCTGGCACGCATGGAGCTGGGGGACAGCATTCCGCAGGAGCTATATCTGACGATCGCCGAGATCATTGCGTTTGCGTGGAATCTGAAGGGCAAGTTTCCGGCGGGACAGGATCCGGATGCGCTGATGGTCGAGAAGGACATTACCGAGCGCGGGGAAGACTACTGAGGATTCGAAGACGCCTTCGCGAGCAAGCCCGCTCCCACATTGGATCAACGTCGTACACAAAATTTGTGTGCGCAGAAGAGCAAATGTGGGAGCGGGCTTGCTCGCGAAAGCAATCTCAAAGGAACTGCAAAACTCAGTTCCTGTGCAACTTACTCATCAACTCCGCCTCAGCCTGGGTCAAACCGCAGGACTGGGTCAGTTCGTCGACGCTGGCGCCCATTCCGACCAGTCGTGCCGCCTGGGCGAACGACAGGCTGGAAGGGTCGCGCTGTTCCAGCTGAGCCAGTTTGTCCGGCAACGGCGCAACGATTGCGCGCAGTTCGTGCAGGTCTTCGCCCATGCGCACGTTGCCGTTCTGGTAGTCGTCGACCCGCTTGGCCAGGTCCTTGATGCGCTGATCACGCAGCGCATCACCCAGGGCCTGTTGTGCGGCGATCTGTTTTTGACCGCGAATGTACGCCAGGAACATTGCCAGCGTGCCTGCCCAAAACAGGAACAGGACAATGACCGCAACCTCGAGAATCAATCAGATACTCTCCAGTTCCGACCATTCTTCTTCGCTCATCATCTTGTCCAGCTCGACCAGGATGAGCAGTTCGTTGTTCTTGTTGCACACGCCTTGAATGAACTTGGCGGACTCTTCGTTACCAACGTTCGGCGCGGTTTCGATTTCCGACTGACGCAGGTAAACCACTTCGGCCACGCTGTCGACCATGATCCCGACCACTTGCTTGTCGGCTTCGATGATGACGATACGGGTGTTGTCGCTGATCTCGGCATTCATCAGGCCGAAGCGCTGACGGGTGTCGATCACGGTCACGACGTTGCCGCGCAGGTTGATGATGCCCAGCACGTAGCTCGGGGCACCCGGGACCGGGGCGATTTCGGTGTAACGCAGGACTTCCTGGACGCGCATCACGTTGATGCCATAGGTCTCGTTGTCCAGCTTGAAGGTGACCCATTGCAGGATCGGATCTTCGGAACCTTTTGCCGCCGTCGCCTTATCATTCATACCCTGACCCCTCAAGAAACCGCCCTAGCGGTGTGTATTCCGTGCAACGGCATCGAGTGCCGTCGCCTGTTGTTTATTTAACGTTTGTCGGTTTGTGGTTCGGCTTGATGCCCGACATGTGCTTTGCCCCGCCACTGGCGATCAACTCGGCCAATGAGGCGACGTCGAGCAAGGCGCACATGTGTTCAATCACCGTGCCGGCGAGCCACGGCCGCTGACCCCGGTGACTTCTCCATTTGATTTCATTCGGGTCCAGACGCAACGAACGGCTGACCTGATGCACCGCCAGGCCCCATTCGTAACCCTGGACCGAAATCACGTATTGCAGGCCCTGCCTGAAATCGTCGCGGTAACGGTCGGGCATGACCCAACGCGCGGTATCGAGCACCTTGAGGTTGCCGGCCTGGCTCGGCAGGATGCCAAGGAACCATTCCGGCTGACCGAACAACGGCGTCAGCTCGTGACCGGCCAGGGAGTAAATCGACCCCAGGCACACCAGCGGCACCGCCAGGGTCAAACCGGCAACATCGAACAGCAGGCATTCGAACGGTTCGGCAGCCCAGGACGGACGACCGTCGGACTCGACCGGGGGCGGCGTGTTGCTCGGTGGCAGGTGCACTTCGACGATTGGCAGCACCAGGGTCTGAGGCGCCTCGATAACCGGAGTCAGTAGCGCTGCAGGCTCTTCAATGGCTGGAACGACCAATGTTTGCAACAGCGGCGCAAGGGTCGATACCGATGCCAGAACGGCTTCCGGCGCTTCGACCACGGCTACGTGAGTCTTTGTCAGAGGCACGGTCGCCGGAGCGGCAACCACTGTGGTTTTCTGTGCATCCCGTGCCTGCTCTTCGAGTACGGCTGCCTGGAACTCGTCCAGCACGCCTTGCTCTTCGACAACCCTTACCGTTTCGACAACCTCGGCAAGCGCCTCGATCTCCGGCGCCATCTCCTCAGTTGCGTCTTGCAGCAAGCTGTCCAGATACGACTGCAACGCCAGTTGCGGGCGCGATGTTGTGTTCACCAGTCGATTCATGAGCGCTCACCTGTAGGAGCGAGCTTGCTCGCGAAAAACTGCCGCAGAACGCGGTCATCCAGACATCCCGAGTTATCGTTATCGTCCATCGCAAGCAAGCTCGCTCCTACAGGAAGTGGGCTCATGTCATGCCACCTGCGGAACAAGTTGTGCCGCCAACAGGTGCTTGAGCAATGCGCGATAAGCGAGAACACCACGGCTCTTACCGTCGAACTGCGATGGCGTCAGCCCGGCACGGCTGGCATCACGCAGTCGCGTGTCCACCGGGATGTAGCCCTGCCAGATTTCATCGGGGAATTTGTCGCGCAGGACACGCAAGGTCCCGAGGGATGCCTGGGTGCGCCGGTCAAACAGTGTCGGAACAATGCTGAATGGCAGCGCCTGTTTGCGTGAGCGGTTGATCATCGCCAGGGTGTTGACCATGCGCTCGAGGCCTTTGACTGCCAGGTGTTCAGTCTGCACCGGGATCACCAGTTGCTGACTCGCCGCCAAGGCATTGACCATCAGCACGCCAAGCAATGGCGGGCTGTCGATCACCGCGTAATCGAAGTCTTGCCATAGTTGCGCCAGGCTCTTGGCAATCACCAGGCCCAAGCCACTCTGCCCGGGCGACTGGCGCTCAAGAGTGGCCAGCGCGGTGCTGGACGGCAACAGGGAAATGCGTTCGTCGCTGGTCGACAGCAGCAGTTGACCCGGCAGGCCTTGCGGCACGTTGCCCTTGTGCAGGAACAGATCGTAGTTGCTGTGTTCCAGGCTGTCCGGATCGTAGCCGAAGTAGCTGGTCATGGAGCCGTGGGGGTCGAGATCGACCACGACCACGCGCTTGCCCGCCTCCGCCAGCAAGCCGGCTAAAGCGATGGAGGAAGTGGTTTTACCAACACCACCCTTTTGATTGGCGACTGCCCAGACTCTCATTCGGATTGTTCCTCCCGGCCGAACAGCTCGACCGAGAAATAGCTCAACGTGTTAATGCGGGTGACGGAGAATTGACGGCGCTCTCTCGTCCCGGCGACTTGACCGGGGTCGGTGCAGTTTGTGTGCCAGCACGCTTCAATGCGGCATCCGGTTGCGCATGGGCGGTTCCGGTGCCGGTCAGGCTGCGGCGAACATCGAGGTTGCGCGACACCACCAGCACCACGCGACGGTTGCGGGCGCGGCCTTCGGCGGTGGCATTGTTGGCCACCGGCTGAAACTCGCCGTAGCCCACCGACGCCAGGCGACCGGGATTCACCCCTTGCATCGCCAGCATGCGTACGATGCTGGCCGAACGGGCCGAGGACAGCTCCCAGTTGGTCGGGTACTGCGCGGTGCGGATCGGTTGATCGTCGGTGAAACCTTCGACATGAATCGGGTTGTCGAATGGCTTCAGGATCGCGGCGACCTTGTCGATGATGTTGAACGCGATGTCGCTGGGCATGGCATCGCCGCTGCCGAATAGCAGGCTGGAGTTGAGCTCGATCTCGACCCACAGTTCGTTGCCGCGCACAGTCATCTGATTGGAGCTGATCAGGTCACCGAACGCCGCGCTGATGTCATCGGCGATGCTTTTGAGCGGATCGCTGGCGCCGGCGACACCGGCATCGACCTGGTCACTGTCCTTGGCCAACGGCTTGGCCGGGGTCACGGACTTCGGCCGTTCGTCACCGATGGGGATCGGCTTGAGCGCGCGATCGGAATCGGTGAAGACGCCGATCAGCGCTTCGGAAATGACCTTGTACTTGCCTTCGTTGATCGACGAAATCGAGTACATCACCACGAAAAAGGCGAACAGCAAGGTGATGAAGTCCGCGTAGGACACCAGCCAACGTTCATGGTTTACATGCTCTTCATGCTGGCGACGACGTGCCATGATCCATGTCTCCCATCAATCCATGAAGCCCTGAAGCTTCAACTCAATGGAGCGAGGGTTTTCACCTTCGGCGATCGACAGGATCCCTTCCAGCAACATTTCTCGATAACGCGACTGGCGCAACGCGATGGATTTGAGTTTGGCCGCAATCGGCAGCAGCATGAGGTTGGCACTGGCCACGCCGTAGATAGTGGCGACGAAAGCCACGGCGATGCCGCTACCCAGTTGCGACGGATCACCCAGGTTGCCCATGACGTGAATCAGGCCCATCACCGCACCGATGATACCGATGGTCGGCGCATAGCCGCCCATGCTTTCGAAGACCTTGGCGGCTTCGATATCGCGGGCTTCCTGGGTGTAAAAATCCACTTCCAGAATGCTGCGGATCGCTTCCGGCTCGGCGCCATCCACCAGCAATTGCAGGCCTTTGCGCGCGTAGTTGTCGGGTTCGGCGTCGGCGATACCTTCAAGACCCAGCAGGCCTTCCTTGCGTGCCGTCAGGCTCCAGTTCACCACGCGGTCGATGCCACCGGCCAGATCGACACGGGGCGGAAACAGGATCCACGCGAGGATCTGCATGGCACGCTTGAAGGCGCTCATCGGCGATTGCAGTAGTGCGGCGCCAATAGTGCCACCGAGCACGATCAGCGCTGCCGGACCATTGGCCAGAGCGCCGAGGTGACCGCCTTCAAGGTAGTTGCCGCCAATGATGGCGACAAAGGCCATGATGATGCCGATCAGGCTTAGAACATCCATCAGATGCACGCCTCGACCAAGTGCTTGCCGATATCGTCGAGGCTGTACACCGCGTCGGCGAGCTCAGCTTTGACGATGGCCATCGGCATGCCGTAGATCACGCAACTGGCTTCGTCCTGCGCCCAGATCGAACTGCCGCCCTGCTTGAGCAGGCGCGCACCTTCACGACCGTCGGCCCCCATGCCGGTCAGGACGACCGCCAGAACTTTGTCACCGTAGGACTTGGCCGCCGAACCGAACGTGATATCCACGCACGGCTTGTAATTCAGACGTTCGTCGCCCGGGAGGATTTTCACCGCGCCGCGGCCGTCGATCATCATTTGCTTGCCACCCGGCGCCAGCAGCGCCAGGCCCGGACGCAGGATGTCGCCGTCCTCGGCTTCCTTGACGCTGATGCGGCAAAGCTTGTCCAGGCGCTCGGCGAAGGCCTTGGTGAAGGCCGCCGGCATGTGTTGGATCAGCACGATCGGCGCCGGGAAGCTGGCCGGCAATTGGGTCAACACTCGTTGCAGGGCAACGGGGCCGCCGGTGGAAGTACCGATGGCCACCAGTTTGTAGTTTTTGCGTTTCGGCGCGGGCGACGACGGGGTGGCCGCATGCGCACGCACAGGGATCGGTGCCGGACGCACGGACGCGCTGCCGCCAAAGCTGCCAGCGCTCGAAGACGCAGGTGCAGGGGTGGGCGCGGCGACAGGCGCCGGAGCGCTGTAGGTGCTGACCCGACGATTACTGCGCGAGATGCTCAGAATCTTCTCGCACAGCAGTTGCTTTACCTTCTCGGGGTTGCGCGAGATGTCTTCGAAATTCTTCGGCAGGAAGTCCACCGCGCCGGCATCCAGCGCATCGAGGGTGACCCGGGCACCTTCGTGGGTCAGCGAGGAGAACATCAAGACCGGGGTCGGGCAGCGCTGCATGATGTGCCGCACTGCCGTGATGCCGTCCATCATCGGCATCTCGTAGTCCATGGTGATCACGTCGGGCTTGAGGGCCAGCGCCTGATCAATCGCCTCTTTGCCGTTGGTCGCCGTGCCGACGACCTGGATATTCGAATCCGCTGAAAGAATTTCCGAGACGCGGCGGCGGAAAAACCCCGAATCGTCCACCACCAGGACTTTGACTGCCATAAACACTCCATTAGATGGAGCGAGGCCAGGCGCCCCGCTCCACCAGAATCAAATACGCCGTGTGGCGTAACGCTTGAGCATGCTCGGTACATCGAGAATCAGCGCAATGCGGCCGTCACCGGTGATGGTGGCGCCGGACATGCCCGGAGTTCCCTGGAGCATTTTGCCCAATGGCTTGATGACCACTTCTTCCTGGCCCACCAGTTGGTCGACGACAAAGCCGATCCGTTGCGTGCCCACCGAAAGGATCACCACGTGGCCTTCGCGCTGCTCTTCGTGAGCGGCGGAGCTGACCAGCCAGCGTTTGAGATAGAACAATGGCAGTGCCTTGTCCCGTACGATCACCACTTCCTGGCCGTCCACGACGTTGGTGGTCGACAGGTCGAGGTGGAAGATCTCGTTGACGTTCACCAGCGGGAACGCAAATGCCTGGTTGCCGAGCATGACCATCAGTGTCGGCATGATCGCCAGGGTCAGCGGCACCTTGATGACGATCTTCGAGCCCTGGCCCTTGGCCGAGTAGATATTGATCGAACCGTTGAGCTGGGAAATCTTGGTTTTCACCACGTCCATGCCCACGCCGCGACCCGATACGTCGGATATCTCGGTTTTGGTCGAGAATCCCGGGGCGAAGATCAGGTTGTAGCACTCGGTGTCGCTCAAGCGATCGGCCGCATCCTTGTCCATCACGCCGCGTTTTACCGCGATGGAACGCAGGACGTTCGGGTCCATGCCTTTGCCATCATCGGAGATCGACAGCAGGATGTGATCGCCTTCCTGCTCGGCCGCCAGGATCACCTTGCCGCCACGGGCCTTGCCCGAGGCTTCGCGTTCTTCCGGCGATTCGATGCCGTGGTCGACCGCGTTGCGCACCAAGTGCACCAGCGGGTCGGCCAGGGCCTCGACGAGGTTCTTGTCGAGGTCGGTTTCTTCGCCGACCAGTTCCAGGTTGATCTCTTTCTTGAGCTGGCGAGCCAGGTCGCGAACCAGGCGCGGGAAGCGCCCGAAAACTTTCTTGATCGGTTGCATCCGGGTTTTCATGACCGCGGTTTGCAGGTCGGCCGTAACCACGTCGAGGTTCGACACGGCCTTGGACATGGCTTCGTCGCCGCTGTTGAGCCCCAGGCGGACCAGGCGGTTACGAACCAGTACCAACTCGCCGACCATGTTCATGATTTCGTCGAGGCGCGCGGTATCGACACGCACGGTGGTCTCGGCTTCGCTCGCCGGCTTTTCCGCAGGTGGCGCGGCCGGGGCGCGGGCAGCAGCTGGTGCAGCAGCGGCCGCGGGAGCCGGCGTTTCGGCTTTTGGCTCCGGTGCCTTGGCCACAGGTTTCGGCGCCGCGACCTTGGCTGCCGGTGCCGCAACAGAAGCGTTGGAACCGTTGGCCACCGTCGCAGTGCCGACTTCGCTGAACTTGCCTTTACCGTGCAATTCGTCGAGCAGCGTTTCGAACTCGTGATCGGAAATCAGATCACTGCCGGCCGCCACTGCGGTGGGTGCGGCGGGTGCAGGCACGGAAGCAATGGCCGATTCCAGTGCCTCGACGGCAAAGTTGCCCTTGCCATGCAACTGATCGAGCAAAGCCTCGAATTCATCATCGGTAATGTCGGAGCTGTCGCCCGCCGCTTTCGGCGCTTGCGCAGGCGCAGGCGCCGGCACCACCGCGTCAATGGCGAACTGGCCTTTACCGTGCAACTGATCGAGCAATGACTCGAACTCGGCATCGGTGATTTCGTCGCTGGCAGCGGCATCGCTGGCAGGCGCTGGAGCAGCCGCCGAGGCAGCCGCCGGGGCCTCGGCCTGCGCCTTGACGGCGTTCAGCGAGTCCAGCAGTTGTTCGAATTCATTGTCGGTGATGTCGCCCGATTCGCTTTCAGCCACGGGCTCTTCAATCACTTCGGCGACAGGCGCGGATACGGCATCGTCTGCCGTTTGCGGCTCGGCCAGACGGGCCAGTGCCGCAAGCAATTCAGGTGTCGCAGCCGTGATCGGGCCGCGCTCGCGGACTTCGCTGAACATGCTGTTCACCGCGTCCAGCGCTTCGAGAACCACGTCCATCAATTCCGAGTCGACGCGCCGCTCACCCTTGCGCAGGATGTCGAACACGTTCTCGGCGATGTGGCAGCACTCCACCAGCTCGTTGAGCTGGAGGAAGCCGGCGCCCCCTTTTACAGTGTGAAAACCGCGAAAAATTGCATTGAGCAGATCCGCATCATCCGGACGGCTTTCCAGCTCGACCAGTTGCTCGGACAGTTGCTCTAGAATCTCGCCGGCCTCAACCAGGAAATCCTGAAGGATCTCTTCATCGGCGCCGAAGCTCATCAGGGGGGTGCTCCTAACAGGTCTAAAAACCTAAAATACCTAAAAGTCTAAAACCCTAGGCTGGATAGCAAATCGTCCACATCGTCCTGACCGGACACAACGTCTTCTCTTTTATCGGCATGAATCTGCGGACCTTCACCCTGAGAGAGATGTTTTTGTGGATCTTTTTCCGCAAGCATCGCTTCATGGTCATGTTCGATGCCCGCAAAGCGGTCCACCTGACTGGCCATCAGCACAAGCTTGAGCAGGTTGCTTTCAACTTCGGTGACCAACTGGGTCACACGCTTGATCACTTGCCCTGTGAGGTCCTGGTAATCCTGGGCGAGCAGGATGTCGTTCAGGTTGCCCGACACCGCACGATTGTCCGTGCCGCTGCGCGTCAGGAAGCCGTCGACCCGCCGGGCCAGCTCACGAAACTCTTCCGCGCCGACTTCGCGACGCATGAAGCGCCCCCAGTCCGTGCTCAAGGCCTGGGCTTCATCCGCCAGGCCATTGACCAGCGGCGTGGCACTTTCCACCAGATCCATGGTGCGGTTGGCCGCGGCCTCGGTCAGCTTGACCACATACCCCAGACGCTCGGTGGCATCGGTGATCTGCGACACCTCTTCGGCTTGCGGCATGTGCGGGTCAATCTGGAAATTGACGATCGCGCTATGCAGCTCGCGAGTGAGCTTGCCCACTTCCTGATACAGGCCGCGGTCACGGGTCTGGTTGAGCTCATGGATCAATTGCACGGCGTCGCCGAACTTGCCTTTTTCAAGGCTCGCGACCAATTCGACGGCGTGTTTTTTCAGGGTCGACTCAAAGTCGCCCAATGAAGTTTCGTTATTGCCCATAGCTCCCCCGTGGCGCACTCATCAACCGATGCGTTCGAAAATCTTCTCGATTTTTTCTTTCAACGCCTGGGCCGTGAAGGGTTTGACCACATAGCCGTTAACGCCGGCCTGGGCCGCCTCGATGATCTGCTCACGCTTGGCTTCAGCGGTCACCATCAGCACCGGCAGGTGCTTGAGCTTTTCATCGGCACGCACGTGGCGCAGCAGATCGATACCGGTCATGCCAGGCATGTTCCAGTCCGTTACCAGAAAGTCGATGCTTCCGCTGTTGAGCACCGGAATGGCGGTAGTGCCATCGTCGGCCTCGACGGTGTTGGTGAACCCAAGGTCACGCAGCAGGTTCTTGATGATCCGCCGCATCGTTGAGAAGTCATCAACGATGAGGATTTTCATGTTCTTGTCCAATTCGACCTCCAAGCAGTCTTAAACGCGCCCAGCACCTGGACGCGCCATTTCAATCAATCCGGCAAAGCACTCAATGACTGTCTGGAGCACAACAGATCGGGACCGGAGCAGTTCAACACCACACCAGCCTCTTTCGCAGTGTCCCCACACTGCCTTCAGCGCGCTCGCCACTCCCCCAAACGCCCCCGCAAACGGGCCGCGCACTGGCTGTGTAACTGGCTGACCCGAGATTCGCTGACCCCCAGGACCTCACCGATTTCCTTGAGGTTCAACTCTTCGTCGTAGTACAGCGCCAACACCAGTCGCTCGCGCTCCGGCAAATTGGCAATCGCATCCGCCAGCGCAGCCTGGAAGCGTTCATCTTCCAGGTCGCGTGACGGCTCGAGATGAGCACTCGCGCCATCCTCGTGCAGCCCTTCGTGTTCGCCGTCCTGCAACAGATCGTCAAAACTGAATAACCGGCTGCCCAGGGTGTCGTTCAAAATCCCGTAGTAATCGTCGAGACTCAATTGGAGTTCGGCCGCAACTTCGTGATCTTTAGCGTCACGGCCGGTTTTCGCTTCAATCGAGCGAATGGCGTCGCTGACCATGCGCGTATTGCGGTGAACCGAACGTGGTGCCCAGTCCCCCTTGCGCACTTCATCGAGCATGGCGCCGCGGATTCGAATGCCCGCGTACGTCTCGAAACTGGCGCCTTTGCCGGCGTCATATTTGGTTGACACTTCAAGCAGGCCGATCATCCCGGCCTGGATCAGGTCTTCGACCTGGACACTGGCCGGCAAGCGCGCCAGCAAGTGGTAGGCAATGCGTTTAACCAGCGGTGCGTAACGCTCGATCAGCTCGTACTGCGCATCACGCGCCGATGTTTTGTAGAGGTTGTAACTGCTGGCCGTCATATCACAGGTCCTGCTGTCTGTTGCACGAGGCGCTCGACGAAAAACTCCAGGTGCCCGCGCGGGTTGGCAGGCAGCGGCCAGGTATCGACTTTCTGTGCGATGGCCTTGAACGCCAGCGAGCACTTGGAACGCGGGAACGCCTCGTAGACAGCGCGCTGCTTCTGCACGGCCTTGCGTACGCTTTCGTCGTAGGGCACCGCGCCGACGTATTGCAGGGCGACGTCGAGGAAGCGATCCGTGACTTTGGTCAACTTGGCGAACAGGTTGCGCCCTTCCTGCGGGCTCTGGGCCATGTTGGCCAGGACGCGGAAGCGGTTCATGCCGTAGTCGCGATTGAGCAACTTGATCAAGGCGTAGGCATCGGTAATCGAGGTCGGTTCGTCGCACACCACCAGCAGCACTTCCTGGGCTGCGCGAACGAAACTGACTACCGAGTCACCAATACCCGCAGCGGTGTCGATCACCAATACGTCGAGGTTATCGCCGATATCGCTGAAGGCCTGGATCAGGCCGGCGTGTTGCGCCGGGCTCAGATGCACCATGCTCTGAGTGCCGGATGCGGCCGGAACGATACGGATGCCGCCTGGCCCCTGCAGCAGTACATCGCGCAGTTCGCAGCGGCCCTCGATCACGTCGGCCAGGGTACGTTTGGGTGTCAGGCCCAGCAGAACGTCGACGTTCGCCAACCCCAGGTCGGCGTCCAGCAACATGACGCGCCGGCCAAGCTCAGCCAAAGCCAGGGACAAGTTCACTGACACGTTAGTTTTCCCGACGCCACCTTTGCCGCCGGTCACCGCGATCACCTGTACGGGATGCATGCTGCCCATGTTATTTCTTTACCTTGTCTTGCATAGACGGAGGCCACATTACTGGCTGCGCGTTCGCAAACGGAACAATGCATGGCAGACCATCGATGTAGGTACAAAAACTGTTCATTAATACCTCAGCCAACCTGCTTGGTCGGGCTGTGGTAGATGTCAGCGAACATGTCAGCCATGGCTTCTTCGCTGGGTTCTTCCTGCATTTGCACACTCACGGCGCGACTGACCAACTGGTGACGACGCGGCAGATGCAAATCATCCGGAATCCGCGGGCCATCGGTCAGGTAGGCCACCGGCAGCTCATGACTGATGGCCAGGCTCAACACCTCGCCCAGGCTTGCCGTTTCATCCAGTTTAGTCAGAATGCAGCCAGCGAGCCCACAACGCTTGTAACTGTGGTACGCGGCCGTTAGAACCTGTTTCTGGCTGGTGGTTGCCAGGACCAGATAATTTTTCGAGCGAATGCCACGACCGGCCAGGCTTTCGAGCTGCATGCGCAGTGCCGGATCGCTGGCCTGCAGGCCAGCGGTATCGATCAGCACCACACGCTTGCGCAGCAACGGCTCCAGCGCCTGCACCAGGGACTGGCCCGGATCGACGTGGGTCACCGACACATTGAGAATGCGCCCCAGGGTCTTGAGCTGCTCCTGGGCACCGATGCGAAAGCTGTCCATGCTCACCAGCGCAATGTTCTGCGCGCCGTACTTGAGCACATAACGGGCAGCCAGCTTGGCCAGGGTGGTGGTCTTGCCCATGCCGGCCGGGCCGACCATGGCAATCACACCGCCCTCTTCCAGCGGCTCGACTTCCGGCGTAACGATCATGCGCGCCAGGTGCGCCAGCAACATTCGCCAAGCCTGACGAGGCTCTTCGATTTCGGTAATCAGCGCCAGCAGATCGCGCGACAGCGGGCCAGACAGGCCAATGCGTTGCAGGCGGCGCCAGAGATTGGCCTGGTCCGGACGACTGCCTTGCAGCTGATTCCAGGCCAGGGAGCCCAGCTGAACTTCCATGAGTTCGCGCAGGCTGTTGAGTTCGAAACGCATCGAGTCGAACGCTCGCGGGTCCACGCCTGTGGAGGCTGGTGCCGCCGGTGCAGGGCGACGAGGTTCGGCGTACGTCGGCTCGATCAACGGTTCGGCGGCGGTCAGCGGCAGGCCGGCGAACAACTGACGGTTGGTGCTCTTGTCGCTCTCGCCATCGCTACGCAGGCTCAATTCGGCCTGGGCGGTGACGATCCGCGACTGAGTCTTGCGCAGCTCGTCTTCGAGCTCCATGTTCGGAACCCGAGGCGCCAGCGCCGACAACTTGTAATCCAGCGCAGCCGTCAGCTCGACACCACCGGCGATCCGGCGGTTGCCAATGATGGCGGCATCGGCGCCCAGCTCATCACGAACCAGCTTCATGGCCTGACGCATATCGGCGGCGAAAAAACGCTTAACTTGCATAAACCACTACCTCAGCCGTTGGGCCCTACTGTCGCAACGATGGTCACTTGCTTGTTGTCAGGAATTTCCTGGTAAGCCAACACGTGCAAACCCGGGACTGCGAGCCGGCCAAATCGCGAGAGCATCGCGCGAACCGGACCGGCCACCAGCAGAATCACCGGCTGACCCTGCATCTCCTGGCGCTGCGCCGCGTCGATCAACGAGCGTTGCAACTTCTCAGCCATGCTTGGCTCCAGCAGAACGCCCTCTTCCGAGCCTTGTCCTGCCTTTTGCAGACTATTGAGCAATATCTGTTCCAACCTTGGCTCCAGCGTGATTACTGGCAGCTCCGACTCAGTGCCTACAATGCTTTGCACGATTGCACGGGATACGCCAACACGCACGGCAGCCACCAACGCGGCGGTATCTTGACTCTTGGCAGCATTGTTGGCGATGGCCTCGGCAATGCTGCGGATATCGCGCACGGGGACTTGTTCGGCCAACAGCGCTTGCAGCACCTTGAGCAACTGCGACAGCGAAACCACGCCCGGCACCAGCTCCTCGGCCAGTTTCGGCGAGCTTTTGGCCAGCAATTGCATGAGTTGCTGCACTTCTTCGTGACCGATCAGTTCACTGGAATGCTTGTAAAGTATCTGGTTCAAATGCGTGGCCACTACTGTACTGGCATCGACCACCGTATAACCGAGCGATTGCGCCTGCGCGCGCTGGCTGATTTCGATCCAGACCGCCTCCAGACCGAAAGCCGGATCTTTGGCGGTAATACCGTTGAGCGAACCGTAGACCTGTCCCGGGTTGATCGCCAGTTCGCGATCCGGGTAAATCTCCGCCTCGGCCAGTATCACCCCCATGAGGGTCAGGCGATAGGCACTCGGTGCCAGGTCGAGGTTGTCGCGGATATGCACCGTCGGCATCAGGAAGCCCAGGTCCTGGGAGAGCTTCTTGCGCACCCCCTTGATCCGCGCCAGCAACTGGCCGCCCTGGTTGCGGTCCACCAACGGAATCAAGCGATAACCCACCTCCAGGCCGATCATGTCGATTGGCGTCACGTCATCCCAGCCGAGCTCCTTGGTTTCCTGGGCGCGGGCCGGCGACGGCAGCAGTTCCTGCTGGCGCTTGACCTCTTGCAGGGCCTGTACCTTGGCGACGTTGTGCTTTTTCCAGAACAGATAGGCGCCACCGGCCGCCAGGGCCGCCATGCTCAGGAACGAGAAGTGTGGCATGCCGGGCACCAGGCCCATGACCGCCATCAAGCCTGCCGCCACAGCCAGTGCCTTGGGGGAGGCGAACATCTGGCGATTGATTTGCTTGCCCATGTCTTCCGAACCGGAAGCACGAGTCACCATGATCGCTGCGGCTGTCGATAACAACAGTGATGGCAATTGCGCCACCAAACCGTCACCGATGGTCAACAGCGCATACACCTTGCCGGCGTCGGCGAAGTTCATGTTGTGCTGGAAGATACCGACCGCCATGCCGCCAATCAGGTTGATGAACAGGATCAACAGGCCGGCGATGGCGTCACCCCGGACGAATTTGCTCGCACCGTCCATGGAACCGTAGAACTCGGCTTCCTGCGCAACTTCCGAACGGCGGGCCTTGGCCTGGGCCTGATCGATCAGGCCGGCGTTGAGGTCGGCGTCGATCGCCATTTGCTTGCCGGGCATCGCATCGAGGGTGAAACGCGCGCTCACCTCGGAAATCCGCCCCGCACCCTTGGTCACCACGACGAAGTTGATGATCATCAAGATCGCGAAGACCACGATACCGACCACGTAGTTACCGCCGATCACCACCTCGCCGAACGCCTGGATCACTTTACCGGCAGCGGCGTGACCATCCTGGCCGTGAAGCATGACCACCCGAGTGGAGGCCACGTTCAATGCCAGGCGCAACAGCGTCGCCACCAGCAAAATGGTCGGGAACACCGCAAAATCCAGCGGCCGCAAAGCGTAGACACAGACCAGCAGCACGACGATGGACAGCGCGATGTTGAAGGTGAAGAACACGTCCAGCAGGAACGGCGGCACCGGCAACATCATCATCGCCAGCATGACCAGCAGCAACAGCGGCACGCCCAGATTGCCCCGACTGAGGTCGGCAATATTGCTGCGGGCACTGTTGATTAACTGAGAGCGATCCACCGGTTTTCCCCGTTCCTTTAAAGCAAACTTTTGACGCCTGAAGCAGGCGCAGAGCGGCTACTGCAAGAAGCTTTCCAACTTTTGCGGGGTTTGAAATAGAGGGGCTTATCAACGAAATGAGCGCGCGAACCATCCGTAGCAGCTGCCGAGCCCGCGAGGCTGCGTTCGGCTGCGCAGCAGTCGTCAGTTCCCGGCGAGGACTGCGTCCTCGAACGCAGCCTCGCGGGCTCGGCAGCTGCTACAAACTCAGGAATCGCGGCGTAGATCCGGCGGAATCGGCAGGTCATCCTTGAGCGGATCCGGTCGTTTACCCTTGCCCGCCCGGTACTGTCGAATCTGATAAACGTAAGCCAGTACCTGCGCGACTGCCAGATAGAGTCCGCCGGGAATTTCCTGCTCAAGTTCGGTGGAGTAGTAGATCGAGCGCGCCAGCGCCGGCGACTCCAGCAGCAATATCTCGTTGGCCACTGCGATCTCACGGATCTTCAAGGCCAGGAAGTCACTACCCTTGGCCAGCAACACCGGCGCATTACCCTTCTCCGGGTCGTACTTGAGGGCCACGGCGTAGTGGGTCGGGTTGGTGATGACCACGTCGGCCTCGGGAATCGCGGCCATCATTCGCCGCTGGGACATCTCGCGCTGCAGCTGTCGAATCCGCTGCTTGACCTCCGGCCGCCCGTCTTGATCCTTATGCTCGTCACGCACTTCCTGCTTGGTCATCAGCAGTTTCTTGTGGCTTTCCCAGAGCTGCACCGGCACGTCCACCACAGCGATGAGGATCAGCCCGCACGCCATCCACAAGGTGCTCCAGCCCACCACTTGCAGGCTGTGAATGATCGCCATGTCCAGGGGCTCATGGGCGATGCGCAGCAGGTCATCGATGTCCGACGACAATACCGCCAGTGCCACGAACAGAATGATGATGAACTTGGCCAGGGCCTTGAGCAGTTCGACCAGCGATTTGGTGGAGAACATACGCTTGAGGCCGGGGCCGGGATTCAAGCGGCTGAACTTGGGCGCCATGGAGCTCGCCGCGAACAGCCAGCCGCCCAGGGAAATCGGACCGATGATGGCGGCCAGCACCAACGTGATCATCACTGGCTGGATCGACCACAGGGCAATTTGCCCCGAACGCATCAGGTAGGTGGCCATGGAGCGCTGATCCAGAATCACTTCCCGCGGCAGCGAAAAGTTGATGCGCATCAGCTCCATCATGTCCTGCGCCATGGCGCCGCCAAAAATCAGCAACGCCGAGGCACCGACCAGCATGATCGCCAGGGTGTTGAGCTCCTTGGACCGCGCTATCTCACCCTTTTCACGGGAGTCCTGCTTGCGCTTCTCCGTGGGGTCTTCTGTTTTGTCCTGACCGCTTTCGCTCTCAGCCATGACTCAGCTCGCCCGTGCCATTTCGCGCAAAAACTGCAAGGCCTCGGAGGCCAGCGGTTGATACTGATTGAGAATGTCCGCCAGCCCGACCCAGACGATGAACAGGCCAAGCACCAGGATCAGCGGGAAGCCGACAGAGAAAATATTGAGTTGCGGCGCCGCCCGGGTCATGACGCCAAACGCGATGTTGACCACCAGCAACGCGGTGATTGCCGGCAGCACCAGCAGTAACGCCGAGCCAAGTACCCAACCGAGCTTGCCAGCCAGTTCCCAGTAGTGATTAACCATCAAGCCGCCACCCACCGGCAATGTGGTGAAACTCTCGGTAAGGATCTCGAACACCACCAGATGACCGTTCATGGACAGGAACAGCAGCGTCACCAGCATGGTGAAAAACTGCCCGATCACCGCCGTCGATACGCCGTTGGCCGGGTCGATCATGGAGGCGAAGCCCATGCCCATCTGGATGGCAACGATTTGCCCGGCTACCACAAAGGCCTGGAAGAACAGCTGCAAGGCGAAGCCCATCACCGCGCCGATGAGGATTTGCTCGGCAATCAGCAACAGCCCACTCAAATCCAGCGCATTCACCGGGGGCATCGGCGGCAGGCCCGGTGCGATGACCACGGTAATGGCCAAGGCGAAATACAGGCGGATGCGCCGGGGCAACAGGGTCGTGCCAAACACCGGCATGACCATCAGCAAGGAGCCGACGCGAAACAGCGGCAACATGAACGTCGCCACCCAGGTGCTGATCTGCGTATCGGTCAGCGCAAGCAGTGACATGGTTTAGCCGATGACCTGAGGAATACTGCCGTACAGCTGCAGGATGTAATCCATGAAGGTCTGCACCATCCATGGACCGCCGACGATCAGCGTCACCAGCATCACCAGCAGGCGTGGCAGGAAGCTCAGGGTCTGTTCGTTGATCTGGGTGGCAGCCTGGAACATCGCCACCAGCAGGCCCACCAGCAAACTCGGAATCACCAGGATCGCCACCATCATGGTGGTCAGCCACAGCGCTTCGCGAAAGATGTCGACCGCGACTTCTGGCGTCATGGCGAGACACCGCCGAAGCTGCTGGCCAGCGTGCCGATGATCAGCGCCCAGCCATCCACCAGCACGAACAACATGATCTTGAACGGCAGGGAAATGATCAGCGGCGAGAGCATCATCATACCCATCGCCATCAGTACACTGGCCACGACCAAGTCGATGATCAGGAACGGAATGAAGATCATGAAGCCGATCTGGAACGCCGTTTTCAGCTCGGAGGTCACAAAGGCCGGCACCAGGATGGTCAGTGGTGCCTGATCCGGCGTCGCGATGTCAGTACGCTTGGACAGGCGCATGAACAGCTCCAGATCGCTGGTGCGGGTCTGGGCCAGCATGAAGTTCTTGATCGGCACCTGCGCCTTGGCGACCGCATCCTGGGCCGTCAGCTTTTCCGCCAGATACGGCTGCAGGGCATCCTGGTTCACCCGGTCGAACACCGGCGCCATGATGAACAGGGTCAGGAATAGCGCCATGCCGGTGAGGATCTGGTTCGATGGCGTCTGTTGCAGGCCCAGTGCCTGGCGCAGGATCGAGAAGACAATGATGATCCGGGTGAAACTGGTCATCAGCATGACAAACGCCGGGATAAAACTCAGCGCGGTCATGATCAGCAGGATTTGCAGGCTGACCGAATATTCCTGCGCACCCTGCGCATTGGTGCCTAGGGTGATCGCCGGGATCGACAGCGGATCGGCGCCGAATGCCAGCGGCGCAGCCAGCATCAGGGTCAGCGTCAAGACGATGCGTAGCGCACCCATTACTTCTTATCCTTCTGATCTTTACCCAGCATTTCCAGCAGGCGCTGTGCAAACTCCGGTGTCGGTTTCTCGGTACTCGGCACTTGCACCGGCTCCTTGAGGACGTGCAGCGCAGTAATGCTGCCAGGACTCAGGCCCAACAGGATCTGCTCGTTGCCAACCTGCACCAGCATCAGACGGTCGCGAGGCCCCAGCGCGCGGGAGCCGACAATCTCGATCACCTGCCCTTTGCCAGCCGGACCGGCCTGCTGGACCCGACGCAGCAGCCAGGCGAGAAGGAAGATCAGCCCCAGTACCAGCAGCAAGCCGAACACCAGTTGCGTCAGTTGGCCAGCCACGCCACTGCTCACCGCAGGCACAGCGGCCGTGGCAACCGGTTCGGCCGCCAGCACACTGATCGGCATGGCCAGCGCTGCCCCCAGCAAAGCCCCCAGAACCTTTTTCACTCAGCGCAGCTTCTTGATGCGTTCGCTTGGGCTGATCACGTCCGTCAGGCGGATGCCGAACTTCTCGTTGACCACCACCACTTCGCCGTGGGCGATGAGCGTGCCATTGACCAGCACGTCCAGCGGCTCACCGGCCAGGCGATCAAGCTCGATCACCGAACCCTGGTTCAGTTGCAGCAAGTTGCGGATGTTGATGTCAGTGCTGCCCACTTCCATGGAAATCGACACCGGGATGTCGAGGATCACGTCCAGGTTCGGGCCTTCGAGGCTGACCGGATCGTTGTTTCTCGGCACGCTGCCGAACTCTTCCATTGGCAGGCGGTTGGACGCGGAACTGCCGGAATCGGCTGCCAGCAGGGCGTCGATGTCGGCTTGCCCGGCATCACCGGTTTCTTCCAGGGCCGCGGCCCACTCATCGGCCAGAGCCTGGTCGTCTTGCGTGTTCATATTGTCAGTGTCCTCGGCGAGCAAAAGTTCAGAATTCGGTTAATCGCGAATGGGTACGAGCGCCGGTCAACGGCGCTCGATCGGCTCGATCACTTGCAACGCCAGGTTGCCCTTGTGCGAGCCCATCTTGACCTTGAAGGCCGGCACGCCGTTGGCGCGCATGATCATTTCTTCCGGCATCTCGACCGGGATCACATCCCCCGGCTGCATGTGCAGGATGTCGCGCAGGCGCAGCTGACGACGAGCCACCGTCGCACCGATCGGCACGTCGACGTCCAGCACGTCCTGGCGCAAGGCGTTGACCCAGCGCTCGTCCTGGTCGTCGAGGTCCGACTGGAAGCCGGCGTCGAGCATTTCGCGCACCGGCTCGATCATCGAGTACGGCATGGTCACGTGCAGATCGCCGCCACCGCCATCGAGCTCGATGTGGAAGGTCGACACCACAATGGCTTCGCTCGGACCGACGATGTTGGCCATGGCCGGGTTCACTTCCGAGTTGATGTACTCGAAGTTGACTTCCATGATCGCCTGCCAGGCTTCCTTCAAATCGACGAACGCCTGCTCCAGCACCATGCGCACAACACGCAGCTCGGTCGGCGTGAATTCACGCCCCTCGATCTTTGCGTGCCGGCCGTCACCGCCGAAGAAGTTGTCCACCAGCTTGAACACCAGCTTGGCGTCGAGAATGAACAGCGCGGTGCCGCGCAAGGGTTTGATCTTGACCAGGTTGAGACTGGTCGGCACGTACAGCGAGTGCACGTATTCGCCGAACTTCATCACCTGCACGCCGCCGACCGCCACGTCTGCCGAGCGACGCAGCATGTTGAACATGCTGATGCGGGTATAGCGGGCGAAACGCTCGTTGATCATTTCCAGGGTCGGCATGCGTCCACGGACGATGCGATCCTGGCTGGTCAGGTCGTAGCTTTTGACGCTGCCGGGTTCGGCAGCGTTTTCGGTCTGTACCAGACCGTCATCGACGCCATGCAGCAGCGCGTCGATCTCATCCTGGGACAGCAGGTCCTGCACGGCCATGTCGTGTTCCTACTGCAGTACGAAATTAGTGAAAAGCAACTGTTCGATCACCACTTTGCCAAGCTCTTTCTGCGCCACTTCCTGCACGCTGGCGGTGGCCTTCTGCCGTAGCATTTCCTGACCGACCGGCGACGCGAGGGTCGCAAAGTCCTGCCCGGAGAACAGCATGACCAGGTTATTGCGGATGACCGGCATATGGACCTTGAGTGCATCCAGATCCGCCTGGTTACGGGCGAGCATGGTGATGCTTACTTGCATGTAGCGCTGGCGACCGTTCTGGTTGAAATTGGCCACGAAAGCCGGCGCCATCGACTCGAAAATCGCTGGCTGCTTGCCGACGGGAGCGGTTTGCGCCACGTCGGCGGCAGGCTTGCTCTGAGCGCTGTGCATGAAGTACCAGGTCGCCCCCACGGACACACCAATCGCCAGCAGCAGGGCCACCACGATCACGATAATCAGCTTGAGTTTGCCTTTGGTTGCGGGGTCTTTTACTGCTGCGTCGCTCTTCGCCATGCCAATAATCCGTCACTATTCGGGTTTTCACAGTCGCACGGCAAGGCAAGAGCAAGTGTTATGCCATGTAGGAGCGAGCCTGCTCGCGAAGAATTCAAGAGCGCCGCGTTTAGCCAATAAACACGCGCTATCGTTAACGATCATCGCGAGCAAGCTCGCTCCTACAGGGGGTTTGCGTTTGATCAGGCGTAGTAATCGACCGCGCTGGAGCCGATCACGCTGGTGGTATTGGCAGCCACCTCAGCAATGCCCGGAGCCATGTCGTCATCCATTGAATCGAGGCGACCGCCGCTGGTGCTGGTCCGCCCGCTTTGACTTTGCCGGGCTTGTTCCTGACCTTGCTGCGAACCACGGGACTGGTCCGAAACGTTGACATCGACCTGCCCCATGCCCTGCTGCGCAAACATGTCGCGCAAGCGATGCACCTGGCCGTCCAGCGCCTCACGGACCCCCGGATGCGCACTCATGAACGTGACCTGAGTCTGCTGGTCGGGAACCATGTTCACCCGAATGTCCAGACGCCCAAGCTCAGCGGGCTGCAACTGGATGTCCGCGGCCTTGAGATTGGCACTGGACAGGTACATGACCCGGTTCACCACCTCTTCGGTCCAGCCGCTCTGGTGCATGGCGATCGGCTGGTTCACCGGCAAGGCATTGGCGGTCTTCGGTGTGGCCGCCTGGGTCAGCGCTGCCAGGCGGTTGGCGAAATCATCGACACGGGTGTCGCTGCTGGCGGATTTGAGGTCCTTCAGACCGTCATCGATCAACCCGCTGAACGCCTTGTCGTCGCCCTGGCTGGTGCTGTTCTTGTCAGACTGAACATCCAGCATGGCCGCCATGCCGGCGGTAAAGTTTTGCGCCGATGTCAGCTCACCGTCAGCCTGGGCTTGCGCCTGTGTCGGAGCAGCCTTGGGCTGCGCCTGACTGGTGGCCGATACGTGACCGCTCTGCTCCATCGCCAGGCGCACTGCCGGCAATGCATCGAGAGGATCGGTCGAGGGATCGAAATCGCCATCGGTCATGGCCAGTGCCGGCGCAGCTGTAGCTGTCGCTGTAGTCGACGCCGTAGCAGCTGCGGCAACCGGCGCTTCAACGGCAGGCTGCACGGTGTCGGCAACGACGGGGGCTACCGGTGCCGGCACTACAGGCTGAAGGACTTGCTGCAAAGAAGGATCAAGAGCCGGATCGAGCGGCGCGGCATCCACGACCGGAGTCTGATCGGCGTCTGACGCTTTATCGTCGGCGGACTTGTCGTCAGCCTGCACCGGCGCGTCGGCAGGCAAGGATTTGCCGCCATCGGCAACCACCGGTTCCCCGGCGGCAGATTTGTCGTCGCCAGCGTCTGTTTTTCCGGCGACATCAGCGGTTTTGTCGCGACCCGGCTTGCCCGAGGCATCCGCCAACGCACCGGGCTTGTTCTGGGCCTGATTGGCATAGACATGCGCGAAGCTTGCGGCCTTGTCCCCGGGCTCAGCGACCAGCGCCGGAGGATTGGCGGAGGCGGCCTGAGTCTTGGCCTGCCTGGAGGCCTGAAGCAGAATATTGGGGGTAACGGGCATGAAACGGTCTCCGCTGCACGGGGCTCGTAAGTACAGTTGGAAGAATTAACTGCAAAGGTCGAGCCAGTTTCACTCGAAGGAGATCAAACGCAGCGAATACTCAGATTTTCGCCGGGCAACGCTGTCGTTCAGCTTCGTATTGAGGCCGGATACCGGCGAACTCGCGGTCGATTTCACGGACCAGTTCCTGAACGGCGGCCCATGGCAAATCTTTGGCCTGCTGTTCAAGTTGATGGCATAGCTCGGCCAGCCTGAGTGCGCCCATGTTGCTGCAGCTGCCTTTGAAGCTATGGGCGGTTTCAACGAGTAGTGCGGCACTGTCAGCCGTTCTCACAGCCGCTCTCAGGACTTTCAGGCGCTCTTCGGAGTCCGCAAGAAAGACATCCAGCAGTTCCGGATAGCCGTCTTCCATCACTTCGCGCAATGCACTCAGCACGTCGCGATCCACATGTTTGTCGTCCACTTGCTCACTCCCTGATCAAGAATGCGCGGAGTATGCCTGAGCGTCCCAGATAAACTCCACGCGTGCACTTCGACCATCGTCGGTCCAGCGGGCATTACGCCCCAACTGGCGGATCAGACTGACCCCACGTCCCGACAGGCGGATGTCATCCACCGGCCTTGCCATCACCCGCTGGACATCAAAACCCTTGCCGCTGTCTTCGATGTGAATCTTCAGGCAACCGCCGTCGTCTGTTGGTGTCACCTGAAAATGCAACCGAACATAGCCTTCCTGCAGCTCGTCCAGCCGGGTATTGCGCTCTTCATAATACCGCGCAAACCCCGAGGCATCGCGCTTGAGGTTCGAATCCAGCCCCAGTACGCCATGCTCCAGCGCATTGGAATAGAGTTCCGCCAGCACACTGTAGAGCGCTCCGCTTTGCGCCCGAAGGCCATGGACCTCAAGCAACAATTGCAACAGATAGGGTAATGGATTGAATCGCTTGAGCGTGGCGGCGCGAAACTCGAAACTCACCGACCAGTCCAGCGGACAGGACTGGCCGCTGTCGGAGTAGACCAACGCCGGCGCAGTGATCTGTGCCGGCTCCAGCAGGCTGATCTCGACCATGCTGACATCGTCGCGGGCTTCTCCGCCGAAATGACGCAGCGCTTGCTTGATCTCTTCGAACAACGCATCCGGATGGCGATTGGCGGCAAACACCTGCTGCAATCGCCGCACGCCAAACAACTGATCATTGGCGTCGCAGGTGTCGATCACGCCATCGGACAGGAGAAACACCCGATCCCCGAGCGCCATGGGAAACACCTCGGTACGCTCATCGAAGGATTCCGGGCTCAGCACCCCCAAAGGCAGGTGCCGCGCCGGCAGAGGGGTGCGCTCGCCACTGGCAATGCGGTGCAGGTAACCGTCCGGCATTCCGCCGTTCCAGACTTCCACTGAACGACGCTGAAAACTCAGGCACAACATCGTGGCACAACAGAACATGTCCACCGGCAGGATGCGCTTGAGCTTGGCATTCATCTCGCGCAGGGTTTCTGCCAGGCCGTAGCCCTTGGTGGTCATCCCGTAGAAGACTTCGGCCAAGGGCATGGCGCCCACCGCCGCCGGCAAGCCGTGGCCGGTAAAGTCGCCCAGCAACACATGCATGTCTCCGGCCGGCGTGAACGCGGCCAGCAACAGGTCGCCGTTGAACAGCGCATAGGGCGATTGCAGATAACGGATATTCGGAGCGGCATTCAGGCAGCCCGAGTGCGCCACCTTGTCGAAAACAGCCTTGGCCACGCGCTGCTCGTTGAGCAGGTAGTCGTGATGCCTGGCGATCTGGTCACGCTGTTGCAGCACGGTATCTTGCAAGCGTCGCAAGCGATCCATTGCCTTGATCTTGGCAGCGAGAATCACCTGGTTATAGGGTTTCGCCAGAAAGTCGTCACCGCCGACCTCCAGACAACGGGCCAGGGCTTCACTCTCGGACAACGAAGTGAGGAAGATGATCGGCACCAGGGTTTCCCCGGCCAGGGCCTTGATTTGCCGGGCCGCCTCGAAGCCGTCCATGACCGGCATCATCGCATCCATCAACACCAGGTGCGGTCGTTGCTGGCGAAACGCGTCGACCGCTTCGATGCCGTTGGCCGCCGTCAGCACTTCGTGCCCCTGGCGGCGCAGGATGCTCGACAACAGCATGCGATCGGCGGCGCTGTCCTCGGCAATCAGGATCGTCAGCGGCTCCTGTGGCTGCATGGTAATCAACTGATGTCGAACAGCTTGTCGAAGTTGGAAATGGCGAGGATTTTGCGCACGTCGGTACTGCTGTTGATGACGCGCACATCGGAATCATCGCCACCGGCGTGATCGCGTAGCAACAGCAGCATGCCCAGGGCCGAGCTGTCGAGGTAGGTGGCGTCTTTCAAATCGACGACTATCGAACTCGGCAACTTGCCGTTGGGGCGCTCATAAGACTCACGAAATTCCTGATGCTTGGCGTAATCGAATCGTCCTTTGACCGATATCGTCAGCTTTTGTCCATCGGGTGAGACTTCTGTAACAACTGGCATGTCATGGCTTCCTTGTCATTGGTAAACCTGCTTGTACAAGGTTTAGCAGTTGGTAGTGGTTGGGGCAAGGCTGGAAATATGTGGAGTCAGCGAGATCGCTTTCGCGGGCAAGCCACGCTCCCACAGGATTTGCGCCATTTCAAAGTTGGCGAAAAACCTGTGGGAGCGTGGCTTGCCCGCGATGAATGATAACGCCGTCCACCTGATTCAATTCAATACTGATCCTGCCGCGGTAAGCGCTGAGATAATTCGTCCAACAACTTTTGCTCACGCTTGTCTTCAAGCGCCCGCGCTTCATCGGCATAGCGCTGAACCAGCTTACGCAAACCTTCGACCCGGGCAAACGCCTGCTGCCAGGTTTCCCGAGCCTTGTTCAGATTGTTCTGATGCCAGGCCAGGCTTTGCCGCTGCTGGTCGATGGCCGTGCCCAATTGCGCGAGAAAGCCCTGATAACCCAGCAGCCACTGGCCCGAGACGCCGCCACTGCCGCGTACGATCCATTGTTCCTGATAGTCGAGACGGAAGGCTTCGAGGTCGGCGAGTTTACTTTCCGCCAGGCGAACCTGTCCTTGAAAATGTCCCAGGCGCTGGACTGCGGTTTTCTCGGCCTTTTCAGCCATTTCCACCACAGGCGCCAGCCTTCCTGCCCGACTCTGGGCCATGACCGCTTAACCGCCTGCCGCGGGCGCGAAGATCGAGGCGAGATACGCTTCGCTTTCGCCCAGGCTGATGCTGTCGTTGAGGCCCTGGCGCAGGTACTTGACCAATTGCGGCTGCAGGGAAATCGCCAGATCGGTCTCACGGTCGCCGCCGGCGACATAGGCGCCAACACTGATCAGGTCGCGGCTTTGCTGGTAACGCGACCACAGTTGCTTGAAGTACTGTGCACGGGTCATATGTTCCGGCGATACCACCGCCGGCATGACCCGGCTGATGGACGCCTCGATATCAATGGCCGGGTAATGCCCTTCCTCGGCCAGGCGCCGGGACAACACGATGTGTCCGTCGAGCACGCCCCGCGCCGAGTCGGCAATCGGGTCCTGCTGGTCATCGCCTTCGGACAACACGGTGTAGAACGCCGTGATCGAGCCACCGCCCTTCTCCGCGTTGCCGGCCCGCTCCACCAGTTTCGGCAGCTTGGCGAACACCGATGGCGGATAGCCCTTGGTCGCCGGCGGCTCGCCGATGGCCAGGGCAATTTCCCGCTGGGCCTGGGCGAAACGGGTCAGGGAGTCCATGAGCAGCAGGACATTCTTGCCCTTGTCGCGGAAATACTCGGCAATGCGCGTGCAATACATCGCGGCACGCAGACGCATCAGGGGCGCATCGTCCGCCGGGGACGCCACCACCACCGAACGCTTGAGCCCTTCTTCGCCGAGAATATGCTCGATGAATTCCTTGACCTCACGACCCCGCTCACCGATCAGCCCGACGACGATGATGTCGGCCTCGGTGAAGCGCGTCATCATCCCCAGCAACACCGATTTACCGACACCGGTACCGGCAAACAGGCCGAGCCGCTGACCACGACCGACCGTCAACATGCCGTTGATGCAGCGGATACCGACGTCCAGCGGCTCGCTGATCGGCTCACGCTTGAGCGGGTTGATGGTCGGGCCATCCATCGGCACCCAGTCCTCGGCCTTCATCCCGCCCTTGCCGTCCAGTGCGCGACCGGCACCGTCGAGTACCCGCCCGAGCATGCTCATGCCCATGGGCAGGCGACCGGTATCCGCCAGGGGTACCACTCGGGCGCCGGGTGCGATACCGGCAACACTGCCGACTGGCATCAGAAAGACTTTGCTGCCAGAGAAACCCATGACCTCGGCTTCCACCTGCACCGGGTGATAGCTATCGTCATTGATGACCATGCAACGGCTGCCCATGGCGGCGCGCAGGCCCTCGGCTTCGAGGGTCAGGCCGACCATGCGTAGCAGGCGGCCCTCAAGGATCGGTGCGCCCTCCAGTCCCGTGGCCTCGGCGTAGCTGCCCAGGCGTTTGGCGAAACTGGTGCGTTCAAGGCGCATCAGGCGCATCCGGTTCTGGCGCGGCAGCCGGTTTGCTGTCGGTCGGCAACTCCAGGCTCAGGTCCGGCGCGGCCGGGTGCAAGGACTGCTCGTGCAACTGATCGAACAGCTTGTCCATCACCCGCGCAACGCGGGTTTCGACTGTGGCGTCGATGCGACTGTGTTCTGTTTCGACCCGGCAACCGCCGGGCAACAACGATTCGTCCTCGACGATGCGCCAGGTTTCTTCATGGCGTTCGCGAAGGGCTTTGACTTGTTCGAAATCCTGCGGATGGATGTACAGCCGCACATTACCCACGCCCAAAGGCAAGAGCTTGAGGGCTTCACGCATGACGTGTTCGATCTGCGTCGAATCGATGGCCAGTTCGCGCTGGATCACCTGTCTGGTGATGTGTTGCACGAGGTCGACCAGGGATTTTTCGATCTCGGTATCCTGCTCGGCGATGGGCTCGAACAGGTGCGCCATCAGTTGCTCCAGACCGGCGATCTTGGCAGCCAGCGCTACTTCGGCTTCCTGGCGAACCTTGAGCGTGGTGCTGTGGAAACCTTCCTTCTCGCCCACCGCGAAGCCTTCGTTGTAGGCTTCCTGACGAATGCTTTCGAGCTCTTCGAGGGTCAGCGGCTGGACTTCCTCCAGCGGCACTTCCTCCATCTCCGGCGGTTCGGGTTCCGGCTCAGGTTCCGGCTCGGGTTCCGGGGGATCGAAACTGGGCAGCGCCCAGGACTCGAAGCCACCGACATCCCTGGCCCGGATCAGGTCAGTGGGTGCATCATCATTCTTGACCATGGCGTTAGATCATTTCCTCGCCGCCCTTGCCGCCGAGAACGATTTCTCCGGCTTCGGCCATACGGCGGGCGATGGTGAGGATTTCCTTCTGCGCGGTCTCCACGTCGCTGACGCGCACCGGGCCTTTGGCTTCCAGGTCGTCGCGCAACAGTTCGGCCGCACGTTTGGACATGTTCTTGAAGATCTTCTCCTTGACGCCTTCGTCCGAGCCCTTGAGGGCCAGCACCAGCACATCGGAAGACACCTCGCGGAGCAGCGCCTGAATCCCGCGGTCGTCGACGTCGGCCAGGTTGTTGAAGACGAACATGAGGTCTTCGATCTGACCGGACAGGTCTTCGTCGACTTCGCGAATCGAATCCATCAGTTGACCTTCGATCGAGCTGTCGAGGAAGTTCATGATGTCGGCCGCACGCTTGATGCCACCCAGGGTGGTGCGCGAGGCATTCGAATTGCCGGAGAACTGTTTCTCGAGAATCTGGTTGAGTTCTTTCAGGGCCGCTGGCTGTACGGTGTTCAGCGAGGAGACCCGCAGGATGATGTCCAGTCGAACCTTGTGGTCGAAATTGCCAAGGACTTCACCGGCCTGGTCCGGATCGAGATACGCCACCACGATTGCCTGGATCTGCGGGTGCTCATAACGGATCACATCGGCGACGGCACGCGGCTCCATCCACTTCAGGCTGTCGAGGCCGCTGGTGTTGCCACCGAGCAGGATGCGGTCGATCAGGCCATTGGCCTTGTCTTCGCCCAGGGCCTGGGTGAGCATTTTGCGCACATAGTCGTCGGAGCCGACGCCCAGGCTGGTCTGGTCGCCGACGATATCGACGAACTCGCTCATCACCTGCTCGACCTGCTCGCGGTGCACATTCCCCATCTGGGCCATGGCCACACCCACGCGCTGAACCTCTTTCGGGCCCATGTGGCGCAGCACCTGGGCCGCGTCGGTGGAGCCCAGGGACAGCAACAGGATTGCGGCCTTGTCGACCTTGGACAGTTTGGCGGCAACGGCTCGGTTATCACTCATCTGCGTTAATCCACTCTTTCACGACCTGGGCCACACGACCCGGATCTTCTGCCACCAGACTCTTGATTGCGTTCAACTGAGCGTCATAGCCTTCGCTCGGGCTCGGCAGCAGAATGCTGGTCGGGCCACCGAGGCTGACACGGTCGTTGGCCAACTCGCCATCCAGACCGCCCATGCCGCCCAACTCGACGTCGCTACCGATACCAGCCAACTGTTTGCCTTTGCCGCCGCCGGTGATGTTGTTGAGCACCGGACGCAGCACGCCGAACACCAGCACCAGGATGAACAGCACACCCAGCACTTGCTTGACGATGTCCCAGAACCACGGCTGGGAGTAGAACGGAATATCGGCAATCACCTCACCGCGCTCGGCGGAGAACGGCATGTTGATTACGCTGACACTGTCACCACGGCTGGCATCGAAGCCGACCGCGTCCTGAACCAGACGAGTGAAACGCGCCAATTCATCTGCGCTCCACGGCGCACGGGTGGTTTCGCCATTGGCCGGGTTGATCTTGACCTGATCGTCGACCACCACCGACACCGACAGGCGATTCAATCGCCCCTGTTGCTGCTTGGTATGGCTGATGGAACGGTCGAGTTCGAAGTTTTTGGTGGATTGTTGACGCTTGTCCGCCGGGTACGGTGCGAGCATTGGCTGACCGGTGGCCGGGTCCATGATTTGCTGGCCGTTGGCATCGATCAGCGGCTGGCCTGGCTGCACCATGCCGGCCGACGCGGTGGCGCCGCCAGTGGTTTGCGGCGCGGAGGCCGGCGATGGCGGCTGGTTGCTCAAGGCACCCGGCACACCTTGCGGTCCGTTGCTGGCGGTACGCTGTTCGTTGACCGACTGTTCGCTGCGCAGGGCAGGCTGGTCCGGATTGAACTGCTCGGAAGTCGACTCGACGGCGCTGAAGTCCACGTCGGCCGAGACTTCGGCCTTGTAACGATCGTTGCCCAATACCGGCTGCAGGATGTTGTGCACACGCTGGGTGAGCATGCTTTCCATGCGACGGCTGTAGTCGAACTGCTTGCCGGCCATGGTCAGTTCGGAGTTTTCCGCCTGATCCGAGAGCAGGTTGCCCTTCTGGTCGACGACGGTGATCTGCGACTTGCTCAGCTCGGGAACGCTGGTCGCCACCAGGTTGATGATCGCCACGACCTGGCCTGGTTCGAGGGAGCGACCGGAATAGAGCTCAACCAGGACCGAAGCGCTAGGCTTGCGCTCGTCGCGCACGAAGACCGAACTTTTCGGGATCGCCAGGTGCACACGGGCACCCTTGACGTTGTTCAGGCTGGAAATGGTGCGGGCCAGTTCGCCTTCGAGGCCGCGACGATAACGGGTCGCTTCCATGAACTGACTGGTGCCCAGCCCCTGTTCCTTGTCGAGGATTTCAAAACCGATGTTGCCATCGCTGGGAGTGACACCAGCAGCCGCGAGCTTGAGACGCGCACGGGACAGGTCATCGGCCTTGACCAGCAAGGCACCGGAATTGGGTTCGACGGTGTACGGAATATCGGCGGAGGCCAGGGTCTCCATGACCTGCTTGGCGTCCATGCCGGCAAGGCTGCCGTACAGAGGCCGGTAGTCCGGCTGTTGAGACCACAACACCACGGCAAAACCAATCGCCACGCTCGCAGCCAGGCCGACCAACAGGCCCACCTGACGCAACATGGTCATCTCGGAGAGGTTTTCCAGGAAGGACAACCCGAACAGCGGCGGCTTGCCGTCTATCGAAGTTGCCTTGGCCGGAACGTTATCGGCGACTGCTTCTGCCATGACTCAATCTCGTCCTTTAAACCGGCATCTGCATGATGTCTTGGTAAGCCTGAACCAGCTTGTTGCGCACTTGGGTCAACGCCTGGAATGACACGCTGGCCTTCTGCGAGGAAATCATCACGTCGGTCAGGTCGACGCCGCTTTTGCCGATTTCGAAGGCACTGGCCAACTGATTGGAAGCCTGTTGGGTGTCGTTCACTTTATTGACGGCCTGACCGAGCATGTCGGAAAAGCTGCTACCCGCCACTTCAGGGACGGCAGCCGACTTCGGCGCAGACATGGCGTCCATTTGCATGGCACGCATATCCAGCATCAACCGATTGAATTCAATACCTTGGCTCATGGTTTCTCTCTTTGACGACCCGCAATTTTTTGACACTCACTCGGCGGGTATTGAGGTGTTAGCAACAAGGGTGCCAGCTCCGTGACTGCTCTAAACAAAAGCCAATACCACCGCAAACAAATGTGGGAGCGGGCTTGCTCGCGAAAGCTGTAGACCAGTCAGCATCTCTGTTGAATGGAAAACCGTATTCGCGAGCAAGCCCGCTCCCACATTTAGATCAATATTGATTCCGTCAACTTTCAGGTGGAGAACAAGTAGGCTTCCACATCCATGCCGGCATCGCGCATCTGCGCCAGCTTGTAGCGCAAGGTCCGCGGGCTGATACCCAGGCGCTCGGCCGCCTCTTTGCGGCGACCGCGCTCGGTGCGCAGGGTATCGATAATCATCTGGAACTCATGGCGACGCAGATCATCACCCAGCGCACCGGCCGACTCGGACTCGACCTCCACAGGACGCACCGAAGCCTGCGCCAATGCCGGCAATGGTGCGCAAGTCACCGACCCGGCCAGGCAGAAATCCTGCGGCTGGATCAAGCCACCTTGCTGCAGAATCAGCGCACGCTGAATCGCGTTGTCCAGCTCGCGCACGTTACCCGGCCACGGATAACCGATCAGGCACGCCTGGGCCTCTGGCGACAATCTGGCCGCCGCATGCTTCATTTTATTGACGTGCCTGGCCAGCAGACGCTCGGCCAGCGGCAGGATGTCGGCGGTGCGTTCGCGCAACGGACGCCAGGCCAGGGGAAACACCGACAGGCGATAATAGAGATCCTCGCGGAAGCGCCCCGCCGCCACCTCCCCCGCCAAGTCGCGATTGGTGGTTGCGACCACACGAATATCCAGCGCGATCGGTTTGCGCGCCCCGACCCTTTCAACCTCGCGCTCTTGCAACACGCGCAGCAATTTGGCCTGAAGCCCCAGGGGCATTTCGGAAATTTCGTCGAGCAGGAGGGTGCCGCCGTCGGCCTGCTCGAACTTGCCGGCTTGCGCGGCAATGGCGCCGGTGAAGGAACCCTTCTCGTGACCGAACAACGTCGCTTCGAGCATGTTGTCCGGAATCGCCGCGCAGTTGATCGCAATGAACGGCTGGCTGGCGCGATGAGAATGCTGATGGATGTAACGCGCCAGCACTTCCTTGCCCGTGCCCGACTCGCCTGATATCAACACCGTGGAATCGCTACGTGCAACCCGTGCCGCCAACTCGAGCAACTGTGCGCTCGCCGGCTCGAACGCCACCGGCCCTTCACCCTCGGTCAGGCCCAGACTGCCCAAGGCATGACGCCCCACCAGATCGAGCAACGCCTTGGGCTCGAATGGTTTGACCAGGTAATCCGCAGCGCCCTGGCGCATCGCATCGACCGCACGTTCGACCGCACCGTGAGCTGTCATCAACAACACCGGCAATTGCGGCTGCCGCGCTCGCAACATGCCCAGCAACTGGTGGCCGTCCATACCAGGCATGTTGACGTCACTGACCACCAGGCTGAAGGCCTCGCCGCCGACGGCAGCCAACGCCTCCTCCGCCGACCCCACCGCCTTGTAATCATGCCCCGCGAGCATTAGCGTATCGGCCAGCGCTTCGCGCAACGCACGGTCATCCTCGACCAGCAGAACCTTGATACCCATCTGTGTCACTCCGCTCCTTGAGCGTTGCTGAACAACGGCAGGATCACCTGCGCACAAGTGCCGCGACCGAGCCGCGAACGCAGCTGTAATTCTCCTTGATGAGCACGCGCCACCGCCTTGACCACGGTCAGGCCAAGACCTGTGCCGGTGGCCTTGGTGGTAAAAAAGGGTTCGCCCAATCGCGCCAGAACGGCGGCCTCTATACCGCCGCCACTGTCACTGACGCACAGGCGCAGGTTGTTGCCGCGGGTGTAGAGGTGAATCTTGAGGCGCAATTG
Organism: Pseudomonas sp. GM48; assembly: GCF_000282335.1. GTDB lineage: Bacteria > Pseudomonadota > Gammaproteobacteria > Pseudomonadales > Pseudomonadaceae > Aquipseudomonas. The sequence continues at coordinate 56,048 of NZ_AKJM01000038.1, forward strand.
ACTGGCACTGGCCTGAATGGCGTTTTCGATCAGATTGAGGATCGCGCCGACCAGCGTGTCGCGATTGCACAGCAACTCCCCCGAATGACTGTCGCACTGCCAGCGGATCGGCAGATCCTGCACGTGGGTCAGCGCTGCCGCTTGCAACGACTGCATCAATTGACCGGGTGTCACACGGTCGGTCAGCGGCAACTCGCCACGGGCGAAGACCAACATGTCGCGCACCTGGTGCTCCAGCTCGTGCAGGCGCTCCTTGAGGCGCCCGGCAAAACGCTGCTGGGTAGCGACCGGCAGCTCTTGCTCGGTCAAATGACTGGCGTACAGCAACGCGGCGGACAATGGCGTACGTATCTGATGAGCCAACGAAGCGACCATGCGCCCCAGCGACGACAGACGCTCATGGCGGGCCAGTTGATCCTGCAGATGGCGGGTTTCAGTCAGGTCGTTGAGCAACACCAACTGGCCGGGCTCGGCGTCCAGCGAGCGCGTGGCGATCGACAGACGCCGACCATCCTTGAGGGAGATTTCATGACCATCGTCTTCGCGAGGTGCAAAACAACGGGCAATGACGTGGCGCCACAATTCACCTTCGAGCGGCAGCCCCAGCAACTCGCACGCCGCCGGATTGGCTTCGCGCACGATGCCCTGGGCGTCAATGACGATGACACCGCCGGGTAACAGATCAAGGAGGTTTTGCAGGCGGTTGGCCAGGCGCTCTTTTTCCGCCAGCTCCTGCATGCGCTGGGCGCTGACCACCGCCAGTTCACCCTTGAGCTCGGTGACCCGGGCTTCAAGCATGCTGTAGGAGTCGGTCAACTGGCTCGACATCTGATTAAACAGTGCGAATGCCTGCTCAAGGCCAAGCCGGCTCGCCTGCTCTACGGACGCATCAGGGACAGGAGACATCTGGGCGGCTTGGGGCATCGTGCTCTCTCGCTTGGCTGACCGTCAGTTAAACGGAACGTTGCGAGGGACGTAGCAATACCCGTGCCTAAAAAAAGCTTCTTATAAATCAATGGATTGAAAAACAGGCGTCAATCATCCGCCTGCTCATCTCCATCTCGACGGCTCATGCCGTACTTGCGCATCTTTTCTACCAGCGTGGTACGACGGATACGAAGCCGCTCGGCCGCGCGCGCCACAATGCCATTGGCGTCATCCAGCGCCTGCTGAATCAACCCCTGCTCCAGACCGCCAAGGTAGTCCTTCAGGTCCAGGCCTTCCGGCGGCAACAGGGCATTGGCCGTGAAGTCTTGCGAATGACCGTTGATGGCCACGCGCTCTTCCAGATCACTGCGCAGACTGTCGACCATTTGCTCGTCTTCATCGTCGACGTAGCGGAACTTCTTCGGCAACTCGACCACGCCGATCACGCCGTACGGATGCATGATCGCCATGCGCTCCACCAGGTTGGCCAGTTCACGGACGTTGCCCGGCCAGCCATGGCGGCACAGCGACATGATCGCCGCCGAGTTGAAGCGAATTGAACCGCGCTTCTCGTGCTCCATGCGCGAGATCAGCTCGTTCATCAGCAGCGGAATGTCTTCGACGCGTTCACGCAGCGGCGCCATCTCGATCGGGAACACATTCAGGCGGTAGTACAAGTCTTCGCGGAACGTGCCGATCTCGATCATGCTTTCGAGATTCTTGTGGGTCGCCGCAATGATGCGCACGTCGACGCTCTGGGTCTTGTTGCTACCCACGCGCTCGAAGGTGCGCTCCTGCAACACGCGCAGCAGCTTGACCTGCATCGGCAGCGGCATGTCGCCGATTTCATCAAGGAACAGGGTGCCGCCATTGGCCAGTTCGAATCGACCTGCGCGGCTGGTGATTGCGCCGGTGAAGGCACCCTTCTCATGACCGAACAATTCGCTTTCCAGCAACTCGGCCGGGATCGCCCCGCAGTTGACCGGCACGAACGGCGCCTCGCGGCGCTTGGAATGGTAATGCAGGTTGCGCGCAACCACTTCCTTGCCAGTGCCGGACTCACCGAGGATCAGCACGCTGGCATCGGTGTCGGCTACTTGCTGCATCATTTGGCGAACGTGTTGAATCGCCCGACTGGTGCCGACAAGACTGCGGAAAAGATTGGGTTCGCGATGACGACCGCGCTCGCGGGCCTGGTCGTACATCTCGCGATAGACCTGGGCACGGTGCAGCGAGTCGAGCAATTTGCTGTAGCTGGGTGGCATTTCGAGAGTCGAAAGCACTCGACGACGCTGGTCTTCCGGCAAGTCAATGGAAAAATTATCACCCATTAACAAAACCGGAAGGAACTCATCCCAGGTCGAGAGTGTCTTTAACAAGCCCAGAAGTGCACCAGGAGCATTTACCGTCCCGATGAGGACACAGATTACTTCACGACTTGACGACAAAGAGCCGACAGCCTGCTGCCAGTCATGGCTACCGCAGGGTAAATTTTCTTCGCCGAGAAAATTCAAAATCACCGCCATGTCGCGGCGGCAGACGCTATCGTCATCAATAAGCAGAATTTTGGTTTCACGCCACATGCAATAGCAACTTCCCTAGTCAACTCAATGCCCAAAATGCTGGGGCAAGCTAGACGCTTGCAGACACGTTATGCCTGAAGACGACTGAAATCTGGAACCAGCCACTAGTTAAGTCAAAAAACCGTGCACAGTCAAATTTATGGCGCACATGTCTGGATTAACTTGAGGTTAATTATCCAAACAGATGGTAAACCTTTGCCGCGTTTCGCGCTTGCTGGATCTGAGACATTTCGTCGACTATCGCCTGCCTCTCACCCATCGCTACCTCAAGCAGCTGCTTGTAGACATACAGCAACTCCTCAAGGTTGTTGCGCAGTAACTCCTCGTCCAGCGAAGCCTCGCTCAAGACGTCTTCCATGCAGGAACGGCAATCCAGGTCCAATTGACCGATGGCTTCCCAGTTGCGCTCGGCCAGAGCACCGACCAGCGCTTCGCGAGTTTGTTCTATTCGCTGCAATACAAGACTCATGGCGATCTCCTTAGAACTGCGGACCTGGCTCAGCAATGCCGTCCCAGCCTTCTTTCACCGTGCGCAGCAAGCCTGCGACCTCATCGAGAATTTTCGGATCGCTGCTGACGTTCGCCTCGGCCAGGCGCTTCATCATGTAGATGTAAAGACTGTCGAGTTCGCCCACGGTATCGGCGCAGTTTTCAAGATCCAGACCTTCACGCAAGCCACCGATGATGCCAATCGCCTTGCTGATCGACAGGCACTTGCCGGGAATGTCCTTGCGCTCCAGGGCACCTTTGGCCTGGGCGATACGGTCCAGGCCACCTTCCATGAGCATTTGCACCAAACGATGCGGACTCGCTTCGGACGTCTGGGCGTGTGCGCCCACTTTCTGATACTGCCGAAGGGCTAACATTGGATTCATGTTCTACCTCATTACCACAATGACTCGTATGACCAGTGTATCGTCCGCGAACCAAGGAACTTTAGATCAAAAGACAAAAACCCGGCACACGCGAAAATGCGTAGCCGGGTTTTTGTCGTCAGCTCATGACTAGCTGTTGGACTTCTGGGCGTTCAAGGAAGTGAAGAACGAGGTAATGCTCGTCGCTGTCGCTTTCATTTGCCCGACCAAAAGGTCCATGGCGTTGTATTTGGCGGTCAACGTCTTGGTCATGTTGGCGACGCGCAAGTCCAGTGCAGACTGCTGATTTGAAAGGTTCTTGCTCACGCTCTGCAGGTTGGTATTGCGCTGATCGAGCAAGCCACCGGTCTGCACATAAGGTTTGATTGCAGTGCCCATGCGCGCCAGCAGGCCGTTGGTCGCGTTGGTTCCGCTGAACAACTGCTGCACCTGGCCACTCATACCGCCGACGGACATCGACTTGCCGAACGCGACAGTGTCGAACGCCAGATTTCCGGTTTTCTGGTCTGTCATCACACCAATCTGCGACAGCACGGCCAATGCCCCGCCCGCTCCGGGAGCCGTCAGCACGCCGCGGATATCGGAGATCAGCGCACGCGGCATCGAGTCACCGGTAAACGCCGCCTGAACCGTCAGATTGCCATCGGCATCCGCTGTCGCCTTGGACAGGGAATTAATGGTGTTCATCAGGGTGTTGTAGGAATCAACGAACGACTGGATCGACGTTTGCAAGCCGGTGGTGTTAGTCGCAACGGTGACGGTCGCCGCCGCCGGTGGCGTACCCGGGCTCACGGACGCCAGGTTCAGGGTCAAACCACTCACTGCACCGGTCACCGTATTGCTCTTGCTGGTCACCGCCAGACCATCGATGGTCAGCGACGCATCCACAGCAATCCCGTTGACAGCGCCCGAAGCGGACGCCGAAGGGTTAGCGCCCATCGGTTGGGTACCGTCGATTGCAAGGCCGGCGATACCGCTGACGGTCAGGTCGGAACCCGCACCGGTCTTGCTGGAACTGATCACCAGGCGCGACGCACCGCTGCTGTCGGTCACGATGTTGGCAGAAATACCATTACTCGCCTGCGCAGAGTTGATGGCATCCCGGGTGCTCTGCAAGGTCGCATTGGCTGGAATCGTGACATCGTAATCAGTGCCATTCTGACTGATTTTCAAAGTACCACTCGGAATGGCACTGGCGGCACCGCCGGCAAAAGAAGCACTGGCTACTTTCGAGCTGGTGGCCAGGTTGTTCACAACAACGCTGTAGGTACCGGCAACTGCGGTATTGTCGGAAGTTGCGCCCAGAATCGACGGGGTACCCGAAGTGGCGGTGAAACCCGCAAACGCTGGATTGGTCTTGCTACCGAGATTGGTCAGCGCCGTCTGAAAGGCCGTCAGTGCGCTTTTCAGGGAACCGACACCGGAAATCTTCAGCGTGTTGGTTTTGGTCTGAGTATCGATCTGCGTCTGTTTCGCCGACTTGTCGGCGTTGACCAGCGCAGTAACGATCGCACCGATATCCAGGCCAGAGCCTAAGCCCGTACCCGGTAAAATTGGACTTGCCATTTTGCGTCTCCCTTCAGGTTGCTGCCGCTCTTTTGACCAATACCTGCGCCAAAGAACGTACAAACACTATTCATGCCAGCTATCAGACTTTGGCGTCGAACAATACATGGCTCGCATTGCTCAGGCTTTCCGCCAGCTTGAGGGCCTCTGCGGAGGGAATCTGGCGCACGACTTCACCCGTTTCGCTTGCAATCACTTTGACGACGACCTTTCCGGACTGCTCATCTATCGAGAATTCCAGATTGCGCTTGATCGACTGTACAAACTTTTCGATCTGCTGCACCGCCTGTTTCAAATGGGTGTCATCCGCTTCCAGTTTTTTATCCGCCACTGGAGTCACGCTCTCGGTTTCAGGCTTTTCCGGCGCTTTATCCGAGACAGTGCTCGCTGGCTGGGGAGCCGGATAAGACACGCCAAGCTTTACGCTCATCTCCATGCCCATCACCTCTTAACGTAAAAAGCGAGAGAGCGTGACCAGCACACTCCCCCGCCTAAACTCATTCCGAAATTACTGAAGCAGTTTCAGTACAGCGGAAGGCAGTTGGTTGGCTTGAGCCAGAACCGAGGTAGAAGCCTGTTGCAGGGTTTGCTGCTTGGTCAGGTTCGCGGTTTCTGCGGCGAAGTCGGTGTCTTGTACGCGACCTTGTGCAGCAGTGGTGTTTTCCACAATGTTCTGCAGGTTGGAGATGGTGCTGGTCAGACGGTTCTGCGAAGCACCCAGGTTTGCGCGGGTGGCGTTGATTGTTGCCAGAGCAGCGTCGATCGCGGTGATCGCGTTGTCGATGTTGGCAGACAGGGTAGCGGAAGTCGCACCGGTCAGAACAACAGTACCGCTGCCTACGGACAGGGATACGGCGTCGAACTTGGAGCTCAGCACCAGGTCGATGCGGTTGGCCGAGCCAGTGTTGGCGCCGACCTGCAGTTGCATGGTACCAGCCGTACCGTCCAGCAGGTTTTTGCCGTTCAGGTTGGTGGAAGCAGAGATACGAGTGATCTCGTCAGACATCTGAGCGAATTCGGAGTTGGTAGCGGTCTGGTCAGCAGTGCTGTTGGTACCGTTACGTGCTTTAACAGCCAGTTCACGCATACGCTGCAGAATGTCGGTCGAAGCTTGCAGAGCGCCTTCAGCGGTCTGGGCAACGGAGATACCGTCGTTGGCGTTCTGCACTGCCTGATTGCCACCACGGATCTGTGCAGACATGCGAGTTGCGATCTGCAGGCCAGCGGCGTCGTCTTTGGCGCTGTTGATTTTCAGGCCGGAAGACAGGCGAGCCATCGAAGTCGACAGAGCGTCGGTAGCACGGTTCAGGTTTTTCTGAACGTTCAACGACGTGGTGTTGGTGTTTACTGTTAAAGCCATGACGAATTCCTCGTTGGTTGGGTACTGCGGCTTCCGGCCCTGGCAACCGCCGGGTATGGCCTAGAGAACCTTCGTAATAGTTATCGTCGGGTTGGCAGGTTGCTTGAGGGCTTTTTTGAAAAAAATTGCCATCACCCTGCCACCCCCGAGAAAACAAGGGTTTAGTGCCCCTCAACCGCGAAAAAATGACGCCATAAAACCGTCCAGCCCACAAACGCCTGTGCCAAAGCTGTTGCCGCCCCTCAGGCCGGCATGTTTTCGAGCAATTCGATCAACTCATACTCAATGAAGTCGGCGAGCCCCAGCCAATCCTGGCGCTCCTGACAGGCCAGCATTTGCCTGAGCATCAAGGCCCAGGCCTGCTGAACATCCTGAGGCGCCTGTGCAATCTGCCGTTGCGTCTCATCGAACAGATCAACCATGTTCAAAGCCGCTTCGACATCACGCCCCAGGCGAAACAGTCCTGCGCACTGTCGGCACTCGTCGACGCCTTTCACTAGAGGCTTCATTGCACGAAATCCTGATTGAACTGCGTACCGGCAATCATTGCCCCAGCCCGGCTGCTATTGAAAAAAAGCACCTCGGGATGCCTGGCAATGTAACGCTCCAGCTCGCACAGGTAACTGCGGAAATTCAATTGCGTCTTCACCTTCTGTCCATGACCATCGTGCACCCAGTGCCTGGCCTGGTTCACTGGCGGCCCCAGATCACCATCATTCCAACCGGTATGGGTCCTGTTCATTGGAAAGGAAAAATCCGCACCGAAAAGTGTGATGCGCTGTGCGCCCATCTTCACCGCCAGATCGACCGCTGGATGGATCACGCTACCGCTGACGTATAGCTGCGCACGCGGGTGTTGCTCACGCAACGCGGCATAGATCGGGCTGGCGGAGTAACCGCCATAACGCTTGCCTTTCCAGCCCTTCAACATGTGCGGATCGCTCAACGGCAAGTACACCAGCGGAATGCCTTCGGAGTCCTCGCCCGGCAAGTGCAGCACGCTGATGCGCTGATCGATGCTCACGACCAGGTCAGGTTTGATTCCGTGCTCGCGAAGGGGTCTGTAGGCGGTATCCACACTGATGAACAGCGGTCGCGGTGTTTGCTTGCGCATGGCTGCCAGACGCTCGAAACTCCCTTCAAGGCTGGGCCCTGTGCCGATCACATAGATTTCACGCTCAGAACAGGTGCCAAACAGCTGTGCCACATCATCATCGGCCAGCAGCACTTCGAGGGTGTCCTGCAAGCGCTGCTGAATGACCGGTGACTGCGGATCGAATTCCCGATTGTTGAAACTCAGGTGCACTTCGCTGACCAGGCGATCACGAATCTTCGCGCTGAAGTCGTCCGCCAGCAGCATTTCGGCCGGCAATGCAAAAAACGGTGTGCAGATGTCCGACATATCGCCGGCATACAGCAGTTGCACGCGCGGATCGCCCAGCCACTGACGCTGATCGATCAGTTGCAACACCAGTGCGAACAGCGCGCCGTTGAGAATGTGGACATAGAGTTTTTCAAGCCCGGCGCGCTCCAGCAAAACCGTTGGCAAATCGCCGAAGCCGGTGCCGTAAACGTGCAACTGTGGCTTGTCGAGCGGGAGGCTGGCGGCCTGCAAACGGGCCTCGTGGAGGCGATCATGGCGGCTGGTGAGCTGGATGCCCCCCACGCACAACGTCGAGTCCCTCCCCTCGATCAGGTCGACCTCGACGGCCAGGCGATCTTCCGTTTTCAATCGCGCATACAGCGACGGCCAGCGCCGCTGGATAACCTGAGCATTGTCTTCAAAGCATTCGCTCATGCTACCTCGCATTCCTTACAAGCAAAAAAGCGCTCAAGGTTAACCCTTGAACGCTTTTTTGTACCGGCCTTTTTATTAAAAAACTTTCACTCAAGGACGATAGATGATCGCCGAACCCCATGATAGCCCCACACCGAAACCGCTGAGCGCAACGCGCTTCCATTCGGAATCGAGAATATGTTTTTCCAGCAGCAATGGGATGCTCGACGACACCGTATTACCGGTCTCGACCATGTCCTTGATGAACTTCTCCGGGCATTCTTCGAAGCGCCGCGCGACCGCATCGACAATCGCCGCGCTGCCCTGGTGAATGCAGAACGCATCGATGTCACCAGCGCTCAGTTGCGACTCGTCCAGCAACTCATGCAAATGTGCCGGCACCTTGAGCAGTGCGAAGTTGAACACCTGGCGGCCGTTCATGAAGAACACGCCGTCGCTGACTTTCAAATGTGGAGCACCGGAACCGTCGGTGCCGAACTTGGCCTTGCCCAGTGCCCAGACCGGGTTTTCACCCATCCAGGTCGCGGTGGCGGCATCACCGAACAGCATGGTGGTATTACGGTCTTCCGGGTCGACGATCTTCGAATACGGGTCGGCGGTGATCAGCAGGCCGTTCTTCAGGCCCGCGGCCTCCATGAAGCCCTTGATCGCGTAGATGCCGTAGACGTAACCGGAACAGCCCAGGGAAATATCGAACGCGGCGACGTTGGTCGGCAGGCCGAGTTTGTCCTGCACGATGGCCGCAGTATGCGGCAGGCCTTCTTCGTCGCCGTTCTGGGTGACGACGATCAACGCATCGATGGATTCACGTTTCAGATCAGGGTTGCTGGCAAACAGCGCATTGGCCGCTTCAACGCACAGATCGGAAGTTTCCTGATCAACGCCTTTGCGCGGCAGGAAGGCCGAACCGATCTTGCCCAGGATGAACTCTTCATCCTTCTCGAATTTTGCACCTTGTGCGTAATTGTCCACGCCGGCTACAGGAACGTAGCTCGCAATGCTTTTTATGCCAATCATTACGGCTTCCCAATAATAAACAGCCCAATACCACCACTCGCAAGGAATCGAGGGGCGCCGACAAACCTGGATTTCCGTCACCCCAAGGCGACGGCCGGGAAGCGTAAAGGGCTATCACTGAACCCGATAAAGGGTCAGGCGCCATCTTCCCGGTCAATACAATACAGTGAAGATGCGCGTTATGACTCGTAGGTCACGCGATTTTGCCGAATCAGCCCGGCAATGGGTCATTCGACCAACGACCAATCCAGCGCTGTTCCACGCTTGATGGCCTGACGGGCACGGCGTCCCAGGAGGCTTTGCGCATGCCTGGGCGCCAGCCCGAGACCCGGACGGATGGCTCTCAGATTGGTCGCATCGAAGAGCTCGCCGGCCGCCATATCCTGGGTGACATATAACGATCGACGGTATACCAGGGATTGGCCCTCAGCCTCGGTGACGCCGTAATGCACCTGTCCCATGGCTTGCCAGGCGCGCTCGGTTTCAATCACCAGGCTGGCCAGTTCAGAGGGTTCCAGAGAGAAACTGGCGTCGACGCCACCCGCCGCACGCTCGAGGGTGAAATGTTTTTCCACCACCGTTGCGCCCAATGCCACCGCCGCCACGGACACACCAACGCCCATGGAGTGATCGGACAGCCCCACCTGGCAATCGAATAACTCGCGCAAATGCGGGATCGTGCGCACGTTGCTGTTCGCGGGTGATGCCGGATAGGTGCTGGTGCATTTGAGCAGCACCAGATCCTTGCACCCGGCCTCGCGGGCGGCGCGCACGGTTTCATCGAGTTCGGCGATGCTGGCCATGCCGGTGGAGATGATCAGCGGCTTGCCCGTCGCGGCTACCCGGCGTATCAGCGGCAGGTCGGTGTTTTCGAAACTGGCGATCTTGTAGGCCGGCACGTCGAGGCTTTCGAGAAAGTCCACGGCGCTGTCATCGAATGGCGTGGAGAACGCCAGCAGGCCCAGTTCTCTGGCGCGAGCGAAAATCGGCGCATGCCATTCCCACGGCGTGTGTGCCTTTTCGTACAGCGCGTACAACGAAGTACCGGCCCACAGGCTGTTCGGATCCTTGATGAAAAACTCGCCCTCGGCCAGGTCCAGGGTCATGGTGTCGGCGGTGTAGGTCTGCAACTTCAACGCATGGGCACCGGCCTTGGCCGCGGCCTCGACGATTTGCAGCGCCATGTCCAGGGACTGGTTATGGTTGCCGCTCATCTCGGCAATGATGAATGGCGGCGCATCGGCACCGATCAGGCGCTCGCCAATCTTGAAGCTAGTCATTTGCGTGATCCTTCAAAACGCGCGTGAACGCGCAGGCACTCTGGGTAAAACCGGCCTCGCGAAAGACGTTCAGCGACGGCTGATTAGCGGGCAAGACCTGGGCGGTGAGCGACTCCAGTTCCGGCCAGTGGGCCTTTACAAAAGTTTCTCCACGGGCCAACAGCGCCCTGCCCCAGCCCAGGCCGAACCGGCCTTCGAACAGATAAATCGACACCTCGGCGTTAAAACCACGCACGTCATAACGCAGCACACCGACCGGACCGTCATCGGCCTCGGCGATCAATAACAGCCGCCGGGGATTGCTCAGGCTCGCGGCCAGCCAGTTTTGATGCGCGGACCATTCGATCACGCCGGTTTCCAGCGACCAGCGGCGCACGGCCTCGGTGTTGCGCCCGTCGAACAACAGCTGCGCATCACCCAGGGTCGCCGGGCGCATCTTCAGCACCGCACCGGCCAGCGCAGCCGCAACCCGCTGCGCTCCCCGGCCATCGACAAGTTGTCGCGACTGCTGTGCCAGGCTCTGGCGCAAACCCTGGTTACCCGCGACAAAGCCGATGGCCAGGCGCAGTTGCTCGACACTGACGTGCTCGCGAGCCCCCATGAACACATGGGCACCCGCGGCCGCCATGACCTCGCCGTTGGCTTGCTGGTTGTTCGAGACGGCAATGCAAATCGTCGGCAGCCCCATGGCCGCCCGCTCCCAACTGGTACCGCCACCCGCCCCGACAAACAGGTCGGCTTGGGTCATCAATCGATAAAAGTCGCTGACAAAACTGTGCAGGCGCCAATGCGGGCGACTTGCCGCCAACGCCTGCATCTGCGTCCAGGCCGGATTACCCGCACCGGCGACAAAATCGACTTCCAGTTCAGGAAAATCCGCCAGCGCCAGCATCGCATGGTGGGTCTGCATGGCCGCGTCGAAACCACCAAAATTCACCAGCACTCGCCGGGCCTGAGGCTTGATTTCGATGGCCGGGCAACGGAACTCGTCGCGCAACATGGCAAACCGCGGACCGAACAAAGTCCGGCAGCCTGGCGCCAGCAACGAGGCATAAGCCTCTGGCGTACCCGAGAGATTCTGGTTCAGCAGCAAATCGGCGCTGTAGGTCCGCGTGGCGAGGTCATCCACCACGGCGATCCGCGGCGCCCAGCGCCGGGCGGCCGTTTGCCAGTGATGATCGAGGCCGTAGTGGTCGACAATGATCCAGTCAAACGCCGGCTGGTGTTCCAGCAACGGTCCGAGCGCGGCGATGTCCGCCTGCCATGGCAGCATGGATTCGATGGCCTGCTGCGGATCTTCATTGTTGTAGCGCTCGGGCAGCGCGAAGGTTTCGAAACCTTCGGCCCGCAGGGCCTCCAGTCGATGTCCCGGTAACTGGCGGCAGGCGAAAGCCACATGACTGCCCTGCCTGCGCAACACGCGGGCCAGGCACAGGCAGCGCGCGATGTGGCCACTGCCGATGGTCGGCGAAGCATCGGAGCGAATCAGCACTCTCATTGCAGCTCTCCCCCGGCCTTGAGCGCGGCATACAGGTATTCCGCGCGTTTCCAGTCCTCCGGTGTGTCGATGTCCTGCACCAGATGCCGCGGCAGGATGACCGGCAGGCTGTACGGTGAATACAACACCTCGCCCCGCAGCCAGGCATCGCTGCGGCCCCAGTAGAACTGTCCGGCATCCTGATAGGCGATCGATAAGTCCTGGGAGCGGGTATCACGATACTGCGGATACAGTGCCGTCAATGCACCCTGATCATCAAGAGTCAGGGCTCGCTGAACCGGAAAACCGAAGTCGCACACCGAGAATGCGAAAGACTTGTCGGGATGCCGCTCCAGCAGGCTCAGCCCTTGGGCAAGAAATCGCGATTGCAACAACGGCGCGGTCGCGTAAATGCAACAGGCGCGATCAAACTGGTCGCCCTGTTCGCGCAATGCTTGCAGGGCATGGGCGATCACCGCTGCGGTGCCCGTGAAGTCGTCGGCCAGTGCCGCCGGGCGCATGAAGGGCACCTGGGCACCACAATCGCGCGCCAGTCCGGCGATCTCCTCGTCGTCGGTGCTGACCACCACCCGGGAAAACAACCCGGATTCGAGAGCAACCTGAATCGAGCGGGCAATCATCGGCACGCCGGCGAACGACTTGAGGTTCTTGCGGGGTATGCGCTTGCTGCCTCCGCGGGCCGGTATGATGGCGACGTTGTTCAACGGCGTTTTTCCAGGACAAACCAGGTGATGTCATCCACCGGGAATTGCGGATCGCGGTGGTAGCCAAAACCGTAGTCGAGCAATTGCAGGTCGTCATAACGATCGAGCATTTCGCCAGCAAAATCGCGCTTGAACAATTTGCCGCTGTTGCCGCGATATGGAACCTCGACCGGTGCCGGATTGTAGTACTCGGCGATCAGTATGTAGCGCTGGCTCAACTCATACAGTTGCGCGTACGCGGCCGGCAGCAACTCCGGCGCCAGGTGAATCAGCACGCCTTTGCTCAGGGTCAGGTCGAAGGTGCGTTCGCGAGGAAAATCGAACAACGAACCGTGCCAGATCTGCGCAATACCCAACGCCTGGGCAGCGGCACAAGCACTGGCATTGATCTCCACGCCGAACAACTCGCAACGGGGCAGCAACTGACGCAGTGCCTGCAGGTTGTTGCCGGCATTGGTGCCCAGTTCCACCAGGCTGTCGATGCACCCGACCCGTGTCAGTGCCTTGGCAAACAGCGCCAGGTTTGCCGCCACCAGCGGCTGCCCGACATTGCGGTCAACGTACTGGTTACCGAATTCGCCCTGCCAGAATGTTTCCTGCTCGGTCAGTTCACGCATCACACATTTCCCACCCGGCGCAATGGCTGGATTATTTCGATCAGCTGCCGCATCTGCTCGACCACATAGTCCTGTTGTTCATCACTGAGCAACGGATACAGGGGCAGGCTGATGGCTTCGGCGTAGTAACGCTCGGCCTGCGGAAAATCACCCTCGACAAACCCGAGATCACGATAATAAGGCTGCAAATGCACGGGAATGTAGTGCAGGTTCACACCGACCCCGGCGGCTCGCAATCCCTCGAACACCTCGCGGTGAGTGAGATTGATCTGATCGAGTTGCAGCCGCACCACATACAGATGCCATGACGACTCGGCCTCAAATTGTGCACTGGGCAGGGTCAGCGGCAAATACGCCAGCAAGCGGTCATAACGAGCCGCCAGTTCACGCCGACGCTCGATAAACTCATCCAGTTTGTTCAACTGCGACAAACCAAGGGCTGCTTGCAGGTCGGTAATGCGGTAATTGAAACCCAGCTCCACCTGCTCGTAATACCATGGGCCGTGGCTGAGTCCGGTCATCTGCTGCGGATCCCGGGTCATGCCGTGGCTGCGCAAGCGTTGCAAACGCTCGGCAAGTTCCGGGCTGTTGGTCATCACCATGCCACCTTCGGCACTGGTGATGATCTTCACCGGATGAAAACTGAACACGGTCATCGCCGCGAACTCGCCGCAACCCACCGGGCGCCCGGCGTAGGACGCACCGGCGGCATGGGCCGCGTCTTCGATCACCGTAACGCCATATCGCCTGGCCAGTGCGGCAATCCTGCGCATGTCGCAGCTCTGCCCCGAGAACGCCACGGCCACGAGCACTTTCGGCAGCCTGCCTTCACGCTCGGCCCGTTCCAGTTTGACAGCCAGCGCAGCGGCATCGAGGTTCCAGGTCAGCGGGTCGATATCGACAAAATCCACCTCGGCACCGCAGTAGCGACCACAGTTTGCCGAGGCGAGAAAGGTGTTCGGTGTCGTCCATAGCCAATCGCCCGGACCGAGCCCCGCCGCCAGACAAGCGATGTGCAGGGCCGCCGTGGCATTGCACACCGCCACGGCAAAACCGGCCTCGCAGCGTTCGGCCATCGCGCGCTCGAAGCGTTCGATGGTCGGCCCCTGGGTCAGCCAGTCCGACTTCAATATCCCGACAACGGCGTCGATATCCGCCTGATCGAGGCTTTGCCGAGCGTAAGGAATCATGCTTGCAACCAGGCATGGGCGAGCGTGTCCCGCCTACGACGGACGAAATGACGCCCGAACGAACCGGTGCCGCCTGAGATGAAAATCGATTTTCCGTAGAGCATGCCTTGAATCCTTATACCTGTTCGCCGGGCCTAGCCGAGCAACTGCGCCCAGTTCACCGAAGCACTTTCGCCCAGGGCAAAGCCTTTGCCGCTCAAGGCCAGATTGGCGTTATAGGCCTGGTCTTGCGCAAAGGCTGGCGCCCACTTGTCACGCAGCGCATCGAGGACCTGGGGTGCCTGCGGCACTTCACCCGAATGAATGACCTGTACCAGCGGCGTCCACACGGTGAGGTAACCGGCCTGACCGACCCGCAGACACAGGTCGACGTCGCTCAAGCCGTCGGCGAAGGTCACGCTGTCCAGACCGTCCAGCTCGTCGAACAACGCTTTACGCACCATCAGGCACACCTTCGACACCGCCGAGTAGTTCTGCTCCAGCGCCAACCGGTGCAGGTAACCTTCGGCGTCGTGTTTTTCCCCGACAAAGGCTGAGCCCACACCACCGTTCATGCCGAGAATCAGGCCGGCCTGAGTGACCTTGCCATCGCGGTCGATCAACTTGGGACCGACCACCCCGACTTCCGGACGCTGGGCGTGATTGAGCAACGACTCCAGCCAGTTCGGGTTCACCACTTCACTGTCGGCAGCCAACAGCACCAGGTACTCGCCCTGCGCCTGCTGGCTGGCCGCGTTGTACAGCGCCGCCGGGTTCATAAGCTGATCGGCGCGCAGAACGGTGACTTTCGGATGCTGATAAGTGCCGAGCCAGTCATTGACCTCGGCCGACTGATGCTGATTGACCGCAATCAGGACTTCGTACTGGATGTAGCGGGTTCGCAGCAACACAGCTTGCAGGCACTGTTGCAATGCCGCCAGGTCATCCCCAGCCGGCAGGATGATCGACACCAGCGGGCGTTCGGTGTGGCGATAGTCGATCTGATAAGTGCCTGGCACCGTCGAAGTGATCTTGGCCTTGTAGCCACGATTGCCCAGGTGGCGCAACAACGCCAGGCGCTCATCGGCGTTTTCTTCCAGTGCCGGCGCCCGGGCGATCAGCAGCGGTTCATCCAGGTGGGCCAACCCGTTGAGGCCACCCTGCTCGATGATGCGCAGCAGCAAGTCGAATTCCAGGGCCTTGCTGAAATCGGGCTGGTAGCCACCGACTTCAATGAACACCTCTCGGCGGATCAACCAGTGACGCGCCATCAAGGCCGGCAGGCTTTGCAGCAAATCAAGATTGAAGCCTGGGCGGAACACGTCCACCAGTGCGCCTTCTGGGGTGCGCTGGATTTCGTCGGTGGCGACGGCGCGGCACTCTGCTGCAGACAGCAATTCCAGGCTGGCGCGCAACAGACCACCGGCGGTGAATTCGTCGCCGGCTTCAGCCAGCAGCAACCAATCGGCAGTCGACTGACGAGCACTCTGGTTCAGTTTGTCGACGTAGTTGCTTTGCGTGACCCGGACAAAATGCAGGGTGTTCTGCGCCGTCGTCGCCGCCGGTGCTTCACCGGTGGTGAAGACCACAATCCTGAACGCCTTGCTGTGACCTTCGAGCAGGCTATCGAGAGAGACTTGCAGCTTGTCGATATCGTTGTCCAGGTCCAGCAGGAAGATCCCGAACTGCGGACCACCGTCGTTGGCCGCCAGGTGTTGGGCGATCGACTCAGCCTCATGCGCATCGGGCTGACGCGGTGCAAGCCACTTGAGCAAGCGACCGGACAGCATCTTGTCGAACATCGCACGATTACCCTCGACCGACACCGCCTCAAGACGCACAGCCCAGTCTCGCAGGGTCTGTGCCTCTTCGTCTTCACCCAGCAGTTCCAGCTGAGCCACCAGACGCTTGACCACCGCGCGGTTGAAGACGTTGCTGTCGTGGGCTTGCCACAAACGGTCGACCACACTTTCCGGCGTGTCATTGTTACGCGCCAGCATCAGGCTTTGCTGACGGGTCCAGATGCCCTCCAGGCCTGCCAGTTGAACGCGTCCGGCCGGCATGGCGTGCAACAGGAATTCGAACTGGGTCAACTGATCGAAAAACACCTGGTTGTAGAACGGCATTTCGACATATTGCTTGGGGCCGAAACGGCGCACAGGGCCTTTTTCGACATCGGTCCAGGCGGACTCGATAATCAGCTCGGTCGTCAGTGCGCGACCGGTGCGCAAGCTATCGGCCAAGGCTTCAAAGCTTTGCAGTGCGAACTGCTGGCCTTGCTCCGGGTCGTCGCTTTGAACTTGAGTCGGCAGCCCGAAGAGGAAAGCGGCAAAGGCCTCGCGCTCGGCGACCGACTTGGCGTCCATATGAGCCAGCGTGTGAAAGATCTCGGTGTTGTGGTCCGAATACCCGTAGTTCATCTCACGCACGACATACGGGATCGGCAGAATCCGCGCCTTGCCCCGTGCCAGCATGTAATACGTGTGTCCGATTTCCTGCCATTGAAAGGACGTATCGTGAGGCATGACCTGATACCAGTCACGTACCAGGTCTGTGCGCTGTACGGCATAAAAAGGCGGGAGGTACTGGTGCATGTAATCCAGCACGCGCTCCTCGGCATGCTCGGACGAATAGTCTTCGCAGACCTTCTTGTCACGCCGCAAGTAGCTGACGCTGTTGGGTTGCGACAGGTACATCATGCTGTAACCGTGGCACAGGCCGTAGTCGGGGTTGGCATCCATGAATGCCACCGCTTCGCGCAAAGCATCATGCACATGGAAGTCATCGTCGGCGGCGAACACCATGAACGGCGTGGTCACTTGTTCCACGCCAAAGGCCAGCTTGGCGCGAACTCCCCAGTAGCCGAACTGCGGGACATGCTGGTAATCCACATTTTCAAACTGCCCGGCCAGGCCTGGCTGACCTTCGGCCGAAGAGTCCAGCACCAGAATCCTGCAAGGCAAGTCGCTGTAGAAACGTGCCGCCCTGCGCAAAAATGCCGGCCGCTCGTGAGACATCAGCACCACGGTCAACTGTTCGTTGAGTGCCAACCCGTGTTCAGAATTATTCTTGCCTTGCATACATTTCCCCACAACGGCGAATCGCCGAAAAACCCAACGATGTCTTGTCGATTACCGCACGCGACGCAGATAGCCATCCGGTGCGACGGTGATCAGCAACTTGCTGTGAATGGCCTGGTCGATTTCAAAATCACGGTTTTCTTCCAGGTAAGCCCATACCGCGGTTTTCGGGTTGTCGCCCTTGCCCCACGGGCGATCCGGGAAGGCGTCTTCCGGCATGTCTTCAACCACGGTATCCATCACCACGCAGTAGCTGCCCACCGAGGTCATCGGCGCATAGGCCCGCAGTTCTTCCAGTACGTGCTCATGGGTGTGGTTGGAGTCCAGAACCACCAGCACTCTCTTGCCTTCGACACGCTGGCGAACCTGATCGACGATCGCAGGGTCAACGCTCGATCCCTGGATCATCTGGATCCGCTTGCTCATCGGGTGTGCTTCGATCGCCTCACGGTTGTGCTGGCGGATGTCGATGTCGACACCCAGCACTTCGCCATGGCCGATCAGTTCCAGCATCGAGGCATAAAACACCAGCGAGCCGCCGTGGGCGATCCCGGTCTCGACAATGATGTCCGGGCGCAGTGACCAGATGATCTCCTGCATGGCAACCATGTCCTGGGGGAACTGAATGATCGGGCGGCCCATCCAGCTGAAGTTGTAGGTGTACTTATGCCTGGCGGTCGTGCCAACCCAGTCCAGCGACGTGGCTTGCAACGCTTTGTCTTGCTGCAGGCCTTCGATGTTCTCTTTTACTTCTTCACGAAACTGCTCATGAGGATTCATTACAGACTCTCCGGAAATTAGTCGCGGGGGTTACTTGAAAACCCGACCGTCTTGAAAGGAAGCAGGATTGGTCTTGATGGTCCTGGCGGGATTGCCCACCACAACCGCATAGTCTGGAACGTCCTTGGTCACCACGGCGCCCGCACCGATGGTGACCCAACGGCCGATGCGCAACCGCGGCAGGATCGTGGCGTTGGTGCCGATGAAGGTGCCGTCACCGATCTCGACACAACCGGCAATGCAGACACCCGGCGCCATGAACACCGAATGGCCGATCTGCCCCTCATGCCCGACGACGCTGCCGGCGCTGATGCTGGTGTTATCACCCAGGCTGACTTGCGCCTGCATGATCACGCCCTCTTGCAGATAGGTGCCGACGCCCATCGTGATCATCGTCAGATCGACGCCCGGATGGATGAAGTTACCCAGCGTGCCACCGGCCTCGACGATCTCGCAGGTGGTCCGGTAACGCAGCGCCGTGCTGCCAGTGATCAAATTGACAAAGCGTGCGTCGGGGCCTTTCAGCTCGGGCACCTTGTCGGTACCACCCACCACCGGCACGCCATAAAACAGCGTGCCTTGCTTCGCCGGGTCGTTATCGAGAAAGGCGAATTGCACGTGCGGCTGGCTGCGTTGCAGGGTGAGGATCATCCGTACCGCTTCAGGATTGGCCGCCCCCAGCAGGTAAACCTTCATAGCCGGGTCCTTTTGAGTACCAGCGCTCGCAGCACCTCGATGACCCGACGCTGATCGTCATCGGTCATGTCGTGGTAGCTCGGCAGATTGATCGCCCGCTCCGGCAGCGCATGCGCCACGGGCGAGTCGGCCGTCAGTTCGCTGAACATCGGCAAGGACGACAGCGGCCAGAAGAACACCCGTGCGTCGATATCGGCGGCCTGGAAGGCTGCTATCAACATGTCCCGCGTGATCCCCAGCTCGCGGTCAAAGACGACGGTGGGCATCCAGTAACCGTTACGCGAATGTTCCGGTTCGGGGTTCATGGACAACCCCGGCAACGATGACAAGGCGTCGGCGTAGTGGGCGAATATCGCTCGCTTGCGCTGGATAAGCTCGTCGATCCGTTCAACCTGCGCGCAACCGACGGCGGCTTGCAGGTTGCTCATCTTGTATTTGAAGCCAAGGAGGTCCGGCCAGAACTGTTTGCTGCTGCCCGCCACCCGGCCATGGTTGGACAGGGTCAGTACGCGGTCAAACAGGGCCTTGTCCGACGTTACGAAGATGCCGCCTTCGCCGGTGGTCATGGTCTTGGTGCCGTGAAAGGAAAATGCGCCGAACGCCCCCAGCGAACCGGCCGCCTGACCACGCCACTGCGAGCCGATCGCCTCGGCTGCGTCTTCGATGACCGGCAGGCCAAACTCGCGACCGATGGCCAGCAACGCATCCATGTCGCAGAGATTGCCGTAGAGATGCACCGCCAGAATCGCTTTGGTTCTTGGGGTAATCGCCCGTCGAACCTGCTGCGGGTCGAGGCACCAACTGTCTGCCAGCACGTCGACGAACACCGGCGTCGCACCCAGATAGGTGATGGGCGCGGCCGAGGCGATCCAGTTGGTATCGGCGAGGATCACCTCATCGCCGACACCGATGCCCAGCGCCGCCATACCCATGTGCAGCGCGCCGGTGCAACTGGACGTTGCAATCGCGTACGTCGTCCCCACATGCTCGGCAAAGGACTTTTCGAAGCGTGTCAGGTACTCGTAGCAGCGCTCTCCCCAACCATGGCGGACGGCATCGAGTACATAGTCAGCTTCCAGCTCACCGACACTGGGCTTGGTGTAATGAATTCGGCTCATCGAATGATCAACTCGGGAATGGCAATGACAAAACGACCGTCCCATGCACGAATGCCGGCAAAGGCCTGGGTGATCTCATCCAGCAGGTTCCACGGCAGTACCAGCACGTAGTCCGGTTTTTCGAGGTCGATCTGTGCTGGCGACACGATCGGAATGCGGCTACCGGGCAGGTACTTGCCTTGCTTGTGCGGGTTGGCATCGGCAACCCAGGCCAGCAGATCCGGCTTGACCCCGGCGTAGTTGAGCAGGGTGTTGCCCTTGGCGGCTGCGCCGTAGCCGACTACGCGCTTGCCATCGGCCCTGGCCTGCAACAAAAAACGCAGCAGGTCATGCTTGATGCGCTCGGCGGCGGGCGCCAGGGTCGCGTAGTACTCCGGGGTTTTCACCCCGGCGGCGAGTTCGGCCTGCAGCTGTTGCTGAACCGCCGGTTGCACGTTGCGACGTTCGCCGTCCAGCCGCTGAACGAACACCCGCAGCGAACCGCCATGGGTTGTGAGCTGACTGACGTCGAACACTTGCAGGCCATTGCGCTCGCACAACGTCTGCACAGCGGTCAGCGACAGGTAGGAATAATGCTCGTGGTACAGCGTGTCGAACTGCTGGCCGGCCATCAGGGCCAGCAACTGCGGGAATTCGAAAGTCGCCACGCCCGCCGGTTTGAGCAACGTCGCGAAACCGCCAAGGAAATCGTTGATATCCGGGACGTGGGCCAACACGTTGTTGGCGGCCATCAGGTCGGCGCCCCAGCCTTCGCTTTTCAACTGCGCGGCGGTGTCGCGACCGAAAAACAGCTCACGAATCTCCAGGCCTTTTTCCCGCGCCGCTTGCGCGGTACTGCGGGTCGGCTCGACACCCAGGCAAGGGATGCCGCGCCTGGCTACGTACTGCAACAGGTAACCATCGTTGGCAGCCACTTCCACTACGCGGCTGTCGGTGGTCAGGCCGAAGCGCTCGACCATCTCACCAACATACTGCTCGGCATGGGCCAGCCAGGTACTGGAGAACGAACTGAAATAGGCGTACTCGGCATCGAACAGGCTGTCGGCACTGGTGTAGTCCTCGGTTTGCACCAGCCAGCACTGCTGGCACACGGCAACCTTCAACGGCACCCAGTGTTCGGCCTGCTCCAACTGATCGACACGCACGTAGGCGTTGGACGGCGGCGAGGTGCCCAGGTCGATCAGCGGCAGGGTCAACGCAGCGGCGCAACCACGGCAGTTCATAGACGCACTCCGGCGAAGTGTTCATCGAGCGCTGGATGACTGGCATCGCGCACCGACAGATTATTGACAGGCAACGGCCAGGCAATCGCCAGCCGTGGATCGAGCACCGACAACCCGCCCTCATGCTCCGGCGTGTAGTCATTGCTGTGCAGGTAAAGCAGCTCGGCATCGGCGCTCAGGGTCTGGAAACCATGGGCGAATCCGGCCGGAATCAACAGACTGCGGCCATCGCCGGCACGCAGATGTTCGGCGTGCCAATGCAGAAAGGTCTCGGAGTCGGGACGCAAATCCACCGCGACATCCCAAACTTCACCGCGCAGGCAGGTGATCAATTTGGCTTCCGGCGCTTGGGCATTCTGGTAATGCAGGCCACGCACGCTGCCGCGTTCGCGGGTGCAGGAGTGATTGATCTGGCGAATATGAAACGCCTGGCCAAACGCACTGAGACTGCCTTCGCAAAACAACCGGGAAAAGTGCCCGCGCTCGTCCTCGAAGCGTTTGTGCTGGACGCTGAACAACCCGTTCAACGGCAGCGCCTTCAACAGAAATTCGCTCACAACGCGCCTCGGTACAGGTTCAATTGCGCCAGGCTGATGGCGCGCATGTCATCGCCGTTCTGCCACGCCAGATGCCAATCCAGGGTCTGGGTCAGGCACTGCCGCAACGACCAGCGTGGTTGCCAACCCAGCAATTGACGGGCGCGGCTGCTGTCCAGGCGCAACAGGCCGGCCTCATGCATATCGCTCGGTTCGATGCGTAGGCCGCGCGCTTGCGGCCAGCGACCGGCGAGCAACTCGACCACTTCGCCGACGCTGCACATGTCCGCTTCACCGGGACCGAAATTCCACGCCCCGGCGAATTTCGGGCCTTGCTCATACAGCCCGGCAGCCAGTTGCAGATACCCGGCCAACGGTTCCAGGGCGTGCTGCCATGGGCGCACCGCCTGCGGATAGCGCAAGGTCACGGGCTCATCCGCCGACCACGCCCGCAGCACGTCGGGAATCAACCGCTCCGGAGCGAAATCGCCGCCGCCAAGCACGTTGCCGGCACGGGCCGTGGCCAACGCCAGGCCATGCTCGACGTACTTTTCAGGCGCAAAGAACGAAGCGGCATAGGATTGCGCCAGCAGTTCGCAGCAGGCCTTGCTGCTGCTGTAAGGATCGTGACCGCCCAACGCTTCGTTTTCGCGGTACGGCCACAGCCATTCCTGATTGGCGTAGACCTTGTCGGTTGTCACCAGCACACAGGCACGCACACCACCGACCTGCCGGATCGCCTCGAGCAGGTTGAGCGTGCCCATGACGTTGCTGGAGTAGGTGCCCAACGGGTCGCGGTAACCTTCGCGCACCAACGGCTGGGCCGCCAGGTGCAGGACGATTTCCGGTCGGGTTTCAGCGATCAGTTCCAGCAAGGCCCCCAGGTCACGCAGGTCACCGCGCTGATCATTGATGCCCTCATGCACCCGCGCCAGTTCGAACAGGCTCGGTTCGGTGGACGGATCGAGGGAAAACCCGCTGACCTCGGCACCCATACTTTGCAGCCACAACGTCAGCCAACTGCCCTTGAAACCCGTATGGCCGGTGACCAGCACCCGCTTGCCGCGCCAGAATTGCGGGCTCAGTCCCATTGCTTCCATGGGGCCTCCCCGCTCTGCCACAACGCTTCCAGATGATTTTTGTCCCGCAGGGTATCCATCGGTTGCCAGAAACCGTCGTGCTGGAACGCCATGAGTTCGCCGCGCTCGGCCAGGCCATCCAGCGGGCCGGATTCCCAAGAGGTCTCGTCGCCGTCGATCAACGGCAGCACCTTGGGCGACAGGACAAAGAACCCGCCGTTGATCCAGCCACCATCGCCACGAGGTTTTTCAGTGAAGCCCAGGACATTGTCGCCATCGCGATTGAGCGCGCCGTAGCGGCCTGGCGGTTGTACCGCGGTGACGGTCGCCAGTTTTCCGTGCTTGAGATGAAAATCAACCAACGCACCGATGTTGAGGTCCGACACGCCGTCGCCATAGGTGAAGCAGAACGCCTGTTCGTCTTCGAGGTAGCGGCGGGCACGGCGCAACCGGCCGCCGGTCATGGTCTCTTCGCCGGTGTCGATCAGCGTGACGCGCCATGGCTCGCTGTAGTTCTGGTGAACATCCATACGGTTGTTGCACATGTCGAACGTGACGTCGGAGGTGTGCAGGAAATAGTTGGCGAAGAAGTCCTTGATCGCATAGCCCTTGTAGCCAAGGCAGATCACGAAATCGTGGATTCCATGAGCGGAATACTGTTTCATGATGTGCCAGAGAATTGGCTTGCCGCCGACCTCGATCATCGGCTTGGGCTTGAGGTGCGACTCCTCGCTGATCCGCGTACCCAGGCCACCCGCCAAAATAACTGCCTTCATCCCTTCCCCTCTTGTTCGTCACAGGGCTCAGCCAAGCTGTATCAAGCTTTTGCGGGCCATCTGGGTTAAACCTGCCGCCGTTCAGGGCGCATCCGGACTCACCGGAAGTGCTCGTTTTATGGCGATATAAGGGGGACTTGCAGGAAACGCGCCAGCTCTTTCAATCCGCTACCGGGCAAAGCCTGGCGGGTATCTTCAACGGTGATTGCAAAGTCTGGCGGCAAAAAAAAGGCAGGCGACTCATCGTCGCCTGCCGGGTCGGGATCAATGTGCGACGGTCAGTCCGCCAGCCAGCCATTCTCCCAATAACGCAAATTGTCGCCGCGCAACACGTAGTCACGCAGCACGATCTCACGCAACTCATCGCCCATGCGATAGCTGGCGTCCGGATCGGTCAGGTGCATGCGGATCGCCTGCAGCCATTCATCCGTAGAGTTGGTTTTGATCCGGGTGCACGGCAGGTAGCCGCGATAGGCCTCGGTGTCGGTGCAGATCACCGGGTACCCGCAAGCGCCATACTCCAGCAGACGCAGGTTGCTCTTGCAATCGTTGAAGATGTGGAACTCCAACGGCGCCAATGCCAGATCCAGGTTCAGGCTGGCCAGTTTGGCCGGGTAGACATCCAGCCCGATCACCCCGTGAAACTCATGCATGTACGGGCGCAAGTCGTCCGGGCACATGCCGAAGAATACCCAGTCGACTTCATTGGCCAATTCGCGGACCACATCGGCAATGACCGCCAGGTCACCATGATGGCTGGTGCCGCCCCCCCAGCCGACCCGAGGCTTTTTCGACGTGCGGCGCTGACTACGCAGGTCGGTCCACAAGTGCGACGCCAACATGTTGGGCACCACGCGAATGTCGTGATGCATGTCCGACAGCGCGTTACCCAGCGGCTCGGTGGAGACCACCACGCGATCGCACATGCCGATGGCGCGCCGCACCAGCTTCTCCATTTCGTCCTTGCCCGGCATGTTGCGGATATGCGCATTGCGGTGTGGAACGTTGATCACAAAGTCATCCAGCTCATAGATACGTCGTGCGCTGGAGTATTTTTGCAGGCTCGGGATTTCGTTGATCGGCCCTTCGGAATAGCGCCCCTGCAAGATGATCACGTCAGGCGAATGGCGCTCGACTTCGATGATGGTCGGCAGATTGTAATGAATGCGCCCCTGCGCCCTGCCGGCCGCCTCCAGCTCAATCAGCGGTTGCGTGACCCGGTAATGGCCGATGGCGGATGCGTTGACCGGCAACGCGAGAATCTTCGGCAACTGAGCCTTGGAAAACGGAGTCCAGCCGGAGCGCAAACCCGGCTCGAGACTGAAGCTTGCCCCGCCCAATCCCTGTAACGCCAGGTTGGTGTTGTAGGCCGGATCACGGGCCACGATCGGCAGCCAGCGTTTATAGAAAACCTCCTGCTCCTGTTCGCTCCGGGTCTGGTCACCTTCTTGCGCAACCACCGCCGGTTGCGCACCCAATGCCAGTTGGGCGTGAGGCGTCCAGACCACCAGATAACCTTCCTGGCCGACGCGCAGGCACAAGTCCACCTCATTGAGGGACTGCGCCAGGCCCTGCTCATCCAGGCCACCGACTGCATCAAAGACCGCCTTGCGCACCATCAGGCAATCGCCGCCGACGGCACTGAAATTGTGGGCGACCTGCAAGCGGTACATGTAGCCTGCTGCGTGCAGCATCTCGCCATGGAACGGCACGCCGGCCGGCCCTTGCAACCCGAGAATCAGGCCGGCATGCAGCACGCGGCCATCGGGGTTGAACAGCTTGGCCCCCACCACGCCGACTTCAGGACGTTGTGCATGGTTGAGCAATTCGCCCAGCCATTCAGCCTGAGTAATCACCGTGTAAGGATTGAGCATCAGGACGTAATCGCCAGCAGACTGCCGCACGGCGAAATTGCGCACCGCCGCCGCATTGCCTTGCAACGCACAGCGCAACACCCGGATTCGGTCGCTGCCCATCTGCGCCATACCGGCGAACCACTCAAGCGCTTCGACGCTCTCGCTGCCGTTGTCCACCAACAGCAACTCGTATTCGCCGTAGGCCGTTTTCTCCAGCAGGCTCTCGACACAGCGTTGCAGTGCCAGGGTCTGATCTTTACTGACGATAACGATCGACACCAGCGGCCGATCACCATGGTGATAGTCGATCCGATTGAGCAGCGCCGAACTGCCCTGGCGAATGTCGTGGGCAACACCCAGGCGATGCAAATGCGCCTCAAGCAGGCGCGGATTGGTGTCCACCACTTCCGGCAGCGACAGCCATTTGGTCAGGTCGAACGCCGACTCCAGCAGCACCTCCGAAATGTGCCCGACCACGTGCGTGCCGCTACGCTCGACCATGCGCCACAACACATCGTGTGGCGCCAGTTCGCCGTATACCGAATCGAATCCGCCCAGCGCCAGGAACTGCTCGCGCTCGAATGCCAACGCTCGCCCCACATAGGGGTAGCTGCGCATGAGGTCCAGGTTGAAGTCCGGCTTGAATGCAGGCTCGGCCGACTCCCCCTGATGCAGCCCACCTTCGTCGCTGTACAGGCAGCTCAGCGTGCGTGACAGTGCGATTCGCTCGGCCATGATCAGCAAGGCCGGCGCCACCAGACGATCACCGGCACGCAGCAGATAGAACCAGCCAATACCTTCCAGTTGCGGTAACAGGGCGTTGATCTGCTGCTGCCAGTCGTCCTGCAATGGCAAGCGGAAAACACGTTCGTCCAGCTCGGCTTGCGTACAGGATGCCGACAGCACCAGCGTCAATTCAGGGGCGTAATCCTGATCCGCCAGCGATTGCAGCGTGAGCTCCAGCGCCGAACGGCTGCCTTGCTCATCGATGATGATCGGAACGATTTTGGGTCTGGTCGGCCAGGCTTCAAGCGTGTCCGCCAGCAGCTCGCGCTGACCGTCGGTGAGCGTGCGGCACGCCAGCCATTGGGCATACAGTTGCGCAAAACTGACACTGGCGATGCCGACATGCCAGTCCTGGGTGGTCTGTTTTGTACCCAGGGTCCGGCTCAGCGGCAACTCCTCCCAAACCCGCGGCGACTCGTCCACCCGGGTCAGTGGCAGATAACGTACCCAGCCCTGCGCCGGCGCAGATTCGCCACTACGCGCCTTGAGCATCTGCGACAGCCATTGCCGCTCGGTTTCGGCCGCATCTTTCATCGACTGCTGGCCGCTCAAACGCTCCGGGTACAGGCGCTCGACCCCGAGCACGTGATTGGACACCGCCAGATTGCCGCGCCGCATCAGGCAGATGTACAAGGCGAAATCGAGGGTCGCGACAAAGCAATGGCCGGGCTGAGTCAATGCCGGGAACAGTTCGAGCACGTCAGCCCGACGGAACATCGCGTTACTGAAGCCACCGAGGATGTTGACCGGGAAGTTTTCGAAAATCGCCAGCAGGTCCTCGCCCTTGAACACCCCGCCCACCGGGGAAAGCGGGGTGTTTTCGAGGCGCGAAGGCAGCGGCATGTCGTCGGCATCCCAGAGCAGCCGCTGGGCTACGACCAGATTGACGTCAGCGCATTCGATAAGCGCCTGGGCCTGGCGCTCGATGCAGGCCGAAAACAACTGGTCATCATCACAAAGAAACTTGATGTACTCGCCTTGCGCCTGCTCCAGGCAGGCCTGCAGGTTACCCACCAGCCCCAGGGTTCGCGGATTTCGCACATAACGTACGGTCACGCCCTGCTCGACCACCGACGCAACGATGTCCTCGATCTCGTGACCGCGACTGTCATCGCAAACGATGATCTCCAGATTGCCGTAGCTCTGACTCACAGCCGTGTGCAAGGCACGACCGAAGAAGCGCGGATTGAAGGCAGGAATGACCAGGCTGACAAGCGGGAGTGAATTCACGGCGGGCTCACAGGCGGCGCGAGCCCGCCCTGAAAAGCGAGCCCTTTGTTACCGCAAAAAAGACGATAAATACTGAAGGGGCAAGGCAATCGGGCGCCTGCGCGCCCGACCAGCGTCAGATCTTGTTGAACAGGCCCAACTGGGAAATCTTGCTGAACGCCAGCTGCGCGGCCTGCAACATGGTCTGCTGCAAGGTCAGGCGAGTCATGACTTCGGCCGGGTCCGAATCGCGAATCGACGACTGGCTCGCACTGTTCGCCAGGGTCAGGCTTTCGTTGGTCGCGGTCTGGTTGTCCAGTGCCTGACCGCGTGCACCAATCGTGGTGATGGCCGAGCCGATCTGGTCGGCCGCGCTGTCGATGTTGCCCATTCCCGACTCCATGGCGCCCAGAAACTTCTGCTTGGCCGCTGGATCGCTGTCGATCGGCGTGTTCAGAGCGGTGATCATCTGGCCCAGGGTGTCGAGCACGTTCTGGGTCTGATGGTTGTTGGACTGAATCACGAACTGGTCGCCGGACGCCGGCGCGCCGCCGCCCAAGGCAAACGTCACGCCCGCAGCAGTGGCGTTGCCGCCCGAGACCGTGCCCGACGACACCGGCTGGCTGTCGGCGGTGATCGGGGCCGCATACAGATCGAAATTGGTGGCGCTGGTGAACTTGAGAATCGCCCCGCCCGACGGAAAGGCGTTGGTGTACGCCGTCGGGTTGGTCACGCTGGAACCGGTGATGACCGCGGTCGACGCGTTACCAGCGCTGCGCGATGTGTTGAAGGTATCCGGGGTGGAAGACAGATTGAAACTGTGACCGGCGATCACCGCATCCGGGTTGGTATCACCGGACTTGAGGTTGATGTTCAGCTTCAGGTCGACACCACGGAAACTGACCGTCTGGTTGGCACCGTTGGCGTTGCTGACGACGCCATTCTGGCTGGCTTCGGCAGTCACGTCGTTACCCAGCGAGTCGGTGATCTTCAGCTGGGTACTGCTGAGGAAACTGACGGTGTACGGCTGGCCGCCCGTGAACTTCGCGTTGTAGGTAGAGCTGGTGCCAACCGTACCGTTGGACAGCACCACGCGACCGTCATCCACCGCCGGAGCGGTCATGGTGGTCTGGGTGCGACCAGTATTGATCGTCTGCTGGAACGCATCCCAGCCAGTGGTGTTGGTCCCGACCGTCATGCCATCGCCAATGCCAAGGTCGATGGTGCTCTGGTCACCGTTGTAGCTGTAGGTGCCGTCCGAGTTCTGCGAGTAAGGCGCGGTGTCGGTTTTCGAACCGGAGAACAGGTAGTTGCCGTTCGCGTCCTTGGAGTTCATCAGGCCCAGCACTTGTTGCTGGATCTGGCCCAACTCCGACGCATAAGCCTTGCGGTCCGCGTCGGTGGCAATGCCGTTGCTGGCGGCGAGGGCCAGCTCCTTGGCGCGCTGCAAAGCGGTACCGATGGAGCTGAGCGTCGTTTCCTGCAGGCCCAAGGCACTCTTGGTGCTCTGGATGTTGGTACCGTACTGTTCAAGCATCGCGCTCTGCTGACCCAGCTGCAGCAAACGACCGGCACCGATCGGATCATCGGCGGCGGTGTTGATGCGGGTCAGGCTGCTGGCTTCGTTGCTGGTCGCGATGGCCTTGTTGAAGTTGCGCTGGTAGTTGGCAGCGGTGATTTCGTAATACTGGGCGGTGGAAATGCGCATGAATTACGACTCCTTAAAGGCTGTTGATCAGCGTGGTGAAAATTTCCTGCGCAGCCTTGATGATCTGCGAAGACGCGGTGTAGTACTGCTGGTACTTGACCAGGTTGCCGGTTTCTTCATCCAGGTCGACCCCGGAGTTCGAATCCCGTGCACCTTTGGCGTTGGCCAGGATCGCCGTGGTGGCGTCGCTGTCGGACTTGCCCTGGGCAGCCTTGGCGCCGACGTTGGTCACCAGCTTGTTGTAGGCATCGGTCAGGCTGATGCCCTTGCTCGCCGTGCCGGTGTCTACGGTCTGTTTGGTTTGCAGGCCCACCAGCGCCTGAGCGTTGCGGTTGTCCGAGGACGCCGCACCGGTCAGGTTGATGGTGAAGCTTTCGCCGCTGGCTGGCGTGGCGCCGACCGTGGTCTGCACCGTGAATGTCTTTTGCACGGCCGGCGTGACGCTGGTGTCCATGACCGGAGCACCGCTGGCATCGACCATGCCCACCTTCAGGTTCAGGGTGTTGCTCTGGCCGGGAACGATGGTGCCGGTGCCGATCGAGTTGCCCTTGGCATCGACCATGTTGTAGTTCTGGCTACCGCCGCTGGCCGCCCCGAACACCAGTTTGACCGGCGTCGAGTACTTGAGCGCGGTCTGCATTTCCGCCTGGGCCGCCGGGTTGTAGATATCGATGGTGCTGGTCAGTGTCGGCTGGGTGTAAGTGCCGGTATTGTTGGCATTGGTCACGCCGGTCAACGGTGCTGCCGCCGCGATTTTTTTCGGGTCGGTGAGCACAGCCTGGATGCTGGCCGCTGCGCCACGGGTCGGCGTCACCTTGAACGAGTCGCCGGCGCTCAGTGCACCACCGTTGAGGTTCAGGCTGAAGCCGTCGATCACCGGAGCCGGGGTCGTCGTGGTGCTGAACGCGCCCATGTCGGTGCCATCGGAGCGCTTGACGGTGTAGTTGGTCGCGCTGGTGAACGTCACCTGATAGTCGCTGCTGGTCAGCTTGCCGGTGTCCTTGATGGTGACATCCAGGTTGCCGGAGCCGGCACTGTTGCCCGCCGCCGCAATGCTGCGCTGGCTGACCAGGGCGGCACTGTTGATGTTGTTGAAGATCGCCGCGCCGAAATCACCGTTCTTGTCGATGCCCTGCGCCTGCTGGCTGTTGATCTGGTCAGCAACCACCAGTGCCACGCGCCCCAGCTCATTGAGCGAAGGGTCGAGCACTTCCTTGCGGTAAGTCAGCAGACCACCGATTTCACCGCCGCTGATCACCGAGGTCACGTCGATGGTGCTGGAGCCACGGTTCAGCTGCAGCGCCATGCGCGATGGATCATCCTTGCCCGGTACGGTTTGCAGCGTATTGGTGGTGTTGCCGACCACCAGTGGCTGACCGCTGCCGATGTAGATGTCGTAGCTGTTGCCCCGTTCGACTACCTGGGTACCGACCAGCCCGGAGAGTTGGCGCACGGCTTCGTTGCGCGAATCGAGCAGATCGTTTGGCTGGTTAGTGCCGGTGGAGAGTTCGGAAATCTTCTGGTTGAGCGTG
This sequence comes from Pseudomonas sp. GM48, assembly GCF_000282335.1. Classification (GTDB taxonomy): domain Bacteria; phylum Pseudomonadota; class Gammaproteobacteria; order Pseudomonadales; family Pseudomonadaceae; genus Aquipseudomonas. The sequence continues at coordinate 86,821 of NZ_AKJM01000038.1, forward strand.
GCAATCGTGGAGGACAGTTTGTTCACCTGGTCCGCCATGTCCCCCAGGCTGCCGTTCAGGTTGGTGTTCTGGTCGTTCAACTGCTTGGCAATCGAATTGAAGCGACTGGACAGGGCCTGGGCACCGGTCAGCACTGACTGGCGGGACGTGTCGTCGGTGGCCGAAGTCGCAACGCCTTGCATCGATGTGAAGAACTTTTGCAGCACACCGGTCAGCCCGGTGTTGGTATCGGAAAGCGTGGCGTCCAGCGGAGTGGCCTGAGCGTTGTACGACGCTGCTTCACTGTTGAGCGAAGTGGCGGTACGCAGCTGCGAATCGAGGTAGGCGTTATACACGCGACGCACATCGGCCAGCGTCGTGCCGGTGCCGATGAACACGTTGCCGTACTGAATCGAGCCCTTGGTGCTCTGCACAGATTGCTGGCGCGAGTACCCGGCGGTGTCGACGTTGGCAATGTTGTTGCCGGTCGTCACCAACGAGTTATGGCCAGCACTCAGCCCCGACATCCCGATATTGAGCAAACTCATGATTCAGACCTTATACCTTGTGCCTATAAAGGCGTGGTGGAAACGCCCGCCGCAGCGTAGTTCTGGTAACTCGTCATCTGCTTGGCTATCTGCGAAATCTTGCTTGCGTAGTCCGGGTCGGTTGCGTAACCGGCCTTCTGCAACTCGCGTACAAACTGTTCTGGGTTATCGGCCGACTTCACGACATCTTGATAGCGATTATTGGTCTGCAGCAAAGTCACAAGGTCATGGAAACTGTCCTTGTAGGAGTCGTAGGAACGGAACTCGGCCGTCTCCTTGACCATCTGCCCGTTCCTGAATTCGCTGGTGATCGCCCGCGTCGAATTACCCTGCCAACTGCTGCCGGCCTTGATGCCGAACAGGTTGTGGCTGCTGCTGCCGTCCTGCTGGCGCATGACCGATTTGCCCCAACCGGTTTCCAAGGCCGCCTGGGCCACCAGGTAACGCGGATCGACACCAATCCGCGCCGCCGCTTCCTTGGCCATCGGCAACATGGTGTTGACGAACTGGTCGGCGGAACTGAAGACTTTCTTCGCTGGCGCCAGCGGAATCTGTGCCATGGCGCGACCGTAAATCTGCATGCCCGGGGAGGAAGCCTGCTGCGCGTTCGCCAGCCAGTCGCCGTTGTACAGCGGCCCCGAGCCGGTGCGCGTCGTGCGCTCTGGCAACGGTGTTTTGTTGATCGTCGTGGCAGCGGTCGTCGCCGAAGGCACCAGCCCGGCCAACAGTCGATCAGCCAGCTTCGGCGGCAATGCCAGGCGTCGCTGGTTGATCAGCGCCATGTCATTGCGATGACCACCCTCACCCGCCTCTTGCGGCGCATGGACCGAGCGCGAAGCCCACAACGGACGCTGCCCATTGACCCGCGACAGCGGTCCGTTGATTGCCGCCGTGCCTGCCGCCACCGGCGTTTGCACGGCAGCCTTGGCGGCCTCTTGTTTGGCGAGCGACGCGGCGGCGGCTTCACCCGGCGCCAGCGGTTTGTTCTTCGACATCTGGCGCATCAGCACGTCAGCCAGGCCGATACCACCGCCCTCGCGGGACATGGAAACGGCCAACTGCTGGTCGTACATTTCCTGGTACTGCTTGGCCGCTGGCGTGTTCATCGGATTGTCCTGCCCCAGCGCTTCAGTGGCCGAGCGCATCGACTTGAGCATCTCCCCGAGGAACAGCGATTCGAACTCCTGCGCCACCTTGCGCATGTTGCCATCGCTGTTCTTGTCGCCGACCTTCAGCTGATTCAGACGATTGAGGTCCGAGTAGGAGCCCGAATCGCTGCTGCTGACCAGACCGCTCTTGCGCATATCCACGATGGCCGTCCTCAGATCACGATCAGGTCGGCTTGCAGGGCGCCGGCCTGCTTCAACGCTTCGAGGATGGCCATCAAGTCACCCGGTGCCGCGCCGACCTGGTTCACCGCACGCACGATCTCGTCGAGGGTGGTGCCCGGGCCGAACTTGAACATCGGCTTGGCTTCCTGCTGGGCATTGACTTTCGAACGTGGCACCACCGCCGTCGTGCCATTGGACAGAGGGCCCGGCTGGCTGACGATCGGGTCTTCGGTGATGGTCACGGTCAGGCTGCCGTGGGTGACAGCGGCCGGGGAAACCTTGACGTTCTGGCCGATCACGATGGTGCCGGTCCGGGAGTTGATGATGACTTTCGCCACTGCCTGGCCCGGATCGATTTCGAGGTTTTCGAGGATCGACAGATAGTCGACCCGCTGGCTCGGATCGAGCGGCGCGGTAACGCGAATCGAACCGCCGTCGATGGCCTGGGCCACACCAGGGCCGAGCATGTCGTTGATCTTGTCGACGATGCGCTTGGCGGTGGTGAAGTCGGAACGGTTGAGGTTCAGCGTCAGGCTGTTGCCCTGGTTGAAACCGCTCGGAACCGCACGCTCCACCGATGCACCACCAGGGATGCGACCGGCCGACGGAACGTTGACGGTGATCTTCGAGCCGTCGCGACCTTCGGCATCGAAACCACCAACCACCAGGTTGCCCTGGGCGACCGCGTAGACGTTGCCATCGATACCCTTGAGTGGCGTCAGCAGCAAGGTGCCACCGCGCAAACTCTTGGAGTTGCCGATGGACGAAACGGTGATGTCGACCTGCTGACCCGGCTTGGCGAACGCTGGCAAATCGGCACTGATCGACACCGCCGCAACGTTCTTCAACTGCACGTTGCCCGAACCCGGCGGCACCTTGATGCCGAACTGCGAGAGCATGTTGTTGAAGGTCTGCAGGGTGAACGGGGTTTGCGTCGTCTGGTCACCGGTGCCGTTAAGCCCGACCACCAGGCCGTAACCGATCAGTTGGTTGGAGCGCACGCCGGAAATGCTGGCGATGTCCTTCAGGCGCTCGGCTTGAGCACCAAGCGAAAAGGACATCAACAGCGCAGCTGCGATCAGGTGCTTGAAGTTCAACTTGCTCACCAAAAAAGCCACCTAGAAAGGGAACAGCGGGCTGAGGAAGAAACGGTCGAACCAGCCTGGCTGACTCGCATCGGCAAACGAACCGGTGCCCGAGTAGGTGATGCGCGCATCGGCGACACGGGTCGACGACACGGTGTTATCGGTGGCGATGTCATCGGCGCGAACGAGGCCGGCAATCCGTACCAGCTCGTCACCGGTGTTTAGGGTCATCCACTTCTCGCCGCGCACCGCGATGATGCCGTTGGGCAACACATCGGCGACGGTCACGGTGATCGAGCCGGTCAGGGTGTTGCCCTGCGCCGCCTTGCTGTCGCCCTTGGTGGCGCGGTCGCCTTCGTAGCTGGCGTCAATACTCAGATCGCCACTGCCAAACGGGTTGTTGGTGTTTGGGGTGGAGCCGAACAGCGAAGTCAGGCCGATGCTGGTCTTGCTGTTCTTGCCAATTTGCGAGTTGGCGTTTTTGCTGGCCTGGGTCTTTTCGTTCAAGGTGATGGTGATGATGTCACCGACCCGGAACGCCTTGCGGTCACTGTAGAGGTTCTGTTCGAAACCGGCCTGGTAGATCGAGCCATTGTTCGCGGCCGCCGGCAACGGCGTGCGCGGCAACACCGGAGCGTAGTAAGGGTCATTGGGCTTGGGCGTCGCAGGCACGCAACCTGCGAGCGCGGCGATCCCACTCAGTGCCAGAACAGATACATAGCGATTCATGACCCTACCTCACGGTGTTGCAGGCAGCCTCATGGCCGCCTCATAGACTTGATTACAGATTCTGCGTTACGAACGAGAGCATCTGGTCGGCGGTGGAGATCACCTTGGAGTTCATCTCGTAGGCGCGCTGGGTGGTGATCATGTTGACCATCTCCTCAACGGTGCTGACGTTGGACGTTTCCAGGGTGTTCTGCAGGGTGGTGCCGAAACCGTTCAGGCCCGGCGTACCCACTTGCGGCGCGCCACTGGCGGCGGTTTCCAGGAACAGGTTGTTGCCCACTGCCTGCAGGCCCGCCGGGTTGATGAAGTCAGCGGTTTGCAGGTTGCCGATCACCTGGGCTGCCGGGTTGCCGGCAACGGTGATGGACACGGTGCCGTCGCGACCGACCGTGAAGGTCTGCGCATCGTTCGGAATGACAATCGCCGGCTCCAGGGCAAAGCCGCTGGCATTCACGATCTGGCCGTTGGAGTCCAGGTGGAACGTACCGTCGCGGGTGTAGGACGTAGTGCCGTCCGGTTGCAGGATCTGGAAGAAACCACGACCGTCGATGGCCATGTCCAGTGGCTGCTCGGTGGTTTGCAGACTGCCGGCGGTGAAGTTTTTCTGGGTGCCGACGATGCGCACACCGGTACCCAGTTGCAGACCCGACGGCAGTTCGCTGTCCTGGGTCGACTGGGCGCCTGGCTGACGCTTGATCTGGTAGAGCAGGTCCTGGAACTCGGCGCGGTCACGTTTGAAACCCGTGGTCGACACGTTGGCCAGGTTGTTGGAAATGGTGGTCAGGTTGGTGTCCTGGGCGGACAGACCTGTTTTGGCAACCCATAGAGCCGGAAGCATTCGATTCTCCTCGTGCGCCTGTTTTACGGCGCGACGTTCTGGTAATTAGCTGATCTGCAAGACCCGAGCCATGGCCTGGTCATCGTCTTTGGCGGTGTTCATCATTTTGATGTGCAGCTCGAACTGCTTGGACAAGGCCAGTACCGAGGTCATCTCTTCCACGGCATTGACGTTGCTCGACTCGAGGAACCCGGACACCAGCTTGACGTTGGCATCGGCCTGCGCCGGCTTGCCGTCCTTGGTATGGATCGAACCATCCAGGCCCTTGGTCATGTTCTTCAGGTCCGGGTTGACCAGCTTGATGCGGTCGACCTCAGCCATCACCCGGGGACCTTCGCCCATCGCACGGATGCTGATGGTGCCGTCCTCACCGACTTCGATCTGCTGCTCGGGCGGCACGGCAATCGGCCCGCCATTGCCCATGACCGGCATGCCGTTGCCGGCACGCAGCACGCCCAGGGCGTCAACGTTCAGGCTGCCGGTGCGCACATAGCTTTCACCGCCATCGGGCGTCTGCACGGCAATCCAGCCACCACCTTGAACTGCAACGTCGAGGTCGCGGCCGGTTTCCACCAGCGAGCCAGGGGAGAAGTCGGTGGCCGGGCGTTCGGACATGGCAAACGCACGCGCCGGAAAGCTGTCACCGAACACCGGCATCGAACGGGCCTGCTCCAGGTCTTTCTGGAAGCCGTTGGTGGAGATGTTCGCGAGGTTGTTGGCATGAGCCTTTTGCGCCAGTGCATTCTGGCTGGCGCCGGTCATTGCCACATAAAGGTACTTGTCCACACTCTTTCCTCTGCCTGCCGGACGTTTGCCGCCCACTGCTGTACTGCTGAGCCATAAGCAATTTGCAGACCAACTTGTTTTTGGCGGCGCGAGGCCCGGCAAACAGGGGACTTTGAGGATTCAGGGGGGATTTGTGATTTGTATCAGAGACGAAAAACCGGCGGTGTCATGCCGGTGGGTGGCAAGAGTTCACCTCATTATTCTGTGGCGAGAGGGCTTGCCCCCGTTCGGTCGCGTAGCGGCCGCAAATCCATTTGACGCGTTTTACCTGACAGAAATTGATTGCATGACTTGGGGCTGCTTCGCAGCCCAACGGGGGCAAGCCCCCTCGCCACAAAAGCTCGCTCGCCAGAGACTCAGATGTTGTCTTTGCCCACCTCATAATCGCGCAACTTGTTGGCAATGGTGGTATGCGAAACCCCCAGGCGCTTGCCCAGTTGTCGACTGCTCGGATGCTCGGAATACAGCCGCTCAAGCACGGCTTTTTCGAAACGCCCGACGATTTCGTCCAGCCCACCCTCCAGCGAAAAATCGCCAAGGGGCTGACGCACGCCGTAATCCGGCAGACGAATGTGTTCGGCCTTGACCGTACCGCCGTCACACAGGGAAACCGCCTGGAACAGTACGTTCTCCAATTGCCGCACGTTACCCGGCCAATGGTAATGACTGAGTCGCTCCATGGCCGCCGGAGCGAGTTTGGGCAGCGGACAACCGATCTGCCGGCTGGCCTGATCGAGGAAGTGCTCCACCAGCGGCGTCAAACCGTCGAGGCATTCGCGCAACGGCGGGATGTGCAGCGACAACACATTCAAGCGGTGGTACAGATCCTGGCGAAACTCGCCGCGCGCACAAAGCTCGGACAGGTCGACCTGGGTCGCGCAAATGACCCGCACATCGAGATAGACCTCTTCATCGCTGCCCACACGACGGAAGCAACCGTCCTGCAGGAAGCGCAGCAATTTCACCTGCAAGCGCGGGCTCATTTCCCCGACGCCATCGAGAAACAGCGTACCGCCCGCCGTCAGCTCCAGCAGCCCGAGCTTGCCTTCGGCCCGCGCTCCTTCGAAGGCACCCGGGCCATAACCGAACAATTCCGTCTCGGCCATGGACTCCGGCAGACCGGCGCAATTGAGCGCCATCAATGGCGACTGCCCGCGAGGACTGGCCAAATGGCAGGCCCGCGCCAGCAACTCTTTGCCGGTGCCGGTTTCCCCTTCTATCAATAGCGGCGCATCCAGCGGCGCCATGCGTCGCGCTTCGCGCACCACGGCGGCCATCACTTTAGAACTCTGGAAGATGCTGTCGAAGCCACGCAATTCCTGCTTGCGCACGTTATAGATGCGTTCGCCCACCCGGTCGGCGCGATGCAATGTCAGCACCGCACCGGCCATGGCCTCACTGTCGTCATGTTCCGACTGCAGCGGCGCGATGTCGGCCAGGAACACGTCCCCCTTGACCTTGACCCGCAGCCCGTTGATCCGCGACTTGTTGGCGCGCACCAGTTCCGGCAGATCGAAATCTTCGGCGTACCGCGACAGGGGAATCCCCGGCACCTCGTCGACCCGCACACCCAACAACTGCGCCGCCGCACGGTTGGCTGCAACAATGGAACCGCCCATGTCGATCGACAGCACCGGAAACTCCAGCGCACCGAGCAGTGCATTGAGCTCCATGTGCCGACGCTCGCTAGGCATCAGCCCTACACGCTTGACGCCAAAAACCCCGGCAATCGCTTCGAATTTCGGTCGCAAGGCCTGGAACTGAATATTGATCAGGTTCGGGCAATGCAGGTAGATGGCATTGCCATGCTCACCGCCCACCTCGCCGCGGGCCACGTTGATCCCGTACTCCACCAGCAGGTTGAGAATGTCGCGCAGGATGCCGATGCGATTCTGGCAGTGGACTTTGATACGCATAAAAAAGGCCCGAAAAAGCAGTGATTGAGGTTGATGCCCTGCCCACGAAAGGTGGGAGCGGGCTTGCTCGCGAAGGCGTCTGCACAGCCAACATTGATGTATCAGACAGACCGCTTTCGCGAGCAAGCCCGCTCCCACAGGGGTATTGCGGTGCGCGCTCGATCGCATTTTTCTTTCGAGGCGCTCAGATAGTCGTCAAGATTATGTGACAGGCAAAGGGTTTTTCAAACCGGTAAATCTCAATAGCTGCGCGACCACGCCCAATTCGTAACGAAAACTTTACGATTATCGAGGAGTTTTCCTCCCGGTGACGCCGAACACCTGCTGCAACAGTGCAATCCATGGGGTATTTCTAGGTCCATAGCAGTACATAACAAGAACGAAATCCCCTAGCAGGAGAGCAGCATGAAGCAGACGCAATACGTGGCTCGCGAGCCCGATGCGCAAGGTTTTATCGACTACCCCGCCGAAGAACACGCGGTGTGGAACACGCTGATCACTCGCCAACTGAAAGTGATCGAAGGGCGTGCGTGCCAGGAGTACCTGGACGGTATCGAAAAACTCGGTCTGCCCCACGACCGCATTCCTCAACTCGGCGAAATCAACAAAGTCCTCGGTGAAACCACCGGCTGGCAGGTTGCCCGGGTTCCCGCACTGATTCCCTTCCAGACCTTTTTCGAATTGCTGGCCAGCAAGCAGTTTCCGGTGGCGACCTTTATTCGTACCCGCGAAGAACTGGACTACCTGCAAGAGCCGGACATTTTCCACGAGATCTTCGGTCACTGCCCGCTGCTGACCAACCCGTGGTTCGCCGAATTCACCCACACCTACGGCAAACTCGGCCTCAAGGCGTCCAAGGAAGAACGCGTGTACCTGGCGCGCCTGTACTGGATGACCATCGAGTTCGGCCTGGTCGATACCCCGCAAGGCCAGCGCATCTACGGCGGCGGCATTCTGTCTTCACCCAAGGAAACCGTTTACAGCCTGTCGAACGAGCCTGAACACCAAGCCTTCGACCCGCTGGAATGCATGCGCACGCCTTACCGCATCGACATCCTGCAACCCCTGTATTTCGTTCTGCCGAACCTCAAGCGCCTGTTCGACCTGGCCCACGAAGACATCATGGGCATGGTCAAGCAAGCGATGCAGATGGGTCTGCACACACCGAAATTTCCGCCAAAGGCTGCGTGATCCGCGACTTTTGCTGACAAGTGAGTCTGTCAGTCACCGTCGCTTTGGTTTAGCGTGACGGTACTGTCGACCGATATAAAAACACTCGATTACGGGAAACACACCATGTCCACTTTGAACCAAGCCCATTGCGAAGCCTGCCGCGCCGACGCCCCACAAGTCAGCGATGAAGAACTGCCGATCCTGATCAAGCAGATCCCGGACTGGAACATCGAAGTACGCGACAGCATCATGCAGCTGGAAAAGGTCTTCCTGTTCAAGAACTTCAAACATGCACTGGCCTTCACCAACGCCGTTGGTGAAATCTCCGAAGCTGAAGGCCATCACCCAGGCCTGCTGACCGAGTGGGGCAAAGTCACCGTGACCTGGTGGAGCCACTCGATCAAGGGCCTGCACCGCAACGACTTCATCATGGCCGCGCGCACCGACGAAGTGGCCAAGGACGCCGAGGGACGCAAGTAATGCATTTCGACGCCATCGGTCGAGTGCCTGGCGACCCGATCCTCGGCCTGATGGAGGCCTATGCGCAGGACCCGAACCCGCGCAAGTTCGATTTGGGCGTGGGTGTCTACAAAGACGCCCAGGGCCTGACGCCGATTCTCGAATCGGTGAAGCTTGCCGAGCAGCGCCTGGTGGATCGTCAGTCCACCAAGACCTACATCGGTGGTCACGGCGAGCCGGCGTTCGGCAAGGCAATCAATGAATTAGTGCTGGGTGCCGACTCGACACTGATCGGCGCACAACGCGCCGGCGCCACCCAGACACCGGGTGGCACGGGTGCTTTGCGTCTGAGCGCGGACTTCATCGCCCAATGCCTGCCGGGGCGTGGCGTGTGGTTGAGCAACCCGACCTGGCCAATCCATGAAAGCATTTTCGCGGCAGCCAAGGTCAAGGTCAGTCACTATCCTTACGTCGGCAGTGATAACCGTCTCGACGTCGACGGTATGCTGGCAGCGCTCAATGAAGCGCCCAAGGGTGACGTGGTTTTGCTGCACGCCTGCTGCCACAACCCGACCGGTTTCGACCTGTCCCGGGATGACTGGCAGAGGGTGCTGGAGGTCGTACGCAAGCGCGAACTGCTGCCACTGATCGACTTCGCGTATCAAGGATTCGGCGATGGTCTGGAACAGGATGCCTGGTCGACCCGGCTGTTCGCCGCCGAGTTGCCGGAACTGCTGATCACCAGTTCGTGCTCGAAGAACTTCGGCCTGTACCGCGACCGTACCGGCGCGCTGATTGTCTGCGCGAAAACCGCCGACAAGCTGACCGACATCCGCAGCCAACTGGCCAACATCGCCCGCAACCTGTGGTCGACGCCGCCGGATCACGGTGCGGCCGTGGTCGCGACCATCCTCGGCGATCCGGAGCTGAAAAACCTCTGGGCTGACGAAGTGGAAGCCATGCGCCTGCGTATTGCCCAACTGCGCAGCGGTCTGGTCGAAGCGCTGGAGCCTCACGGTTTGCGTGAGCGCTTTGCGCACATCGGCGTGCAACGCGGGATGTTTTCCTACACCGGCTTGACGCCGGAACAGGTCAAGCAACTGCGCGAGCATCACAGCGTGTACATGGTCAACTCCGGCCGCGCTAACGTGGCCGGTATCGACGCCACACGCCTGGATTTGCTGGCCGAGGCAATCGCCAAAGTCTGCAAGTAACCCCCTGTGGGAGCGGGCTT